>JAKOVD010000209.1 GCA_029782215.1 Chloroflexota bacterium
CCATAGCAACAGCGGTCCCAAGAATACCTCCAGTCGCTGCCCCAACTCGACCGCCACTTCCGCCGATACTTGCGCACCCAACGCCAACCGTGTATCTTCCATGTCAAGAGACCTCCGTTCGGTGATTTGGCTTGCACCATCAATCTACCGAAGGAGGTCTCTTTTTGCGAATCACCCCCTCAAAATCCGGGATGACTCATGTCTTCTTGGGTGACGCCGGGTTGCAGGGCGGGTCAGTTCGCGACATACTGATGGCGTCGTGCCGCAAGCACTGCTTATTCCTGCGGCCCCATCTCGCGAGGCGACCCGATCATGACTGCTCACCATCCTTCTTTTTCGCCGGCCAGCCTGGGTTTTGTGCGCGTCGCCGTGGTGTCGCCGGATCTGCGCGTGGCGGATGTGGACTTCAATGTCCGGGCCATGATCGCCGCCATCCAGCAGGCGGCCGCCCAGGGGTGCCGGTTGATCCTGTTTCCTGAGCTGTCGATCACGGGCTATTCGTGCGGCGATCTCTTCTACCAGGCGCTGCTGCTTGACCACGCCCGCCGCGCCCTGACCCCGCTGGCCGAGGCGGCGGCGCTCAACGACGTAGCCGTCGTCGTGGGGCTGCCGCTGGTCGTGACAGGCCGGCTCTACAACTGCGCCGCCCTGCTGGCCGGCGGCCGGATCGTGGGCATCACCGCCAAGACCTACCTGCCCACCAGCAACGAGTTCTACGAGGAGCGTTGGTTCACGCCCGGTCCCCTGGCTGACGTCGACAGCGTGGACATCGACGGCGAGACGGCGCCTTTTGGCGTCGACCTGCTCTTCGCCGCCGAGAACCTGCCCGGCTGCGTGCTGGGGATGGAGATCTGCGAGGACCTGTGGGCCGTCAGCCCGCCTAGCGGCGACAAGGCCCTGGCTGGCGCCACGATCCTGCTCAACGGCTCGGCCAGCAATGAGCTGCTGGGCAAGAAGATCTACCGGAGAGAGCTGGTGCAGCAGCAGGCGGCCCGCTGCCTGGCGGCCTATCTCTACGCCGGGGCGGGGGCGAATGAGTCAACGACCGACACGGTGTGGGCGGGGCACTCCCTGATCACCGAAAACGGCGCTATCCTGGCTGAGACCGAGCGCTTCCATTTTGAGACGGTGATGGCAGTGGCGGATGTGGATGTGCAGAGGCTGGTGCACGAACGTCTGCACAACAGCACCTTTTCCGCTTCCCGCACCGCTTGCAGCTTCCGTACGGTGCCATTCACGCTGCCGGGGGAGTGGAGCGCGGGGGCGGAAACGACGCTGCTGCGGCCCCAGCTCAGCCGGACACCCTTTGTGCCGGCGGATGCGGAGCGCCGGGCTGAGCACTGCCAGGAGATCTTCAGCATCCAGAGCACCGGCCTGGCCAAACGCCTCAAGCACACCGGGGTGCGCACCGTCGCCATCGGCATCTCCGGCGGTTTGGACTCAACCCTGGCCCTGCTGGTCACGGTCAAAGCGTTCGACAGGCTGTCCCTGCCACGCCAGGGCATCGTCGCCATCACCATGCCTGGTTTCGGTACGACCGACCGCACCCGCGGCAACGCCCTCCACCTGATGGAAGCGCTGGGTGTGACGACGCGCACCATCGCTATCGTCGAGGCGGTGCGGGGGCATTTCCGCGACATCGGGCACGACGAAGACGTCCATGACGTCACCTATGAGAACGCGCAGGCGCGCGAGCGCACCCAAATCCTAATGGATGTCGCCAACCAGATCGGCGGCCTGGTGGTGGGCACGGGCGACCTCTCGGAGCTGGCCCTGGGTTGGGCCACCTATAACGGCGACCACATGTCCATGTATCACGTCAATGCCGGGGTGCCCAAGACCCTGGTGCGCTACCTGGTGGAGTGGACCGCGGGCGCTGAGTTCAGCGGCGAGACCGCCAGCGTGCTGCACGACATCTGTGCGACGCCGATCACCCCGGAGCTGCTGCCCCTGAGCGCCAGCGGGGCGCTGGAGCAGAAGACCGAGGACACCATCGGCCCTTACGAGCTGCACGATTTCTTCCTCTACCAGACGGTGCGCTTCCAGTTTCCGCCCGCCAAGGTCTTCGTCCTGGCCCGCCAGGCGTTCGCCGGCGAGTACGACGCTGCCACGATTCTGCGCTGGCTGGAGGTCTTCTACCGGCGCTTCTTCAGCCAGCAGTTCAAGCGCTCGGCCATGCCCGATGGCCCCAAGGTTGGCTCCGTGGCCCTCTCGCCGCGGGGCGACTGGCGCATGCCCAGCGATGCCAGCTCGGCGCTGTGGCTGGCGGAAGTCACGGCGCTACAGCGGTCGGCGCCTGCCACCTGAACCAGAGTCGTTCTGACTCGACGGTGTAGCCGGCGGCACGCGCGGCGGCCTGCATGGCGAGGTTGTCGCTGCGCGTCCCCAGCAGCGCGCGCTCGACCCCGCGGTTCCGCAGCCGGGCCATCCCTTCGCATAGCAACGCCCTCGCCAGGCCGCGGCCCTGGTGTTCGGGGTGCGTCGCCAGCGGGTCGGTGAAGCCGTCGCAGCGTCCGCGCAGAAGATTGTCTTCGGCGTGGATGGCGCAGAAACAATAGGCGGCCAGGCTGCCGTCAGGCGCCACCGCTACCAGGTCAAGGCCGGGGTCGTAGTCGGGCGTGCGCATCCAGGCCAGCCGTTCGGCGTCCGTCATGCGCCCGGTGCCGAAGGCAGCCCGATGCAGCGTGACCAGCGCCGGAACCTCGCTCTCACCCATGATCGACCGGATCGTGTAGCCCGCGGGCATGGACGGCGCCGGGATGGGTTCGGCCAACGACCGCACGAAGCGCAGGGTGCGGACAGGCTGCGCCTGGAAGCCGCACCGGATGAGAAGGGCGATGCGCCTGGCGTCCTCGGCGCGGCAGGAGGTGTCGAGCACGGCCGCTTCGCCCGAGCCCGCGGCCAGGCTGGAGGCACGGGTGAGACCCCAGGCGACCAGTTCGTCGTCCATCTCGCCTTCGGCGGCCTGGGGCGTGCGGTCAAACCACAGATTCGCATCGCCGTCCACCAGGGCGTAGGCCCACACGGCGCCCTGTTCGTCCACCCAGACCTGAGCGCCGCCGGTGGTGGCTGCCGGCGCTTGCAGCAGCTCGGTCAGGTCGCTGGGGGCCGGGAAATCGGTCTGCCAGGCCGCATGCCGGCAGGCAGGCCACAGCGCCAGGACGGCGGGCAGGTCGGCAGCCCCGGCATAGGGCCGGCTGACAACGGTTGGTACGGCAGGGTTTTGGACCATCTGCGGATTTCTCACACCTGTGGCATTCTTACGAACGGTAGGACACTCATATTCCCTCCTCGCGCAGGTGGTCCAGAACGCCGGCTGCATCGGGCAGGATGGCTCCCTGACGTTCAGCGTGGAAGCGCTCACGCATAGAAGCAGCCAGCAGCAAGGCGGAGTGCCTCTGCCCCTGCCGTGTTTGCACCTCTTCCTCCAGCGCCTCCAGGCGCCGAAAGTCTTCCATGTTCACCCATGCCATCATGGGTTTGCCATGGCGTTCTATCACCAGGCGGCGTCCCTGGTAGCAGACCTGTGCCATCAGCTCGGAGAACGCTTTCTTCGCTTCGACGACGCTCACTCGATTGGTCATGGCAGACCTTTTCTGACCACGGAGCCTTGGATGGCTCTATTTTCACCCGACACGATGACTGAGATCAAGGCACAGCAAGGACGTGGGTGCGGTCTACGTTCTTGCGCCATGTATCGCAAGGCAGACACCAAATGACGAAGAACACACTGAAGGAGTCTCTACTATGCTGAACCTCATCGTCATCGGCGGCGGCCCGGCCGGGGTCACTGCCGCCCTGCGCGCCCGCGAGTTGGGCGCCAACGTCACCCTCGTCGAGCGCGGCAACCTCGGCGGCGCCTGCACCAACGACGGCTGCGTTCCCACGCGCGTGCTGGCCAAGGCGGCGCGGCTGGTGCGCGAGGCCGAGCAGTTTGCCGATTACGGTCTCAGCGCGCCTGCGCCGGAGCTGGACTTCCCCCGTCTGCTGGCCAGGACCCAGAGCATCATCTACCAGGTGCATGAGAAGAAGCAGCTCCTGGCCAACCTGGAGGCAGCCGGCGTCACCGTACATGCCGGGCAGGGCGGCGCTCGCTTTCTCGACCCGCACACCATCGCCGTGGGCGAAGGGCGGCGCCTGCAGGCCGACCGCTTCATCCTCTGTGCCGGGGGGCGCGCACGCCGCCTGGACTTCCCCGGCGAGGAGCTGGCGCTCACCCACAGCGATGTGTGGGCGCTGAAACGGCTGCCGGCCTCGGTCATCGTGGTGGGCGCGGCCGCCACCGGCTGCCAACTTGCCTCCATCTTCGCCGCTTTCGGCAGCCGGGTGAACTTGCTGGAGGCGGCCCCGCGCATCGTGCCGGCCGAGGATGGCATGGTTTCGGCGGCCCTGGCCGATGCCTTCCGGCGGCGCGGCATTGACATCATCACCGGAATCGGCGGCATCGAGCGCCTGGACCGGCAGGGCGACCACCTGCGCCTGGTCTACGGCGCTGGCGGCGAAAGCCACATCCTGGACGCCGAGGCCGTGGTGCTCTCCACCGGCTGGCTGGGCAACCTGGACCCCCTGCACCTGGACGCGGCCGGTGTGGAGAGGGAAAGGAACTATGTGCGGGTGGACAGCCGCCTGCGCACCACGGCCCCCCACATCTTCGCCGCCGGCGACATCACCGGCCGCACGATGCTGGTGCAGAGCGCCAGCTATGAGGCGCGCATCGCCGCCGAGAACGCCGTGCGGGACGCGACCCTGACTTACCGGCACCATATCGTCCCCCACGGCGGCTTCACCGACCCCGAATATGCGAGCGTGGGCCTGACCGAGGAGGTGGCGCACGGCGCTGGCGCCGTTGTCGCCGCCACGGTCAGCTACGCCGACGTGGACCGGGCGATCATCGACGGCCACACCGAGGGCCGCTGCAAGCTGCTGGTGCACCGCAACACTCAGCGTCTGTTGGGCGTGCACGTGGTCGGCGAGCAGGCGGTGGAGATCGTGCAGATCGTCGCTGCGGGCATGGCGTCGGGCATGACGGTCGATCAGCTTGCCGATTTGGAGATCGCCTATCCCACCTATGCGGCGATCCTGGGTCTGGCGGCGCGGCGCATCGCCCGCGAGCTGGGCCTGGTAAGCGTGGCGCCGCAGTGGCGGGCGCTGGGTGGTGGATGAGAAATGCGGATTGCTGATTGCGGATTGCGGAATGAAGAGGCGTGATACGTGATGCGTACTGCGTGCTGGGTAAGAAGCGGGTTACGGGTCCCTGTCCTCTGTTCTCCGTTCTCTTTCCGCACACCCGGGCGGCGCGGAATCGTTGGCACGTTTGAACGTTCGCACGTTGCACGCTAGAATGTCGCCCTAAATCAACGTTCAAACGTGTGAACGGACCAACGTTCTAGCGCAAAAAGGAGTGGACAATGCAGTACCGACGCATGGGCGACACCGGCATGAAGATCAGCACCATCTCATTGGGCGGCTGGATCAATTTCGGTGAGGGCAAGATGGCGGACGACACCGCCCGCAGGGTGGTGGAGACCGCCTACGAGCAGGGCATCAACTTCTTCGACATCGCCGACATCTACGGCATCGGCGGCGCCGAGGAGCAGATGGGCCGCGTGTTGGCGCAGTACCCCCGCCACACCCTGGTCATCTCAACCAAGGTCTTCTGGCCGATGAGCCACGATGTCAACGACCGTGGCCTTTCCCGTAAGCACATCATGGAGAGCCTGGACAAGAGCCTGAAGCGGCTGGGCACTCCCTATGTGGACATGTACTTCTGCCACCGGCCCGACCCCGAGACGCCGATCCGCGAGACGGTGATGGCGATGCAGACGCTGATCGAGCACGGCCGGGTGCTCTACTGGGGCACGTCGGAGTGGTCGGCGACCCAGATCCTGGAAGCCTACGATCTGTGCGATCGCTACGGCTGGCACCTACCCAAGGTGGAGCAGCCGCACTACTCGATGCTCAAGCGGCAGCCGGTGGAGGGGCAGATCCTGCCCGTGACGGCCCCGCGCGGCATTGGCCTGGTGGTCTTTTCGCCGCTGGGCATGGGCATGCTGACCGGCAAGTACGACGACGGCATCCCGGCCGACTCGCGCTTCAGCCGTGAGGACTGGGCCCGCAAGCAGTTCGTAAACGAGGGCAACGCGGCGAAGGTGCGCAAGCTCAAGCCCATCGCCGATGAGCTTGGCATCACCCGCGGCCAGTTGGCGCTGGCCTGGACGCTGCGCCACCCCACCGTGAGCAGCGCCATCATCGGCGCTACCCGCCCCGAGCAGGTGGTGGAGAACGCCAAGGCCGCGGACATCGCCCTGAGCGCCGACGTCCTGGCGCGGATCGAGGAAGCCCTGACGGAGTAGCGTCGTCAGCGTAGTGGCGACCTTAGTCGCTCTTCAAACCAGCGACTAAAGTCGCCACTACGGATTCCTGATGTTGGCACGACTCGACGGGGTTGCGATCCGGGCCCAATCTAGCGCGCAAACAGGACACCGCGGCGCGGGCAAAAGGAAAGGTGGGAAGGATGGCAAGGCGCGCGTTTCTGGCGAAAGTATGCAACATCATTGACTGACTGCGCATCGCGCAGGATACTGGAAAGTAGGTTGCGAATGACCTGAATCTGATCCACGACAGCAACGGAGGTTTCAACGATGAAACCGTTTCCTCATTCTTGGGCGCTGTTGGCTTTGAGCGCCCTTGCGTTGACTGTGGCGGCGATGTCACCGTCTTTCGCCGTCCGGTCTGAGCCAGGGGACATGACGGCGGCGCCAGGTGCTGCCAGCGTTTTCTTGGAGTACGTTGGCCAGGTTGGGGGCGACATAAACGCTGTAGCGGTGCAGGGCAACTATGCCTATGTCGGCATGGGACCCTATGTAGTGGTGGTTGATGTCTCCAATCCAGCGAAGCCGGTAGAGGTGGGTAGGGTTGGACTCTACAGTGACCAGTGGTATGCCCGACCGTGGGTCCTGACCGTGGTCGGCAACTATGTCTACGTGGCGGATGCCAGCGGGGGGATGAGGGTGGTAAGCGTCGCCGACCCGGGCAAACCCGTCGAAGTTGGAGCCTATACGGCCGCAGGATTGCACGTTATGGATATCGCTGTGGTTGGCGGGTATGCGTATCTGGCGACATGGCCCGGTGGGTTGAGAGTGCTCGATGTTGCCAACCCGGCGCATCCCGTGGAAGTGGGGTATTACAAGAATTGTGACGACACGTTCTGCTGGTGGGCGAATCGCGTTGCCGTCTCCGGAGATTATGCCTTTGTGGTGGCAACGTCACGTGACGAGAACACGGGTGAGCACAGTTGGATGGATGTGATTGACGTGAGCGACCCTACCCATCCCTACTACGTCACGCGCGGGGATGATAACGATAGCTGCGAGGATGTGGTGGTGGCGGACGGGTATGCCTATGTAACTTCCTACCTCGGCCTTGATGTGGTGGATGTGACCCATCCCACCCATCCTCAGAGTGTAGGTTCCGTCAGTACTTCGCCGCTTAGGGGTGCGACGAGCGTGACGGTGCAGGGCCACTATGTTTACTTCACCGGAAACTACTATCCTACCCAGGCATACGGACTCAAGGTAGTGAGTGTGGCGAATCCTGCGCATCCGGCCGTGGTTGGCGTCTACGACGTACCAGGGTCGTGGGCGGCCGATTTGGCTGTGGCAGGCAGCTATGCCTATGCCGCTGCGGCGAATGGGCTGCAAATCGTCGAGATCGCCGACCCGACGCAACTGCGCCAGGCGGGCGTCTACGACGCCACGCTGGTCGCCGAGGATGTCGCCGTAGCTGGAGCGTCTGCCTATGTCGTCGACGACAAGGGGCTGTGGGTTGTGGATGTCGCCAATGTGTCAAAGCCGGTTCGCAAGGGTTTTACCGGTACGGGCTCTCCATCCGATGTGCAAGTCGCGGGGAACTATGCCTATGTCGCGGCCAAGTGGGACGGAATGCGGGTTGTGAATGTCGCCAATGCCGCCGCCCCGATCGAAGTCGGATTCTACGTTACCCCTGGATGGGTGCTTGAGATTGCCCTGAATGGCGGCCTCGCCTATCTAGCGGACTACTACGGCGGCCTGCGAGTCGTGGACGTCGCCAATCCACCGAAGCCCGTGGAACTGGGGTTCCTCGATACGCCGGGGGAGCAGACTGATCTGTCGGTGGCGGGCAGCTATGCCTACCTGGCGGAGGGGTATGGTGGCGGGCTCCGGATCGTGAATGTCGCCAATCCGGCGAAACCTGTGGAGGTAGGCTCGCTCGATACACCGGGTTCGGTGTACGATCTGGCGCTCGTGGGGCACTATGTCTATCTTGTTGACGATCTGTACCCGGCCGCCACAAGACTGCGGGTGGTCGACGTGTCTGTACCTGCACAGCCAACGGAGGTAGCCTCCTATCCGTTCGACGCTGCTGACATCGCCATCGCTGGCAAGTACGCCTTTCTGGCCGGGGGTTTGGACGGTGTTCGCGTCCTGGACATTACTGATCCGGTCCATCCTGTGGAGGTCGCCCACTACGATACACCCGGAGATGCGCAGGGAGTGACAGTAGCGGGGGACTACGTCTATGTGGCGGATCGGAACGGTGGCCTCCTCATTCTGCGGCTGCAGACGTCGCCGACACGGACCCCTACCCCAACTGCGCCGGCAGGCGGGCAGACCGTGGGGGCCTACCAGACGGGCATGGCCCCGGTTATCGACGGTGACCTTTCCGACTGGGCCAATGCAGGTTTCCTGTCGGTGGACGCTTTTACGGCCCAGACGATTGTCGGAGCAGTTCCAAGTCCGACCGACCTCAGTACGCTCGTTCGCGCCACCTGGACAGGGCAGGCCGTATACCTTGCCTTCCAGATAGATGACGACGCCATTGTGAACGACAGTGCTGAAGTCTGGAATGATGATGAGATCGAGGTCGGTTTTGACGGTCTGCGCGACCTGATCGGCTCGGGCGCTGACGACCACCAGTACACGGTCAATGCCGACGGGCGCAGGACGGACCGGGCCATCCCGACCGGTGATTTCCTGGCGGCCACGCGGCAGGTGCCCGGTGGCTGGGTGGTTGAGATGGCAATTCCGGCCAGTGACCTCCAGGCGGGTGCTCTCGTGTCTGGCAAGCGGATGGGCTTCAATCTGGGTTTCAACGACGACGATGACGGTGGGGCGCGCGACACGCACATGTTCTGGCAGAGCGACGACACGTACAGTGTCAAACACGACTGGGGCGCCATTGTTTTGCTCTCGCAGATTGTCTATCCCCCGACCGCCACGCCAACGCCCACCCGGACTCCGACACCCACTTGGACGCCAACGCAGACCGGGACACCCACCCCAACCGGGACATCGACTCCGAGCGCGACGCCGACGCCAACTGCGACCGCGACGCCAACCCCTTCGAATACGCCCACAGAAACGCCCACGGCCACGCCTGCAGTCCGACAGATATGGTTGCCTCTGCTCAGGAACGGGACGTCATCACCGCAGTAGGGTTTTGCACTCCGGCATCGTCCCCAACCAGCTTTGATCCTCGTCTGCGCAGGGAAAGGCAAGTTAGAGCCTTTCCTGCGCGTACGGGGATGCGACGGCGGCTGCCCATCGAGCACAGGGGCCGGCAACGACTCGAACCCTGCGCCACCCCACCGTGAGTAGCGCCATCATCGGCGCTACCCGCCCCGAGCAGGTGGTGGAGAACGCCAAGGCCGCGGACATCGCCCTGAGCGCCGACGTCCTGGCGCGGATCGAGGAAGTCCTGGCGGACTGAATCCGTCACCGTAGTGGCGACTTTAGTCGCTCGGTTGTGAGACGACTGAAGTCGCTACTACGAAGCTACTGTCTATCTGACATTCGTCTTCGCGCACTGGATCGCTGGCGCCACGCCACCGGTGGAGAGGGTGATGGCGTCGCCGGGCAGGCCCGCTTCGGGCCAATCGCTGTACTGCTTCGCCGTGTCATTCAGCGACACCACAGCCCCCGGCGCGTCGGGCGGGCCGCTCACCGCCCACACCGCCGGCCCCACGCCGGCCTTCATGCCTGGCCCGTAGATCAGCGCCGCCAGGATCGAGACGTTCTCGTGCCCCGCCGCTTGCACGGCCCACGCCGAGCGCACCTCGTCGGTGGGCGCCCGGCGCTGCACCCCCGTCCGCAGTACCTGCAGCTCCTGCGGCGATGCCAGCCGGCAGAGCAGCTCGAAGCCGGGCGGCGTCGGCGTGGCCGGCCGGCCCAACCTCAGAACGCCGGGAAGCCCGGACTCGCCGCCGCACCCCGCCAGGAGGAAAGCCAGCAGAACCGCGAGCATGACCGAGTGGCTCGTGACCGAGCGGCTCGTGACCGAGCGGCTTGCGGACGCGCGGCTGCATTGGGCACTGCGAACGTTCATGGACGACGCCTCCTGCTGCGAATCTTCTGGCGATGGAAATGGGACCGGCTAGCAGCCCCATCCTACCGCAACCAAGACCCTATCGCAATCCGCTGCCGGCAAGGTCGAGAGCTTTTCAAGAGCGAGGCAGGATGGAGGGAGAGGGCTATGGGAACCCAAGCAGCGGGGACTCAGAACGCAAAAGGTCCGAGGGAGGAATGCGCATTGGAACGTTCGTCACGACATCAATAGTGCAATAAGGATACAATTCGCTCCGTGCCCAGGGAAAGGGGACACAGTTCAAACCCACACTCATGCCGGACGGAGTCTCATCGTGCGAAGTTTCGCAAAGTCTTTGCTGATAATAGCGTTCATCGCCATGCTGGTGGCGATACTTGTGCCTTTGGTCGCATTTGCCGACAACTCGTGTGCCGCTGGTTTCTATTGGAACGAGTCTCAATGCGCTGCTGCGGACCCCGGTTACTATGTCCCTGCGGCTGGCTTGACTGAGCAATATCCATGCCAGCCCGGCACCTTCAGCAGCACAGCGGGCAGCATGGCCTGCACGCAGGCGCCTCCCGGCACCTACGTAGACACCAGCGCGGCTACTGCCGCAGTCGCCTGCCAGCCCGGCACCTTCAGCAGCACATTGGGCAGTAGTGCCTGCACGCAGGCGCCTCCTGGCACCTACGTGGATGTCTCGGGGGCTGCCGCCGCAATGGACTGTGCACCTGGGACTTTCAGCAGCACAGCAGGCAGTATCGCCTGCACACAGGCGCCTCCTGGCAAATACGTCGATGTCTCAGGGGCTGCCGCCGCAATGGCCTGCGCGCCTGGGACTTTCAGCAGCACAGCAGGCAGCATTGCCTGCACACAGGCGCCTCCTGGCAAATACGTCGATGTCTCGGGGGCTGCCGCCGCAATGGCCTGCGCGCCTGGGACTTTCAGCAGCACTGCGGGCAGTATCGCCTGCACACAGGCGCCTCCTGGCAAATACGTCGATGTCTCGGGGGCCGCCGCCGCAATGGACTGTGCACCTGGGACTTTCAGCAGCACAGCAGGCAGCATTGCCTGCACGCCGGCGCCTCCCGGCACCTACGTAGACACCAGCGCGGCTACTGCCGCAGTCGCCTGCCAGCCCGGTACTTTCAGCAGCACATCGGGAAACAGTGCCTGCACACAGGCGCCTCTCGGTTACTACGTTGCTGTCTCGGGGGCCGTCGCCGCATCTGCCTGCGACCCCGGCAAATTCAGCAGCACAG
The DNA here is from genome assembly GCA_029782215.1 of Chloroflexota bacterium. GTDB lineage: Bacteria > Chloroflexota > Anaerolineae > J102 > J102 > SSF26. Next base: position 11,604 of record JAKOVD010000209.1, read on the forward strand.
CGGGCAGTAGTGCCTGCACGCCGGCGCCTCCCGGCTACTATGTAGACACCAGCGCGGCTACTGCCGCAGTCGCCTGCCAGCCCGGCACCTTCAGCAGCACTTCGGGCAGTATCGCCTGCACACAGGCGCCTCCCGGCACCTACGTGGACACCAGCGCGGCTACTGCCGCAGTCGCCTGCCAGCCCGGTACTTTCAGCAGCACATCGGGAAACAGTGCCTGCACACAGGCGCCTCTCGGCACCTACGTTGCTGTTTCGGGAGCCACCGCCGCCATTGCCTGCCCGCTTGGCTACTTCAGCAGTGCGGCCGGCAGCATCGCGTGCACAGCGGCGCCTCTCGGTTACTACGTAGCCACGGTCGGGGCTACCTCCGCAGTCGCCTGCCCGGCAGGCACAACCACGCTCGCTGTTGCTTCGACCAGCCTAAGTGATTGCCGTGGACTGGGACTGGCAGATGCCGTCCGTGCCCTGGGCCTGGACAAAGGCACAGAGACCAGCTTGCTCGCCAAGGTGGCCAATGCCCAGGCGGCCAGCGCAAGAGGCAATACCGCGGCGGCTGTGAACATGCTGAAAGCCTTTATCAACCAGGTTGAGGCTCAGAGGGGCAAGAAGATTTCCAGCGCTGATGCCGACGTGCTGGTAGCCCTGGCACAGAACATGATCAATTCGCTGGCGTAGATCCGCATGCCTGCTGAACAGCAGGACTGAAGCAGGGGAGCCCCGCCCTCGTGGCGGGGCTTCTTTATATGTGTTCTGGCGATCGCTGACGTGGTTGGGATCTCTCATCGCCGCTGACGCAGGCTGCGAGGATAGTGGTTCTTGAGCACACCCTGGACGGCCTTGCCCCAGCCCAGAGCGTAGCCGTCCAGCGCCACCCGCACCCAGCCGCTGGCGCCTTCCGCGGGCAGGGTCTCGCCGGCCAGGTAGGCGGCTACCCCGGCGTCCGTCAGGGCCAGCGTGGCGGTCTCGGCGGTGTCGCAGCCGGCGGCAAGGGCCAGGGCATGGTCCGGCTCAAAGAGGGCAGGCCCCTGGCGGCTGGCGACGAGGCGGCCGGCGGCCAGGCCTGCCTGCACGACCGGGAGCCCTTCCCAGAAGGAGGGCTCAGCGGGCAGCAGGTGCAGATGATCGCCGAACAGGGCCCAGCCCTGGTCGGGGAGGGGATGGCGAAGGGTGGCGGCGGCAAAGGCCTGCCAGGCTGCGGCGGCAGCCGCGGGCAGGCGATCCGTGGCCTGGGGTACGGCTGCGGGTGGGGATGCGCCGCGACGCTGCATGAGGGCAAAGAAGTGACCCTCGCCGGGGCTGCGGTGCGGCCAGAGGCGAATGCAGCGTTCCAGCGGCAGCCTGGCGGCCAGGGCGGGGTCGATCCAATCAGGCCGGCCTGGGTCCAGGCCCGGCAGCGGTGGCGGTGTGAGAAGGCCGAAATCGGGGTGGCCGGTCAGGAAGCGGGCGATTGTGCCCTCGTCTTCCTCCGGCGCGAAGGTGCAGGTGGCGTAGACCAGCCGCCCCCCGGGGCGCACGAGCAGCGCCGCCTGCTCCAGGATGGCGGACTGGCGCACGGCGCAGCCTTCCACCACGGCGGGACGCCATTCCTGGCGGGCGGCGGGTGTCTTGCGGAACATGCCCTCGCCCGAGCAGGGCGCATCGACCAGCACAGCGTCGAACTGGCCGGGCCAGTGCGCCGCCAGGTCAGCGGGGGCGGCGGAGGCCACCAGCATGTTCGCCATGCCGAAGCGCTCCAGGTTCTCGACCAGGGCCGCAGTGCGCGGCCACACGACCTCGTTGGCCACCAGCAGCCCCTGACCCTGCAGACGGGCGGCAAGGTGGGTGGCCTTGCCCCCGGGCGCGGCGCAAAGGTCAAGCACGGTCTCGCCGGGACGGGGATCGAGCAGGACGGCGGCGAGCATGGCGCTGGGATCCTGCAGATAGTAGAGCCCGGCGGCATGGTAGGGGTGCGAGCCGGGCAGAGCCTCGCCGGTGGGCACGAGCAGCCCTTCGGGGCACCAGGGGACAGGCGCCACCGCCCAGGGGAGCAGGCCGGGCAGGGCCGCGGCCGCGACCTTGAGGGTGTTGGCGCGCAGGCCGGTGCGGGGCGGTTCCTCCAGGCTGGCGAGGAAGTCCTCAGCCTCGGCGCCCAGGAGGCCGCGCATGCGGGTGAGGAAGGGTGGGGGGAGGGGCGGTGTGCGTTGCACGTTACACGTTGCACGTTGCGTCTGGACGTTCGCACGTTGGTACGTTTGAACGTTGGGGAGGCTGGCCCAACAACTGTACCACCTATGACAGGCGTCCGCCATTGGCCCCTCCCTGACGGTCGGGGTACGGATGAGGGCGGGGATGGTCATTTTTCTTGGGAGGCGGGGGCGGCCACGGGGGGCCGCCCCTACAAGCCACCTGCCATCTGCTACCTGCTGCCTGCCAACTATGCTAAGATCGGAGGCGATTCCCTGCGCATGCGGTCTGCACCATGGACGGCGTTCTCCTCGTCAACACCGGTTCCCCCGATTCCCCCGATCCCCTCGACGTCCGTCGCTACCTGGACGAGTTCCTGATGGATGAGCGCGTGCTCGACTACCCCGGTCTGGTGCGCCGGGTGGTCGTGCGCGGGTTCATCCTGCCGCGGCGGCCGGCGACCTCGGCCGCCGCTTACCGTTCGATCTGGTGGGACGAGGGCTCGCCGCAGGTCGTCATCAGCCGCCGCGTGCAGAAGGCCTTGCAGGACGAGCTGGGGCTGCCGGTGGCGCTGGGGATGCGCTACCGCCTTCCCACCCTAGCCGCTGGCGTGGCGGGTTTGGTGGACCAGGGCGTCGACCGCATCCTGCTGGCGCCCATGTTCCCGCACTACGCCATGTCCACGGTCGAGTCCATCGTCGTCGCCGCGCGGGAAGCGCTGGCGGCGCTGTCCACGGCGCCGGAGCTCACCTTGCTGCCCCCCTTCTACAACCACCCTGCCTATATCGAGGCGTTGGTGGCCAGCGCTGCCGTCAACCTGGGCATGGGCTACGACCATGTGCTGTTCAGCTACCACGGTCTGCCGGAGCGCCACCTGCGCAAGACCGATCCCACCGGGTCGCACTGCCTGGCCAGTTCCGACTGCTGCGACGTTTCCTCGCCGGCGCATGCACTCTGCTACCGGCACCAGGTGCTCTTCACCACCCAACGCTTCGTGCAGGCAGCCGGCATCCCTGACGGCGCCTGGTCGGTGGCCTTCCAGTCGCGCCTGGGGCGCGATCGCTGGCTGCAGCCGGCCAGCGCCGGGGTGATCGATCAGTTGGCGGCGTCTGGCGTCCGGCGTCTGCTGGTCATGTGTCCCGCCTTTGTGGCCGATTGCCTGGAAACTCTGGCGGAGATGGGCATCGAGGGGCGCGAGCGGTTCCTGGCAGCCGGCGGCGAGGACTACCGGCTTGTACCTTGTCTGAACGACAACCCGATCTGGATTCAAGCCCTGGCCATGCTCTGCCGCCAGGCGCTGCTGGCCGTTTGAGGGCACTTTCATGTCATACAAGTCCCGCCGCAAGCGCAAGAAGCCCATCTTTCCCGAACACCGCACGCCTCCCGGCTCGCCCCCAGGCGTCCTGATCGCCGATCCCGAAGCGCAGCCCACCACCGTCCACGTGATGGCCTACGGCCCAGCCGGGTTGGTGGAGCAGGACCTCAAGGACCTGACCGAGCTGTCCGGGCTGATGGCCGCCTGGCCTGTCACCTGGATCAATGTGGACGGACTGGAGAATCTCGACCTGATCCGTACCCTGGGCGAGATGTTGGGACTGCACAAGCTGGCGCTGGAGGATGTGGTCAACCTGCACCAGCGCGCCAAGGCGGAGGATTACGGCAGCAACCTCTTCATCGTCACGCATATGGTGTCCATGGAGGAGACGCTGCAGATCGAACAGATGAGCCTGTTCCTGGGCAGGAACTTCGTCCTCACCTTCCAATATCTCCCCGGCGACAGCCTGGACCCTGTCCGCACGCGCCTGCGGGGCGGCGCCGGCAACCTGCGCAGTTCCGGTCCCGATTACCTGGCCTATGCCCTGTTGGACGCCGTGCTGGACGGCTACTTCCCCGTGCTCGAAACCCTGGGCGAGCGGCTGGAGGACATGGAGGTCAACATCCTCACCGAGGTCAGCCCCGAGGCGCGCAACCGCATCCATGAGGCGCGGCGCGATCTCCTTAACCTGCGCCGCGCCGTGTGGCCGCAGCGGGAGGCGTTCAACCTGATCGTGCGCGACCCGATGCCGCTGATCTCGCCGGAGATGCGCCCCTACTTCCGGGACACCTATGATCACGTCATCCAGATCATCGACCTGGTGGAAACCTATCGTGAGTTCGCCACTGACCTGACCGACCTCTACCTCTCCAGCGTGAGCAACCGTATGAATGAGATCATGAAGGTGCTCACCATCATCGCCACCATTTTCATTCCTCTCAGCTTCATTGCCAGCCTCTACGGCATGAACTTCAACCCGGGCGCTTCACCCTTCAACATGCCGGAGCTGAACTGGACTCTCGGTTATCCCTTTGCCCTGCTGCTCATGATCGGGACGGCCAGCGCGATGCTGCTCTATTTCCGTCACCGGGACTGGCTGTAGGCGCCATCCACCCCGCTGCCTGGTAGCCGGCGGCCAGGGCCACCGTCTGGAAGTGGATGTCGGCCGTGTCCTCCACATGGCGGGCGTAGCCGCCTGCCATGACCACGACCACCGGCAGGCCGGCAGCCCGGCAGGCATCCAGCGCAAGCCGGTCGCGCGCCGCCAGGCCGGGCTTGGTCAGGGCCAAATGCCCCAGCCGATCGTCGACAAAGGGGTCGGCGCCGGCCAGGTAGAAAACGAATTCGGGGTCTGAGCGCGTCAGGGCCTCGTCGAGTCCAGGCGTCAGGGCGTCTATGTAGGCCTCGTCGCCGGTCCTGTCGTCCAGGGCGATGTCGAGATCACTCGTTTCCTTGTGGAAAGGGAAGTTCCTGGCGCCGTGGATGGAGAAGGTGAAGACGCTGGGATCGTGGGCAAAGATGGCGGCGGTGCCGTTGCCCTGGTGGACGTCCAGGTCGACGACCAGGATGCGCCGCGCCATGCCTTCGGCCTGCAGGGCCCGAGCCGCCACGGCGACGTCGTTGAAGACGCAGTAGCCCTGGCCGTGGTCGGGATAGGCATGATGGGTGCCTCCCGCCAGGTTGGCGGCAATGCCGTCGGCAAGCGCCGCCCGGCTGGCGCCTAACGTTCCGCCCACTGAGCGCCGCGCCCTTTCGACCAGGCCGGGGGACCAGGGGAAACCGATCTTGCGCACTTCCGGCGTCGCCAGCTCGCCGGCAATCAGGCGGCGCAGGTAGTCGAGCTCATGGACCCGCAGCAGCTCGGCGTCGGTGGCGGCCCGGGCCTCGTGCAGCTCGTGCGGCGGCGCCAGCTCCCCGGCCACGCGTTGGCGCAGCAGGGAGTACTTGGCCATCGGGAAGCGGTGATCCGGCGGCAGGGGAAGGACGAAGTGATCGGAATAGAAGAGCTTCATGGGGCTGGCGGGGCGCCGGGCGCTGAGGGCTGCTGCAGATGATGCCACGACGGTGCGGCGCGGGCAAAGGCGGCGCGCGGTTTCTTGATGTTTTCTTGACGTGCCGATAGGCGTTCTTGTCCCTGCCTTGATACGGGATTGTCTACACTGAGCATAGAGCAAACGAGTCAAACGACGGGAGATGAGACTATGACCGATTTCGTGTTCCTTACAATCACCCTGGTTCTGTTCGCAGCCAGCTACGGTTTCATCCGGCTCTGCGACCGGCTGATGGAGGACGCGGCATGAATCCGCTCTATGCTGCGTCCGGGGTGGTCGCCCTGGCCCTGCTCATCTACCTGGTGATCGCTCTTCTCAAGCCGGAGCGTTTTGGATGACTCCCTTTGGCTGGCTGCAGGTCCTGCTCTACCTGGTTCTGCTTCTGCTCCTGGTCAAGCCGTTGGGCGCCTACATGGCGCGCGTCTACCAGGGCGAACACACCTTGCTGGACCCGGTCGTGCAACCTGTCGAGCGTCTTGCCTATCGCCTCGCAGGGGTGCGCCCAGGCGACGAGATGGACTGGAAGACCTATGCTGTGGCGCTCCTGCTCTTCAACGTCTTGGGGCTGGTGATGGTGTACGTGCTCCAGCGTTTGCAGGGACTGCTCCCGCTGAACCCGCAGGGTTTCGGCGCCGTGACGCCGGACTCGTCCTGGAACACCGCCGTGAGCTTCGCCACCAACACCAACTGGCAGGGCTACGGCGGTGAGGTCACGATGAGCAACCTCACCCAGATGCTGGGCCTGACCGTCCAGAACTTCGTTTCCGCGGCGGCGGGCATGGCGGTCCTGGTGGCCCTGATCCGCGGGCTGACGCGGCACACAACGAAGGCCATCGGCAACTTCTGGGTGGACTTGACGCGCAGCACGCTCTACATCCTGCTGCCGCTGGCCCTGGTCCTGGCGCTGGTTCTGGTTTCGCAAGGCGTGGTGCAGACGTTCGGCGACTACAGGACGGTCACACTGCTGCAGCCGGCAGTCGACGCCCAGGGTCATCAGGTCACCACCCAGGTGCTGCCGCTGGGGCCTGTCGCTTCCCAGGTTACCATCAAACAGCTAGGCACCAACGGCGGCGGCTTCTTCAACGTCAACTCCGCGCATCCGTTTGAGAACCCCACACCGTTGTCGAATCTGGTGGAGATGCTCTCCATCCTTCTGATCCCGGCCGCTCTATGCTACACGTTCGGCTGCATGGTGGGGGACACCCGCCAGGGTTGGGCGCTGCTGGCCGCCATGACCGTGATCTTTGTGATCGTGTTGGCCGTGGCGGCGCCGGCGGAGCAGCGCGGCAATCCGGCGTTCGCCGGGCTGGGCATCGACCAGTCGGCCAGCAGCCGGCAGCCGGGCGGGAACATGGAAGGCAAAGAAGCGCGCTTTGGCATCGCCGATTCGGCGTTGTGGGCTGTGGCCACCACAGCAGCCTCCAATGGCTCGGTCAATGCCATGCATGATTCGTTCATGCCCCTGGGCGGTCTGGCGGCGATGTGGTTGATGCAGTTGGGTGAGATCGTCTATGGCGGTGTTGGCTCAGGCCTGTACGGCATGTTGGCGTTCGTGATCGTGGCGGTGTTTGTGGCCGGGCTGATGGTAGGGCGCACGCCCGAATACCTGGGCAAGAAGATCGAAGCCTACGAAATGAAAATGGCGTCGCTGATGATCCTGATTCCGGTGTTCCTGGTGCTTATGGGAACGGCCGTCGCCGTCGCCAGCGCTGCGGGCAGGGCGGCTGTATTGAACCCGGGGGCGCATGGCTTCAGCGAAGTCCTCTACGCCTTCTCTTCGGCAGGCAACAACAACGGGAGCGCCTTCGCCGGGCTGGGGGCAAACACGCCCTTCTACAACATTGCCCTGGGCGTGGCCATGTTTTTCGCACGCTACTGGTTGGCGATTCCGGCCCTGGCCATCGCCGGTTCGCTGGCGCGGAAGAAGAAGGCGCCGGAAAGCGCCGGCACGCTGCCCACCCACGGCGTCCTCTTCATCGGCTGGCTCATCGGGGTCATCATCATCGTTGGCGCCCTGAGCTTTCTCCCGGCCCTGGCCCTGGGCCCCATCGTCGAGCGCCTGATGGTGGGAGCTTGAGGTCGTCATGAAACCGCGTGACCCCAAACGTGATCTGTACCGGCAGGCGGTCCTCTCTGCCTTTGCCAAGCTCGACCCGCGCCGGATGGTGCGCAACCCGGTCATGTTCGTGGTGGAGGTGGGCAGCCTGGCCACCACCCTGCTCTGGCTGCAGGCTCTGCTGAGCGTGGGTGAAGCTCCTGCCGGCTTCATTGGCGCCGTGTCCGCCTGGCTGTGGTTCACCGTGCTCTTCGCCAACTTCTCCGAGGCACTGGCCGAGGGGCGCGGCAAAGCGCAGGCGGAGGCGCTGCGCCGGACGCGCCAGGAAACGCAGGCGAAGAAGCTCAACAAGCCGCAGCATGGGGCGTCTTTCGACCTGGTGAGCTCGACGGTCCTCCGGCAGAACGATGTGATCCTGGTGGAGGCCGGGGATATCATTCCGGCTGACGGCGAGGTGCTCGAAGGCATCGCCTCGGTGGACGAGAGCGCCGTGACCGGCGAGAGTGCGCCGGTGGTGCGGGAGTCGGGCGGCGACCGCAGCGCCGTCACCGGCGGCACGCGGGTGCTCTCCGACTGGCTGATCCTCCGTATCACGGCGAATCCCGGCGAGGGCTTCCTCGACCGCATGATCGCCATGGTCGAGGGCGCCAAGCGCCAGAAAACGCCGAACGAGATCGCCCTCAACATCCTCCTTGCCGGTTTCACCATCATTTTCCTGGTTGTCTGCGCCACCCTTCTGCCCTACTCGCTCTACAGTGTGGATGCTGCGGGCATGGGTGCGCCGATCACGATGACCGTCCTGATCGCGCTGCTCGTCTGCCTGATCCCCACGACCATTGGCGGTCTGCTCTCGGCGATCGGCATTGCCGGTATGGACCGTCTGATCCGGCGCAACGTGATCGCCCTTTCCGGTCGCGCCGTCGAGGCGGCCGGGGACGTCGATGTACTCCTGCTCGACAAGACCGGCACGATCACCCTGGGCAACCGGCATGCCGTGGAGTTCATCACCGTGGATGGCATCTCGCCGAAGGAACTGGCCGAGGCCGCGCAGTTGGCGTCCCTGGCCGACGAAACGCCGGAGGGGCGCAGCATCGTCGTGCTGGCAAAAGAGAAGTACGGCTTGCGCGGGCGCACCGTGGGCGCCGGACCTGAGGCCGAGCACGCCATGCAGTTCATCCCCTTCACGGCGCAGACGCGCATGAGCGGCGTCAACCTGAACGGGAACTCCATCCGCAAAGGCGCACCCGACGTCATGATGTCGCTGATGCAGGACACGGGCCATCGCGTGCCGGGAGAGCTTGTGCAGGCCGTGGAAAGCATTGCGCGCGGGGGCGGCACGCCCCTGGTGGTCGCACGCGATGGCCAGCCGCTGGGCGCCATCCATCTCAAGGACATCGTCAAGGGCGGCATCCGCGAGCGGTTTGCGCAACTGCGCAAGATGGGCATCAAGACGATCATGATCACGGGTGACAATCCCATCACTGCGGCTGCGATCGCCGCCGAGGCGGGGGTGGATGATTTTCTGGCCCAGGCCACGCCCGAGGCCAAGCTGAAGCTCATACGCGAGTACCAGACAGGGGGGCGGCTGGTGGCCATGACGGGCGACGGCACCAACGATGCCCCGGCGCTGGCGCAGGCAGATGTGGCAGTGGCCATGAACACGGGCACCCAACCGGCGCGAGAGGCCGCCAACATGGTGGACCTGGACAGCAACCCCACGAAGCTGATCGAGATCGTCGAGATCGGCAAGCAGTTGCTGATGACCCGCGGCGCCCTGACCACGTTCAGCCTTGCCAACGACGTCTCCAAATACTTCGCCATCATCCCCGCGGCCTTCGTGTCCGTCTATCCGGCCCTGGGCGCACTCAATTTCATGCGGCTGGCAACGCCGCAGAGCGCCATCCTGTCGGCGGTGATCTTCAACGCCTTGATCATCGTGGCGCTGATCCCGCTTGCCCTGCGCGGGGTGCCGTATCGGCCGGCGCCGGCTGCGGTGCTCCTGCGCAACAACCTGCTGATCTATGGTTTGGGCGGCCTGATTGCTCCGTTTGTAGGCATCAAGTTCATTGACCTGCTGCTGGTCACCCTGCGGCTGGTCTGAGGAGGCAATATGACAACTCTGAAACCAAAGTGGTGGCAGCTCTACGCGCTCCTGCCGCTGACCATCGGACTCTTTGTCGTGGAGGCGAGGTCCGCTCTGTCGCCTTCCGGTCACCGGGAAGTTGAGATCGGGCTTGTGATCCTGTTCTTCCTCCTGGGGAGATTCTGGCTGCAGTCCAACCGGCGTGCGTTGATCCAGGAGAGCCTGCGAGAGGCGGCCAGCGCCCGCGAACCTTTGTCTCTTACCGTCGAGCCGCTTGGCGACGAGACTGCCGTCGGGGCGCCGGCCCCTGAGTCCGACAGCCCGGGAGAGCCAGAGACGGCGCTGGCCGGCTGCCTGACCCTGACCTCGCCTGTTTCCGTGCGGTAGGGAAGCGGCCATGCCGGCGTCTGCGCAACTTCGTCCTGCCCTGGTGCTCTTGTTGTTGTTGACCCTGATCACGGGCGTACTCTATCCCCTGCTCACCACGGGCATCGCCCAACTGGCCTTTCCGCATGCGGCCAACGGCAGCATCCTCACCGTGCAGGGCAAGCCCATTGGCTCCGAGTTGATCGGGCAGCATTTCGATGCACCCAGGTACTTCTGGGGGCGCCCTTCGGCGACAAGCCCGTACCCGAACAATGCTTTCAACGCCGGGACGCTGACCGCTTCGGCTGGATCCAACCTCGGCCCCCAGAACCCGGTCCTGTTGCAAGCCGTGCAGTCGCGGGCAGGCGCCCTGCGGGCGGCGGACCCCGGCAACACGGAGCCTATCCCGGTGGACCTGGTGACGGCCTCTGCCAGCGGTCTGGATCCGCATATCAGCGTTGCCGCCGCCCGCTATCAGGCGCCGCGGGTCGCGCGCGAGCGCGGCCTGAGCATCGAGCAGGTCCACAGCCTGATCGCCACGTTCACAGAGGGTCGCCAGTTGGGCGTGCTGGGGGAGCCGCGCGTCAACGTGCTCAAGCTCAACCTGGCGCTGGATGGACTATAATCATGAAAGGCAGGGGCAAACGTCCCTGCCTTGAGGGGACGTCCCCATGCCAGAATCGCTTCGTCCCAACCCTGATGATCTGCTGGCGCGCGTGCAGGCCGTTGAGCGCCAGGCATCCCGCGGCAAGGTCCGCATCTTCCTGGGCTATGCCGCTGGGGTAGGCAAGACTTTTGCCATGTTGGAGGCGGCGCGACAGCGACAAGGCGAAGGGGTGGAAGTGGTCGTGGGCGTGGTGGAAACGCATGGCCGAGCCGAGACTGAGGTGCTGCTGAACGATCTGGAGGTCATCCCCCGGCGCCAGGTGGACTATCGGGGCGCCCACCTGGCGGAGATGGACGTGGACGCCATCCTGGCGCGGCGGCCGCAGCTTGCCCTTGTCGACGAGCTGGCGCACACCAATGCTCCTGGCTCGCGCCACCCCAAACGCTACCAGGATGTGGATGAACTGCTGGCGGTCGGCATCGACGTCTATACCACGCTCAACATCCAGCACGTCGAAAGCCTGACGGATGTCGTGGCCCAGATCACGGGTGTCACCGTGCGCGAAACGGTTCCCGACCGCGTGATCGACGAGGCCGCCGAGATCAAGCTCATCGACCTGCCGCCGGAAGAGCTGCTGCAGCGGCTGCAGGAGGGCAAAGTCTACGTCCCCGAACAGGCGGCGCGGGCGATCCAGATGTTCTTCCGGCAGGGCAACCTGACGGCGCTGCGCGAGATGACCCTGCGCCGCACCGCCGAGCGGGTCGATGACCAGATGCTGGCCTACATGGAGACCCGCGCCATCCTGGGGCCCTGGGCGGCCAGCGAACGTCTGTTGGTGTGTGTTAGCTCCAGCCCGTTGAGCGAACGCCTGGTGCGGGCGGCCAGGCGGTTGGCAGATGAGCTGAAGGCGGAGTGGTTCGCCTTGTACGTGGAAACGCCCGATGCGGGGCGGCTCTCACCTGAGCAGCGGGACCGCGTAGCGCGCACACTGCTGCTCGCCGAAGAGCTGGGCGCCAAGGTGACCACGGCGCCCGGCCAGTCCGTGGCAGCGAGCGTCCTGCAGTACGCACAGGCGCACAATGTCACCAAAATCATCGCCGGCAAGCCGCTGCGCCCGCGCTGGCGCGACTGGCTGTATGGCTCCATCGTCGACCAGCTTATCCACGCCGGCGGAACCATCGACGTCTATGTGATCAGCGGTGAGGTAGCGCCGGTCCCCCGGCCGGTCCGCAGGTCCTGGGTGCCGCACCAGCCCTGGCGCCGCTACGTCCAGAGCCTGGCCCTGGTGGCGTTGGCCACCCTTGTCGGCAGGGCCTTCTCGCCCCATCTCTCGGCGGCGAACCTGATCATGCCCTACCTGGTGGTGGTGGTCATTGCCGCGGTGTACCTGGGACGCGGCCCTTCCATTACTGCTTCCATCGCCAGCGTCCTCGCTTTTGACTTTTTCCTGGTTCCCCCCCACCTGACGCTGGCAGTGGCCGACACCGAATATCTGCTTACCTTCGTCGGCCTGCTGCTGGTCGGTTTGGTCATCAGTACGCTGGCCACGCGCGCCAGCGACCAGGCCGAAGCGGCCAGCAGGCGTGCGGCGGAAACGGCCGAGCTCTACGACCTGAGTCGGGACCTGGCGGCCGCGGTTGGACTGGATGACATCGTGCGGGCGCTCCTCCAGCATTTGCAGCAGAGCTTCGATCGCGAGGCGGTCGTCGTGTTTCCCGGTGGTGCGGAAGGCCGCCTGCAACCCTTTGCTGCCGATCCTGCCAGCGGCGGCAGCACGCCTGCCCTGGATGAGCAGGAACTGGCGGTTGCCGACTGGGTCTTTCGTCACGGCGAGGCGGCCGGCCGCAACACGAACACACTGACGGCGGCGCGTCTGCGCTATCTGCCCCTGAAGACGGCGCGCGGCATCGTCGGCGTCCTGGGGATCAAGGGACCCGCGGAGCCAGAACCCCATCTGACCCAGGAACAGATGCGGCTGATGGAGGCCTTTGCCAGCCAGGCGGCGCTGGCGGTCGAGCGCGCCCACCTGGATGATCAGGCCCGCCAGGCGCAGGTCCTGCAGGCGACGGAGAAGCTGCAGACGGCCCTGCTCAATTCCATTTCGCACGACCTGCGCACTCCCCTGGTCTCCATCACGGGGGCGCTGAGCAGCCTGGACGAGGACGACGCCAACCTGGACGAGGCCACGAGGCGGGGGTTGATCGAGAATGCTCGCGAAGAGGCCGAACGTCTGAACCGCCTGGTGGGCAATCTCCTGGATATGACACGGCTGGAGGCAGGCGCCATGAAAGTGCGCCTGGAGCCAGGCGATGTTCAGGACGCCATCGGCACAGCACTGCAGCAATTGGGGCCGCGTCTTGTGAACCGGGAAGTCCAAATCGACGTACCGCCCACCGTGCCGCTGGTGCCCATGGACTTCGTGCTCATCGTCCAGGTGCTGGTGAATGTGCTCGACAACGCTCTGAAGTACTCGCCTCCTGAGCAACCGATCAGGGTGCGGGCGCGGGTCACCGGCAGCGATGTCGAAATCGAGGTCGCCGACCGGGGGATGGGAATTCCCGCCGACGACCTGGCGTACATCTTCGACAAGTTCTACCGGGTGCAGAAGCGCGGAAGCGTCGGCGGCACAGGCCTGGGCCTTTCCATCTGCAAGGGCATCCTCGAAGCGCACGGGGGAGGCATTCGCGCTGAGAACCGCAGCGGCGGCGGCACGCGTATCATCATGACGCTGCCATTGGCCGCCGCCCAGGCTTCCCCAAGTGAGGCCTGATGTGAACGAAACAAGTGTGAGAGTGTTGGTGGTAGATGATGAGCCGGCGATCCGGCGTTTTCTGCGCACCTCGCTGACGGCACATGGCTACACCGTCTTCGAGGCTTCCGGTGGACAGGAAGCACTGACGGAGGTGATTGCCCACCGGCCCGACGTCATCCTGCTCGACCTGGGCCTTCCGGATATAGACGGCATCGATGTTACCCGCCGACTGCGCGAGTGGTCACCGATCCCGATCATCATCCTGTCGGTGCGCGGGCAGGAAGAGGACAAGATTGCAGCCCTGGATGCCGGGGCCGATGACTATCTGACCAAGCCCTTCGGGATCGGCGAGCTGCTGGCGCGGCTGCGTGCGACTCTGCGCCGCACGGCGGCGCCAGCGGCGGAACCGGTCTACACCGTCGACGCCCTCACCGTTGATCTTGCCCGGCGCGTCGTCACCGTGGCGGGCCGCGAGCCCCAGCTCACCCCTACGGAATACGATCTGCTGCGGGTAATGGTGAACAACGCGGGCAAGGTGATGACGCACCGCCAGCTTCTGCGCCAAGTGTGGGGGATGGGCTACGAACAGGAAACCCATCTGCTGCGGGTCAACGTCAGCAACCTGCGGCGCAAGCTGGAACCCGACCCCGCCCGCCCGCAGTACATCCTGACGGAACCGGGGGTCGGCTATCGTCTGCGCACCGCGGACTGAGCCGGGGGCGCTGCTGGGGGCGCTGCCGGGGGCGCTGCACCTGCCCGCTTGTTTTTTCGCTCCCGCCATGGCCTTGTGCTATGATCGAAGGCCGCGCCTGCCCTGGCGCTGTATTTTCGTCTGGAGTCTTTGCATTTATGCCTGAACAACTTGCCAATCTTGTCGGCGTCGGTCTGGAATGGATCGTCGCCGTTTTTGGCGGCCTGGTCGTGGCCTTCTGGGTCGGTATGGTCGTCTGGACCTGGCGTGATATCCGGGCGCGGTCCGCCGATCTCTTCGCCGCCCTGCTTGCGATCGTGTTGGTCGCCCTCTTCAATGTCGTCGGCATCCTGCTCTACCTGCTGCTCCGTCCCAAGCACACGCTGGCCGAGCAGTATGATCGGGCGCTGGAGGAAGAGGCTCTGCTGCGTGAGATCGAGCAGGCCAAGAACTGCCAGAAGTGCGGCCGTCCGGTCGAGATTGCCTGGCAGTACTGTCCTTTCTGCGAAACCGAGCTGCGCCATCCCTGCAGCCAGTGCGGCCATCTGTTGGAGCCGGAATGGAAGCGCTGCCCGCACTGCGGCGCCTATCCGCGCCAGGCGGGCAAACAGACCGCGGCTGCTTCAGCAGTTGTGGCGCCGCCCGCTTCCGTGGCAGCGCCAGTTACGGTGGCGCCGGCCTCCTTCGCACCGCCTGCTTCCACCTACGAATCTGCGGAAAGCGTCCCTCTCGACGACGGCCAGCCGGCGCTGAGCACCCGCTAGACCCGCTCTCGTCTTCTTCGCCGCTCACTCAAGACCGGCAGATCAGGCGCCTGATCTGCCGGTCTTCTTATCCTGTGTGGCGTTGGCGGCTTCCCAGTCAGAGCGCAGAATGCCCATCAGCAGCAGGTCTTCCCGGCTGCCATCGCGATACACCGCCTCGCGGACGCGACCTTCGCGCTGAAATCCTGCTCGTTCGTACAGGCGAACGGCGCGGGTATTGGATGCGATCACATCGAGGCCGAGCCGGTGCAGGCTCAGCTCGGTAAATACATAACGCAGGACCAGGCGCAGGGCGTCCGAGCCATACCCATGCCCCCAGTCGGCAGGGTCGCCAATGCCCATGCTGAGCTTGCCGGCGCCGTTGCTCCACTCGATGCTGTTGATGGAGACGAAGCCGATGAGACGATCGTCCCTGAGCGTGCGCAGCCCGAAATAGTAGCTGTAGGTGTCGGAAACGCCGTAGCGTTCACCCACCTGGTCCAACGTGAAGGGCCGCGCCGGATCGGTGTCGATCAAGCGCATGTACTCGCTATGGGTGGTCCACCCGGCAATGACGGCGATATCGCCGGGTTCGTGCGCGGCCAGGCGCACCAGCTTGCCGCGAAACAGAGACGGTTCGCCGCTCATGAGGATGGGCCCAAAGCCTTGAGCAGCTTGGCCGGGTCGACGGGCAGTTCCTGGACCCGGACGCCGGCCGCAGCAAGGGCCTCTTTGTCGCTGTCGCTGTGCTGGCCCACCAGGAGCACCTGGCCGGCGCGGCAGGCTTCGTCGAGGCTGAAGCCAAAGCTTAGCCGCTGGGTCGCCAGATGACCGGCGAGCAGCGCCAGATAGACGCGTGTGGCCGGTTCGTCAAGCGGTCCAAAGAGCACGTAGGCCGCCAGCAGGCGGGGCACGGCAGGGGCCGGCGGGAAGTCCACCTGCACGCTCTGGACGCCGTCGACCTCGATCGGGCCGGCCACGCGATGGTCCACCGTGTCGGTGATGGTGTATTTTCCGGCTGCCAGGCCTTCGAAGCGGTAGGTTTCATCGGTGCCAACCTGGCCCGTGACCTCGCGGCCGGACGCATCCGCCAGCACCAGGGCGTGCCCAGCGCCGCCGGGCACCTTGCCGGAGATGGCGCTGGCCGCCGGCGGGGGCGCGACTTCGGCCCGAGCCTGCTGGAAGATCACCAGGAAGGAATGATGGAACAGGGTGTTGCCCGCCGCTTCGTCGGGATGGGCGGTGTGCAGGTTCTCGACACGGTCTGATGGCGCGCCGGGCACGTAGACGCTGCAGACCTCCCACTTCCACATCGGCTCATTGGCGCCGGGCTCGGTGGCCGGCTTATCGATCACCAGGTCACGCCCCCCGCCGTCCCAGTCCACGTGCACTTTGGCGCCCATGATGCGGGCCCCGACCGCATCGAGCACGTCCAGGAAGAGGTGGTGCCGCCCGCCGTTTTCGGCGGGGGTGAGATGGTGGACGCGCAGGACCCGCCAATAGTCCGTACCGGGCGCCGCCTCGGCGGCGACCACACGGACGCCATAGGCCACGGCATCGTTGACGGCATCAGGCATGGGGGACCTCCGGGAAGGGCAGGGCGGCAAGGGAGACAGCGGTGCGCGGCGCCAGCAGGGGCGCCAGCGCCAGGAGGTCCTTTCTGAGATCGACGATCTGGCAGCCCGCAGCTTGCAGCTCCACCACTGCTTCGGCGGTGATGCCATCGCCCAGCAAGACCACGGTGGCGGCATTGCGGGCTTCCGGGGCGCTGAACCCGACGACCCCTGCCGGTTGTGAGGCCAGCCAGGGCGCCAGCAGGTGCAGGAGCGCCGCCTGCAGGCCTGGATCGGCGGCGCCGAGCAGGTAGTAGCGGGCGAACGGTTTGGCTGCTGCCTGGGGCGCATAGACGAGGTCGATGGCCAGGGCGCCCTGTCCGTCCAGGAACAGGTCGCTGGCCAGCACCGCCGCCCCGACTACCACCTGGTAGAACCCCATCTCCAGGGCATCGAAAGCGAACTCACCGCCGGCGCCGGTCTGGGTGGCGGCCACCGAGCGGCCATCACGCTGCAGCGTGATCTGGATAGCCGGCATACCCTTGCCGGCATCGTCGCGCAGAACGCCGGCAAGGCGGCTCTCCGCGGCGGGGATGACGACGCCGGCGCCTGCCCGCAGGACGGGGGCCCGCAGCACACTCTTCCCGTCGCTGACCAGACCCGTGACCATGTCGTCGCCGAGCTCGACGCGGTAGACGCCCGCCGGGAGATTGGTGAAGCGGTACTGGGCATCGGTGGACAGCTCTGCATGCCGGGTAAACCCATAGGTTTCGGAGATCAGGATGACGGTCCGGCTCTGCGCCGGCACGTTGGCGACCGCGCCCACGATGGCGCCGAGCACCGGGAAATCGAAAGTGACCTTGTTCTCTCCGTCCAGCGGCAGGTCTGAAACCACCATGCCCACCCCACCCAACGCCAGCTCATAGATCCCGGCCGGCAGACCTTCAAAACGGAAGGTGCGGTTGGCGTCGAGGATATACCGGCGGCTTTGCTGTCCTGCCCACAAGGTGACCACCTGGCCAACACGCCCACCCGGCACCTTGCCGCTCACCACGCTCGTCGCCGGCCCGGCGGCGCCGGCCGGCTGGAGCTGGAAATTCACCTCGTAGCTGATGGGATCGCCCTCGCGGCCCGGCACATGGGCGGTGACAAGACCATCGGCGGTATCGCTGGGATAATCGCCCTGGACGACGCTGATACTGAAGGCGCCGGCGGAGTTCACGAATTCGTAGTAGCCGTCGGGTTCGGGTTTGTAGGGGTTTTGGCCGGTGCGTGTGCGGGGGAATTTCGTGCCGGGAGCGGCATTCGTCCACCGCATTTCCAACTCGACGTTCTTGATCCCCTTCCCATTCTTGTCCACCACGCGCCCGAAGAAGAGTTTGTTGTTGCCCGTTTCGGCCTTGGACAGCAGGCGCTTGGCTGTTACCGCGTAGCGCGCCGTGGTCGCCGCCGGGACCGTGATCGTGGCTTTGGCTGCTGCCAGCCCGCGACCGACGGTGACGCTGGCGCTGGCGCTGCCCACGACCAGGACATAGGTTCCGGCGACGCCCGGCCGGAACTCGCAGGCGCCGGCGCTGTCGGTGGTGGCGGTGCGCTGGACGAGGCCATTGCGGTGCAGCGCAACCTGCACACCGGCCTGGGGATGCCCGCCGCCGTCGACGACGGCGCCGCTGATCTGGAAGTCGCCCGTCGCGTCCATGTCCTTGAGGTCAATGGCATCGACGTCTCCTTCCGTCAGGGTGATGCTGTGCGCCACAACGCCCACCCAATCTGCCACCAGGTCATACTGACCTGGCGGCGCTGCCAGCCGGTAGCGGCCATCCGGGCCTGTCTGGCCGCTGGCGACGGTGTTCTCCCCCTGCCGGAGCATCAGGGCCAGGCCCACGACCGGCGCACCGCTCCTGTCGAGCACAGCGCCTTCCAGGGCTGCCGTTGTACCGCTAGGCGCGCGTAACTCGTGGCGCACGCGGCTGGGGGTCTCCTTCAGGAGCCGGATCAAAGGGAGCTCGCCCGCAAGGCCAAACTGCTGGTCCCAGGCATGGCTGTACCAGGACATCTGATCCCAGGTGGGGTTGAAGTCGCCCAGGGGCCTAGAAGCGAGCAGCCAGGTGCAGCAGGTGAAGTACCACTCAGGCGCCTCGTCCTGGAGGAAGCGGTAGATCGCCATCTGCCACTCGGCCTGTGTGGTCGTGCTGACCTTGGGATAGCGCTTGTCATCGCCCCAACCCACCACCGGTCCGCCTTCTGTGCTCATCACCGGCACATCGAATCCGAGGGTCTGCTGGATGGTGGCGCCCCACCATTCAAAAGCGCGGAAACAGTAGGCGTCCTGGAAGATGGTCTGGCCGGGGTTCTTGGCCCGCGCCCGCAGGGCATTGATCTCCTCAAGTGGCCGTCCATCCCAGGCCCAGGCCTGGTACTTGGCATAATCGGACCGGGTGATGCCGTGCTGCAGCGCCTGGTCGGGGGTGAGGCTGCTGTACTGCCAGCGCTGGTAGTAGGCGTATTCCTCGGCGGTCAGGGCCTGGCCGGTCTGGTTGACGGCGTCGCCGGGATAATCGAGGGGATGGTTCAGCGTGTAGTTATGGATGGCTACCCAGGCGCCGCGCTCGAAGATGTCCTTGCGTCCGCGCTCCACCACCTTGGCGATACCGTTGCTTTGGTTGCCGGGCCCCATGGCCGGATAGGCGGGGAGACCGCCTTCCTTGAAGATGGTGTCGGCGTCCCAAATGAAGTTGTCCACCACCACATCGAGCCAGTTGGCCGGCCGGTGGTTGTTCTTCCATTCGGCGGGCAGATCCGGCTCATTGTTCGCCTCGAAGTAGCGCACTCCCGCGGCCACCAGCTTGTGAACGGCGTCGATGCCGCGGCCATCAAGATGGCCCGGGTTCGGCCGCTCGCGGTAGATGCGAACGATGGGCATGATGCCGTTGTCCAGCAGAGCCCGGGAAAGCTCACGCGACGAGGCGCCGCCATCGTCGAGCACTTTGACCCATTTGATCTGCAGCGCCTGCAGTTCATTGATCCACTGCTGCAGCGCCGCACCTGAGGGATGGTAGACGCTCGCCGACCAGTGCACACCCCGCCCGTTGTCATCCGGCGGCCGGGGGAAATCCGACAACTGTTTGCGGCTCATGTTGACCTCGTCTTAATGGGGGAAGGAGGACGAAGAGGGCGGCACGAGACATCGGGCCTCAATTGTGTGTGCGATGAATACTAGCCCGTTATGTGTCTTCTGACAACTTATGGTGATGAAACCTGCCGCAGTACGACCGTGTGCTGGGCGCCGGAGCGTTCGCGAATGACCTCGATGATTTCCAGTTCCTTGCCGGCCTTGACGACCTCGGAGTTCAGGAGCTCAGCGCGTCCTGGAAAGTTGGTCCGTTCGGGCATGTGGAGGAGATAGACGGCTTCCGGATCCTGCAGGTCCTGGCGGATGGCCTCGGCGACGCCTTCGGGCGGGGCATCCACCCGTTCGTAGCCGAAGATCTCGATGGGGTCCACCTCACCCTGCGAGATCAGGATCAGCGGCGCCTTGAAGCCCCAGTCGAGAGCATAGGGCCGGGTGATGCCGTTCTGGCGCAGGTAGTCGGCCAGGCGGTAGGAGGTGTCCGAATGGTCGGCCAAGCCGCCGCTGCGCGCCAGCGCCCGGTGGTAGCCAACATCCGCCGTCAGGCTGCTGGCGCCCAGGATGAGGGCGAAGAGCACCGCAGCGGCGTTGGTCAGCCACAGCGCCGTAAGCCGTCCCAGCAGCCGGAAGGGGATGTCCCAGGCCGCAGCGACGGCCAGGGCAAGGTAAGGCGAAAAGATGGCAAGATGGGTGTACCAGAGCGCGGTCGGGGTCAGGGGGCTCTGGAGCAGCAGCAGGGCTGTGTAGGCATACAAAAGCAGCGCCGCCAGCGCCAACCGGCGCAGGTCGGGCTGGCGGCGTCCTGCCGCAAGGGCAACGCCGGCAATGCCGAGCCCTGCCAGCCAGACGGGGAAGGCGAGCAGGTCACTGGCGTTGCCTCCCAGGTACCAGAAATGGTTGCCTTCCAGGAAGTTACGGGTCTGGCCAAGGCGCTGGCCGAGGTTGCCCAGGTAGTTGGTGTTGGCGACCCCGTAGTAGGACTCGTTGAGCGTGCCCAGGAAGTGCCTGAAGGTGGCGCCCGTCTGCAGGTTGAACAGGAGAAATGGCGCCATGCCGAGCAGAAACGCCGCGACTGCGCCCACCACGACCGGCGGCCGCAGAAGCTGGCGGGGGTGGAACGAGTCGGCCACCGGGAGGCCCAGGGGTTTGCGGAGCAGCCACACCGCCGGCGCCAGGATGGCCGTGGCGACGAGGGGCCAGAGCATGATGAACTTGGCCCACAGTCCCAAGCCGGCCATGAAGGCCGCCAGCAGCCACCAGCGGCTGCGGCCGGTGGCGCTGAGTTTGCCCAACGCCAGCAGAATGGCGAGGCTGAGGGCGATGGTCGTATTGGTGACGTAGATGCCCTGGCGCGAGAAGAAGACGTAAGATGGCTGTACGGCTAACAACCAGGCGGCCAGCAACCCGGCGCGACGCCCGCCCACCGCGCTTCCCAGCCGGTAGGTCAGCCACAGAATCAGCACGGCCACCGTCAGCGGCCAGAGCCGCATGACAGGGACGCTGATGCCGCCTATCTTGAAGTAGGCAAGCAGGACATAGGTGTTGAGGGCGCCGACATAGTCGACGATCATCAACGGCAGGCGCGCGCCGGCCACGTGGATGGTGGCATCACGGTGCGCCTCGACGGGCAACCCCCGCAGCAACTGCACCGCAGGCTGTGCCTCGACAGCTTCGTCGTAGTTTGGCCCCGGCAGTGAAAGCTGGTAGAGAGTCAGCGCCAGGAAGACGCCCAGGGGGAGCAGAAAGGCCAGCCCTGCCGGGAAGCGGAGGCGCCGGGAAGGGACAAGAGCAGCGGGAGGCGACACAAACGGGGCCAGGGGACGGCGCTACTGGGCAATCAGGCCGACGTTGGCGGCCTGGCTGCGGTAGTTGTGGCCGCTGGCATAGATGCGGATCTTAGTCACCTTCGCGGGCCGGGGAAAAGTAGGACTCTGCAGGAAGTCTGGCGACTCATAGTCGTACCAGACGGCCTGGGGAATCTTCTCACCGCCCCGTATCGGCCAGTTTGCCACCGGGTCTTTGGCGTAGAACCCCCATGTCCAGAACTGAGGGTTGCCGTTGACGTCGATGAAGTCGATGCGGGCCATCAGCGGGAATTCCGAGGACTGCTGGCCGGCCCCGGCCAGCGACTGGCTCAGCAGCCTGGCGTCCAGCCGCAGAATCAGGCTGTCGTAGTCGAGGACGTCGACGTTGATGTCCTGGGTGATGCCTGTCTCTGTGTGGATACCTTCCTCACCCTGGCGCACGAAATAGGCGGCATTGCGTTCACCGCTGTTGGTCACCGTCACCGTGCCGTGGGTCACGGCGCTGGGGTCGCCGGCATCGACGATGGATTCCACGGTCCATGTTTCTTCCAGCGGCTCGGTGAAGTCGCCGTTCTTGACCAGGTTGACCGGCCCAGCCTTAGGCGAGGCAGGCGGCGATCCCAGGGCCACGGTCGTGCGCTGGCCGCCATTCAGTACCACCTGTTCTCCCTGGCTTTCGACCCGCACATCACCACCGCGATCGTTGACCTCGGTGGCATCGTTGGTCACGGCGATGGCCACATCGTCGCCATCTTCAAGGTGGATGACGGCGTGGGGCGTCTTGACGGTGATCTCGACCGGCCGGTCTTCGCGGGCGTTACCGATCACGCGGGCGCGGCCCTGGTCCAGCCGCAGGTTGATGCGGTCGGGCTGGCTGCTGCTGCGAAACCTGGGCGCACGCGCCTCTTCAAAGACGACATCGGTGTTGTCGCGCAGTTGCACGGACGCCAGCGTCTGGTCGGGGCTGCCATTGGCGTAGATGGAGATGTTGGCGCGTGCTTCCTCATCCGTGCGCATGCGATCGCCTTCGCTCAATGCCAGGGTACTGACAACGCCCGTGACGTTTCCCATATCGGCGTCCAGGATCAGCGGCGTGCCGCGAATGGCCTCGACCTGTGTGTACCGGTCGACCGTTGCGTTTTCGACGAACCAGCGGATGCCCAGCGGAATGCCGACGATGCCAACCAGGAACAGCCCAAACGCGATCCAGAGCAGGATCCATGCCTGCCTGCCTACGCCCTCATAGGGGCTGGAAGACGCCGTTTGCGGGGCTTTGACGGAAGGGATGCTGTCAGTCATGGCGGCGGCGGTCCCCAGGGGACCTAGTGGATGATGCGGAAGTCGGTGAATTCGCCGCGCGGCGTTTCCCAAGTCACGTCGACGCGGTCGACCCCTGACAGGCGGGGGCCGGCGCGTAACTGGTCGAGCAGCCGGTTGAGGGCATCCTCGGGACCCTCGGCCACGACCTCCACTTGCTGTCCCCCGAAGTAGAGGTTGCGCACGGTGCCGTTGAGCCCCAGGGCGATGGCCTCGCGCTGGACAAAGGCGCGGAAGCCCACGCCCTGGACGCGACCTTGAACGACAGCATGGATGCGAGACGAGGTGGTTGGCATGGTAAATGGGGCGGCGGGAAGGGGTGGCGCTGGCTAGTCCTCGGCCAGGGAATCTTCGCCTGGGCTATTGGCCAGCCGGGCAGTCTGCGCGGCCTCAAGGCGGCGCAGCCACAGTATGGCATCGCGATCGTTCGGATTGGCTCGCAGCGCGGCCTGGAACCAGTTTTCGGCCTCCGGCCAGTCCTGCCTCTCGGCGTAGATCAGACCGATGCTGTAGTGCGCGTTCTCGGCCACCGGATCGATCTCTATGGCTTGTTTGAAGGTCTCGATCGCTTTCTCCTGAGCGCTGGCAGAGGAATACTCCAAGCGTCCCAGGTAGGCGGCGGCCAGGTTCATCAAAAGACGGGCGTTGAAGGGATGTTGTTCCACCGCCCCTTCCAGGAAGCTCACGGCGGTGTTCCAGCGGGCATTCATCACCAGGGCGCCGCCAAGGGTGACGGCCACGTCGGGGTCGTCCGGAGCCAAGGCATAGGCCTGCTGCAGGGGCGCTAGCGCTTCCGCAGGCCGTTGGGCGCGCAGCAGGCGGGCGCCATCGTTGAGCAGGCGTTGCGCGGCCAGCCTGTTCGCGGCGGCGGCGTCCCGCTCGATCTGGGCGCGACGCCGCGCCACTTCTTCGGGGCTGAGGGTGTCCGGCGATTCCTGTTGCGCCGGGGAAAGGCGAGGAGGACGGGAGGGGCGATTCTTGGCAGCCATCGTGAGCAGATGGGTGAGTGAGGCGACGGATCAGCGCAGCCAGAGCAGCAGGACGGGCAAGGTGACCACGCTGACCAGGGTTGTAGCCAGCACGGCGCCGGCGACAAAGTCCGGTTTGGCATCGAACTCGTTGCTGAGGACGATCGTATTCACCGCCGTCGGCATCGAAGCCTGCATCACGGCCACGGAATAGGCCAGCCCGCTCAGACCCAGCAGCGAAGCCAGGGCGATGGCGAGCGCCGGTCCCACGCCCATGCGCAGAACGGTGAGGCGAGAGACCAGATTGAAATCCAGTTTGGCCCGGGCCTGGGCTAACGACATGCCGAGGATAAGCAAGAAGATCGGGATCGTCGCCCGCCCTGCCATTTGCAGCATGTCCAGAAAGGAACCACCTGGCGCCAGGCCGGTGGTGCGGCTGAAGACGCCGAGGGCGAGCGCCCAAACGACGGGCGCCGTCACGGTGCGTCGCAACGCCAGTTGGACGCCGTGATGGCCATGCGCCAGCAAGAAGATGCTTACGGTAGTGCCGATCAAGGTGTTGAAGGCGTAGAGAATCAGGGCGAACTGGAAGCCTGGCTGCCCGAAGGCGAACAGGTTCAGGGGCAGGCCATAGTTGCCTTCGTTGAGGAGGATGGCGGTGACGACAAAGGCACTGGCGAGGCCGCCTGAGAACCCCCAACGCCGTGTAAGCACGAAGGCTATCAGGGCCATCAGGATCATGTTGGCGGCGGCAAAGGCGACCATGCGCCCTACAGTTGGGGCGTCAATCTCCAGGGTAATGAGCGTGGTATAGATCAGACAGGGAGAAAGAACGTAGAAGACAATACGGCTGATCGAACGGGTGTCAAGTTGGAGCCGATTCTGCAAAAGGTAGCCGGCAATCACCATCATGGCAATAGGGCCCAGAACCTGCACAAGGACCTGCAGGAGGGTCGCGGGGCCGCTGCTGCCGCTCACGCTAGTGATCTTCTCCTTCGTCGAGAAGGTCCCTCAGCTCCTGGTCTAGCAGGTCGTCATCATAGTCGTCGTCCCAGTCGCGCTCTTCGTCTTCGTCTTCGTTCTCGTCCAGGCCGAGAACCTGGTTGATCAACTCGAAGGTGCTGCCATCGCTGGTCAAGAGCTCCTCCAGGGCAGCCTCGGCGGCCGCCACGGTAGCCTCATCATCCCATTCCGTGGCCGCCTCCAGCGCCCGTCGCGCCTCCGGACCACCGATCTGCCCCAGCGCCGACAGCGCCGCCATCCTGATCTCGGCATCAACCTCGACCGCGATCAACTGGATGAGGGGCCGAACGGCCTGGCGGGCCTCCAGCTCACCCAGCGCCCGCACGGCTTCGAGCCGCAGCTCGGGATCATCCTGTTCCAGCTCCGGCAACAGGTAGGGAATCCAGCGCGGGTCGGCATTCCGGCCCATGGCATAGAGCGCGCTGGCCCGCATTTCCGGTTCGCTGCTGTAGTGGGCGCTTTCGATCAAGCGGGCCACACCTGGGCGTCCTGAGGTGGCGATGCCCTCCAGCGCCCGGCGGCGCACCTGCAGATCCTCGTTGTCGTTGAGATAGCAGTCCCACAAGGCCTGCGTGGCATCCTCAACCAACGGCGACTCGACCGTGCCCAGCTCGCCCCAGTAGACGAACTGGCCCAAGGCGACGGCCGCGGCCGCACGCACGTCGGCGTCTGGGTCAAGCTCCAGCAGCTTCTGAAAGACAGGGATCAAGCGCGGGCGCTCATCTTCCCACAGTCCTTCGATGGACCGGGCGCGTACGGGCGCCTCTGAATCCATCAGTGTCCAGCGGAAGATGGGGCGATAGTCGTACTGGACATGTTCTTCGGCCAGCTCGATGAGCGTATCAATGAGCTCAAGCCGGCGGCTGGCGCTGAAGTTGCTCCAGGCGTTCTGAAACTGGGTCATCTCCTGGGAGTTCAGGTCCGATAGACTCGCCAGGGCCTGATGGTTGAGCTTGGCGCTTTCATCGCCCAGGGTCAGGAGGATGTCAGTGAGTTTTCTGGTCATAGTTGGGGCCTGCTAGTTCCACTGGAAGCGCCACTGCGGACTGGGAGGTGAGACCGGCGCCCCACTGCTCTGGACGTCAACATACCAGACATAGGTGCGGCCAAATTCGGCCGGCGCCTGGCCGGACAGCCAGGCCGGCGCTCTATAGCTGGTGGCGCCGCCAAGCGGCTCGTTGAGCCGCCATTCCGTCACGCCGGGTCCGGTGACCACGCCGATATGGATGACGTTCTGCCCATCGGCAGGGAAGTAGCCGGGGTTCTGCCACTTGAACTCGATCAGAGCATCGGCTCCGCGGAAGGCGGAACCATCCCCGGGGGTCACAAGGCTTGGCGCCGCGATGGTGATGGCTGGAGTTGGCGTGTCGGCGGGGGCCGGGGTCGGGGTCGTGGTGGGCGTGGGGCGAGGAGTGGAGGGTACGGGCGTGGGCGGCGTGTAGTCTGCGGGTGGAATCTTCAGCACCTGGCCCACAGTGAGCCTTCTGACGTCAGCAAGGCCGTTGTAGGCGGCGATCGCCTCGATCGAACGGCCGACGGTTTGCGCAATGATGGCCAGTGTATCGCCCGCTTTCACGGTGTAGGTGTTGGCGGCCGCGCTGGGATTCTGCGTTGCCGTGGGCGCCTGGGTGGCGGTGGCCGTAGGAAGTGCGGTAGATGTTGCCGTAGGCAGAGCGGTGGACGTTGCCGTAGGCAGGGCGGTGGCTGTGGGGGGAGGCGAGGCAGTCGTCGTAGCCACAGTGGTCGTCACGGCGGCCACCGTGCCTGTGACCGTCACCGTCGCAGACAAGACTGTCGTTTCTGTCACAAGCGCCCGCGGCGTGGGAGTGTCGGTGGGAAGAGGTCGGGCCGTTGCTGTGGGCAAGGGCAGGGTTGGCGTCGGGTTGACGAAGAGCGGTGACTTCTCGGGCGTCGCCTGCTCGTTGCCCGCGATGGCGATAGGCTCGACGGTCGCCGTTGCCGGCGCCAGGAGGTCTCCCAGCTTGGCTGGGGTGGTCGCGTCGCTGCTGTTGCGGAAGAGGAACCACAGCAGAATGAGGGCCAAAATGCTGGCCAGGGCTACCGGTACGTCGGGGCGCAAAGGTGCGAGTTTGCGCCCACAATGTGGACAGACGCTGAGGTGCGAGGGGGCGCGCCGGTAGCAGTGGCGACAGCGGACAATGGCATCCGGTCTCTGAGCGGCGGCGCCGCAGTTTGGGCAGACATTGACGCCCTGCGGCACATCAAGACCGCAGCGCTGGCAGGCATAGGGCATGAGAGGTAAGGTCAAAAGGGAAGCAGAGCCGCCCGCGGGCAGCGGGCAGCAGTCTTGCAGGCGACAGACAATTATACCCGCGAAGTCAAGGCTGTCTGTAACGCGTTTGTGCCCGGAAGATGGTCAGGATGCAGTCAGCGTTGTGCCAAGTGGCAGTCCAGGATCGCCGAGATGGCGTTCAAGCTGGCCTGGAATCTCGCCCGACAGCAAGTGGACAACGACCCCGGGCTGCGCCTGGACAAGGGCGGCCATGATCTTCAGCTTGCTGGCCATGCCGCCGGTGACGTCGATGCCGTGCGATTCGCCAAAGGCGGCGGCGAGGTCCTGGACCTGGCCAACGTTCAGGCGCGGCAGCGGCCGGGCGCCGGGGTAGCGCAGCGGATCGGACTCGAAGACGCCGTCGGCCATGCCCACCAGGCTCACACGTGCGGGTTGGAGCGCGGGCGTCAGGGCCGCGAGCACCTGCTCCGTGGAAACGATCGTGGCGCCCTGCACCTCATCGAAGGCGACATCTCCGAATACGACCGGCACCAGTCCCGCCGCAAGCGCGCGGACGATCGAGGCCGTTTGGGCAGCAACAATTGCACCGGCACGGCAGTGAACCAACGCCGAAGGCGGGAAGCTCACCGCCGGCAGACCCGCGCGCAGCAGCGCCGCCATGACCAGGCGGTTGAGCTGGGCCGCAATGTGGCCGGTCTCGGCAAAGCCCCGCCAGCCGCGCGGGTCAAGGGCCACGTTGTCTCCCACCCCGTCACGAGTGCGGTAGACCCTGCCGACCGCGTGGCCGTAGCTGCCGCTTCCGTGCGAAAGGAGTAAGGGACGTTCAGGTTTGGCTGCCTGGGCGGCGGCGATTTCGAGGGCCAAACGCTGCAGCGTCAGCGGACGCGGCGTCAGGGGACGATTCTTGTCGGTGATGAGGCTGCCGCCGAGCTTGACGAAATGGGGTGGGAGAGCAGCGACGCTCATGGATTCACCGTGGACAGATCGGGGTAGATGCGGCGGAAATGGTTGTCCTGGACGGTGATGGCCCGCAGGTACGTCTGCGTCTCAGGGAAGCTGATGACCTCCAGGAAGAGATCATCATCCTTGCCTGCCGTCCGGCGCCAGACACCGGCATTTGCCGGCCCGCCGTTGTAGCCGGCAAGCGCTTGCGGCAGATTGCCTCCCGACGCCTCCAGGCTGCGTGACAGGTAGTAGGTGCCGAATTCGACGCTGATGTAGGGGCGATACAGGAGCTCGTCGGTGTAGTTGGGCCAGTGAAGCTGCTCGGCAATGCCCCGGCCTGTGCTGGGGATGACCTGGGTCAGACCTCGGGCCGCTGCCCCGCTGGTGGCGATGCTGCCGAAGAGCGACTCCTGGCGAACGAGGGCCAGGAACGCATGGGGATCGAGGTGATACTTGGCGGCAGCCGGGAGGATGAGGTCGCCAAAATAGAGCGGGTAGATCAGGCGCTGCAGCGATATCGGCGTGTCGGCCAGGTGTTTGCCCGAAAGCGCCATCACCCGGGCGGCGGCGCGTATGCTGACGTCGTAGAAGCCGTGATCGCGGGCGATGAGGGCCAGCCGGGTCAGGCCAATGGCATTGTCATCCCAGCGGCTGCGGAGGGCTTCAAGAACGGCGCGCGCCGACAGAGGGTCGCCGATTCGCTGCCACTCGGCGGCGCGGGCGAAGTCGGCTTCGCCATCGGCGGCGTTGGCGGTCGCGGTGACCGGCGCCGGGGCTGCCAACAGGGCGGGCGTGGTCGTCCCGGCCCACGTCGCCAACCACGATGCCAGCTCACTCACCTCATCCCCGGCGCCCGCGGGCGCCGGAATTGGGAAGACGTCGCCGGCGCTTGCTGCGACGTTCTCGGCGGCGCGCAGGCCGTAGTAGTTGTCCTGGGTCCAGCGTTCGGCGACGCCTCGCCAGTGTTCCAGGGCCGCATCTGCCTGGCCGTCAGTCTGCAGCAGTTTACCCAGCCAGTAGTCGGCGGCTGCATTCCAGAACCCTTGACCGCTGCCGGCGACGCCGGTCCAGATCTCACGCGCCTGGGCCGGATCACCGGCGCGATAGGCAGCCAATCCGGCGCGAAAGCCTGCCTGCGGCGCATAGGTGCTCTCAGGGTAGGTCTGCATCAGGCGGCGGTAGATGCCGACGGCCTCGATCAAGCTGTCGTCCTGGCGTTCGGCCAGCCAACCTGCCCACCAGAGGGCAGTTGCTGCCGCCTCACGGTTGCCGGCGTGCTCGACAGCCTGAAGATAGGTCGTGCGGGCGCTGGCGGTGTCGCCGCTCCGCCACTGGCTGCGGGCTCGGCCCAGCCAGGCGTCACCGGTGCGCGGGTCATTGGGCAGATCGTTGATGATCTTGTCCCACTCGCCGGCAGCGCTGCTCCAGGCTGACTGCGCCTCGTAGATGCGGGCGGCCAGCGCATGCGCTTCGCCATCATGACCGGGATTGGCGGCGCGGTAACGGTTCACGGCGTCGAGGGCGAGCTGGTACTGTCCAGCCGCCAGGTCCGCTCTTGCCCGCAGCAGCTCATCGATGGGCTGCTCGGCGTTGACCAGGTCGGCTGCCGACAGGTAGCCATAAGTTCCGTCGGGCTGGGTGCGCAGGGCCTGCTGCCAGCTTTCCCAGGCGGCGGTAGTCTGTCCCGCCGCCGATTGCGCGGCGCCAAGCCGGTAGAGAATCTCGGCGCGATAGTCCGTGTTGCGGGCTTCGGCCAGGATCGCCTGGTACTGGCTGATGGCGATGGGGTAATCGCCGGCCTGGCTGTGCGCCTCGGCCAGCAGTTCCCGCGCCCGCAGCGCCGCCACCTGGTTGGCGGCATTTGTCAGGGCCTTTTCGAAGCTGGCAATGGCATCGCCGGGCAGATAGGCGGCCTGCTGCAGGCGCCCTGCAGCCTCGTAGGCCTGGCCGGCCATGGTCGGCCGGCGGCCGGCGTAGTCTGCATAAGCTGCCACCGCAGCCTGAGTCTCACCCTGGGCGCCCAACGACCGTCCCAGCCAATAGAGGACTTCGGGGTGAGCGGCAACGAAGGAGCCGTTCTGGCTCAGCGCGGAGAACGTGGCGGCCGAAGATGCGGCATCGCCGTTCAGCCACTGCGCCCGCCCCAGGCCAAACGCAGCCATGTCTTTGACCGCTGCGCTGGCCGGATCGGCGGCCAGCGTCTGGAAGCTGCCCGCGGCCGCCTCGAAATTCCCGTTGAACAGCAGACGTTCGGCCTCGTCCAGCGCTGCCTGCGCTTTCGGGTCGGCGGCGGCAGGCGCGGAAGCGGCCGCAGCCGCCACGGTGCTCGTCACCGGCGTGGCGGCTGCTGGCCGGGTGGGGGTTGCGGTGGGCGGAACAGGGGTGCCAGTCGGTGTGCTTGTGGGCGCGGGTGTGGGAGTGCTTGTGGGCTCGCGGGTGGCGGTGCCCGTCGCCGTGGCGGTTGGCGCCAGCGTGGCCGTCTGGGTGGGCGTGGGCGTCGGGGGCGGCGCCAGCCGCGCGCACCCGTTGAGGGCAAGAACCAGAATCAGGGGTGCGAGAACGATGGCCGGGCACCGGGGCATCCGCGACGGTCCGGCATGTTTTTGGGTGTGTCGAACAAGCATGTGCAGTTAAACCTTGGCCTCCTGACAGCGGCGGTCCCTGGGGTGGACCAGCCTACTGGCTCAGGAGAAGTGGTAAGTACAGCCCTTGACCGATCTGGCCGGTCTGGATGGCAGTGGCCGCCTGGCTGCTTACGGTCAGGGTAAAGGGGCTGCCGGGCTGCGGGCTCCCGGCTTCACTCACGATCAGGTCCGCGTAGGATCCGGCCGCCGCCATCAGCGGCTGGGTTCGCACCTTGCCATCGCCGGTCCAGTTCACAGGACCCGCCAGTTCAAGGCGCAGGTCGCCCACCGCAGGCTGGTTGCCCCAGCGCACCGTCACGGCCTGGGCGGCGGCGGGCGCCACGCGCAGGCTGTCAGGCTGGATGGCGAGCCAGGCCGCTGCCGGCGTCGCCGTGGACGTCGGTGTCGACGTAGACGTCGGCGTGGTGGTGGGAGGGACCGGGGTCGCGGTGGGGGTCCGGGTGGGCGTGCGCGTCGGCGTGCGTGTGGGTGTGCGGGTCGGGGTCGGAGTTGGGCTGCGAGTGGGTGTGGCCGTGGGGGTGGGTGTGGCGCTGGGGGTCGGTGTGGGCGTCGGCGCTTCAAACGGGAGGAACAGCCGGCCCCAACCGAACGTATTGTTGGGGGGCGAGCCGCCCAAGACGACCGCGCCCGCGCTGAGGAAATTGCGCACGGCGGAAAGGGACCAGGTGGGGTAGCGGCCCATCAGGACCGCGGCGGCCCCGCCCACGTGGGGGGCGGCCGCGGAGGTGCCGAAGAAGCCGTCGCCCCCGGCCGTCCAGGGGCGCCCATCGCTGGGTCCGTAAGTGGCCGTGCTGACGCCGTCATAGGCCACCAGGTCAGGCTTGGTGCGCCCGTCGGTCGTGGGACCCTGGCTGGTGAAGGGCTCGGAGTAGTAGGGTTCCTGCCAGAACACGGCGCCCACGCTCAGGCTTTCGGCGGCGTCGGCAGGCTGCACGATCGAACCGGCCGGCGTCCGGTAGTCCAGTGTTTGCGTGGTGAAAAGCTGCAGGGTACGGGCCCGCCCTGCGTAGCGTTGGATGACGAAGTCATAGGTGCCTGCCGCGGGAGCGGTGTAACAGAGCGCCTCCGTGGGCGGCTGCGAGCCCGTCTGTTGGCCCGTGCTGCGGGCCACGGGGCTCCCATTCCGGTAGAGATAGAGATCGTAGTCGTCGGCAGTGGCCGGCCAGCTATCCCAGTTCAGGTAGCCGCAGACCAGGCTCCCCGAACTGGCGAAGACGCTGTTGGTTTCGACGCCGGGAGCGAAATCATGCAGGTCGTTGCCGTTGCCGTTGAACATGCCGCGATAGTGCATCTGCGCCTGGTTGCCGGCCGAGTTGACCCAGAGGATGCCGTTTTGGGTGGCGGAACGCACGATGTCGGCGATGACGCCGGTGCCGTCGCCCGGCCCCGTGTTGAACCAACTGATGGACTCGACGATGACGCGCACCCCCTGGTTACGCGCGTAGCTCACGGCATTGGCCAGCTCGACCTCGGTGCTGAAGGCGAGCAAATAGATCTGGGCTTCCGGGGCCATATCGTAGACGATCTCGGACACGGCGGCGCCGTGGCTGCCTGTCTCAAACTGCCCGTCCTGCCGGAAGTTGGCGATGGATACGGCCGGGAGCTCGCCCCTGCTCACGAGGTCCTGCCAGCCCTTGAAGCCCTGGTCGACGATGGCTACCTTGACGCCGGCGCCCTTCCAGCCCCATGCATTCCACGTGTACATGCCGGCCGGGAAGGCGCCCTCGGTGACGACATCGGCGTGGTGGGGCAGAGGCGGACGTACAGCCTGGACCAGGGGAAGCTCCGTCAAGGCCAGCAGTTGGTCCTTGGGCACGCGCACCTGGTAAAGCCCGGGAATGCTTGCTTCGAGCACGGCGCCGGGCGGCAGAGCGGCTGCCGGCAGCACATTGGCTTCGACGATGACCCGCAGGGCGTCGGGACCGGCCCAAACGCCGAGCGCCTCCGCCGCGGCGCGTTGGCCCGCGGGGTCAACCGCCTGGGCGGTTACACCGGCGAGCGCTGCCAGGGAGCCGTCCAGCTTCGGGCTGAGCACAGATCGCTGCGGCGGCGGGAGCGGGCCGGAAGCGAACACCGCAGCCGGCAGGGAGAGGAAGAGCGCCAGCATGGCGCCCACTAAGCTAAGGATGAAGCGCATAGAGACCGCCGTGAAGCCAGAGTGCCGGCTTCAGGCCGGAAGAAGAGCCAGGCCGATCGCCCCGGGACCGGCATGAACGCCGAGGGCGGGCCCGACTTCGGCAACAAGGATGGCGTCGCGGGGCAAACCTGTGGCCGCGGCCACAAGGGAGGCCGTCTCTGCGGCCAGGAGGTGTTGGCGGGCGTGACCGACGGCGACGACCTGGGGGGCATGGTCACGGCAGCGGTCCACCAGGTCCTGCAGCCCGCGGCGCAGGCTGCGGGA
Source organism: Chloroflexota bacterium (assembly GCA_029782215.1). GTDB lineage: Bacteria > Chloroflexota > Anaerolineae > J102 > J102 > SSF26. The sequence continues at coordinate 44,474 of JAKOVD010000209.1, forward strand.
TACCCCATCCAACTGGATGGCGCCGTCGTGCAGGCCGAGGACGGGTTTGAGAGACAGGAGGGCCGACATGTGCTTGAACGCAGTCAGAACCGGCGCCAGGCGGCCGCCATGCTGGATGGCCTCCAGCGTATCGAGCAGGAACCACAGTCGCAGACGTTGGCGCATCTGTCGTAGTTCCGCCAGGATCGCCGCGGTGTCGGCGCCCGACTGGGCCAGGCCGGCGGCCCTGAGGACGATAAGCCCCTCGCCGAGCGAAAGCGACCAGGAGTCCAGGACCTGCACGCGTCCACCGAACTCAGCGGCCGCCAGGATGGCGCTGCTGTAGGTGCTGCTGTGCTTGCCTGTGACCGTGATGGCAATGACTTCGTCGCTCCGGTGGAGGGCGTGGGCAAAGGCCTCGAGCCAGGCGCCCACGGAGGGCGCCGACGTCTGAGGACGCTGCGAGATGTCGTAGCGATCCCAGAACTCGGCGCGGGTGGCAGGTGTGTCTGCTATCTCGTCGGTGCCGAAACGGGCAATGAGCGCAACCTGGTCGATCTGGTAACGTTCAAGAAGCGGCGCCGGCAGATCGCAGCCGCTGTCGGCGACAATGGCGGGAGGAGTCACGAGGAAAAAGGCCTGGCGCCACGGTGCCGCGGGTGGCAGACATGGGCTCTGATCACGGCGCGGGAAGGGGCGCCGGGGTTGCATCGGCTTTCGGGCCGGACTGCTTGCCGCCGCTGAGAATCCACTTTTCGTAGATCGGCTGCGGGTCGATGCCACCCACCTCCTTCACCACGGCCAGGAAATCAGAAGGCAGGGGCGTGCGGAAGCGGTAGCGGTCGATATAGGCGCGCAGAACTTCCAGGTACTTGTCATGGCCGAGGGCGTGGTAGAGCGCATCAAAAAAGAGCGCGGACTTGGCGTAGACCAGGATCTCGTAGTTGGTGCCATCGAAGGCCGTCACGGTTTGTCCGGGGGGCGCGTCGTAGCCGTTCTTGACGGCCCAATTCACCGGCACCTGCCAGCGCAGCGAACTCATGCGTTCGGCGGCGCCAGGACCATGAAGCGTCTCCATGAACAACATGCTGCTGTGCTCGGCCAGGCCTTCGTCCAGCCAGGGGTAGCGGAAAGGGTCGGAGTTGACCAGGGCATACCACCACTGGTGCGCCACCTCATGAGCGACAAGCACCTCCTGGCTGCCGCGTTGGTCGCGATAAGTGTCGATGCCGATGTAGTTCAGGTCGGGATACTCCATGCCCAGGTAGCGGGTCGGAGACTCGACGATGTCAAGCTTGGTGTAGGGATACGGCGTGAGCAGGCGGTTGTAGACGCGCAGGGCGGCGGCAGCATCGGCGAGGGCCGAGCGACCGGCGCCGGCATCCTGGGGCAGAAAGTAGCTGTTGACGTGAATCCCGTCCACGTCCAGGCTGGCTTTCTGGAACTTGTCGCTCACTGTCATGGTCCACTCGGGTCCGGGCCCGGCCACCAACACGTGCTGCACGGTATTGGAAATGCTCTGGGTCTGTGTTATTTCGACGCCCGAAGCCACCAGAGTGATACCGCTTGGCACCGTGGCCGTGATGGCAAAGAAGGCAGGATCGGCAATGGCGATGTCACCGTGCGGGGGCGGCACGTCGAGACGCCAGGGGGTGGCCGGGTCGCCGGTTTGGGCCGCCAGGATGGGATAACTGTAGGGCAGGTTGAGAATGCCCTCGCTGGCGCCAAACAGGACGTACCCCGATCGGTCCGGCGCCTCCACGTGGTAGGTGATCTCAAGGCCCGTCGATGCGCCCGGCGGCAGGGGCTCGCTCAGCGTGATCCGGGCAGTGGTGTTGTTGTCCTGGTAGGCAAACCCAGCGGCGTAGTTGCCCGGCAGGGTGCTGACGCCGGTCAACTGCATCGTGCCCTGGAGTTGTGGCAGGTTAGGGTAGAGCCGGACGTAGAGGTCGTTCATGGGCCGGCCGCTGCGATTCTTCAGGTGGATGCGGGCCACGCCGTCGACCCTGCGCTCGCCCGGGTTGACGCGCAGATCGATGTCGTAGCGCGGGGCGGCGGCGACGTCGAAGTCGGGTGGAAGGGCATCTGCCCGGAAGGCCGGACGGTAGCGCGCCAGCGGGTCCGGGGGCGGGGCGGAGCGACAAGCCGCCAGCAGCGCCGCCAACCCGATCACCGCACTCAAAAAGGCCAAGAACCGGGGGAATTGGTTCATTTTCGGTCACCAGAGCAAGCAATAGCGGTAGAGCTGGCAAAGCAACGCTAGCTTCGCTATAATCGACATTCTTCATTATGCCATAGTCCTGCGAATTCAGGAGATGAGGTGTGTCTCGCAAAGCCAAGATCGTCATTAGCGACACCCATATCGGCGCCGGCGGCGTTGCCTTGGGCAACAAGCTGGAGGACTTCATCTCGGATGTTGAGTTCGTCGTTTGGGTGCACGACCTGATCCTGGAATCGAACCGCGACGGCATCGAGATGGAGCTGATCATCAACGGGGACTGGATCGAGTTCCTGCAGGTGCCGGCGGTCGATGGGTTCGATCCGAGCGTCCCCTACGGCGCCGCCACCTACAACGGCGTCACGGAGCAGGAGGCGCTGAAGCGCCTGGAGATCGTCTACGAACGGCATCCGGGCGTCTTGATGGCGCTGGCAGCGTTTCTGAATCCTGGTCCGCCGCAGCGCAGCCTGACCATCCTGTACGGCAACCACGATCCCGAGCTGGCGTATCCCGCCGTGCAGGCGCGCCTGCAAGAAATGTTGGGCGCCGTGGCCGAAAAGGCGCCCCTGGCAGCCATCGGCGCGAGAACCTATCTCAAGGACGGCGTCTACATCGAGCATGGCAACGCCTACACGGAATCGGTCGACCAGTTCCAGAACCCGGACCATCCCTTCGATCCCGGCAACCCCAGCCGGGTCGAGCATCCCTGGGGGTCGCGCTTCGTCACGAACTTCTTCAACAAGGTCGAATGGGAACGCTCCTGGATTGACGGCGTCCATCCCGTCACCGCTCTGATCTTCTATGCCCTTGCCTTCGACCCCGCCCTGGCGCTGCGTCTGCTGGAGCAGTTCCTGGCGGCGGCGCCCGACCTTTTGCTCAAGCCCTCCTCCCCTGAGCCGGGGCAGCCCAGCGCCAGCGAGCAGCTTCTGACCCAGCTTGGGGATCCGGTCCAGGCTGAGGCGATGGCGCAGCGGCTGCAAAGCGACCCGACCTACGCCGCCCAACTGGCGGGCCAGGTCGAGCGGGCCTTCAGCGAGAAGGGCGCGGCGCCCGAGCAGCCGCCCGACCTGGCCGGCGGTCCCGACAGCGCCACGCCGGTGGAGCGCGGGCAGGCGATCACCGAATATTACTGGCACGCCCTCGAGGAGCAGGCGGCGGTCGTCGCCGGGAAGACGGCTGCCCGTGTGGTCCTCTTTGGCCACATCCACGTGCGCGTGGACCTGGCTCTGGCGGACGGAGCCCGTTACCTCAATACCGGCACCTGGATCTGGGGCATGGACTTCCGCGAGGCGCCCGACAACGTCTGGCAGGACCTGTTCGCACACCCGGAGAAATACAGCCAGAAGCGGGACCTGACCTTCGCTCGCATCGACCACGATGAGGCGGGCGCCATCACCCAGGTGAAGCTGGATCGGGTCGGGGCGCCGCCTACGCCTCCCCCTCCACCCCCCGATCCGCAGCCTGAGCCCGGCCTCTGGGCGCGGCTGCTGCTGGGCGTGCGCGCCTTCTTCCGCCGGCTGTTCGGGTAGGCGTCCCGTGCACCGTTCCTACCGCTACTTCAACATCGTCATGGCCCTGTTCGTGACGGTGTTGCTGGTCAGCAACCTCGCCAGCGCCGCCAAGCTCATCGACCTGGGGGTGTCGGTCTTTGGGCTGCGCCTGGCGTTTGACGGGGGGACCGTTCTGTTTCCGCTGGCCTACATCTTCGGCGACATCCTGACCGAGGTCTATGGCTACAGCCGCAGCCGCCGTGTCATCTGGACAGGCTTCGTTTGCGCCCTGCTCATGTCGTCGCTGTTCTGGTTCCTGGCGCGCCTTCCCGGCGACCCAGCCTGGGGCCAGTATGTCTACGAGAACATGTCCGCCACCGTCCCCGGCATCCCACAGCCTTCCGATCCGGCGGTCTTTGGACAGGCGGCCTATGACGCCATCCTGGGCGGGGTCAGCACATTCGCCATCGTCATTGCCAGCCTGATGGCCTATTTTGCCGGGGAGTTCACCAATTCCTTCGTGTTGGCCAAGATGAAGGTGGCGACGGAGGGGCGCTGGCTCTGGACTCGGACCATCGGTTCCACCCTGGTGGGAGAGGGCGTCGACACGGTCATCTTTGTGGGGGTGGCGACGTTGTTGGGGGTGTTCCCGGCCGCCATTGCCGGTGGTCTCATGGTCGCCAACTATGTCTTCAAGGTCAGCGTTGAGGTCCTGTTTACGCCTTTGACCTACGTGATCGTCAACTTCCTGAAGCGGGCAGAGCGCGAAGACTACTACGATCGCGACACGGACTTCAACCCCTTCCACATTGACGAGCCGTAGGCGCACATCCGGCGAGCTCACCCCGGGTAGGGAGTACGGACACAAATAGGAGAGAACACGAATCGTAGTGACGACTTCAGTCGTTCTCCCGCTTACGTAGCGGCTCAAGTCGTCATGACAGGTGGCTGGCTCTGTATTGTGTGATACAATGATCGGGTTTGTGAAAGCATTCCCGTATCGGGCGCATCTCGACGGTTCCCACCATGCTCTATATTACCTATGCTCTGAACAGCCTGCTGATGATCGCCATGGCCCTGCTCCTGGGCTGGTTTCTGGCCGCGAGGCTGGGCCAACCGTGGCGGTTCTACATCGCCGGCGCCATCACGTTCATCCTGGCGCAGCTCTTCCACATCCCTCTGGTCGCAGGGCTCACCCTTGCCTTTCGCCAGGGGCTGCTGCCGCAGCCACCGCCGCAATGGCAGGCGCTTTTCAACGCCATTCTGCTCGGGCTGCTGGCGGGACTCTGCGAGGAGCTGGCCCGCTATTTTATCCTCAAGTATTCGCTGAAGGATGCCCGGTCCTGGGGGGCAGCCCTGATGTACGGCGCCGGGCACGGAGGCATCGAGGCCATCCTCCTGGGCATCGTGACGTTGATCGCCTACATCAACATGGTGATGATGGCCCAGAATCCGGCGGCGCTGGCCGCGCTGCCCGCCGAGCAGGCCCAGGTCATTCAGACGCAGTTGGCGGCTTACTGGTCGGCGTCCTGGCCGCTGACGCTTCTCGGCGCCCTGGAACGGTCCTTTGCGCTGTGCATCCAGCTCAGTCTGGCCGTCCTGGTCATGCAGGTCTTCCTGCGCGGCAAGCTCATCTGGCTGGCGATCGCCATCCTCTGGCACACGATCGTCGATGCCACGGCGGTGTTGGCGCTGCCGAAGCTGGGGCCGGCGGGTACAGAGGTGTTGGTGGCTGTCACGGCCCTGATCAGCCTCGGCATCATCTTTGCCCTGCGCACGCCCGATGAGCCGGCGCCAGCGCCCGAACCGGGCCTGCCGGCCACACCGTAACGCTTGACCGGTCCATGATCCACACCTCCGATCTGACGCGCACCTTTGTCCAGCGGGACGGCGGCGCTCTGACCGCGGTCGACCATCTGAGCATCGACGTGGCGCCGGGAGAGGTCTTTGGCTTCCTGGGGCCCAACGGCGCCGGCAAGACGACGACGATCCGCATGCTTGCCTGCCTGATCGCCCCGACGAGCGGGGAGGCGATGGTCAATGGGCTGGTGGTGGGCCGCGACAACGCCGCCATTCGCCGCGGCGTCGGCGTGCTCACCGAGGCGCCGGGCATGTACGACCGCCTAAGCGCCGCCGCCAACCTGGACTTCTTTGCCCGGCTTTACGGCGTCGACAACCCGCCAGGGCAGGTGGAGAAGTATCTGCGGATGCTGGGACTGTGGGAGCGGCGCCTGGATGAGGTGGGCAGCTTCTCCAAGGGCATGCGCCAGAAGCTGGCCCTGGCCCGCGCCCTGCTCCACGAGCCGAAGCTGGTCTTCCTGGATGAGCCGACGGCAGGGCTTGACCCCGAGGCCGCCTACCTGGTGCGTGAGTTCATCGGTGAGATCCAGGCGCAGGGGCGCACGGTGTTCCTGTGCACCCACAACCTGGACGAAGCCGAACGCCTGTGCAGCCATGTGGCCGTGTTCAAGTCGCGGCTGCTGGTGGTGGACACGCCCACCAACCTGCGACAGCGCCTGTTCGGCCGCGAGATCGTCTTCCATCTGCGGGCGCTGCCGCCGGGCCTGGTGGAGGCTGTGGAGGCCCTGCCTTACGTGGAGGGCGTTGAAGCCGTCGACAGCAAGCTGGTGGTGCGGGTGGCCGACCCCGATGCCCACAACCCCGACATCGTGCGCACGCTCGTGGCTGCCGGCGCCGACGTGCAGTTCGTCGGCGAGCTGCGGCATTCGCTGGAAGACGTGTACTTGCAGCTCATGCGCGAAAAGAGCTGAGCCACTGCCAAGGAATCAGTTTGGGTCCGCTGCGCAGAACACCCCATTGACGGCATCGGCGTCTGGACTTAGACTAATTGCAGAATATCTGCATAGACTGAAAAGCTGAGGATGTGACCGATCATGGAAGCAACGATTCAGGTCCGACAGCGCGGCACGCTGACTTTGCCCGCCGAGCTGCGCGACAAGTACAACATCGAGCCGGGCGATACGTTTCGCCTGGTCGATCTCGACGGCATCCTCGTCCTGACCCCTATGGTGCCGATGGTGCCGGAACTGGCGCGCGAGATCGAGCGCGCCCGCATCGAAGCTGGTCTGACGATGGAAGAGCTGCTTGCCGGCCTGCGGGAGCAGCGCGAACGCTACCACGCCGAGCATTATGGCGAAGCTGCGTCCGCCTAAACCGCGCGGCTACCGGCCCCAGCCGCCGGAACGCGTTTACCGGCCCCGGGTCTTCATTGACGCCGATGTCCTCTTTGCCGGAGCAGTCGGGCCCTCCGAACAGGGCGCCAGCCTGGTCACGCTGCGCCTGGCCGAGATCACGCTGATCGACGCCATGACTTCGCAGCAGGCCATTGTCGAGGCGGAGCGCAACCTGAGGGACAAGCTGCCGATGGCGCTGCCGGCCTTCCGGCTTATCGTCAGCCGCTGCCTGCAGGTCGTGCCCGATCCGGCGCCTGCCGACCTGGTCGAAAGCGCGGGCCTGGCCGACCCCAAGGACCTGCCCCTGCTTGTCGCGGCGCTGCGGGAACAGTGCACCTTCCTGGTGACTTTCAATCAGCGCCACTTTGAGCCCGGGCATCCCGACATCACCGTCCTTCGTCCCGGCGATTTTGTGCTAAGGGTGCGTGACCAACTCGCCCGCCTGCAACCGGCGGAGCAGCCATGACCCCAACCTACCCCAAACGCCTCATCGAAGTCGACCTGCCTATCCGGTGCATCTCGGCCCATGCGTGGCGCGAGAAGTCCATCCGCTACGGTCACATCAGTACGCACCACATCTGCCGCGGTTAGTCTGTGGCCGGGTGGAACCTGTTCGTCTGCGAACCCATGAACGTACTCTCTATCAGGACCATCATCCGCAAGGAATGGGCGGAGCTGTATGAGAACACCCTGGTGCTGCTCACGGTGGCCTTCCTGCCGCTGATCTTTGCGGCCCTGCCGCTGGGCATTCTGTGGTCCACCAGTGGGCTGGACAGCGGCATCCAGGCTAGCACCGAGGCCCTGCCCTCCCAAGTGGCAGGATTATGCGGCGATCTGTCGGCAGCCGCCTGCACGCAGGTCATTATCGCCAGCCAGTTCATGATTCTGTTCATGATGATTCCGCTCATCATCCCGGCTACCATCGTGCCCTACAGCATCGTCGGCGAGAAGACCCAACGGACCCTGGAACCCCTGCTGGCGACGCCGGTCTCCACGGCGGACCTCCTGCTGGCCAAGAACCTGGCAACGATCATCCCGGCGCTCCTGGCGACGTGGGTGACTTTTGGCCTGTATGCTATCGGCGCCCGCCTGCTGATCACGGACCCGGGCGCGCTGGCCCGTCTCTTCGAAGCGCGCTGGTTCCTCGCCATCTTTGTGGCCGGGCCTTTTCTGGCCTTGTTCGCCAATGTGTTGTCCCTCATGGTTTCAGCCCGCGCCAATGACCCGCGCGTGGCCCAGCAGGTCACGTCCTTTGTTGTCCTTCCCGTCATTCTGCTCTTCCTGGGCCAGATCGTGGGCTGGATCTACTTCAGCACGGCGTTTGTGCTGGTCATGGCGCTGGTGGTCGCACTGCTCGACATCGCCCTCAGCCTGCTTGCCGTGCGGGTGTTCGACCGCGAGTCTATCCTCACCCGCTGGAGTTAGCGCCAGCATGGTCGCGTATCGCACGTTGAGGAGATCGCTGCTGGCGGGCGTGGTGCTTGTGCTGCTGGCGGCGCCCCTATGGGCGCAGGGGTCGGAGCTAAAGCTGACGCTGCGCCGGGACTGGGGCTACGGTGGTTTTGGCGGCGACATCCAGGGTACGTTCTCCTTCGCGGCCACGGCCCCACCGGACACGGTTGCGGTCGACTTCTACATCGATGACCAGTTGGTGGCGACGGACACCCAGGCGCCCTGGCGCTACCAGTTCCAGACGGACGACTACGCTCTGGGCACGCACGTCATGCGGGCAGTGGGCCATACGGCGGCGGGGGCGACGATGGCATCCAACACGGTCACGAACACTTTCGTGTCGGCAAGTCAGGGCCAGGCGGTCCTGGTTCGCTTTGTGCTTCCCCTGGTGGGCGTGCTCCTGCTTGCCTTCATCATCGGCACTCTGATCAGCGTCCGGCGCAGCAGAAGGCAGGGCGGCTCCGCCGCAGGTCCCTGGGGCGTTGCTATCTGTCCCAAGTGCGGCCGACCTTTTGCCATGCATCTTTTCGGCCTGAACCTGGGCACACGCAAGTACGATCGCTGCCCGCACTGCGGCAAGTGGAGTGTGGTCCGCAGAGCCAGCCAGGCGGAGCTGGCGGCATTGGAGGCCGCCGCAGCGCCGGGGCCGGCGGTGACGCCGGGCCCAGGTCCTGACGATGTCGAAGCACAGCGGCGCCAGAGACTGGAAGATTCGCGCTTTGAGGATGTTTGAGGGGCGCCGGCCTGTTGGCGCTTGTGGCTTGAGACGAGGTCATGTTATGTTCACAATTCTATCTACTTGGCGCGTCGCCTTCTTCGCCGTTCTGGCTCTGTTGTGCCTGGTGCCGGCGCGGCCCGCGCGTGCGGCGTCTCCTTTGCCGCCTGGCTACCGCGCCGAAGCATTTGCCGCCAGTCCGGGTTTCATCACCGATCTCACGTTCGGCCCTGATGGCAGGCTCTACTACCTGGACAATGACTACCGCCAGATCCGCGTGCTGGACGCTGCAGGCAACGTTGTCCGGCAGATTCCACTGCCAAAGCCCCCCGGTTATCCGAAGTTCGTGATCAGCCAGTCGCTTGGGCTGGCGCTCGACCCCGACTTTGCCCATAACGAGGTCTACTACGTACACTACCTGGACGAGACGACCTGGTCGAACCGGGTGCTGCGTTTTCGATATGACAACGGCGTCACGACCGATGTGGCGCTTCTCCTGACCGTTCCGCTGCCGGCCAACCCGAGCGACCCGGCGAATCCGTGCACGGATCACAACGGTGGTCATCTTGCCTTCGGCCCGGATGGCATGCTCTACGTTCCCATCGGCGACAACTGCCATTCCGAGCTGGCGCAGGACCTTGGTCAGCCCCAGGGCTCGGTGCTTCGCATCAGCCCGGTCGACGGCTCCGCCCCGGCCGACAATCCGTTCAACGACGGCGCCGGCCCAAACGACGACAGGATTTGGGCCAAAGGTCTGCGCAACCCCTTTGGACTCGACTTCGATCCGGTGCAGGGTGACTTGTGGCTGACGGACAATGGGCCTGGCTGCCAGGACGAGGTCAACCGGGTTCACGCGGGCGGAAACTACGGCTGGCCATTGAGCAGCATCAGCTACTTCGAGTGCAAAGACCCCGGCTCTCCCTACATCCCACCCCTCTGGCAGTGGACGCCCACGCTGGCGCCCACCGGCATTGCCGTTTACCGGAACGGCGAGATCATCTCCTGGGAGGGGGACCTTTTCCTGTGCACGTTCAACAACGGCGGCCTTCACCATCTTGTCCTCGATGAGACGCGCACGCAGATCGTCAAGGATGAGGTACTTGATATCAAACCGGTCGGTTGCAGGACCGACGCCAGCATGGGACCCGACGGCGCCCTCTATTTTGTCGACATGAAAACGATTAATCGTCTGCACCGGCAGGGTGTGTGGCTTCCACTCTTGCACCGCTGAGGCGGCTGCCGTGCCGATGGTGATCCATCCCTCATCCTGGAGGCGCATCCGCTTCTGCGGCCACCGGGGGCTGTGCTAGAATCGCCTTCCTGCTCTTCCCAACCGTGGAGGTTGGGCGTCTTCCTGCCCGTCCACTGATGCCATCCCGCGACTTCCGTTTGTTGCCCCTGGCGCTGATATTGGCGCTGGCGGCCTGCCAGCAGCGTCCCGCGCCCAGCCCTACGGCGCCCGCGGCCATGCCCACAGCCACGGTCGCTCCGGCCGCCACTATCACACTGGCGGCTGCGACGCCCGGCCGACCGGCGGAGACGCCTTCGCCCTCACCGGCGCCGCTCATGCCGGCGCCGACGCTCCTCAATCCGTCCGGTTTTCGCATCCTGACGCAGACTGACGCCTTCAACACCAACCAGCCGGCCGACGAGAACGCGAACGGCCTGGACGAGCCGTGGGATCATCTGGGCGCAGCCCTGGTTACAGGCGATTTCAACCGGGATGGTTATGCCGACCTGGCGGCCGGCGCCACCGGCGAAGCTGCTGCCGGCGCCCCGCACACGGGCGCAGTGTATCTGTGGCAAGGTTCGGGGGGCGGGCTGACCCTGGGCAGATACCTTGTCCTGCTGCCTCCCGATGCGGAGAGCGCCCAGGACGGGAGCCATTTTGGCGCCGCCCTGGCCGCAGGAGACGTCAACGGCGACAAGTATGTCGATCTGGTGGTGGGAGCGCCGGGTCAGGACGTGCAGGGCCTGGCGGGCGCGGGCGCCGCCTGGCTGTATGAGGGGTCGAGCTGGCGTCCTCAAAAGTCCCATCCGCTGGCGCCTACGCGTGCGGCGATGGCGGGCGAGGCTTTCGGCTCCTCGGCAGTGGTGGCCGACATCCAGGGCGACCGTCACGCCGATGTCATCATCGGGGCGCCCGGCCGGACCTCCGGCGGCGCGGCGGGGGCCGGCGGCATCACCCTGCTGCCCGGTTCCAAGGATTGGCTGGGTGGCGAGCTGCCTTTTGATCAGGCTTCCTTCGGGGGCGCCAATGAGCCAGGCGACGCTTTCGGCGCGGCCCTGGCCGCAGGTGATTTCAACGGCGATAGCTACGCCGACCTGGCCGTTGCCGCGCCGGGAAAGGCCAATGGCGCTGGCGCCGTCTACGTCGTGGACGGCTCGCGCAAGGGACTTGCCCAGGGCCAACTCTATACGGCGGCGGAAGCAAAAGGCGCATTGCTGCCCGGCGCGGACTTTGGGGCCAGCCTGACGGCAGGCGACTTCAACGGCGATGGCTTGAGCGATTTGGTCATAGCGGCGCCTGGGGAGCCCACCGGCCAGGGGTTGACTCCCGGGGCCATCTATCTGTTGTACGGCGCAAAAGGTGGGGGCCTGCAGGCGGCGGGTCGCTGGACGGCAAGCCAGGCAGGCACGGCGACCCCATCCGGGGGGCGCTTTGGCCAGGCCTTGGCTGTGGGGGACTTGAACCACGACGGCAAGTCCGACCTGGTCGTGGGGGCTCCGATCCGGGCAGAGACGATTGCGCCTGCCAGCGCCGCTGCGGCTTCCCAGGGAGGCGCCGTCTATCTCTTTGCCGGCGCCGGACAAGGACTGCTGCCGGGCCCGGTGCTGAAGGCCGCCGATTGGGGTGAGACGCCCGTTCCCGGCGACGGTTTTGGCGCCAGCGTGGCCCTGGGGAACATCCTGGGCACCGGCGCCAGCGACCTGGTGGTGGGCGCGCCGGATGCCACGGCCAGCGGCCAACTGCAGTCGGGAGCGCTTTACTTCGTGGGCGGTCTGCCGTCCCACTCTCTCATCACCCACGGAGCCGTGCTGGGCGCCGTAACCGATCACAGCATCAAGATCTGGGCGCGGGCCGATCGCAGCGCTGCTTATCAACTGAAATTCAAGCGCACGGGTACTGCGAACTGGACGGCCACGCCGGCACTGGCGCTCACGGCGGATGAAGACTTCAGCGGTGTCATCACCCTGAACGACCTCCAGCCTGACACTCAATACGAGTACGTGGTTGTGCTCGACGGCGTCGAGCAGCCGGATCGCGGGGGCGAATTCACGACCCTCAAGCCGCAAGGACAGCCTCTTGCCTATCGCTTCGCGCTGGGCGCGGATATGTACTACCCGAACCAGCCCTTCACGATCTTCAATGCCGCGGCGGCCAAAGAGCCGAGCTTTATGCTGTTGATCGGCGACCAGATCTATGCCGATGGTCCCGACCTGGTTGCCGACACCAAGGCCGGCTATGAGCGCAAGTACAAGGAGAACTGGGCGGATCCGGCGTTTGCCGCCTTTGCCCGGCGGCGCCCGACGTTCATGATCTGGGATGACCATGAAATCATGAATGACTGGGATTTTGGGAAGTCAGGACGCTACCAGAGCGCCAAGCTGGCCTATGACGAGTACCAGAATCGCCAGAACCCGGAACCCCTGGCGCCCGGTGAAAACTACTACACGTTCAGCGTGGGCGATACCGACTTTTTCGTGCTCGACGCGCGCAGTTTCCGCAGCGAAAAAGGTATGCCGGCAGGCCCGACCAAGACAATGCTGGGTGCGCAGCAAAAGCAGGCCCTCGAGGACTGGCTCCTCAACTCGAAGGCTGCCTTCAAGTTCATCGTCAGCAGCATTCCCTTCAACAAGTACGCCAACACCGGCAGCGTAGAGGAAGGCCAGGACAACTGGAACAACTACCAGCACGAGCGCGCCGAGATCTTCAATCTGATCCGCGACCACTGCATCGGGGGTGTCGTCCTGCTGACCGGTGACCAGCATTGGACCGGCATGTTCAAGCTGCCCTATGCGGAGCCCGTTCAATTGTATGAGTTCATGCCCAATCCCCTGGCGGTGCCGTTGCGACCGATGACCGACTCCACCGACCCTGCCATCCTCTACAAGGACAACACCAAGCTGATCTACGGCTTGTTCGATGTCGATACGACCGTGCAGCCGCCCCGCATCCATCACGAAATGTTGGACCGCGACAACAACGTCGTCTACCAGCTCGACGTGACGACCGACGATATCCTGCCGCCAGGCGCCTGCACGCCCAAGTGACCCCGTTCTGAGGCCCCTCTTGAATCGATTTGTTCTGCTCGCCATCTTTCTGCTTGCGCTTGTGGTGGCCGTTCAGGCGTTGCTGATGCTTGATCGCGATCGCCAGACGGCGGCTGTGAGCAGTGGAACGGCCGCTCCCACCCAGTCTGCCACGCCGGCGGCGACCCGGCAGCCGACCTATACCCCTACCTCCAGCATCACCCCCAGCGCCACCCCCACCGCGACGCCGGTCGCCACGCCTACCCCTACGGCGACGGCCACGGCAACTGCCAGCCCGACACCCACGCCCACACCCACCGCCTTGCCTCACGTCGGCGTCGCGGTTGCGAATGTGCGCGCCGGACCCGGCGCGAATTACCCCGTGCTTGCCAAACAGGCAGCCGGCGCCCCGCTGGTGGTGGTCGGCAAGACCGCCGCCGGCGATTGGCTGGCCATTCAGACACCGGACAAGGAACCGGGCTGGATCGCCGCCGAACTCGTAGCCGGTGGCGTCGCTGCGGACCTGCCTGTGCTGACGCCGCCGCCATCGCCTACGCCGCTGCCGCCTACGGCGACGCCTCCCCCGCTGGCGCTGGCTGCCCCGGCCGTGGCAGGGCCCGCCCCGGCCCGCGTCCCTCGCCTGGTGCTGGCGAACTACTTCACCTGGTATGACAACAACACCTGGAATGGCTGCAACGTCAGCGCGGGTGACCGTCCGCTCCAGCCCTACCATTCGGATGACCCGGAAACGATTGGCCGGCAGGTGAACGAGGCCTTGAGCGCCGGGATCGATGGCTTCACGGCGCAGTGGGCCACGCCGGGCGACCGCACCGACCGCAACTTCGCCAACGTATTGGCCAAGTCGCAGGGAACGGGCTTCCAGTCCACGGTGGTCTTTCTACGCCATATCTGGCCTGGCGCCACCTATGGCAATACGGTCGAGGCCGTTCGCTACCTGCTCAGCCACTATACGGGCCACCCGAACTTCCTCAAGCTGAACGGCCGGCCGGTCATCTTCTTCACCGACGTCCCCCGTCTGCCGCGACCGGGCGGCCAGAGCGCACAGGCGGCCTGGGCCGCTATTCGCAGCCAGGTGGACCCCAACCACAGCACCATCTGGATCGCCGAGGGCCTGGATCCGTCGTACCTGAGTGTTTTTGACGGGCTTTGGGTCTACAAGGTGACGCACGCCTCCTCACCCAACGACTACACCAAGGCCTCCCGCTGGGCGTCGCGGGTGCGAGCCATGGAGAAACAGACCGGCCAGGCCAAGCTGTGGGTCGGCACGGTCATGCCCGGCTGGAACGATCTGCGCGCCGGCTGCCGTCCGGACGTGCGGGTGCCTTCGGCGCCCTATGCCCGGGATCGCGCCGGGGGCGATTTCTACCGCGCCACCTACAACGCCGCCGTCGCCAGCAACCCCGATCTGCTCTGGGTCAACAGCTTCAACGAATGGGTGGAAGGCACCTACATCGAGCCGGGCCGGGCCTACGGCGATGCGTACCTGAACCTGACCCGCGATCTCGCTGCCCAGTTCAAGTCACGTTAGGACGAGAGGATCGTGCGCGGTGTCCTGACCGGTCTGGTAAGCGGTCAGGACATCGCGCAAGGACACCTGTAGGTCAGGCCTGGCCGTCCGCCAGGACATAGGCGAAGATGAGGGGGGCGACGATGGTGGCGTCCGACTCGATCAGGAACCTGGGGGTGCTGATGTCGAGTTTCTCCCAGGTGATCTTCTCGTTGGGGATGGCGCCCGAATAGGAACCGTAGCTGGTCGTCGAGTCGCTGATCTGGCAGAAGTAGCCCCAGAGCGGTGTCTCTTCCAGTTCCATGTCCTGGCGCAGCATCGGCACCACGCAGATAGGGAAGTCGCCGGCGATGCCGCCGCCGATCTGGAAGAACCCAATCGGTTGGCGCTTGCCCTGGTCGCTGTACCATTGGGCCAGCATTATCATGTACTCGATGCCCGAACGCACCGTATGCACGTTGCGGATGTGCCCGCGCAGGCAGTGCGAGGCAAAGATGTTGCCCGTGGTGGAGTCCTCCCAACCAGGCACGATGATGGGCAGGTCCTTCTCGCACGCGGCGACCAGCCAACTGTCCCGGGGATCGATCTGGTAGTAGGGCTCCAGGCGACCGCTGCGGAGGATGCGGTAGAGGTACTCGTGGGGGAAGTAGCGTTCACCGCTCTGGTCGGCGGCGGTCCACTCGTCGAGAATCGCGTGCTCGATGCGGCGAATGGCCTCTTCTTCCGGGATGCACGTGTCGGTGACGCGGTTGAGGTGCCGGGCCAGAAGATCGTGCTCGTCCTCGGGCGTGAGGTCGCGATAGTTGGGAATGCGGACGTAGTGGTCATGCGCCACCAGGTTGTAGAGGTCTTCCTCCAGGTTGGCGCCGGTGCAACTGATGGCATGGACCTTGTCCTGCCGGATCATCTCTGCCAGGGAAACGCCGAGCTCGGCGGTGCTCATCGCACCCGCCATCGCCACCAGCATGTGGCCACCATCGCCGAGAAAGCGGCGATAGCCTTCGGCGGCGTCGACCAGGGCAGCCGCATTGAAGTGGCGGTAGTGCCGCCTGATGAAGGTCTTGATGCTGGTGGCTTCGTTCATGATCTTGCTCCTTTTCCGGGCGCAAGCTGCTGCGCTTGCACGTAAGAGATGGTTTTGTAGAGTAGCTTGGCGGCGGCAAAGTCGGCGGCATGGTGTCCCGGCACCGGCGCCAGCTCGACGCAGTCGACGCCGATCACCGTGGCATGGTGGGTGATGGTGCGAAGCAGGTCCATCGTCTGGCCCCAGGTCAGTCCATCCGGCTCGGGCGTGCCCGTGGATGGAATGATGGCAGGGTCAAGACCGTCCAGGTCGACGGTGAGAAAAACGAGGCGGCCCCTGACGCGGGCGATGAACTCCTCGCGCCAATGGCCGGATTGGAGGTCCTCGGTGTACCACACGCGCACACGGTCTGGCGCTTGGCGCGCAAAGGCCACCTCCTCAGCATCGACTGAGCGGATGCCGAGCTGGAGGATCTGCTCGACTCCCGGCTCTTCCAGCAGGCGCCGGGCAACGCAGGCGTGGCTGAAGGGAGTGTCGTCAAAGCGATCGCGCAGGTCGCTGTGGGCGTCGATCTGCACGACCGTGATCGGACCACCCAGCACGCGCAGCAGCCCGCGTCCAAAGCCGAGGCTGACAGTGTGCTCGCCGCCCAGGCCAACCACCAGCTTGCCGGTCCTGGCGGCCGTTTCCACCGCCGCGGCAATGACTTCTACGGCCTGCGCCGGGTCATCCGGAAGTCCCAGGACGGGCAGGGTGTGAATCCCGTACACGAGCGCCGGCTCGGCGTCGAACTCACGGTCGTACAGCTCGACCTGCTGAGACGCCGCCAGAATCGCCGCCGGACCGTTGGCGGTGCCATGCCCATAGCTGACCGTCGCCTCGAACGGCATGGGAAGGACAAGGACGCGGGCGCGCTCAAAGGTGCTGGCGGGTTCCGGCAGCCCCAGGAAGTTGTTGGGCGTCATAGGACGATCGGGGTAAGGGGTGGCGCCGGCACAGGCGGGCGCCCTTGACTTCAGATCAGGATTGCGGCGGCGACGACCGTCGTCCAGACGCCCCCGGTTTCAGCGTTGACGGCCATGGTGATGCTGGTCGAATCGACGATCTCCCTGCCCATCATGTACTGCTCTTTGCGTTCGTTGTAGTCTTTGTCCGCATCGAAGGGGATGCCCAGGGTGGTGGCAAGCATGGTGGCGGCCAGATCCTCGGCGTAGTCCCCAGACTCCTGGTCGGTTTGGCCATAGGAATGGTGCTCGGACAGATACCCGTATTTGTCACGGTCGGCGGGCCTGGCAACGCCGATGGAGGCCGCAATCCGGCGCCCCGGCTCGTTGCTGGACATCTCGGCGATGACCGCAAACACGATCTCGCCTGGCTGGAGCAGCTTCAAGCCGTCTTCGCGCTCGACGATGGTGCAGTTGGGTGGAAAGATCGAAGAGACACGCACAAGGTTGAAGTGGGCAATGCCGGCCTCACGCAAGGCCATTTCAAAGCTCGACAGCTTTTCCTTGTGAATGCCCACACCGCGGGTGAGAAACAATTTGCGGGGAATGAGTCGCATGGAGATTTCCTTTGGCTGGGTTTGTTTGATAGCTGGACTACAAAACAACGCGCAATGGTAAACGAATGGCGGCAGTGGGCCAAACACGCGCAACCGACCTCTGAGGGGCGGCTGGACCGCCTCGCCATTTGGCAACTCGTCCAGCCGTCTCCCGGAGGTCTGGCCAGGGCAGACGCCCTTCAGACGCCGGCATGCCACTGCCTCCAGCCGGGGTGGGGCTGCCTATTCGCGATAGTGGCAGCCCATGCTGCGGCCATTCTCCCAGGCAGCATGGGCGACGATCACGGCGACGCGAATGGCGTTGCGCAGACCGATCAAATTGTCGTTCAGGCGGCTGGTGCGATAGAAGCTGACGATCTCGGTCTCCAGGTTGTAGAGATCGTCGAGGGCGCGCTGCAGGCGTCGGGTTGTTCGCACCAACCCCACGTAGTTCCACATGATGCTCTTGATCGAGGTCATGTCCTGGCTGATCAGGGCCGGGTCCGGGGACTCCGGGCTGTCGTCGCGCCAGGGTGGAATGTCATCGGCCTCGATCGCAAGCCTGGCGGGCAGATGGCTGGCGATGTGGCTGGCGGCGCGCTTGCCCCAGACCAACCCCTCCAGCAGCGAGGTGCTGGCCAGGCGGTTGGCGCCGTGGAGGCCTGTGCAGGAGACCTCGCCCACCGCATACAGATGTTCAACCGTCGTGCAGGCCCATTCATCCACCCACACGCCGCCACAGGCGTAGTGGGCAGCCGGGACCACGGGCACCAGGTCCGTCGTGATGTCGACGCCATAGGCCAGGCAGCTTTTCAGGATCGTGGGGAAATGCTCGCGGATATCCTTCTCGGGAATGTAGCTGCGCAAATCCAGGTAGACGTTCTGCACATCGCGTAGAAGCATCTCGCGGTGAATGCTGCGCGCGACCACGTCGCGCGGCGCCAGGTCCTTCCATTCCGGATCATAACGCTGCATGAAGGGCTCGCCGTCGGCATTCACCAGGCGTGCTCCGGCGCCGCGCACGGCTTCGGAGATCAGGAAATTGGGCGCGTTGAGCTGGTGGAAGGTGGTGGGGTGAAACTGGACGTACTCCATGTTGATCACCCGCGCCCCGGCACGATAGGCCATCGCCACCCCATCCCCGCGCGCGCCTACGGGATTGCTCGTGCGCAGGAAGATCTGGCCCAGGCCGCCGGTGGCCAGGATGGTCTCCTTGGCCAGGCAGCGCAGCACGCGGCCGCTGGATTGCTCATACAGGTAGGCGCCCACGCACGCACGCGGGTCGTAGATGGCCAGGCGATTGAGGGAGTGGTGTGACGGCGTCAGCAGGTCGACCGCCGTGTAGCCTGTGAGCAGCCGGATGTTGGGATGCGACTCGATGGCCTGCGTCAAGGCCATTTCGATGGCTTTGCCGGTGGCGTCGGTGGCGTGGACGATGCGAGGCTGTGTGTGCCCCCCCTCACGCACCAACGAGAGGGTGCCGTCGTCGTTGCGGTCGAATGGGACCGCGGCCCTTTCGAGCAAGATCTCCCGCAGCGCCTCCGGCCCTTCGCGGGACAGGATCTCTACGGCCTTGGGATTGCAGTGGCCGGCGCCGGCGCGGGTGATGTCGGCGGCGAGGGCCTCGGGGGAGTCATGCAGCCCGCGATAGATGATACCGCCCTGAGCCCAATAGGTGTTGGACTCCCAAACCTCGCTTGTGCGGGTAACCACGGTGACAGGAATGCCCTGGTCGGCGAGTCTCAGGGCTGCTGTGGCGCCGGCAATGCCGCATCCGAGGATCAGAACCTCGGCCTCGATCAGTTCATCCATGGGTCTCATCCAATGTGCAGCATGCGTTCCACGGCGGTGTAAGCGCGCACGCGGATTTCCTCAGGGACATCGATGACGTACTGGGTGTACAGCAGCGCGTCGCGTGTGTCCTGGAGCGTGATCTGGTTCATATGCGGGCAGCGCACGGAACAAAGGCGGAGCATGTCTTTGTCGGGATTGGCGGCGGCCACGTTGTCCCCCATCGAGCATTCGGTCAGGAGCAGGTAGTGGGGCGCGCGGGATTGCTCGACATAACGAATCATGGCGTTGGTGCTGCCGGAGAAGTCAGACGCGGCCACCACCTCGGGACTGCACTCGGGATGGGCGAGAATGACGACGTCGGGATATTGTTCGCGCACCAGGGCGATGTCGCCGACGGTGAACTTCTCGTGCACCTCACAGCGGCCGCGCCAGCCGATCATCTGGTAGTCGAGGCCGGTCGTGTCCAGGCTGATGGCGCCGCTGGCCAACCGCGTGGGAAAGACGATGTGCTTGCCGGTTTCCCTGGCGACGTTGCTGGCGAGGTACTCGTCGGGCAGGAAGATGACCGTATCGGACTTGAACGAAGCGACGACGGCGGCGGCATTGCTCGAGGTGCAGCAGATGTCGCTTTCGGCCTTGACGTCGGCGTAGGTGTTCACATAGCTGACAACCGGCACCCCCGGAAAGCGCTGCTTGAGGGCAATGACATCGGCGGCGGTGATGCTGGCAGCGAGCGAGCAGCCGGCGCGCAGGGATGGCAGCAGGACCGTGCGCGTCGGGTTGAGAATCTTGGCGGTTTCAGCCATAAAGCGGACGCCGCAGAAGATGATGATGTCTTTGTTGGTGTGGGCGGCCTTGCGGCTGAGGTCAAGCGAATCGCCGACGAAATCGGGGATGGAGTGGAACAGGGCCGGCTCCATGTAGTTGTGCCCCAAGATGACGGCGTTGCGCTTCAGCTTGAGCTGGTTGATTTCATGGGCCAGCTCGGCCTTCTCGCGCAGCTCGAAATCAGGCGAGATGGCGCCAAGCCGCATCTTGAGCTCGGCAAAGATGTCGTCGACCGTCATGCGAGTGCGGTCTTGTGAGGCGAGAGTGGTGGACATAGAAAGACTCCTCGCGCGCGTTTCAGTCTGGCCGGATATCCAGGCTGATATCGAGCGCCTTTACGGAATGTGTCAGGGCGCCGACGGAGATGTAGTCGACGCCGGTGGCGGCAATGCCACTAACCGTCTGCAGGTTCACGTTGCCAGATGCCTCCAGGGGAATGCGACCGGCGGCGATGCGAACGGCTTCGGCCATCTGCGTCACAGTCATATTGTCCAGCAGAATCCGGTCAATGGGCTGTTCCAAAGCTTCCCGTAGCTGAGCAAGGTTTTGCACCTCGACCTCAATCGGGCGGTGACGTTCATCCCCAGCCCGCACGCGGCGGACGGCCTCGGTGATGCCACCCACAGCGGCAATGTGGTTGTCCTTGATCAGCGCCATGTCATAGAGCCCGATGCGGTGGTTATGTCCACCGCCCAGGCGCACCGCCCACTTGTCCAGCCAACGCAGGCCCGGCGCCGTCTTGCGGGTGTCGAGGATCAAGGCCCGCGTTCCGGCCACGGCATCCACATACTGGCGCGCCAGCGTGGCGATGCCGGACATGCGCTGCATGAAGTTCAGGGCCACGCGCTCCCCCGTCAGGATGGAACGTCCCGGCCCGACCACCGTGGCCACCACCTGGCGGTTATGCACGCGTTCGCCATCGGCGGCCTGGCTGGTGAATTCCACCCGGGGATCGAGCTGGGCAAAGACCAGCCTTGCGACCTCCAGCCCTGCCAGCACGCCGTCCCCCTTGATCAGGAAATCGCCGACGAGAGTGGCATCGGCAGGAATGGTGTTGAGGCTGGTGACATCGCCGTCGCCGATGTCCTCGGCCAGGGCGCCTCGCAGAATTCGTTCGACTTCTGCGAGGTTGAAGCCATCCGGGGTGTTGGGAGGCGTCATCATGCGCTTGCTCAGAGGGTCAATGGGATCACGCAACCCCAGCCTGCTTCAATGCGGGCTGGGGTTGCGTCAAAAGACGTGATGGATGAGGCGGATGCCTGCTTGGACAAGAAGGCATCCGGCGGGCGCCTTCTTGTCCAAGCCAGACGCCGATGGTTGTTTTTCTGTGACCGCTGTCCCGGAGATCACTGTCCTTCCTGGAAGTTCTGTGCCCAGGCAAAGGGATAGCGGAGGTAGAGGGGTTGGCCGATGCTGTAGACGGCCTGGGCCGCGGCTTCGGGCTGTCCGGGCCGGTACACCTCGAGCAAATACAGTTCGCCGTCGGTGGCGCCGGTGGTCTGAAGCTGGGTCTGCGCGCCGCCGCCTGGGCCGGCCTTGAACTCACTGCTGTCGACCAGCGTGAAGTTGACGGCGCCGCTGCCAGCGCCGGCGCTGCGGTAGCGGGCCAGGATCAGGGACTCGTTCGGCGCAAAGCCGGCTACGCTCACCTTGACGGGCGTCCCGGCCGGGGTCGTTCGCGGCTCCACGACCACATGAGGGCTGGTCGCCTTGACTACCTCGAAGCTGCCGGTGAACGACTTGCCGCCGCCGCTGGCGCTGACCTGGTAGGCGCCCAGGGCTTCGTTGTTCAAGGCGTACCAGTGCAGGTCGGCGAAGCCTTCGCTGTCGGTCTTGTCCGAGATGGCGATGCGTTCGCCCTTGGGCGTGGTGACGACGGCGTTGAAGTCCGTGTTGGCGGGAAGGCCCTGTGCCATGAGGTAGGCAAAGGTGCCGCGCTGGACGACCGTCGGCAGGAGACAGATCACGGCGTCGCCGCTGGCGGCGCCAGGGCAGGAGGGCCGGCCGCTGGTGTCTTCCGACAAGGTTACGGTTGAGGGCGGAACCTGGCCGGCCGCAGGAGCCGCAGCCGTGGGAACGGGCGTTTCTGCCGCAGTGGCGGCGGGCGTCGCCGGCACGGTCTCGGTGACGGTTTCCGTGGGCGCTTCGGCGACGATGGTCGAGACTGCGGTGGCCTCGGGCGTCGCCGCAGCCGTTGCCTCAGGCGTCGCCGCCGGCTGTGCCACCGTTACCGCCCCCGTCTCGGTGCGGCCCAGGTACAGGCTGTAGACATCATAGCTGCCGTTGAGGGGCTGGTTGTAGCCAAAGAAGTCGACGGCGCTGGCAGCGACGTCGATGCCGGGGAAGTTGTAGGTCGGCCCGCCCTGGGCGATGACAGCGTACTGGCCCGGCTCAAGCCCAAACGACTGATCGAACTGCACCTTGGCGGCGCCGAACTTGTTGGTGGGGACCTGCCACTTCTTCTGCAGGGCGCCTTGTCCCTGTTCGTTCAGACGATAGAGACCCAGGTCCACCGTGGCTTTGGACGGGAAGCCGGTCAGGTTCAGGAAGGAGCCTACCTTGGGGTCGATCTGATGCGGGTAGACAAGGATGTGAGGCGCCGTGGCCGTGCCCACGTTCCAGGAGATCGAAGCCTCGTTGCCGGCGGCTGACTTGGCCACGGCCTTGTATTTGCCCGTGCCTTCGCCAGGAGCGCTGTACCAGCGGAAGTCCTTGGTGCCATCGCTGCCGGCGGTCAGCACCAGCGGCGTCTGCTCGCCATTGGCCATCTGCACCGTCACGTTGATCTGCTCACCGGGGGCAAAGCCCTGGGCGCAGCCAAGCCACCAGTTGCCGATCTCACCGCGGTCCGGAGAAAGCTGCAGGACGGGGGAGCTGGCGGGCGTGCACAGCGGGAGCGAGGCGGGTGTCACGTTGACCAGCAGGGTGTCCGGCAGACCGCTCGCCGCCTGCACCGGGGCAGGGGCGCCGGGAAGTGGGCTTGCCTGGGGAACCACCGTGGCGGGGCTGGCGGGGGTTTCGCTTCCCGCGGAGGCGACGGGCGCCGCCTGCGGCCGCGTCACGTCGGCCAGCACCATGAGCGGCTCCTGGTCGGGGAACTTCAGTGTGGCAGGGTCGCCCAGCTCCATGCCGGTCGGCAGGAGAACGAGCATGTAGCGGCCGGCGGGAAGATCAGCGACGTCGAGTTCCAGGTCAGCCCGCCCGTTGGCATCGGCGGCGATGCCGATCGAAATCAGGAAGTCACCGTCGATGGCGCCAGGCGCTGCGCCAGGCGCCGCGTCCTTGACTGTGTACAGGGCAAAGCGGGCCGTGCCGTTGGCCGGCAGACCCCCAACGGATGCCTTCATCTTGGTGGGGTTGTCGGCAAGCGGCTCGGTCAGTGCGATCATCGGTCCCTTGGCCTCCCGCACCCGGAAGCTCACGTCGCTCTTAGCGTCGCCGGCCGCAGCCGCCAACGTCCAATCGCCGAGCTTGTCGTCCGGCTGCAGCCGCAGCGCAAAGGCTGCCACATCGGCACCGTCGTGGTCGACGCTGGTCAGCGTGAAGGTGCGCTTCTGACCTTCGGGGCCGGTGAGCTCGAAGTTGACAGGAGAGCCGGCCGGCGCACCGGTCACGCAGAAGAGGTAGTCTTTTCCGGGCTGAATGCCGCCCAACGGCAGGGAGACGCTGCTCAGCTTGAACTCGCTGCCGCCCTTGAGACACTGCGCCGGCAGCTCGTCCTGCGGGCGACCCTCGACGTGCAGCACAGAGGGGGGCTGTGAACTGAGCACGGGCGTGGGCGTGCCAGGCGTAGCGGAGGCCTTGGGGCCGGTCGTGGCAGTAGATGATGCGGCAGGGCCCTCTTCGGAGCTGCACGCAGCCAACACCAGAGCCAGCAGGGCGATACTGGCGAGAAGGAGCCACAGCGAAGGGGAACGGCGGTGGGTCATAAGGCCTCCTCGAAATGGATGCCCAGGTGGGCGGAATCAGCAGCCACAGTGTGTCATGCCGGGCGCGGTATGGCGAAAACCGGGTAGTCGTGCAGGCGGGTGCGTTCCATCATACGTGATGACTATCCGTTGGCCGTCTCGATACGCTTTTGAATGGCGAGAATGTCCTGCTCCAGGTCGGGGCGCTTCTGGCGCAGCGTGTCCAGGTCATGATAGGCAACGCCGAAGTGCTGGCTGCGCTCCAACTGGTCGGTGATCTTGAGCGTCAGCTCGATGGCGTGATCGTAGGCCTTGTTTGCCTCGTCGACGCGACTGGCAGCCAACAGAAGCAGGCCGTGATTGAAGGCCAGGTCGATCCGTTCGGGATCGGCCTGGACGGCGGCGGCGCTGGCAGCAACGGCCGTGGCGTAGTCGCCGGCGAGGTAGGCAGCCCAGGCCAGGCTGCCCTGGACGAAAGCATCGCTCCGACCCAACTCGATGGCCTTCTGGAAGTCGGCCTTGGCGCCTTCCGGGTCGCCATGGTCCATGCGATAGACGCCGCGGGTCGTATAAATATCGGCCAGGGCGCGCTGGCGGTCAGGCGTCTGCGGTTCGCCGATGAGAGCGATGGCTTTGTCGAAGGCGGCGTTGGCGGCGCTGGTGTCGCCCTGGATCAAGGCGATCTGCCCCAACGCAAAGTAGAGTTGCCAGGAGTCGGGCTGGGCCCGCAGGGCATCGAGAATCAGCGCCTGGGCCCCGGGGAGGTTCCCCAACTGGGCGTAGGACATGGCCAGGCCCACAACCGTCAGGGGATCGTTGGGGTTCTGGCGCTGCGCCATTTCGAAGTAGTCGCGCGCCGCCTGCCAGTTTTGATCGACCACACCTGCAATATAGCCCAGTTGCCAGTTGATCGAGGAGGCAAAGGCATCCATGTCCTGGCGCTGTTCGACCGGAACCTGGCGGGGCAGGAGGCGCACCGCTTCCTGCAGAAAGGGAAGCGCCTTCTTGTACCTGCCGTTCCAGAAGAGGCTCTGGCCGGTGATCCAGGTCTGCAAGTACTGCAAGGGCTTGTCATTACCCTGCGGCGCATAGGTGCGGTAGGTGGCAGGTTCCAGGCTCGGGAAGATCACCGCCCCGCCGTTGGCGGCTGCGGCAGGGGTGCGCGGCAGGCCAGGCGGGCGCAGGTCGATGCGGCTCAGGATCGTGGCGCCATCATAGGTGCCGGTGACGAGAACGGCCGGGGCGTAGGTTTCCATGATGTCGGGCAGGCTGCGTTCGAGCGGCGCCCGCGGAAGCGTCTCGATGCGGTACAGGTCCTGGGCATCGGGCGTCTGTCGCAGGTCATTGGCCAGCGTGCTGCCGATGGGTTGGGGATCTCCCCCCTTGCGCTGAAACGGTGCGATGACCGCCAGGAACTCACCCTGTTGGGCCGGTGCAAAGGCAGGCGCCGTGATGCCGGTGGGGGAGCGAAGCATCAGCCATGCGCCGGTCGCCATCGTTCCCAGCCCGAATACCACGAGGATAACCACCAGGAGCAGCCAGAGGCGCGTGCGAGATGAAGAACGTGGCCATAGACGGCGCACTCTGGCAGAAAAGGAAGAACTTGACACGAAGGGTTGCGTTGACCGCGCTAAGATTCCGAGTAGGTGGATTCTAGCAGTCCTTGCACTGATACACAACTGATTCACGCCTACGGCAACCCGTGCCTGCTGCCGGCAGCCGCTCCCTGTTCGCCATCCGCTGAACTGTCCGCGCTACCCGTAGACGCGCGGAGCGCTCACGGCTGCCCTGCCGTGAGCGCTCCATCAAAAGGAGGAGAAGAAGAGATTACCATCTCTTGCTTCGTACAATAGCAGGCTGCTGAGTATTTTGCTGGACGTACAGCCTACGCTTACCCTACGGTAAGCGTTCGCGAATCCCATTCCCGAAAGAAATCGTAACTTCTTAGCCATGAAGGGGTCTGCCGGCGCCGGTGGGACCAACCTGCGGCGGCGGAGCGCTGGTCAGGACGGCGCGGAGAAGTCAAGATCGAGCACGCGGAACGGGTAGACATTGATGATGTCGGTTTGGCCGAGTCGTGTCTGTGTCTGTTCCGCGTTGCCGTAGACGTGTTGGTGGCCGTGCAGCATGTAGCGCGGCCGGCACCAGCGCAGCAGGAGATGAAAGGCCTGAAACCCGACGTGCGGGCGGTCTTCGGCGTCGTGGATGCCAAAGGGCGGCGAGTGGGCGACGAAGATGTCGAGGGCGCGCCCGTAGCGCAGCCGGTTGAGCAGCATCTGCGGCATCATGCCCAGGACGCGCCTCTTCATCTCGGCCTGCGTGTACTGGTAGTGCGGATTCTGGTTATAACGGTGCGACCCCTGCAGTCCGGCGACCAGGAGGCCATCGACCATGCGAACACGGCGATGAAGATTGGCGCCGCCCTGGGGCTCGGTGATCACCGACCCATCCTGGCGATGTTCGGGCCGGTCGTGGTTGCCGTGCACATAGTACATGGGGCGGTCGAGCACCGACACGATGTACTCAAGGTAGTAGTAGGGGAGATCGCCGCAGGCCACCACAAAGTCGACGTTGGCGGCTGCGACAGCCAGGTTGGGCCCGTAGATCCTGGGCTCCACTTTGTCGCTGACGGCAAGAACGCGCCAGCTTTTGCGGACCGCGGCGTGGGAATCCTCAGTTGGGACTGAGCCAGCCATCGGTTCCGAACCCATGCTTCTGGCTATCGGCGATGGTGGCGTTGATCCACGCCATCAGATCGAGCTCGCTGTACAGGAGCCGGGTCTCCCTGGCCAGAAGCCGCGGCAGGTGGTTGATCGCAAGCAGGGACTGCTTCTCCTCGTTGCTGACCTGCAGGACGATGGCGGTGAGATAGGCGAGCTGTGTGGGCTCCGCGGGGACGGTATGGACGCCAAAGCGAATGCCGGAAGCCTGGGTGAGCGCCTCCAGGTACTGCGGGAGCAGTCCCTGGACGCGCTCGTGCAGCGCGTGCGCTTCTTCCGTCTCGGTCTGCAGCAGGGGGAGGGTGCTGATCACCCCCTGCAGATAGGGTTTGTCGTGCTGAAAGCGGGCGATGCGGAAGCGGTCGCCGCCGTTGATATTGATGCCGAAGGTGCCGTCCTGCAGCCGCTCCACCTCGGTGATGTGGGCGAGGGTCCCGATCTCGTGGGGCAGAGGCTCTGCCTCCTGGTCGGAAGGTGGTTTGGCCAGCACCAGACCGAAGGGCATGCCGCTGTCGAGGCAGTCCTGCAGCAGGGAGCGGTAGCGAGGCTCAAAGATGCGGAGTTGGCGCACCTGGCCGGGAAAGAGCACGAGAGGCAGCGGAAACAGCGGAATCAACGAGTAGGCCATGACGCAGGTCCGAGGTCGGGAGACGCGGTGAAGCCGTCCGGGGTCAGGTTTCGGCGTCAGGAAGGGGGTCGTCGGCAACGAGCTGGGGCTCTGCTTTGAGCACCTCCCGCAGCACAATGGTAGCGTAGGCGCCCTTGGGGAGGAAAAAACGGACCACGAAGCCTTGGGGGTCCGGCAGCAAGGCGATGGGCTGGAGGAAAAGCCTGGCAGGACGGCGGCTGCCGGCCACGCGGTGGCGCCGCCACTCTTCCGGTCTGACCGGGCTGGTGGCCAACACCTCCGCTTCCAACGCGGCGGCGGCTCCCTGCGGCGACCACATCTCGTAGCCAAAGAGCGGTCCGGTAAAGGTGATCTCCCGGCGTTCAAAGCGGGCCTGGTCCGTCGCCACGTCTTCCACGATGAACATGCCGCCGGTGTCGGTCTTCTTGGCCAACTCGCCGGGCAAGAGACGGTCGAACAGGCTGCGATGGATGCGCAGCGCCAGGTACTCGTTGAAAAGCCGGGCCTGGTAGGCCGAGGTCATCAGCTCATAGAGCCACCTGGCGCCCGGACGGCGTTCCTTGCCGGTGAGGATGGCCAGACCGCGTTCGGCATTGTCGCCCCACGAGCCGAAACGCTGGGTGCCAAAGTAGTTGGGCAACCCTCTTTCCTGCAGGGCGTCGATCACCGCCGCGGCGCAGGCAAGGGGATCGGGCGCCGTGGGGTCCAGGACGGTGATGGTGAAGCGATTGCCCAGCAGGTGCCCCGTGCGCAGCTTCTTGCCGTGGGGGATGGCCCAATGGAATTCAAGGCCGAGTTCGCCGGCGGCAGCCTGCGCATCGGCAGGCTGCACTTTGGGAAGGGAGAAGACCTGGGTCGAGCGCGCCTGGCGGTCTTTCAGGCCGGCGTAGCCGATGTCGCGCGGCGGCACCCGCAGCTCCGCCGCCAGGTCCGCAATGACCTGCTGGGTCGTACGGCCTGAGCGGCTGAGGCAGACGAAAAGATGATCCCCTTGCCCGTCCGGGGCGTAAAGCGGCACCTCTTCCACCACGAAGTGCTCAGGCTCTACCTTGATCTGGCCGCCGGTGCCGGCCAGGTCGGGTGTGATCAGGGGCAGGTCGGCCATGGTCATGGCCGCTAGTGTGGGTCAGGGCATGGGGGATGTCAAGTCTGCCGGGAAACGCGAGGCGGCTGCGCGAGGGCGCTTACGCCTCGCGACGGGACATCGCTCGCCGTCCGTTGCTCGAAACAGGGACGCCGCCGGCGACGAGAGCGACGAAGTAGCGGTGGAAGCGGAGGTCGTTGCCCAGCTCAGGGTGGAAGGCGGTCGCCAACAACGACCCCTGCCGCACGGCCACCACGGCGCCATCGTCGAGAGCAGCCATCACCTGAACGGCCGGCCCGACCCCGATCACCGCCGGGGCGCGAATGAAGACGGCGTGGAGGGGACCCGTGGGATCGCCCGGGCTGGAGAGGGCGGCGAGGTCGGGAACGGGCAGGTCGATCTCGAAGCTGTCGACCTGCCGTCCGAAGTAGTTCCGGTCAACCACGATGTCGAGACCGCCGATGAGAGGCTGGCCACCCTTCTTCTGACCATTGGCGTGGTCGGCCAACAGGATCATGCCGGCGCACGTGCCCCAGACGGGGCGCGTGCGGCTGAAGCGGCGGAGCGGCTCGACCAGGCCGAAGGACGCGGCGAGATTGCCCATGGTGGTAGACTCGCCGCCGGGGATGATCAGGCCGTCGAGATCCGCCAGCTCCGCGGGCAGGCGCACCTCGACGGCGTCGACGCCGATCTGGCGCAGCTTGGTGACGTGCTCACGAAACGCCCCTTGCAGGGCAATAACACCTATTTTCACTACCATCCTCGTCCGGCAATGCGCTCGCTTTCAGGCATGGCGGCGACGGTGCGGCCGACCATGGGCTCGCCCAGGCCGCGGCTGACCTCGGCCAGGATGTGCGGGTCACGGTAGTGGGTCACGGCCTTGACGATGGCGGCGGCGCGATGGGCGGGGTCGCCGCTCTTGAAAATGCCGGAGCCGACGAAGACGCCATCCACCCCGAGCTGCATCATCAGGGCGGCGTCGGCGGGCGTCGCCACGCCGCCAGCGGCGAAGTTGACGACGGGCAGCCTGCCCAGCTCGGCCGTCATCTTGACCAGGTCATACGAAGCGCCGATCTGCTTGGCAAAGGCGAACATTTCCTCAGATGCCATGGTCTGCAGGCGGCGGATGTCGCCCAGGACGGTGCGGGCGTGGCGAACCGCTTCGACCACGTCGCCGGTGCCGGCCTCGCCCTTGGTCCGGATCATCGCCGCGCCCTCGCTGATGCGGCGGAGCGCCTCGCCCAGGTTGCGGCAGCCACAGACGAAGGGGACTTTGAAGTCCCATTTGTTGATGTGATGTTCCTCGTCGGCCGGCGTGAGCACCTCGCTCTCGTCGACGAAGTCAACGCCCAGGGCCTCGAGGATCTGCGCCTCGACAAAGTGGCCGATGCGGGCCTTGGCCATGACCGGGATGGTGACGGCATCCATGATCTCGATGATCTTCTCGGGGTCACTCATCCGGGCGACCCCGCCCTGGACGCGGATGTCGGCGGGCACGCGCTCGAGGGCCATGACGGCGCAGGCGCCTGCCTCTTCGGCGATGCGGGCCTGCTCGGCGTTGGTGACGTCCATGATCACGCCGCCCTTGAGCATATCGGCAAGACCTGATTTGACGGTGAATGTACCAGTGGTGCGTTCCATGAGTGGATTCTCCTTCTCGTTGAGTTCAGCAGGTGGGTGGCTGGGACGGGCCAATCAGAGCGTTGACTATGAAGTGCTCGCGTGCAGAGGTCCAGCCTCCACCGTATGACGCGCCATTCTAGCGCCAATCCCATGCGCTGTCTACGGCCAAAGCCATCCAATTGGATGGGGCCAATGACTATCTCAGGCTTCCATCTGCTCTGCGACTTCCAGCGCCTGGTCCACGGTCAGACCGTCGGCGCGGATCGCTTCAATCACCTGGCAGAGGGCCTCATAGCGGTTCTCAAGGTTTTCGGCAAGCTCCGCCTCCCCACGGCGGCGGGCGCCGTTCACGTCCTCATGGACGCGGATCGCGCCCTCCTGTTCCAGGAGCAGGGGATGATCGCGGGCCACGCGCAGGAAGTCCGCCGGGGAGCGGGCCCCGGCAAGGGCGGCGAGGGCAACCAGAAAGGGATCGGCGGTGGCCGCGTCATCCGACGCCTGTTTGACGGCGCCGGTGAACTCGGCGTAGGCGGCCGGATTCTCCTGCCGCAGGCGCTCGATCTCGGCGGCGGCTTTTTCCGCTGCTTCCTGCAGGGCTACGTCGGGGTTCTCGCTCAGGGCGGCGGGGAGCAGGTTGCGCGCGATCATGCGCAGGCCCTCCGCCACCCAGGCATCCTGCCAGGCGGCGCCCATGCGCTGCGCCAGGGTTGTCACCAGCCCGGCGGCGTGTTCCCGATCCTGGTCGGCGGTGGTGTTCTGGGCGGGAGAGAACAGTAGGGGCGACCGGCCGGTCGCCCCTACCACATCGGTCGTCGCCCCACCGTCGGTCGTGTCAACAGAAGTTGTCTCTGCCGTTCCATCGTGGGCCAGGAGAACCAGCACAGGGGCGTCGATCTGGCCGGTGTGACCACAGGAGGGGCAGGCGACCTCGTGCAGCGACCCGCTGCGCATCTTGTCGGCCAGGTCCGGCCGTTCGCTCACATCGACGATCAGCCAGATCTCGGCGTCGAAGGGACGCCCGCACTGTGGGCAGGTCAGGGAAGCGTTCTGAGCGTAGGAGTTCGCCATGTGGGTTTCTTCCGTGGGAGGTCGGGAGAACGAAGTGGTCCAACCAGATCGGTCCACGCACTTTAGCACATCTCGCGCCGCCGCCGCACAAAGTGACCTAAGTCGCAGCGCGGCCACGCGCGTTCGTTTATCCTGAGAGAGACCGGTGGCAAGTCGCAGGTCGCAGGCAGCAAGTGGCAGGTTGTTAGCTACTTGTGCACCGTTGTTCGCTCACCACTCTCGACCCGTCACCCACTACCCCTTACCCCCTACCCGCCACCCGCTACCTTCAACCTTTGACCTTTTAACTTTTGACTCCTTGCAGCGCCATGCATACCCAGTTCTCCAATCTTCTGAGCGAACTTCCTGCCATTCCCGCCGACAGCATTGTCAGCCGCACCATCTACAGCGATGAGCGGATGAAGGTCATCCTGTTCGCCTTCGCCGCCGGGCAGGAGCTGTCGGAACACACGGCCGCCCGGCCCGCCATCATCCACATGCTGGAAGGCGAGGCTGATATCACCATAGGCGGCGACGCCTACAGCGCCGGTCCCGGCTTCTGGGCCCACATGGCGCCGCAGCTTCCCCACAGCATCTTTGCCAAGACGCAGGTGGCGATGCTGCTGCTGATGGTCTGAGCACGTCATGAACAGCGTTCCCAAGCGTTCATTCCGTCCTGCCCTGCCGCTGCTGGCCGTGGCGCTGCTCATCCTGCTGGCAGGTCTGTGGGCCGGGCTGCTGCGCATGGGCTGGGCGTGGCCGCGGCTGCAGCCCACCCTGCCCATGGCCCACGGTCCCCTCATGGTCGGCGGGTTCCTGGGGACGTTGATCAGCCTGGAGCGGGCGGTGGCCCTGGCAGCGATGGAGAAGGGGCGCCTGGCCCGGTTGGTCTACCTGGCGCCCGTGAGCACGGCGGCAGGGTCGCTGCTGCTGATGGCCGGCGTGGGCGGTCTGGTGGGGCCGCTGCTGCTCACCCTGGGCAGCGCCGGCCTGTTGGTCATGATGGCGCGCATTTACATGCTGCACCCGGCGCTGTACGCAGCCGTGCTCGTCACGGGCGCCGCGGCCTGGGTCACCGGCAACCTGCTCTGGCTTGCAGGCAGCGCCATCCCGGGCGTGGTACTCTGGTGGCTGGCCTTCCTGGTTCTCACCATTGCCGGCGAGCGCCTGGAGCTGAGCCGCCTGCTGCGCCTCAGGCGGTTGGCGCAGGCCTGGTTCGCGGCAGCGGTGGTGGTGCTGCTTGCCGGCTGCGCGGTGTCGGCGGTGAGCGCCCTCTATGCGCCGGGCGTGCGGGTGGCGGGGGCCGGCCTTCTGCTCCTGTCAGCATGGCTGCTCAGCTACGACATCGCGCGGCGGCGAGTGCGCGCCGGCGGCCAGGCGCGCTTCATCGCCCTGGCCCTGCTGGCAGGCTATGTCTGGCTGGGCGCCAGTGGCCTTCTGGCCCTGGCGTATGGGGGCGCCACGGCCGGGCCGCAGTACGACGCCATCCTGCACACGGTCTTCCTGGGCTTTGTCTTCAGCATGATCTTCGCCCATTCGCTCATCATCTTCCCGGCGGTGCTGGGACGGCCCCTGCGCTACCGGCCTGTGTTCTACGCGCCCCTGCTGCTGCTCAATATCTCGGTGCTGCTGCGGGTAGGCGGCGACCTGTTCAGTGCCTTTGCGGTGCGCCGCTGGGGCGGCCTCCTGAGCGCAGTGGCGATTCTGCTGTTCTTCGCCACGATGGCTGTGTCGCTGCGCCTGGATGCCGGCGATGCCGGCTGACCGAAAGCGCGTTGGTTGTGTGATCCATGCCTCCACTCACCCGGTTCTTTGTCAAGACCTCCCTGGTCTATCTGGTGGCGGCATTGCTGGTCGGTTTGCTGCTGGCGGCGCCTGCTGTCCTGCCCGTGCCGGCGGCGGTGGCTGTACTGGCGCCCACCTACTTTCACCTTCTGATGGTGGGTTGGATCGCCCAGTTGATCTTCGGCATCGTCTACTGGATGTTTCCCAAGTACACGAAGGAGCAGCCCCACCGCAGTGAGCGCCTGGCCTGGGCGGTCTATGTGCTCCTGAACGTAGGCTTGCTCCTGCGGGTAGTGGGTGAGCCGCTGCTGGCGTGGGTGGGCGGGGCTGCGGGCTGGCTGCTTGTCCTGTCGGCCCTGCTGCAGTGGTTGGCAGGGATGGGCTTCGTGGTCAACACCTGGCCGCGCGTCAAGGAGCGGTAACGTGCCACCTTTGAGCCGCTGGTTCATCCGCGCCGCCTTGCTCTACCTGGCCGTGGGCTTCACGTTTGGCGCCTTGCTGCTGGGCAACAAGGGCATCCCCTTCGCTCCCTGGCTTTGGCGACTGCTGCCGAGCCACATCGAGTTCCTGGTTGTGGGCTGGACGGTCCAGCTCATCTTTGGGGTGGGCTTCTGGATTCTGCCGCGCTTCCGCGGGGAGCGCGGGTGGATGGCGCCAGCCTGGGCCACCTTTTGGCTGCTCAACGCAGGGGTGCTGCTGGCAGCCCTGGCGCCCCCCTTGGGAGCCCAAGGGGGGTGGGTGTTGGTGGGGCGGCTGGCCGAGGCGGGGGCGGCGGCGTGTTTCGCCGTTCACGCCTGGCCGCGCATCAAGGCCGCGGGCGCGTGAGGTGGCGGGTAGCCGGTGGCAGGTAGGGGCGGTCTCCCAGTGGCCGCCCGCTCCGAGCCCCGACCGTGAGGGAGGGGGCGGGGAGCAAGGAGCAAGTGGCAAGGTGGTTTGGAAGGGTCGTGGTTTCCACGCCCCGCCGATGCAAGAGGCGGGGATCGTAGGCCGGTGGCGATGCGTGTACAATGCGTCCATGGTATGCGAACATCTCAACCGTCCTCCGTCTGACTACTGACGACTGCCTACTGACGACTACTATGTCCAAACCATCCAACGATAAGACCCTGGCAATGCGCTTGCTGGAGGGCAAGAAGGTGCCCTACGAAGCGCATCGCTATGACCCTGACGTGTTTGTGAGCGCCGTCGAGGTGGCGGAGGCCATCGGCATGCCGCCGGCGCAGGTGTTCAAGACGCTGGTGGCCGAGCCGGAGCAGGGCAAGCCGATCCTGGCCGTCATCCCTGCGGACTGCGAGCTCGACCTGAAGGCGCTGGCAGAGGCTGCGCGCGTCAAGAAGGTGCGGATGGCAAGCCACGCCGACGCCGAGCGCCTGACGGGGCTGCAAAAGGGGGGTATCAGCGCCCTGGCCCTGGTCAACAAGGGCTTTGCCGTCTACCTGGACCGCAGCGCCGAGAGATTTGACCGCATTGGGATGAGTGCGGGCGAGCGCGGAGCGCAGGTGGTGCTGGCGCCGGCGGACTTCGTCAAGGTGACGAATGCCCGGACGGCGGCGCTTGCGCGGCCGTCCGATTGAATCCTTCACCCATGATCCACCTCATCTACACCGGCGGCACGTTGGGGATGGTACGGCGGCCGGACGGCGCCCTGGAACCAGCAGGCATCGGCGGTGTGCTGGCGCACGTGCCGGAGCTGGGACAGGTGGCCCGATGCGACCACTTCACCCTGGAACCGCCGCGGGATTCGGCCGACCTGGGCCCGGCGGATTGGCTGGCGCTGGCGCGCCACATCGGCGACCGCTACGACCGCTATGATGGCTTCGTCATCCTGCACGGCACCGACACCATGGTTTACACCGCCGCCGCCCTTTCCTTCCTGCTGGAAGGGCTGCGCAAACCGGTCATCCTGACCGGCGCCCAGGTGCCCATCGGCCAGGTGCGCAACGATGCCCGCACGAACCTGATCACCGCCGTGGAGCTGGCGGCGGCGGGGCAGCCGCAGGCCGCCGAGGTAGGCATCTACTTCCATGACCGGCTGCTGCGCGGCAATCGCGCCGTCAAGACCTCGATCTCGGCTTTCGACGCCTTTACCTCGCCTGACTGCCCGTTCCTGGCCCAAGTCGGCGCTGCCATTACCTATCCCACTGTGCCCCGTGTGCCGGCGGGACCCGACCACCTGGTCGTGCACCGGCGGCTTGACACCGGCGTGGCGCTCGTCAAACTCTTTCCCGGCATCACGCCCGAGCTGCTGGCGAGCCTGATCGATGCGCCGATTCGCGGCCTGGTGCTGGAGGCCTTTGGCAGCGGCACTATCCCGGCGACTCACGGCCTGGTGGAGGTGCTGGCGGACGCCATCGCCGCCCGCGACCTGCTGGTGGTCGCCATCAGCCAGCAGATGCAGGGGAGCGTGCGGCTGGAGTCGTATGCGGCCGGCCGGCGGCTGCTGGAAGCGGGTGTGGTCTCGGGCTACGACATGCAGCCCCACACGGCCCTGGTCAAGCTTATGTACCTGCTCGGCCAAGACCTCGACCAGACCGAGCGCCGGCGCCTGCTGGCCACGGATCTCAGGGGCGAGATGACCGCCGTTGCCGCTGGGTAGGCCACAGGCGAAGCAAAGGATTGCGCCGATTTGGACAAACGCGCGGGCGCGGCGCGAAAATTAGATATCACACTGCCAGTGAACCTGGTGAGAGCTACTTAAGGAAGCAACCCATGATCAAAAAAATAGTCATCGGGGTCGTCGTCGCTGGGATCGCGCTTTTCGTGCTGATGCAGCTTGTTCCCTATGGACGGTCCCACACCAACCCGCCAGTCGTAGCCGAGCCCAAATGGGACAGCCCGCAGACGCGCGAACTGGCCGTCCGCGCCTGCTTCGACTGCCACAGCAACGAGACTGTCTGGCCCTGGTACAGCAACATCGCCCCAATGTCCTGGCTGGTCCAGCGCCATGTCGACGAAGGACGGTCGCGGCTGAACATGTCAGAGGTGGGCGTTCCCCGGCAGCGGCCCGAGGGATTCAGGCGGGAAGGCGGTGAAGAGGGTGAAGGTGGTGAAGGTCGCGAGCGCGGCGGCGTGGCGGAGTTGGTCCGCTCCGGCGAAATGCCGACGTGGGACTACCTCCTGATGCACCCCAGCGCCAAGCTGACCGATGCGGAGAAGGAAGCGCTCATCGCCGGTCTCCAGGCCTCCGGCGTGCGCGGGGACTGAAAGACGGTTGAAGGTTCAAGGTTACAGGTTGAAGGTTGCGTCCTCCAACCTGTAACCTTCAACTTTGAACCTTCAACTCAAATATGTCCGCCGCTTTCGACCCAGACGTCGGCCATCTGGCTGTCGTCCTCAAGGTCGAACTGGCGGAGGTTGGCTTCCAGCGTCTGCACCCGGGCCTGGAGGTCGCGCAGCATCTCCATGGTGAGGTCGGGAAGGCGGTTGTGCATCAGGTCCTCGTGCGCCGGCTCCGGGCTGGGCTCCGCCCCGGTGCGGCTGCGAATGCGGCCGGGCACGCCCGCCACCACCGAATCAGGGGGGACGTCCTTGACCACGACCGAGTTCGCGCCCACGCGGCTGTGGGCGCCGATGACGATGGGGCCGAGCACCTGTGCGCCGGCGCCCACCACGACGTGGTCTTCCACGGTGGGATGGCGCTTCACCTTTTCCCAGCTCACGCCGCCCAGCGTAACGTTGTGGTAGAGGGTGACGTTGGCCCCGATTTCCGCCGTCTCGCCAATGACCGTGCCCATGCCGTGGTCGATGAAGAAGCCGGGGCCGATCTGGGCGCCGGGGTGGATCTCGATCCCGGTCAGGAAGCGCGAGAGGTGGCTGACGCCGCGGCCCAGGAAGCGGAAGTTGCGCCGCCAAAGGGCGTGCGCCACCCGGTGCATCCAGATGGCGTGCAGGCCGGGGTAGAAGCAGACTACCTCCGGGACGCTGCGGGCGGCGGGGTCGCGATCGAAGACCGAGCGCAGGTCCTGGCGAAGGGTTCTGAGCAGACCCACCTGCGACTGGAAGGCGGCGGGAACCCGGGGGGCCAGCCGGGAGGCCGGCTTGACTTTGATCAGCATGCGACACCTCTGATGGGAGTCTCTGAAGGACGGTGCGGGTGAGCGGACGAGGCTAGACCTGCAGGTCGGCGTAGAGCACCGAGCTGAGGTAGCGCTCGCCGTAGGAAGGAACGATGGCGAGGATGCGCTTGCCCTCGTTTTCGGGACGGTGGGCAAGCTGGACGGCGGCATGGACGGCGGCGCCGGAGCTAATGCCGGTCAGCAGGCCCTCCTCGCGGGGCAGGCGGCGGGCCATGGTGATGGCCTCGTCATTGGTCACCCGCACGACCTCGTCGATCTGGCTGGTGTCCAGCACGGCGGGGACGAAGCCGGCGCCGAGGCCCTGGATCTTGTGGGGACCGGCCTGGCCGCCCGACAGCACGGGCGAGTCCGCCGGCTCCACCGCCACCACCCGCAGGTGGGGCAGACGGGGCTTGAGCACCTGGCTGACGCCCGTGAGCGTGCCGCCGGTGCCCACGCCCGACACGAAGATATCCAGCCGGCCGTCGGTGTCGCGCCAGATCTCCTCGGCCGTGGTTTTGCGGTGGATCTCCGGGTTGGCGGGGTTCTCAAACTGCTGCGGGATGAAGTAGCGCGGGTCGGCGTCCACCAGCTCCTGGGCCTTGGCGATAGCTCCCTTCATGCCCTGGGCGCCGGGCGTCAGGATCAGGTCGGCGCCGAAGGCAGCCAGCAGCTTGCGGCGCTCGATGCTCATGGTGTCGGGCATGATCAGCAGGCAGCGGTAGCCGCGGGCGGCCGCCACCATCGCCAGGCCGATGCCGGTGTTGCCGCTGGTGGGTTCCAGGAGGATGGTGTCAGGGCCGATCTTGCCCGCCTTTTCGGCGGCGTCGATCATGGCCAGGGCGATGCGGTCCTTGACGCTGGCGCCCGGGTTGAAGAACTCCAGCTTAACGAGCACCTCGGCCCTGGCGTCGCCCACGACCTTGTGCAGGCGCAGAAGGGGCGTATTGCCGATGAGCTCGGTGATGTTATCGGCGATGTGGGACATGGGAGGATTCCTTGGGGTGTGTGAGACGTGAGACGTGATGCGTACTGCGTACTGCGTAATGCGTAAGGGGGTGGGAGGTGGGGAAATAAAAAGGCTCACCGTGGTGGCGGTGAGCCCGAATCTCAGAAGGGGGGTGCAAACGGCTTAAGGCGCCGGCGCACGGGTCTATTGGGAAAGATGGGGAGATGCTGCGCGACTCACCGCTCGTGTAGAGTCAGCGGGGCAGCCCGCCTCTGGGGCAGGCTACGCCCGCCCACGACAGGAGCAGGTAAAGGCAATGACGGTGGTCGTGCAATGCATCATGGTATGAGTCTAGGAGCACCGCGGGCTGTTGTCAAGAAAGCTGGCTGCCAAATCTCCAGGTTCGTCGCACTTCCAGCAGACGGCATGAAAGGATCGTACCATTCGTCAGCGTCGCACTTGACCGCCCGTAACCGCGAGGTGATTGGCCGCCCAAACCGTCACCCCGGCAGGCTCTTCAGGGAGCGACCCATTCCGACTTGCCAGACCGGGTAAGGAGTTCGTCAGCTCTGCTAAATTTTAGCAGTATGTAATATATCTTACATCGCAGCCGTTCCTGACTGCGATATCATGTGAACAAATGCACAAACAGGGCTGCCGCTGGCGTGCTCGCCCCACGACGCTGACAGCCGCCGCTCGGTGGTTCCCGGACACCCTGGGTCAGCAAGCATGTTGATCGCTGCCTGGGAAACGACTCCGTCTGCGACAGGAGCATAGACATGAGCGCATCAGCACGTCGTCTCGTCGTCGATCTGTGGGTAGTGGCCGGCATCCTGCTGGGGCTGGCAGCGCCTGCGGTGGGGATGAATACGGCGCCGGCCGCAGCGCCAGGCGCCATGCCGGCTGCCGGCGCAACCGGGACGGCGGCGCCCAAGCCGCCAGGCCCCGCCTATGTGGCGCTGGACGTCTCAGGGCCGGAGACCGTGGGCGAAAAGACCAGGGAAACAGTGCGGCTGCGCGTGGTCAACCTGGGACCGGGAACGCTGCGGAATGCCCGCCTGGTCCTGGAGCCAGCGGCACAGGCGGAGTGGGTGGGGCGGACGACCTACCCCCTGCCGGACCTGGGTCTGCAGGAGGCCTACGAGGTGGAGGCGGTGCTGCGGGCCAGAGGAGCGCCCGGCGAGCGGGCGTCGCTGCAGGTGCGGGTGGCGGGAGGCAACCTGGCAGAGGAGGAAACGGCCACCTACAGCGCCGTGGTGCGCCAGGATGTGGCCGACGTGTGGGAGGCGGCTGGGGGAGCGACGACCTGGGAGGTAGAGGGGCGCACCCTCGTGATCGAGCTGCCGCTCACGCGCGACGCCTCCCTGGCCCGGCTCAGCCATCGCGCCCTATTTGGGCACGAACGGGACGACCCGGCGGTGCGGCGGCGCTTCGAGCTGCGGGCCTACGACGCTGCCGGTCAGGAGCTGGCGACCCTGCAGCCGCCGCTGCGTGTGCACTGGCGCTACGGCGCCGGGCTGCCGGCGGCGGCGGTCGACAGGCTGCGCCTGGCCTGGCTGAATCCGGTCACGCAGGCCTGGGAGCAGGCGCCTACGAGCGTGGATCGGGCGGCGGGGACCCTCGATGCCGCCCTCTCCCGGTCGGGCGTCTATGCGGTGCTGGCAGACCCGCCGCAGTACATGGCCCCGCACAACCCTCTCAGCGGGCTGGAGCCCGATCTGTACACCGGCGCCGCCGTCTACCGCTTGGCGCTGCCGCTGTTTACGCGGCCGGGCGGCTTTGCCCCGGAGCTGGCACTGAGCTACAACAGTCGCATGCGGGATGTCAACCAGAACTTTGGCAGCAGCGGTTCGCTGGTGGGATGGGGGTGGGAGCTGCAAGGGCTGGGGGCGATCACGTCGGAAGGAGACCCCGGCGACCGGGTCTACACCCTGTTTTTCGGCGGTAATACCTATCATCTGGAGAAGATGGCGCAATTGCAGGACAGGTGGTATGCGCGCGAGGCGCCGTGGCGTTTCGACATCGTCCATAAGGAAAAGGCTCTCAATGCGCCCGATTTCGAGGAGGAAAAGACGTGGGATGTGTGGACGCAGGATGGTGACCACTATGAATTCACGGGCGAGGCCGAGCGCTGGGTATGCGATGGAACCCTGCTCAAGCGCTTCTATATGCAGTGGTTTGTGACCCGCATCACGGCGGCGGCGGATGATGGCGTCGATAGCTACAGCATGGACGTCACCTATGCCGTCAACACGCGCCACAGCGAGAACCATGCCTTCGGCTGCGGCGTCACCGTCGTTGACCACGTGAATGCCGCCTGGCCCACCCAAATCAGCTATCAGGGCGTGGCGCCATCCTCGCCACTGGTGATTGACCTTGTCTACGGCAGCGGCCGCAGCGACCGGCCCGGCGGTCCCGGCGAAGCGCTGGGCTGCGACGATCTGAACTGCAGCAACCACGCCTTCGCCTACTATCAAGTGGCCAAGCTGGAGGACATCGTGCTGCGGGCGGGAGCGGGGGGGACCGTGGTGCGGCGGTACCATCTGGACAACCGCATCGCCGACACAGGCGTGCCCGCCAACCAGCAGCGGCTGTTTCTCTACGGCATCGAAGTCTCCGGCGCCGAAGCGGCAGGGAGCGTCCAGGCCCTGGCGGCGGCCACGCCGTACAGCGCCACCTTCACCTACACCTCGGCGCCGGGCATCGACTGGTCCGGCTACGGCGTCAGCCGCCTGGAGACCATCAGCGACCGCCAGGGGGCGACGGCGACGCTGACCTATGAGCCGGTGGGGAGCAGCGTCCCCGCCAGCTTCGACCGGCTGAAGACGCTGCGGACGGAGGACGGGCTGGGGAATGTGGCCCGGGAGACTCTGTACGACTACCACGAGCCCAACGATGTGGGCGGGCACGGCATCGTCCAGGTGCAGGACGTGGGGTATGGCTGGCGGAGCCGCCAGGAGTTCTATGCCCTGGCTGGGGAGGGCGGCAAGCGCGGGCTCCGAAAGATGTGGGTGCGCTACCAGCCTGACGCCGCCTGGGTGGAGCAGGTGAATGAGGACTACAAGGCGCCGGCACTGCCGGCCGGCAGCACCATCGACCCCTGGGTGATCGTCAACCTGCCGGCGCAGACGGAGCGCATCCTGTGGGAGGGCGCCAGCTTCCAGGCGGTAAGCAGTGCGCGCTATGACTACACCCTGGCCGGCCAGGACCAGGTCCAGGCCGGGAACCTCACTTTCATGGAGGAGTCGGCGGGCGGTGTGGTGATGCGCACGACCGTGCGCACGTACCACCCGTCGCAGGTGGACGTCGCCAGCAGCCACGTCAGCAACCGTCTTGCCGAAGAGAAGGTATGGCGGGGGAAGAGCGACGGGACCGGCGTGTGTGAGTCCCACCAGAGGCTGTACTATGACCAGAACGCCCTGAATCAGCCGCCGGTCAAGGGTCTGCTGACCAGGGCGGAGGCGGCGCGGTCGGCCTGCGACACGGACTTCGTCTCGCAGGTAGAAAACCGTTATGAGCCTGGTTGGAACAACCTTCAACGCACCCAGAACGCTCTTGGCTGGGGAACGGACTTCGGCTATGATGGCGTGTATCACAGCTTCGTGGTGACCAGCACCAACGCCCTGGCGCAGACGACGACCACCGTGTACGACAACCCCGACGACCCGGCGGACGAGATGGAAAAGGCCTTCGGCCTGCCCTGGCAGGTCCTGGAGCCAAGCGGAGTGGGGGCGCCCACGGCGGTCTACACGGCCACCTATGACGTCTACGGCCGGCTGCTGAGCCGGGACCGGCCGCTGGGGGCCAACCCGGATGAGGTCTGGGAGTACCACGACTACGACGGCGCCAGGGGGCAGCCGCAATTCATCCTGCACAGGCAGGCGGACGGCGTCACGGCGCCCGCCCCGCAGGATGGCACCCTGAACTCCTGGACCTACTACGACGGGCTGGGGCGGGTGGTGCAGACGCAGGGCGAGCGGGACGACGCCGGGACGCAGACGGTGGTCGCGAGCCGCCGCTACGACGGGCAGGGACGTCTGGCGCAAGAGAGTGTGCCCTACGAGGCCGCCGCCGCCCCCGGCGCCGGCTACCGGCCTCCCGATTGGGGGGCGTTGGCGGGGCAGAGCACCTCCTATGCCTACGACGGGCTGGACCGGCCCACGCTGACCACGCACCCGGACGGGAGCACGGTGCAGTCGTCCTACAACTACCTGCAGACGGCGGTGATCGACGAGAACGGCCACCAGACGATCAGCGTCGCCGACGCCCTGGGGCGGACGACCGGCGTCAGGCAGTACGACGGCGAGTATCCGACAGGGCCGGGGTGGAGCGACCCGGTGTATGGAGAGGCGAGCTACACCTACGATGCCCATGACCGGCTGCTGACGGCCACCGGACCCGACCCGGACGGCAGTGGGGTGCAGGTGGGAGCGACGACCACGGTGACCTACAACCTGCTGGGGTGGAAGACGGGGCTGTCCGACCCGGACATGGGGGCGTGGAGCTATGGCTATGATGACGCCGGCAACCTGGTGCAGCAGACCGACGCCGTCAGGCGGCGCACCTGCCTGTACTATGACGCCCTGAACCGGCTGCAGGGCAAGACCTACACCACGGACGCTGCGGCTTGTCCCAGCGATCCGGGTTACGGCAACTATGCCGTTGCCCACCACTACGACGACACCA
The DNA here is from genome assembly GCA_029782215.1 of Chloroflexota bacterium. GTDB lineage: Bacteria > Chloroflexota > Anaerolineae > J102 > J102 > SSF26. The sequence goes on from JAKOVD010000209.1 coordinate 86,975, forward strand.
CCAACGGCAATCATGGCCTTGGCCGGCGCACGAGCATGGTGGACGGCTCCGGCAGCACCGCCTGGGTCTATGACGAGCGGGGCCGTGTCGCAAAGGAGACCAGGACGATCGGCGGTGAGGTGTACGCAACGGCTTACGATTACGACGCCTCCGACCGGGTGACGTGGATGCAGTACCCGGTCGACAACGAGATCGTGACCACGACCTACAACGCCCAGGGATTGCCCGCCACGCTGGCGGGAACGGCGCCCTATGTTCAGAGCGCCAGCTACGACGCCGCCGGGCGGCCGCGGGTGCGCATCCTGGGCAGCAACCTGATCAGCACGGAGGCCGTGTACTATGACTGGAGCGCCGCCAACGGCCGCGGACGGCTGCAGCAGCTCAGGGGCAGCCTGGTCACGCCGCCCACCCCGCTGCAGGATTTGACCTACACCTATGACGCCGCAGGCAACGTCAGCAGCATCGTGGACGCCGCCAACAACGGCCAGCGCCAGTGCTTCCGCTATGACGCCCTCAACCGCCTGAAAAGCGGCTTCACCGGCGACGCCGTCTGCGACAAGTATGTGGGCGATGTCGGCGCAGCCCCCTACAACGAGACCTACGAGTACAAAGCCGACGGCAACCTGGACAGCAAGACGGGAGTCGGGAGCTATCTTTACGATGCCCCGGTGATGACCTGCAGTCCGGGCACGCAGCCGACAAAGCCCCATGCCGTGCGCCAGGCGGGAAGCAGCGGTTTCAGCTACGACTGCAACGGCAACATGAGTGCGCGCGTGGTCGCCAACACAGGCTACAGCCTGTTCTACAACGCCGAGAACCGCCTGGAGACAGTCGAACAAGTTCCTGGCGGCGGCGTCAACGCCGTCTATGTCTACGACGGCGACGGCAGGCGGGTGCAGGCGACGACGAACGGTGAGACCACGCACTATCCTGGCCCGCACTTCGAACGCACACTCAGCTCCGGCTACACCAAGTACTACAGCTTCGGCGGCGAGCTGGTGGCCTTCGAGCGCTCGCCCGGCTACCCGGCGAACACGGGGCGACGGTTCGTGCTGCGAGATCATCTTAACTCAACCAGCGTGATCGTGAACGGGGGAGGGACCAAGCTGTGGGAGGAGCGTTACCTGCCGTTTGGGGAGCTGCGGCAGACGTGGAAGTCGGCGAGCGAAATGCCGGTGCAGACGCCGTACCGCTACACCGGGCAGCGACTGGAGGTGGGGGTGGGTGCGCCGAGTCCCGTGGGAGGGTTGGACCGGGGGCTGTATGACTACGGGGCGAGGTGGTATGACCCGATGTTGGGGCGCTTCGCCCAGCCGGACAGCATCGTCCCCAACCCGGGCAATCCGCAAAGCCTGAACAGGTATGCTTATGTGCTGAACAACCCATTGAGGTACACCGACCCGACAGGTATGTTCAGCGAAGAAGAGATCAAGAAGTACCTTGGCGCCAAGACCTGGGACGACGTGCTAGCCATGTTCAAGAAGGGCGGGCAACTCGAGGGGGCGTGGGGCTATCTGGAAGTGCTCCGTGAGGCGGAGCTGGGGGATACCCTCAACATCTGGCTTGACCACACCTCTCATGGCTTCAATTCGTATCTCGCGGACTGGTCGGGTAGATTCACCGAGAAAGGCGGGAAGTTGATGATCGCCACAGATGCCGGGGCGGTCGTCGCTGGAACCGCTCCAGCAGGAATCCTGCAGTCCTATGCCAACCCAATCATGCGGTTAGGTGATCGCGAAGGTCAGAAGTACATCTTTAACTCGGTGTATACCCACGTCGTCTTCCGTCCCCAGAACATCGACTGGACCGCTGTTGGCTTGGATGCGGTTGGTGCTTCAGGCGCGGCAGGGTATGCGATGGCTGGAACTGGGATTGTTGCAGTGGAAGCTGGTACTGGAGGCGTCGGACTGCTATTGGGCGGAGTCGTTGTTAGCGGGCTGGCATCTGCTGCTAACATGACTTCAGTAGGAAAGCACATCGCCGACTACACGCGAGGACATTCCAACATAGGTGATCTCGTAGTTGATGTTGGCCTCGGCCTGAGTAGCCTGGTACCAGAATACGGCGCCGTAGCTGATGTCATGAGCCTTTCTCGTGACCTTGCACCCGGGTTGTATGTCGGGCCCTAACGATGTCCGTCACCAGTGTGAGCACATGCTGGCTTGGCTGCAAAGTGATGCTATGGATAGGACTGAACAATTATGTATCTCAACCAAGTCCTCACGGATAAGATCTGGTTAGTTCTGATGATTGTTGTTGGTCTCGTACTCATAGGCACTGGTTTGCCTAGATACCGAGACCCAAGCCGACATTCGCCCGGACGGCTATTCGCCTGGAGTATTCTGTCTGCTTATCAAAAGAGCAGGCGATTTGATGAGCAAATGGAGAAGGATGCGGAATTTCGGGAGAGAATGATTCGTCTGGATGGTTCGCTTGCTATAGTCACAGGCACCATAATGCTCGCGACCGCGCTTGTAGGCCTGCTTCTCGTTGTCTAGGAGAGTGCTGGAAATGCCCTCTCCGATGCGGACACCTCGCCTGAATCCACTATTGTTAGGGTTATCCTGGCATTCGACTACCCTGCATACTGACAGCGCCGGCACCCAGCCCACGAAACCCCATGCCGTCCGCCAGGCAGGGACCAGCAGTTTCGGCTACGACTGCAACGGCAACATGAGTGCGCGCGTGGTCGCCAACACAGGTTACAGCCTGTTCTACAACGCCGAGAACCGCCTGGAGACAGTCGAACAAGTCCCTGGCGGCGGCGTGGAGGCCGCCTACGTCTACGAGGGCGACGGCAGGCGGGTGCAGGCGACGACGAACGGCGAGACCACGCACTACCCCGGTCCGCATTTCGAGCGCACGCTCAGCTCCGGCTACACCAAGTACTACAGCTTCGGCGGCGAGCTGGTGGCCTTCGAGCGTTCGCCCGGCTACCCGGCAAACACGGGGCGGCGCTTCGTGCTGCGGGACCATCTTAACTCGACCGCTGTGATCGTGAACGGGGGCGGGACCAGGCTGTGGGAGGAGCGTTACCTGCCGTTCGGGGAACTGCGGCAGACGTGGAAGTCGGCGAGTGAAATGCCGGTGCAGACGCCGTACCGCTACACCGGGCAGCGGCTGGAGGTGGGGGTGGGTGCGCCGAGTCCGGTGGATGGGTTGGACCGGGGGCTGTATGACTACGGGGCCAGGTGGTATGACCCGATGTTGGGGCGCTTCGCCCAGCCGGACAGCATCGTGCCGGAGCCCGGCAATCCGCAGAGCCTGAACCGGTATGCCTATGTGCTGAACAATCCGCTGAAGTACACCGACCCGATGGGTCATGCGGAGTGCATTGATGCTCGTTGTGAACTAGTTGCTCATCCCATCACCGGTCGTACTATTCTCCATGGAGGGACACCTGCCATTATCCGCTATATCCAAGGTGAAATGCAGCACAATCTTGTAAGTACGAATGGACTGCGAATAAAGGCGGCAAATGAATTGACCCAATATGGCGGGTGGAAAGCAGTGATGGGTAAGTTCGCTGCCTATGGCATATGGGCATCACAGGTCATGGATGCAAGTGTACGCAACTATCTTCCTGCTTCAGTCGCTGAGCGCGTCGCACGATGGGATCACAAGCCAATCCTGCTCAATCCAGCACATTCTCCTGTACCGGAGATGCGAGCCAACGGCGGTTGGTCAACAATTGGCTCAAATCAATACCGCTTTGACACCTGGTCGAACATTCACTATGGCTTCGTTGGGGCAGGTACAGGTTTCTCCAAGACTGAGTTGCTTGCTGGAGGTGGTCTTGAACAGATAGGCTCGGATTCGCTGAGTGCCCTGAAACAAGGAGCCTCAGTCTTGGAGAAGAACGGAACTTGGGAAGAGCTGGTGGCACAGGCGATTCCATATCTGCCACATCGGTCAGGTCAGAGCAACAACTGGGCCATTTCATGGGACCGATCCTGCCGATACAGTGAGGTTGGCCCCATTGTCAAGACCACGGATCGGTGAAAATAAGGTGTAGGAAGATCAGTTTCTTTAAGATAGGGGGAGGGGTGCAGGGGAGGGGGAGCAGTTTCCCCCTCCCCGCCAAGTGTCAGAGGATGGGTTGCCCGGGTGCAAGCTGTGGGGTG
>JAKOVD010000039.1 GCA_029782215.1 Chloroflexota bacterium
AACAGCCCCCAGCCAGGCCACATTTCGCATTCCGACCCCAGCCTGTACGCAAGCCGCAGCCCACTGGCCATCGCGGCAGCGCACCTTGTGGCATCTCGCTCGTATCCGCGACCGTCGCTTACCAGCCGCTGGTCACACGCCGAGCTTGGTTGTAGTTGTTAAAGATCAGCTTCTTTCAGCAGAGTCAACGTTACAACGTTCCAACGTCTTCTATGAATAAGCTCTCCGAGCAGATCACGGCTGCGCTGGGTGTGGGTGTGCGGCGGATCGCAGCCCTGGGCGGCGGCTGTGTGGGCGAGGTATACCGGGTGGACCTGGCGGATGGGGAGACGGTGGTGGCCAAGGTGGACCAGGGCCCGCATCCCATCCTGGGGCGCGAGGCGGCCATGCTGCGCTACCTGGCCGGTCACAGCCAGCTCCCGGCGCCCCGCGTGCTGTTCGGCTCTGACCGGCTGCTGATCATGACTTGGCTGCCGGGGAGCAGCTCCTTCACCACCGCCGGCCAACGCCACGCCGCCGAGCTGCTGGCCGGGCTGCACGCATTGGCGGCGCCGGCCTATGGCTTCGAGGAGGACACCCTGATCGGCGGCCTGCACCAGCCGAACCCCTGGACCGCCTCCTGGCCCGACTTCTTCCGCGACCAGCGGATCCTGGCCATGGGCCGCCAGGCCCTGGAGGCCGGGCAGTTGCCGCCGGCCTTGATGGCGCGGCTGGACCGGCTGGCCGCCCGCCTTGAACGCTGGCTGCCGGAAGGGGGCCGTCCGGCGCTGCTGCACGGCGACGTATGGGCGGGCAATGTCCTGGCCCAGGGCGATCGCATCACCGGATTCGTCGATCCTGCGCTCTACTACGGCGATCCTGAGATCGAGCTGGCTTTTATCACCCTCTTCCACACCTTTGGCGCGCCCTTTTTCGAGCATTACGCTGCGATGCGTCCACTTCAGCCGGGTTTCTGGGAAGAACGGCGCGATCTCTACAACCTTTATCCCCTGCTCGTTCACGTGCGATTGTTTGGCGGCAGCTATGTTTCCGCCGTCGATGCGACCTTGCGCCGATTCGGGATATGACGCATTTCCGTGCAGATGCAGCCTGTGCTTGCACCTTGCACCCTTCGCATGTGTAGAAACGGGGATTTCGTGTATTGCGAATTTGACACGCTGATTTCGTATGCTATACTTCAGCCTGACGAGGTTGTCTTTCCCCCGCACCGACTCAGGGAGTAAAAGGTATGAAGAAAGCCGCATTTTTCGGTCTTGTGCTGGCCTTGGTGGTATCGATCCTGCCATTGGCAGCATTTACCCCCCAGGCCGAAGCAGGTGGCTGCCGAACATGGTATGTGGTTCGTCGTGGTGATACGTTGGCCGTCATCGCCAAACGCTACAATACGACTGTAGCAGTGCTGATGAATGCCAACAACATCAAGAACCGCAATCGCATTGTCGTCGGCAGAAGCCTGTGCATTCCCGGCAACGTTCCGCCGCCCCATCCCCAACCCCAACCCCACCCCTGGCCGAAGCCATGGCCCTGCGGGCAGCCCAATGGCTGTCCACCGGCGCCGCAGCCCCAGCCGCAGCCGTGGCCCTGCCAGAACCCGAACGGATGCTATCCGCCGCCTCCGGGACCCTGCCAGCCCAACGGTTGTTACCCGCCGCCCCCGCCGGGCCCAGCCTGCAACATCATGCCGGTGCAGGGCTTCGGGAACGTGTGGTACGGCAACGTCACGGTTCGCAACCGCCTGGGCTGCCCCACGGCTGTTGAACAGGGCTTTACCGCCGTCGACGAACCCTTCTGCAACGGCTACGTGGTCGAAGACGTCAACGGCAGGAACCTCTACATTCTGTTCAACAACCACCGATGGGAGCAGCGGGCCGCCACCTGGACCCAGAGCGACGCCGTCTACAATCCCCAGATCGTGCCGCCTCCCGGCTACTACCAGCCGCAGTACAGCATCGGCAAGGCCTGGCGCGAGAGCGATCTCATGCAGCGTCTCAGTTGGGGCCTCACGCCGCAGCGCAGCGTCAACGCCACCCGCCAGTCCTTCGATAACGGCATGATGCTGTGGACCGGCGCCAATGGTGTGTACGTGCTCTACAACGACGGCACCTGGTCCCGCTAGTCCCAGCCCTTCCCCTTCCGCAGCGCAAGAAGCCGGTCCGCCCTGGACCGGCTTCTTCTTTTGTGTTAAAGCCGCAAACCCTTTGCCGCTGCCCGTTGGCGGGTGCTATAATTCCTGGACCGATTTTTCTGGTATCCCGGCGAAACCAAGTGACTGATTCCAACCCCTTTCCCTCTGCTTCCGGCTACGAGCCTGAAGCGGGCGCTTCCTTGTCGCCCGCGCCGGCGGCGGCGGCACCCCCGGCGGCGTCCGCTGCCGATTTCATCTGGGAGGTGGTGCAGACCCTGATCATCGCCGGGCTGCTGATCGTCTTCTTCCGCACCTTCATCTTCCAGAACTACGTCGTCGAAGGGCAGAGCATGCTCAACACGCTCTTGCCCGGCGAGCGCCTCATCGTCAGCCGCCTGCACTACCTGGTGGGCAGCCCGCAGCGGGGAGATGTGATCGTTCTCCAGTACCCCTTGCAGCCCGATCGGGACTTCGTGAAACGAATCATCGGCCTGCCGGGCGAGACCATTGCCATCCGCAGCGGCCAGATCCTGATCGACGGCAGACCCCTGCCCCCGGAAGACTACGTCGAGTATCCCAGCGATACCAGCATGGAGCCGGTACAGCTCACCGACACCGAGTACTTTGTGATGGGCGACAACCGCGCCGGGTCGAGCGACTCGCGGAGTTGGGGACCCCTGGAGGCGCACTACATCATCGGCAAGGCCTGGCTGGTCTACTTCCCCTTTAAGGACTTCGGCCTGGTCCACCACGAGGACCTGGAGCCCGTACCCTGAGGCCCGCTGCCACGGCAGCAACGATGCAATGACGCCCTCCGAAACAGAAGTCCGGGCCCTTGTGCGTGAGATCCTCACCCGGCTGGAAAAGCAGGCGGGTCAAGCCGCGCCTGCGCCGGAGGCGTACGCACGTCCGGCGCCCGGTCCCGACCCCCGGCCCCCTGCGCCAGCCCCGGCCCCCGGCCGCGCCCCCGGCCGCGCCCCCGGCCGCGCCCCCGGCCGCGCCCCCGCGCCTCGCCGCCTGATCACGGCCGATGACCTGGCGGCGATCCCCGCGGGCGGCAGCCTGGACATCGCGCCCAACGCCATCATCACGCCCCTGGCCCAGGACCTGGCCCGCGAGCGCGGCATCGACCTGCGTTCGAGCCAGGCCGCAGCCGTCAGGCCGGCGGGACCCGCCGCCCGGGCGGTGGCTATCGGCGCCGACCATGGCGGCTTTGCCCTCAAAGAACAGCTCAAGCCCTACCTGGCCGAGCTGGGCTACGAGCCGGTGGACGTGGGCGCCCACGGCAAAGACAGCGTGGACTACCCTGATTTCGCCTTCGCCGTCGCCAGCCTGGTCGCCCAGGGACGCTGTGCCGCCGGCATCGTCATCGACGGCGCCGGCATCGGCTCCTGCATGGCGGCCAACAAGGTGCCGGGCGTCCGCGCCAGCATGTGCTACGATGTCAGCACCGCGGCCAACGCCCGCGAGCACAATCATGCCAACGTGCTCACCCTGGGCGCCGGCCTGGTCGGCGCCGGCCTGGCCCGCCAGATCGTCAAGACCTGGCTGGAAACTCCCTGGGGCGGCGACCGCCACGCCCGCCGCGTCGACAAGATCACTGCCATCGAAAAACGCTTCTCCAAATAGCGTTTGAACGTTGGAACGTCAAAACGTTCGAACGTCACATCTCCCCAGTCCAAGAAGACATTTCCTTGCCCAATCAGCCAAGAGAACGTTCAAACGTTCCAACTTGCTAACGTTCCAACGGTTTTTGTCGTGACGCTTACGAATTACACGCTTGACGAACTGGTCACCCTGATCACCCGCGAGGTGCTGGCAGCTTACCCCGCGGGCAGCGGGCAGTGTACGAGCTGCCGCCAGCCCTGCAGTGGTCAGTGCGTCAGCTCCAACCCCGACGCCGTGCGCCAGGTGGTGGCTGCCGGCGCCAGCCGTCTCAGCACCCGTCTGGGCGTGCGCGGGGTCGCCGCCGACATGGCCGGCATGATCGACCACACCCTGCTCAAGCCCGACGCCGACGAGGCCCAGCTCCGCCAGTTGTGCGCGGAAGCCCGCGAGTACGGCTTCGCCTCGGTGTGCGTCAACCCGACCTGGGTGCCCCTCTGCGCCGAGCTGCTGCGCGGGTCCTCCGCCGCGGTCTGCACCGTCATCGGCTTTCCCTTGGGCGCCACCCTCGGGGACGTCAAGGTCTACGAGAGCGAGCGCGCTATCGCCCACGGCGCCCGCGAGCTGGACATGGTCATCAACGTCGGCGCCCTCAAGAGCCGCAGTTATGACCAGGTGCTCGACGACATTGCCGGCGTGGTCGGCGTGGCGCACGCCCATGGCGCCCTGGTCAAGGTCATCATCGAGGCCGTGCTCCTCACCGACGACGAGAAGGTGGAAGCCTGCGCCCTCAGCAAGGCCGCCGGCGCCGACTTCGTCAAAACCAGCACCGGCTTCGCCAGCGGCGGCGCCACCGCCGCCGACGTCGCCCTGATGCGCCGCGTCGTCGGCGCCCAGATGGGCGTCAAGGCCGCCGGCGGCATCAAGACCGCAGATGACGCCAGCGCCATGATCCAGGCCGGCGCCACCCGCATCGGCGCCAGCGCCGGCATCAAGATCGTCCAGCAGGCCGCCGGCCTGCCCGTGACCGGCAAGACGCCCGCCTACTGACCATGAGCGCCCTGGCATCGCTGCTCCTGCTGGCGCCGCCCACCCCCGAACCTGCGACGGGCGGCCTGCCCATGTCGGTGTGGGCTAACCTGCCCTTCATCGTCTGCGGGGTGTTCGCCCTCGTCACCCTCATCGGCATGTACTTCATCGTTCGTGAGAACCGCCGCATCGCCGAGACCCACCTGATCTCTGACCACCCGAAGACCCAACCACCCTCTGACCAAGGCTGATCATGTCCAACATCGAACTGCGTTCCTATGTCTTTCTCGACAGCCTGCAGCCCCAGCACGCCGCCTTCCTGGGCACGGTTGCCAGCGGCTTCCTGCCCTTGGGCGGCGACGCCTCGCTTTGGATCGAGATCTCACCCGGCATCGAGATCAACCGTGTGACGGACATCGCCATCAAGGCCACCGGCGTGCGTCCCGGCATGCAGATCGTCGAGCGCCTCTACGGTCTGCTGGAGATCCATGGGCCGTCACAGGCCGATGTGCGGGCAGCAGGGCAGGCCGTTCTTGACGCCCTGGAGCTGCGGGAAGAAGACCGCCTCAAGCCGCAGGTGGTCTCGAGCCAGATCATCCGCAAGGTCGATGGCCTGCAGGTGCAGTTGATCAACCGCCTGCGGCACGGCCACATGCTCATCGCCGGGCAGACCCTCTATGTGATGGAGGTCGCGCCCGCCGCCTACGCCGCCCTGGCCGCCAACGAGGCCGAGAAGGCCGCCAACATCAATATCCTCGAGGTGCGCGCCTTCGGCTCCTTCGGCCGCGTCTACCTGGGCGGCGAGGAACGGGACATCATGGCTGGCTATGGCGCCGGCGTCGCTGCCATCGAAGCCGTCACCGGCCGCACTGAATCGTCCGGCCGCAGAGAATAGTCCATTTCTTGCGTCATGGCGGCCCTGCATGATCAGACGCCGCCCTGACCTATCATGAATCACAGGAGTGATCCACCCATGACTGATGCACTTGGAATGATCGAGACCAAAGGATTTGCCGCCATGGTTGAGGCTTCAGACGCCATGGTCAAGGCCGCGCGCGTGGAGCTGATCGGCTACGAGAAGATCGGCGGCGGCTATGTGACCGCCATCGTGCGCGGGGACGTGGCGGCCGTCAAGGCGGCGCTGGAGGCCGGTGTGCGCGGGGCCGAGAAAGTCGGAGAGGTCGTATCCGTCCACCTGATCCCCCGGCCGCACGAGAACGTCGACCGCGCCCTGCCGCTCGGACGCCCGCCCAAGGAGGACTGAGTCCAGGTGCCACACATGCAGAACCTCTGGCGAGAGCTGCGCGCCGGTCCCGACGCGCCAGATCTTCTCTACGTCATTGTCGAGATCCCCAAGGGGTCTCGCAACAAGTACGAGTACAACAAAGAGCATGGTGTGATCAAGCTGGATCGCGTGTTGTACTCGTCCGTCTCCTATCCCGGCGACTATGGCCTGATCCCGCAGACCTTCTGGGAAGACGGCGACCCCCTCGACGTGCTCGTCACCGTGGGTGAACCCACCTTCCCCGGCTGCATCATCGAAGCGCGCCCCGTCGGCGTGTTCCGCATGGAAGACAAGGGCAAGTCCGACGACAAGATCCTCGCCGTGCCCTACCGTGACCCGCGCTACGCCCAGGTGCACGACCTCACCGACCTGCCCCAGCACTTCCTCATCGAGGTAGCGCACTTCTTCAGCGTCTACAAGGCGCTGGAAGAAGGCGGACGCGTCCAGGTGCGCGGTTGGGAAAATGCCCAGGCCGCCAAGGACTCGGTTCGCTACGCCATGGAGCAGTACCGGGAACGCTTCCACCTGGGAGGGCTTTGATGCTTCAGGTCGGGCCCGATCTCGTCTGCATCGAGCTGAAGGGCGTCAATGCCTACCTGTGGACCGGTCCCGGCGGCCCGACGCTGATCGATACCGGCATGCCGGGCTCCTGGTCGCAGCTTGTCGGCGATCTCGCGGCTCACGGCGTGAAGCCGGGCGACCTCAAGCGCATCATCGTCACCCACGCCGACTTCGACCACATCGGCTGCCTGAAGGCGCTCAAGGCGCAGTCGCCCGCCCTGGTCGCCTGCCACACCGTCGAAGCGGTCTACGTCCGCGGCGAGAAGTCAAAGCCCGCCAACCCCAGCGTGCTCGGCTACGTCGTACACCCGCTCATGGCAGGGTTCCAGCGCCGCTATGACCTCGGCGTCTGGCAGCTCGACGAGCTGGTGGTCGAAGGGCATGTCTTTCCCGAAGGCTTCACCGCCCTGCACACGCCGGGGCACTCGCCCGGCCACATGTCGCTCCTCCACAAACAGGCCGGCATCCTTATCACAGGGGATGCCCTGAGCAACCACAAGGGCAAGCTCAGCCTGCCCATGGTCCTGGCCACACCCAACATGGGCATGGCCGTCGAGAGCATTCGCAAGCTCGGCGGCCTGACCTACGAAACGGCCTGTTTCGGCCACGGCCCGCCCATCGTGGGCGGCGCCAGCCAGGCCATCGCCGCCTTTGCCCAGACTCTATGATCCTGGTAGGGCCGGAGCACCACAACGCCCGTGCGAGAGAAACGCCAAAACACACCCATTGAGGTCTGCCAAGTGAGGTCGATTGCCTATGTGTAGCCTTCAGCATGGCGAGACTGGTGACTTGCCCGATGGCACCAAGTGGAGCGTTCAGTTATGTCTCCCGGGCGATGATCAATGGACCGCACTGCACGAGCTAGTAGACGGGCTGCGCACCAATGGCTACTGGCTCAAGCTTGCCTTCTCAAGTGAAGAGAGGCTGGTCGAGACGAGACAGCATCTCTATGCCTATGCCAAACGCAAGAAAAACGGCGATTGGAAAGCCAAAACCAAGACCATCGAACGCGACCTGTACTTTCGGAAGACAGACCGGGATCAACCCAGGCCGCAGTCTCGGTGGGCAGCACTTGACGAGCAACTCCAGCTAATGCAACCAGGTGAGGTAATCCAGGAGACCTATCAATCCGAAGAGGATGTAAAGAAAGCCCAAGCGCACGTTGGACACGTGCGCGCAAGAGAAGGCTGGAAACTCAAGACCAAGATTGATGGTCTCGTTCTCACGATTCGAAAGTAATGCCTACTACGGCGAATGAAGACACCTTGATGCCATTCTCCTGGCAAATTACTGGATAAGGAAGTCTGTCGTATGCTCATCGGCAAAGTTGTGGGCACGCTCGTGTCCACCCGCAAAGACGAAAAACTCACCGGCCTGAAGTTCCTTGTCCTCAAGCCGGTCGACATCCAGGCCCAGGAGACGGGCAGCTACGTCGTCGCCATCGATGCCGTGGGCGCCGGCGTGGGCGAGTACGTGCTCTACGCCACCGGTTCCTCGGCGCGCCAGACCGTCGTCACCGACAAACGTCCCTGTGATGCGGTGATCATGGCCATCATCGACACCTGGGAAGTAGACGGCGACGAGAAGTACAGGAAGAACGCATGAGCAGCCTGTCGGACGAACAGATCGAAGCGATCACCCGCCGCGTGCTCGAGGAAATCGGGCGCCGCGAGGGCAGTTCGGGCGGTCAGGCGCCGCGGGCCCCTGGCGGCCCCGCCGGCGGTCCGCCCCCTCACCTGTCGCACGTGGGCCGCAGCGGCCGTGAAACGGCCGAGCCGGGCGGCGCCGGCCGGCACGGCGTTTATCCCGACATCGATGCCGCCGTGGCCGCCGCCCGCCGGGCCTTCGTCGCCCTGAACGAGATGACCCTGGCCAAGCGCAAGGACATCGTGGCGGCCATGCGCGCCGTCTCGCTGGCCAACGCCGAGCTGTGGGGCGCCATGGCGCAGGAGGAAACGGGGCTGGGCCGGGCCGCCGACAAGACCAAGAAGAACCTGTTGGTCGCCGATAAGACCCCCGGGCCCGAGCTCCTGGAGCCCGCGGCCTGGACCGGCGACCGCGGCCTGACCCTGGTCGAGTGGGCGCCCTACGGCGTCGTTGCCGCCATCACGCCCAGCACCAACCCCACCTCCACCATCATCAACAACAGCATCAGCATGCTGTCCGCCGGCAACGCCGCCGTCTTCAACGTCCACCCCGGCGCCAAACGCGTCAGCAACGTGGTCATCCAGGAGCTGAACTGCGCTATCGTTGGCGCCGGCGGCCCGCCCGACCTGCTGACGGCGCCGGCCGAGCCCACCATCGAGAGCGCCCAGGCCCTGATGCGACATCCCGGCGTGCGGCTGCTGCTGGTAACGGGCGGGCCGGCCGTGGTGCGGGAGGCCATGCGCAGCGGCAAGCGCGCCATCTGCGCCGGACCGGGCAACCCGCCGGTGGTCGTGGATGAGACCGCCGACATCGACAAGGCCGGCCACGACATCGTCTTCGGCGCCGCTTTCGACAACAACGTCATTTGCGTCGACGAGAAAGAGTGCTTCGTCGTCGACCGTGTGGCCGACGCCCTCAAACAGGCCATGCTGGCCAACGGCGCCGTCGAGGTGCCTCGCCACCGCCTGACCGCCCTGGAAAAGGTCATCTTCGGCGAGATGAAAGGCCCACGCCAGCCCGCCGTCACCAACAAGCAGTGGGTGGGCAAGAACGCCGGGCTGATCCTGCGCGAGATCGGCATCCAGGCGCCCGACGCTCGTTTGGCCCTGGTGGAGGTTCCCATCGACCATCCCCTGGTCTGGACCGAGCAGCTCATGCCGGTGTTCCCACTGGCGCGCGTCCGCTCCGCCGCTGAAGGCATCGACCTGGCCGTCGAAGCCGAGCACGGCTTCGGGCACACCGCCTCCATGTTCTCGCGCAACATCGATCATCTCTCCGACATGGCGCGGCGCATCAACTGCTCGATCTTCGTCAAGAACGGCCCCAACGTGGCGGGCCTGGGTTTCGGCGGCGAGGGCTACACCTCCTTCTCCATCGCCAGTCCCACCGGCGAAGGCCTGACCAACGCCATCAGCTTCAGCCGGCCCCGCCGCTGCATCCTCGTCGACCACTTCCGGATTGTTTAGAATTTCGGATTGCGGATTTCTCAATCCGCCTTTCGCAATTCCCATTTCGCATTTCGCAATTCCCCATGTCCTTCCCTGCCCTTGCCCTCCTTGAGTTCGACAGCGTCGCCGCCGGCATCGTCGCCGCCGACGCCATGGTCAAGGCCGCGCCCGTGGACCGCATCGCCGCCGGCACCGTCCAACCCGGACGCTACCTGGTGGCGGTCATGGGTCAGGTGGCCCCGGTCGAAGAGGCGGTCAAGGCCGCCAACGGGGTGGGCGGCGGCAGCCTGCGCAGCCAGATCACCCTGCCCAACATCCACCCCCAGGTGTACGCCGCCCTGACCGGGGCGCGGACGACCAGCCCAATCGACGCCCTGGGCATCGTGGAAACGGCGACCGCCCCTGCCGCCATTGCCGCCGCGGACGCCGGGATAAAGGGCGCCCAGGTGGAGCTGCTCGAGGTGCGCCTGTCCGACGGTCTCCACGGCAAGGGACTGGTCTTTTTTGACGGCGAGGTCCATGACGTCGAGGCCGCCGTCGACTTGGGAACGGCGGCGCTGCCCACCGGTGAGCTGGTTGAGGCCCGTATCATCGCCCGGCTTCATCCTGAGGTGGCCGCCAACCTGCTGGCCGCCACCCACTTTCGCGAGATCATCCAGCCGGCGGCCCCTTAATGCCACCTGAGCGACCCGGCGGGGAATCCGGCGCACCAGGGGACCACGGCGCCGTCAGGGGTGGGACAACAAAAAAGATGAGCAGGCGTAGATTCCTGGCGGCCGCCGGCGCCGCCGTGGCCTTGCTGCTCGAAGCCTGCGGCCGCGGGACGCCCGCGCCGACCCCCACGCCAACGCGCACCCCGTCCCCTACCGGCACGCCGGCGCCTGCGGCCACCGCCACGTCCTCGCCAACGCCGGCGCCGGCGGCGCCGACGCCCACAGACACCCCGGAACCGGCCACCCCGACGCCTGAGCCTACGGCCACTCCCACCCCCGAGCCGACGCCCTTTCCACCGGGGCCGCCCAGCAAGCTGGGGCTGTTCGTCAGCCGCAACGAGCCTGCGCTGATCGACCTGCTCCGCACCGGCGGCGTCGCCGCCGTCAAGACCCTGGAGTACGACGCCAACTGGGTGGCCGAGATCAAGGCCGCCTCGCCGCAAACCCTGGTGATCGCCCGCTACGCCGCCCTGCAGACGCCCGACCTGGGCAACTGGAACCCGGTCGAGGCGGCGCGGCAGTTCGTGGACCAACTGCTGCCCATCGCCACCGCTCCCGGCCGCAAGGAGCACATCGACGCCTGGGAGGCCTTCAACGAGCCCATCCCGGCCGACGCCAAGCAGATGGCGGCCCTGGCCGCCTTCGAGGCCGAACGCACCAGGCTCCTGGCCGCGGCCGGCATCCGCTCCTGTGTGGGCAATTTCAGCACCGGCCAGCCCGCCCTTGAGCTCTGGCCCGCCTTCTACCCCGCCCTGGAAGCGGTCAAGGCCCATGACGGCTACCTCGGCCTGCACGAATACTCGGCGCCCTACGTTTGGTACGCCAGCGGCCCGCACCAGATGACGGCGGGCAGCGACGAAGGGGACACGGGCTGGCTCACCCTGCGCTACCGCAAGGTCTACCGCCAGTACCTGCAGCCCGCCGGGCTGGCGGTCCCCCTCATCATCACCGAGACCGGCATCGACGGCCAGGTGGGCAACCGCCCCGGCCCGGCGGGCAAAGGCTGGAAGGATTTCGTCTCTTTCTGGCGGGGCGAAGGCAAGATCACGTCCACCGCCGAAGGCTTCTACATCGAGCAGCTAGCGTGGTACGACGGCGAGATCGCCATGGATGATTATGTCAAAGGAGCCACGATCTACGCCCTCGTGGCGCAGGACGGCTGGCAGTCCTTTGAGATCATCGGCCCCGCCGCCGCCATCCTCAAGCAGTACCTGAGCGTGCATCCCCGCCCCTCGTAGCAACGACTTCAGTCGTTCCTGCACTCGTAGTAACGACATTCAGCCGCTTAGCCGCTCTCCCAGCGGCGCCGTGGCGCTCATCGCCAGCACCCGGAAGGGCTGGTGGCCAAGCCGGGATGCCACCGACGCCATGGTGTTGCCCAGCAGATGCCAGAGGCGCAGCTTGCCCGGCAGGCCGGAACGGGCGGTGACCGCAAAGCCAAAGCGAGCGTAGTATCCCTCCAGGCTGTCCTGACAGAAGAGATAGACGATGCCCTGCTCGCGGGCCATCAGCGCCCTCACCAGCGCCGCGCCAATGCCCTCCCCCTGGCGGCCCGGCGCCACCACCAGCGATGCCAGCTCGCGCACGGCGCCGCCGTGATGCCGCACCTGGCCCACGCCGATGACCTCTCCGGCCTCGTCTGCGACCAGGAAATGCTGCCACTTCAGGTCAAGAGGGTTGAGCCCGGCGCCCCGCACCATCGCCGTGATCGTCTTCTGGTCGGCCGCCGTCGCCGCGCGCAGTCGGTAGCTCATCGCATTCGTCCGTTGGATCGCAAGCGGGGACGGCGCTGCTAGAGGCGCTGCATGTCCTCGCTGTCGGCGACGATGCGGGCGTGGACGTGGCAGTAGGCGGACCCTGCCAGGGTGCGGTTCTTGCACTGCTCCCCCGCCTTGGTCATCGCCCGGCAGCGGCCGTGTTCGTCGCCGTTGTCAAGGCTGACCGGCCCCTTGTAGGCGCTGGCCTCGACCTGCGCCACCGTTTGCCTGAGCGTTTCGAGCTCCTCGTAGATGCCGGCGACGATGTTCTCCGGATCCGGCGCCAGCCCGGCATCGGTGATCACGCCGATCATGACCGAACCGGCATAGCTCAGGATGCTGACGCCCAGGCCCATGCGGCCCGACTGCGGCACCCAGAACATCAGGTTCTCGATGCACTGGCCGGCAAAATAGAGCTTCTGCCGCGGTCCCGGCACGTTGGTCAGCACCAGCGAGGTCTTGGCGGCAAAGAACTCGATGCCCAGTCCTTCCACCTCTTCCGGCGCCAGTCCCATCGTCTGCAGAATCCCAAACGCCACCATCGCCTCCGGCGAGTTCTTCAGATCGTCCATCCGCTGCTTCATCACCAGGAACCGCTCCATCGGGTCCTCGATGCCCACAGGCAGCGCCGGAACCACCAGGCCAAAGTGGTTGCCCAACTTCTTCGCCTCTTCCGGCGAGCGCAGATTGACCGGCACCATGGCGCGGATGTCGATGCCCTCGATGTCGTCGCCGCGGCTGAGCAGATAGCGCCGCAGACCGCCGGCGACGATGGCCATCAGCGCATCATTGACGGTGCCGTCGAAGGTCTTGCCCAGCGTCTTGATCTCCTCCAACGAGAAGGGCTCGGTCCAGGCCGTGCGCTTGGCGACGCCCAGGCTGCCCTTGAACGCGGTCTTGGGATCGGGCGGGAGCAGCACAAGGCGGGCCAGGCTGCCGGCATAGGCGGCCGCTTCCCTGCCCAGGTCCATGACCTGGGTGGGATGGGTGAGCAGGTCCACACTCCCGCCCACAACGGTCCCTGCGATCTGCCGGCTCGCCGAGAGAGCCGACTGTGCGGGCCGGAAGAGCCTGCCCACGCCCAGGCCGTGACGGCGCCGGGACGTCGCCTCGGCGGCCGTTGGCCACGGCGCATCGGCGCTGTCGTCGCACAGCGACAGCATCACCTGCATGAGGGCGATGCCATCGGCGACGGTGTGGTGCAGCCTGGCGAACAGCAGGCAGCCCCCCTGGTAGTTCTCGATGATATGAAACTGCCAGAGCGGCTTGCTGAAGTCCAGCGGCGTGCTGGCCAGGTGATTGATCACCATCTTCAGCGTCGCTTCGTCGCCGGGGGCGGGCAGGGCGATGTGGTGCAGATGGGCGTCCAGGTCGAAGTGCGGATCGTCCTCCCAGGCCGGCGGCCGCATGGGCAGGCGCGGCTCGACCACGCGCTGGCGAAAGCGACGAAAGGCCAGCATGCGGTGTTCGAGCGTATCCCGCACCCGGGCGACATCCAGCGGGGCATTGAACTGGAAGAACCCGTTGATCATCATCAGGTTGGTGGGGACTTCCATGTGCAGCCAGGCCGAATCGACCCTGGACATATTGTGTCTGCTCATCCGGCGCCTCCATCATGTGAACCAGGTTGACGATAACACAAGTGTATCACAAGACCGGGCCTTTGCGCCGTCTGTCGTGGCCACGCAGAATCATGCGACGGCAAACCGCGCGGACCGGAGGGCCGCAGCCGAGTCAGGAACCAGCAGGTTCAGGCCCGAACAGCAGCGTGTCAAGGCCGCGCACCAGCCCGTTCACGCTCATCACCCGTCCTGCCGCCAGGAGGGTGCCGGCCACATAGGGTTCCGCCCCTGACCCCGCCTCATGCCGGATCACCAGCCGCTCATCGGGCAGGCCAAACAGGGTCTCAAACGCCAGCACGTAGCCGGGCAGCCGGATCGAGTGCACCTGCGCGCCGGCAACCTGGGCGCCGCGCGCCTCGCGCGGGCCGAGGGTCTTTTCAACCGGCCACACGATCTCGTTCTGCCGGACCGCCCCCAGCGCTTCCGCCAGCTCGCGCGTCGTGCCGCTGGGCGCATCGGGCTTGTCGGCCTGGGCGTAGTCGATGATCTCCCAGGAGGGCAGGCAGCGGGCGGCAAGCAGGGCGCAGTGCTTGGCAAGCGCCGCCGTGATCGAGAAGTTGCCCGCGGCGATGACGCCCAGCCGCCGCGCCATCGCCGCCCGTTCAATCTCGACATAGTCAGCCGCGGTCATGCCGGAGGTGCCGACCACCACCCGCACGCCCCGGTCGAGCGCAGCCAGCGTGCGCTCCTTCACCGAGTCCGCCCTGGTATAGTCGATCAGGACGTCGGGCAACGTTTGCAGCGCCTCCTCCAGTGTGGCCGCGATCGTGACGCCCGCGGCCGGCAGACCCACGGCCGCCCCGGCATCCTGGCCGGCGCTCCGTCGCGCCAACGCACCCACGAGCTCGAACTTATCCGACGCCAGCACGGCGCGGACCACGGCAGACCCCGTCCAGCCCGTGGACCCTGCAACACAGACCCGAATGGCCATCGAAAGCTCCTCCTGAAAAGGTGACCTGCGAAAGCACAGGCGGCAGGAGCGTAGCATAACGAGCGCACGATCCTCAACATGCCCAACGGTCCCGCCCGGCCCTGCACTGTCCTTTCGGCCCAGGCCTCCGCGAGACGGCACGAGTATCTCGCCGTTGGGCCATGCGCGCAGCCGCCTCCTGGAGGTCTCTTCCTGCACCGTTATCACACCAACAGGTTGACAAAGCCTCGCCATCGGTGCTACCCTGCCGAAGCTGCAAATCATTCGCAAAAAGCTCCACCCATGTCCACAAACCCACCCCTGACCCCAGAAGACAGGCTGCGCGCCGCCGGACAGCGCGTCACCGGGCAGCGCGTCCTGCTCATCAGGCTCCTCGACCAAAGCGAGCGGCATCTCGACGCCGAAGCGCTGTACGAGCGCGCCCGGCTGGAGATGCCGGACATCAACCTGTCCACCGTTTACCGGACGCTGGCGGTGCTCAAGGACGCCGGACTGGTCGAGCAGCGCTACTTCGCCCGCGACCATAGCCGCGAGTTCTACGAGGCCACCGGCGCCCTGGAACACTACCACTTCACCTGCCTGAACTGCGGTCGGGTGGTCGAGTTCTCCACACCCCTGGTGTCCCAGGTCCGGGCCGAGCTGCAGGCGCAGCACGGCGTGCGCGTGCGGCATGCCTGCATCTGCTTCGAGGGCACCTGCGCTGAGTGCGCCGCCAAGTCGCAGGGTGAGGCGGCAGCCGCCTAGCTTCGGCGGCTGCGATGGAAGACCCGCTGAACTGTGCTGCGGCAGGACATGAACCTGCTTGAGCGCGGTTCTCAAGGTCAGGCCATGGCTACATGCCTGGCCTGGCGCACGACACCACCCCTTGAGGAACCCCAATGGTATTGCAGAATCGACGACTCCGGTCCGGGCTGGCCTCCCTCGTTGCCGCCCTGACCTTGATCCTACTCCTGGCCGCCTGCCAGACTCCTGCGCCTGCTGGCACGCCTACTGGCGCGCCCGCTGCTGTGCCCACTGCCGCCGGCTCCAAGCCAACCGCTGAAGCCGACCCCGAGCCAAGCGACGAGGCGACCCAGGCGCCGACCTTCGCCCCCTCCGCCGGCGCCAAGCTGGTCATCTATTCCGGGCGCAGCGAAACCCTGGTGGCGCCCCTCATCGAGCAGTTCCGCAAGGAGACGGGTCTTGACGCCGAGGTGCGCTACGGCGGAACGTCCGAGCTTGCCGCCACCATCATGGAGGAGGGCAAGAACAGCCCCGCCGATGTCTTCTTCGCCCAGGATGCCGGAGCGCCAGGCGCCCTGGCCGCGGCTGGACGGCTTGTCAGGCTGCCGGATGCCGTGCTCAACCAGGTCGATCGGCGCTACCGCGACGACAACGGGCACTGGGTGGGCACGAGCGGGCGCGCCCGCGTCGTCGTCTACAACACCAACCAGCTCAAGGAGAGCGACCTGCCCAACTCCATCTGGGGCTTCACCGACCCCAAGTGGAAGGGCAAGCTGGGCTGGGCGCCCACCAACGGCAGCTTCCAGGCGTTCGTCACCGCCCTGCGTCTACTCGAAGGCGAGGACAAGGCCCGGCAGTGGCTTGAGGCGATGATCGCCAATGAGATCAAGACCTATCCCAACAACGATGCCATCACTGAGGCCGTGTCGGCCGGTGAGATCGAGGCGGGCTTTGTCAATCACTACTACGTGCTGGAGATCGGCTCTGCGCATCCCAATGACTTCCACGCCGCCATTCACCACCTCACCGCCGGCGATGCCGGCTCGCTCGTCAACGTGGCCAGCGCCGGCATTGTGAACACGGCCGCGCATCAGGAAGCGGCGCTCAAGTTCATCGAGTTCCTGCTCTCGCCAGAGGCCCAAACCTACTTTGCCACCAAGACCTGGGAGTACCCTCTGGCCGCCGGCGTGGCGCCGGATCCTACGCTGCGTCCCATCGGCGAGCTGAAGGCGCCCACGGTTGATCTGAGCGATCTCAAGGACCTGTCGGGAACCCTGACCTTGCTCCAGGATGTCGGCGCCCTTGACTGAGCAAGGCGCCAGAACCCCGCTTCTGCACCACGGCCTGTGAACGTCGCTCCCACCCGGCCGCAAACGTCGCTCGAACGCTGGGCGCGCGCCACCTCCCCGCGTCGGGCCTCCCCCCTCCTGGTGGGCGTCAGTGGGCTCATCGCGGCGCTGATGCTGCTGCCCCTGGCCTATCTGCTTCTGCGGGCATCCACCTTGGGCTGGGAAGCGGTCGTGCAGATGTTCCGGCCCCGCACCCTCATCGTCCTGGCCAACAGCGTCCTCCTGACCGTGGTGGTGACCGCGATCACGGTCCTGCTCGGCATCCCCCTGGCCTGGCTGACCGTCCGCACGGACCTGCCTGGCCGCCGCGCCTGGAGCATCCTGACGGCGCTGCCGCTGGTCATTCCCAGCTATGTCGGGGCCTACACGCTGGTGGCGATGATGGGGCCGCGCGGTATGCTGCGGGAATGGCTGGCGCCTCTGGGCGTCGAACGGCTGCCGGACATCTACGGCTTCGTCGGCGCGGCCTGGGCGCTGACGCTCTTCTCCTTCCCCTACGTGCTGCTCAACGTGCGGGCGGCGCTCCTGCGGCTGGACCCCGCCCAGGAAGAGGCGGCGCGCAGTCTGGGTCACACGCCCTGGCGGACCTTCTGGCGGGTGACGCTGCCCAACCTGCGACCTGCGATTGCCGCGGGCGCGCTCCTGGTAGCGCTCTACGTCCTCAGCGACTTCGGCGCCGTTTCCCTGCTGCGGTTCAACAGCTTTACTCGTGCCATTTATGTCCAGTACCAGGGCAGCCTCGACCGCAGCTTCGCTGCCGTGCTCTCGCTGCTGCTGGTAGCCGTCACGCTTGTTCTTCTCGTCGCCGAACACCGCTCGCGCGGTCTTGCCCGCTACTACCGGGCGGGCACAGGCGTCGCCCGCGCCGCCCGCCCCGTGGCGCTGGGGCGCTGGACCTTTCCCGCGCTCTTGTTCTGCACCGCCGTCGTGGTGGCCACGCTCATCTTGCCGGTTGGCGTGATCCTCATTTGGTTCAGCCGCGCCCTGCGCACCGGCAAGGAGTTTCTGCCCCTGGGCGCCGCCGCCCTCCACAGCCTGGAGGCGGCGAGCCTGGCCGCGCTCGCCGCCAGCGCCCTGGCCCTGCCCGTCGTCTACCTGGCCGTGCGCTATCCGAGCCGGTTCAGCGCCCTTGCTGAGCGCGCCGCCTACGTGGGCCACGCCCTTCCCGGCATCGTCGTGGCTCTGAGCCTGGTCTTCTTCGGCGCCAACTTCCTCACCCCCCTTTACCAGACCCTGCCGATGCTGGTGTTTGCCTACGTCGTGCTCTTTCTGCCCCAGGCCCAGGGTTCGCAGCGGGCGTCCCTGATGCAGATCAATCCCCGCCTGGAAGAGGCGGCGCGCAGCCTGGGTCTGACGCCTCTGCAGGCGCTGCGGCGTGTGTCCCTCCCCTTGCTGGCGCCCGGCCTGGCCGCAGGCATGGCCCTGGTCTTCCTCACCACCATGAAAGAGCTCCCCGCCACCCTGCTCCTGGCGCCCACCGGCTTCACCACACTCGCCACGCAGATCTGGTCGGCCACGGAAGCGGCCTCGTATGCACGCGCCTCGGCGCCCGCCCTGCTCCTGGTGGCCATCTCCGCCCTGAGTCTCGTCTTCCTGATCGGGCGTGAGGAGCGCAGCACGCTATGACCCCTTCCGCTGGCACCGCCCCCATGTCCGACTGGAGCCTCCGCCTCACCGGCGTCTCCAAGCGCTTTGGCGGCGTAGAGGCAGCCAAAGACGTCAGCTTCCAACTGCGCAAGGGCCAACTGCTAGCCCTGCTGGGGCCCAGCGGCTGCGGCAAGACCACCACGCTCCGCCTGATTGCCGGCTTCGAAGCGCCCGACGGCGGCAGCATCGAGATCGGCGGCCGCTTGATGGCCGGACCGGGTGTCTTCGTTCCCCCTGAGCGGCGGCGCATCGGCATGGTCTTTCAGGAGTATGCCCTTTTCCCGCACCTGTCGGTGGCGGAAAACGTCAGCTTTGGCCTGGACGCGCCCGCCGCCCGCCGATCGCAGCGGGTGAACGAAGCGCTCGAGCTGGTCGGTCTGCGAGGGCTGCACAAACGTATGCCCCATGAGCTGAGCGGCGGCCAACAGCAGCGGGTGGCGCTGGCGCGGGCCCTGGCCCCCGAACCCGACCTGGTCCTGCTCGACGAGCCTTTCAGCAACCTCGATGCGGGGCTGCGCCTGCGCGTCCGGGCTGAAGTACGGTCGATCCTGAAACAGGCGAACGCCACTGCCGTCTTCGTCACGCACGACCAGGAGGAGGCCATGAGCCTGGTGGACCAGGTGGCGGTCATGCTCGATGGTTCCGTCCGCCAGGTGGCCACGCCGCGCCAGCTCTATTACCAGCCCGCCGACCGCGAGGTGGCGGCCTTTGTCGGCGATTCGAACTTCCTGCCCGGCCGGGCTCTGGGCCGCATCGTAGAGACGGAGATAGGGCTTGTCGAGTCACAGGTGGACGCCACCGGACCGGTCGAAGCCCTGATCCGGCCGGAGAGCGTCGCCCTACGCCCCGCCTCCCAGGAAAGCGGCTTCCGTGTCAGGAACGTCGTCTTCTTCGGGCACGATCAGCTTGTCACGGTGCAGTGCCAGTCGGCGCGCACCCTGGATGCCCGCCTTCTTCCCGGCTATCAGTTCTTTCCGGGCCAACCGGTAGAAGTGCGCGTGGTGGGACCGGTCATGGTCTATCCCTCTGAACCGGGCTGAGGAAAGCGCAAGCTCCGCAAAAACCTGCGATCCGCGGCCAAAACGGCACGTTCCGGCGCCAGATGTTGCATGCCGGCAATGCTCCAGTATTGGACGCGCCTTACATTGCGCAAAGCAATCTTCTTGACAGTGTCAAGGATTTGGGCGAGAATTCCATCTAATTGAGTTCCCCCACGCAACGCTGCCAAACGATTCAAAGGAGGCATCACCATGGCTTGGCAATCTGTAGGAGCTTACATAGCGGCCAATTGGCTCTCGCTCCTGATTGCTCTTTTGCTTGGCTTCGTTCTGGGGTGGGTCGTGCTCGCATTGCCTGTGCGCAGAAGAGCGGAGGCCGCCGAGGCGCAAGTGGCCGACCTCGACGCCAAGGTGCGCAAGTCCGAAAGTGAGCTGGTCGCTGCGCAGCGACAGGCCGAGGGATGGCAGGCCAGTCTCAACAGCTATGAGTCGAGTCTCAGCGAAGCGCGCAGCCAGCTTTCGGCGATGCGCGTGCAGGTGCAGAGCCTGGACGAAGAGCGCAGCGCCCTTGCCGCCGATCTGGCAGCGCGCAACAGCCAGGCGGATGACCTTCAAAAACAGTTGTCGCAGTTCCAGTATGAGCTGGCTGGCGTGAGTGATGCCGCCGCCAACCAGAGTGCTGCCCTGCAGACACAGTTGGAGCTGGCCAGCCAGACGCTGCACGGCAAGGATGCCGCCTTGCGCGAGGCGTATGGCTACCTGGGAAGCCTGCAGCGCGATCTGGATGGCCGTGGCCAGGCCTTGATCGCCGCCGAGAAGCAGGTGACCGACCTGCGGCGCGATCTGAGCGAGATCGAGCAGCAGCGCGCCGACCTGGAGAACAGACTGCAATCCGTGCGCAACGAGGTCGCCGGCGAGCTGGCGCTCTTGACCTCGGCCATGATCCGCATGAAAGAAGACCAACTGGGCGCTGCCAATGCACGCATCGCCAACCTCACGCGCCAGCTTGAGGCGCTTTCCGTTGCCCCCGGCAACGGATGATCCATTTCCTATGAACAACGGCGTCCCGGCGTTCGTCCACATCTACCACTCAGTGAGGCGTCACGTTAGCTAGAGACGCCACCGCTCCAGTTCAGTGCTCAGGTTGTCGCCTGAGCACTGTCGCGAACCCGTGAGGAGGAAGGCAATGGAAGGCCCGAACACAGCACTGGATCAGGAGTCACCCCTCCTGACCGCTGATGACGGAGCAGACTCGGAGCCAGAGGGAATTGCCGCCTTGAGGGCCGCGGTCTGGCAGCGTGAGCTCGACCTGGTCGATGCACGGGGCGAGATCGCCGAGCTGCGGCAAAGCGTCGCCATCCTGACATCGATGGGCGCCGAGCTGGCGGCAGCATTGAACGCTCGAGACGCCGCCGGCGCTGCCGCGGCCACGCCGGCTTTCATCTCCGAGGTGGGCGACATCGAGGCGTCCATCGCCGCACTGCAGAACGACGTCGACGCCGCCACGGCTCTGCGGCTGGATGCCGAGGAGCGGCTGGCCGGGCGCGAGGCGGAGATTGCCCGGCTGGAGGACCAGCTCGCGTCGGCGCAGGCTGAGACGGAGTGGATGGCGGCGGGCAAGGCGGACGTTGAAGCGAGCCTGCAGGCGCAGGCCGGCGCTTGGGAGGATGCGCGGCGCCGGCTCGTGGCCCTCGGCGCCGGATTACAGCCAGAGGGGTTTGAGCCGGTGGCGGAGCTTGCTGCCCCACCTGTCGAACAGGAACAAGCCGCGCCATTGGCGCCGGAGGCAGCCGGACCGGATGCGGTCTTCGCCGAGATTGCCCTCCTGGCGGCGGGCATCGACGCCATGCGCCTTGCCCTCAAGGACAAGGAGGAGGCGCTTGCGGCCGCGAGCGCGCCCCCGTCTGAGGTCGCGGCGGCAGCAGTCAACGTCGACGAGCTTCAGGCGCAGGCGAGCCAGGCCGAAGCGACCATCGCCGGTTTGCAGTCAGAGCTGGCGCAGACGCAGACAGCCCTCGCGCAGGCGCAGGCAGAGACGAACAAGCTCAAAGAGGAGAACGCCAGGGCCGAAGAATCAAAGGCCGGCGAGATTGCGGCGCTCACGGCGGCGGCGGCGGCAACGGCCAAGACCATGCGGGAGAAGGATGCCGAGCTTGAAGAGGCCAAGTCCACGATCACGGACCTGGAAGACCAGACCGCCAAGCTGACCGCCGAGGTCCAGCGTCTGAAGGCCGAACAGGAGCAGGATCGCAAGGGTGCGGCGGTCGGAGCAGCGGTCGTTGCCGCTGGCGCCGCCAAGGCCATCGGAGCGGAAGAGGCCGCCCCGGGCCCCGCAGCGGCGACGGAACCACCGCAGCAAGACGCCGGCGAGGTCGAGTTGGCCCGCCTGCGCGCCGAGCTGGAGGCGCTGCAAAGGACGCTGGATTCGGTCACGGCCGAACGGGATGCAGCGCTTGCCCAGGCGCCCGCGCCAGCAGAAACGGCGCCGGAAGCAGCCGAAGCGACGCCCAGCAGGGTGGCGGCGAAGACGGCGCCCTTACAGGCCGCACTGATCTTCGGGGTGCACCCCCAGACCACCGCCATCGTGCAGGACCTGGCCGCCCTGCGCGGCATCGGTCCTGTCTACGAACAGCGGATGTACGATCGCGGTATTGGCACCTATTGGGAGATCGCCAACCTCACCGACGAGGAATTCATCGAGATTCTGAAACCCAGCAAGGCCGCGCAGAAACACCTTGATTGCGCCGCCGTCCGGGCTGATGCCCTCCGGCTCGCCCGTGAGACCTACAGCATGGGCTTCATTTGGGATGGCGAGGCGGTGGATGATCTGCAGCGCATCGAAGGCATCGGTCAGGTCATGGAGCAGCGGCTCTACGATGCCGGCGTGCGCACCTTTGATCAGCTTGCCTCGATCACCCTGGAGCAGCTTGAAACGATTATCGGCGATTCCGAGCCTTTCGCACCTGATTTCATCGACTGGGTCAACCAGGCCCGTGTCCTGGCTGCCCAACGTACGCATTCCTGAGGCCAGACGATTCGTGTCGGGCCCCCCCTCTCGGCATCCTCACAGGAGGAATCATTATGGCTGGCTGGAGTCCCTGGTTCACGCTTTTGCTTGGCGTCATTATCGGTTGGCTGCTGCAATGGCTGCTCGACATCTTCTACTTTCGTCGCCGGCATGCTGAGCTGGCGGCACAGATCCAGAAGGGCACCGACGATCTGGCTGCCCGCACCGCCGATATTGAAAAGCTCCACCAACAAGTGCTGGCGCAGCAGGCCCAACTGACGGCGCACCTGGCCGCCGCTGCTGCCGCACCTGCCGTGGTATCGCAGGTGGTTGTGGCCCCTGCCGCCGCCCCACCGGCGCCCGCCGTCGCGGCGCCCGGTGCTGCCCTTCCTGCCGCTGCCCTCGCGGGCGCCGGTCTCGCCGCCGCGGCGCTGCGCAGCGAGGAAGTCAGCATCGAAGGGCCGGAGCCGGTTGTGCAAGCCCCCACCGTCGAGGCGGCACTGCCTGCGGTTGAGATTCCTGCTGCGGCTGCCGAAGCTGAGGCGCCGGAGCTGACCCTGGAAGCGCCCACGGTTGCAGTGGAAGCGCCCGCCGTCGAGGCGGAGGCAGGCGGCATCGGCCTGCCGGGCGCCGCGGTCGTCGCCGGTCTCGGCGCCGCCGCCGTCGCCGCGCTGCGCAGCGACGAAGTCAGCGTCGAAACCCCAGAGGTCGCCTCTGAAGCCGCGCCTCTTGAAATCGCCGCCACCGGCGAGGAAATCGAGATTCCTGGCGTGGAAGCCGAAGCGGCGGAGTTGGGGCTGCCCGCGGTGGCCGCCCTGGTCGGCGTCGCCGCTGCCGCCACGCGCGAGCCCGAGGCCGTCGTCACGGCCCCATCTGCCGTGGAAGTGCCCGATGACTTCTCCCGCATCAAGGGCATCGGTCCCAAATACGCACGTCTCCTCAAAGAAGCCGGCATCACCACCTACGCCGACCTGGCAGCCACCGATCCGGAAAGGCTCCGCAGCATCACCAATCCTCCCTCCTGGCAGCGCATCGACTTCGGCGCCTGGATCAGCCAGGCGCAGGAGTTGTCATTGGCCCCGCGTCCGGTGCGCGTCGGAGATGATTTCACCCGCCTTGAGGGCATCGGCCCCAAGTATGCCAACGCCCTCAAGGAGCACGGCATTGCCACCTTCGCCCAGTTGGCGGAGACGGATGAGAACAGATTGGCGGCCATCGTGCGGCCGCCCGCATGGCAGCGTGTGGTCTACTCGGAGTGGATCGAGCAGGCGCGGCTGGCTGCAGCCGGCGATGAAGCCGGGCTGGCAGAGCTGCAGGCTGCGCTCTTCCGCCGTGAGGGCGATAAGCTCAGTCTCATCAACGGCATCGGCGAGAAATCGGCGGCGGCGCTGGCGGCCGCAGGCATCGACTCCTATGCCAGCCTGGCCAGCAGCACGCCTGACCAGGTGGGTGACGTCATTGCCAGGGCGGGCTTGAGGCATGGCGACTACGAAGCCTGGATTGCCGAGGCCTCGCTGCGAGCCGCAGGCAAACGCGTCAAGCGCCCGCGCCGCGCCATTACCGGCGCCACCTTCACCTCTCCCTGCCCGCAGGACCTCTCCCGCGTGCAAGGAATCGGCGATGTCTATGAGCAGCGGTTGTACGCCGCCGGCATCGGCACCTATTGGGAACTGGCCAGCACGAGCGAGGCCGACCTGCGGTCGATCATGGACGTCAAGGATTTCCAGGACATTGACCTCGCGGCCATTCGCCAGGCAGCCTCCAACCTGGCCGAAGAGACCGGATCGTTCGGCCGCGCCTGGGATGGCAGCGAGCCGGATGACCTTGCCAGCATGGAAGGCATCGGCGAGGTCTTCGAGCGTCGCCTCTATGAGGCCGGCATCTGCACCTTCGCCGCCATTGCCGCCAGCACTCCGGAACGCCTCGCAGAGATCGTACAGGCGCCTGCCTGGCAGCGCATCGATTTCGACGCCTGGATTGAAAGGGCGCGTGAACGAATCAGCGCCAAGGGCTAAACCATGAATCGTCTACGACCCCCCTACTGGACGCCAGGGTTTGACAGCCTGATCGCCGTAGCGCTGGCGGTAGCGCTCGTCGCCGCCGGAGTTGTGGCTTACGTTACCCAGCAGCCGGCGACCACCACCGTCAGCGAGGCGCCGGCGGCAGCTACCGCCGCGCCCGCTGGAACGGCGCCCGCTGGAACAGCGTCCGCTGGAACAGCGCCGGCGGCATCTACCGCTGCCGCGACCGCGGCCCCGGCCCAGGGCACAGCCGCGAGTCCGGCTGAGTCCACCGCTGCCGCTGCTACCGCAGCCACGCGCGGCGGCGCCGTTGCGACGTCCGTGCTTGGCAGCCCGGCCGAAGCCACGGCTGCTGCCGCGACCGCCATCGCCTCCGGCCAGACGCCCGCCGCGCCCGGTGAGATTGCCTCCGCGGCCACTGCTGCCGCCGCCACGGCCATCGCCGCTGGCCAGACGCCTGCCGCACCCGGTGAGCTCGCACAAGCAGCAGCCACGGCTGCCGCCGCGACCGCCATCGCCTCCGGCCAAACGCCCGCCGCACCCGGTGAGCTCGCACAAGCAGCCGCCACGGCTGCCGCCGCCACCGCCATCGCCGCCGGTGAGACGCCTGCCGCGCCCGGTGAGCTT
This sequence comes from Chloroflexota bacterium, assembly GCA_029782215.1. Taxonomy (GTDB): domain Bacteria; phylum Chloroflexota; class Anaerolineae; order J102; family J102; genus SSF26. The sequence goes on from JAKOVD010000039.1 coordinate 25,096, forward strand.
GCGTCCGCGGCCGCCACGGCTGTCGCCGCCACCGCCATCGCCGCTGGCCAGACGCCTGCCGCACCCGGTGAGCTCGCACAAGCAGCAGCCACGGCCGCTGCCGCGACCGCCATCGCCTCTGGCCAGACGCCTGCCGCGCCCGGTGAGCTCGCACAAGCAGCAGCCACGGCTGCCGCCACCGCCATCGCCGCCGGTGAGACGCCTGCTGCGCCCGGTGAGATTGCCTCCGCGGCCACTGCTGCCGCCGCGACCGCCATCGCCTCTGGCCAAACGCCTGCCGCGCCCGGTGAGCTCGCACAAGCAGCAGCCACGGCTGCCGCCGCGACCGCCATCGCCTCCGGTGAGACGCCTGCCGCTCCCGGTGAGCTTGCACAAGCAGCGGCCACGGCTGCTGCCGCCACCGCCATCGCCTCCGGCCAGACGCCCGCCGCGCCCGGTGAGCTCGCACAAGCAGCAGCCACGGCTGCCGCCGCCACCGCCATCGCCTCCGGCCAGACGCCTGCCGCACCCGGCGAGATTGCCTCCGCGGCGGCCACTGCCGCTGCCGCCACCGCCATCGCCTCCGGCCAGACACCGCTCCCGCCCGAAGAGTTCGTGGCGGCTGCGGCCACTGCCATCGCCGCCGCCATTGCGTCCGGCCAGCCCCCCGCAGGTCCCGGTGCGCTCGCGGCAGCAGCCACTGCCGTTGCCGCCACGGCCATCGCCTCCGGTCAAACGCCTCTCCCACCTGAACAGTTCGCGGCGGCTGCAGCCACTGCCGTTGCCGCCACGGCCATTGCCTCCGGCCAGACTCCTGCCGCTCCTGGCGCGCTCGTGTCCGCGGCAGCCACCGCTGCCGCCGCCACCGCCATTGCCGCTGGCGAAACCCCGGCTGCGCCGGGCGCAGTGACGCCCGCAGCCGCCGGAGAGACGCCGGCCGCGCCGCAACAGGGCACACCCACCGGCGCCGCCACACCGGAGCAGCCGGCCGAGGCCGCACCCGGCGCCACCCCCGAACCCCCATCGGCGCCCGCCCTATCGGCGGCAATAGGGGCCGCCGTCGCCAACCAGGCGGCCGGCGTCCTGACCGGCACCGCTGCGCCTGGCAGCACCGTACAGGTCTACGACGGCGACATCCTGATCGGCGAAACGGTCGCTGACGCCAGCGGTCACTGGTCCTTCCGGCCCCGCGCGCCCCTGGCGCCGGGGGAGCACAGCCTCAGCGCCAGGACGGTCGATTCGTCTGGCGTTGAGAGCAGCGCCAGCCAGCCCCTGGTCATCACCGTGGCGCCGCCGGCAGGCGCCGAGGCGGCGAGTTCAACCGTGACCGGCGCGGTCATCACCGCACCGCAAAACAGTCTGCCGATCCTGCGGGGCACGGCGCCGCCGGGCACGGTCATCCGCTTCTACGACGGCAATACATTCCTGGGGTCGGTGCGGGCCGGCCCGAAAGGCAACTGGACCTTCGCCCTCAAACAGGCATTGGCGCCGGGCCAGCGCACCCTGCAGCTTGAGGCAGTCGGTCCCAAGGGACGCCACGCCAGCCTGTTCATCGCCGTTCCAGTCGCCGAACAAGCTCAGAGCATGGAGCAGCCGGCCTTCCAGCTTCCCCGCAAGCACACGCTCCACCGCGGCCAGCGCCTCTTTGGCACCGGCGTTCCCGGGACGCGGGTGGAGGTCTACGACGATGGCCAGCTTGTCGGCATCGCCAAGGTCCAGCCGGATGGCATGTGGTCGCTCCTGCTTCCCACGACGCTGCCGACCGGAGAACGCGCCTACACACTGGTCATGGTGGACGAGAACGGGAATATCCTGAGTCTGTCGGGGCCGGTCGCGGTCCGCGTGGACGGCAGCAAACCGCCCCGCACCCTGCCGGTCACGGGGGGAATGCTGGTCTATTAGCACGTTCGCGGGCGGCCTGCCGGTGTTGGGCCGGTGGGCCGCCCGTTGGGCTCATCCGCGGGGTGCGACAAGCTCACAACGCAGGACGGTAACGGCCTGTCCGCCCAGGTGGACGCGGCCATCGCCCACGCGCACGCGCACTTCTCCGCCCCGCTTCGAGGCCTGGTAGGCGACGAACTCCCTGCGGTGCAGCCGGTCTGCCCAGTACGGTCCGAGGCAGGCATGCGCCGAACCGGTCACCGGGTCTTCGTCCAGCCCGATGGCGGGCGCGAAATAGCGGGAAACGAAATCGTAGGGACCGCCCTCGGTCCGCGCCGTGACGATGATACCCTGGACCGGCAGCTCCAGCAGCCCGGCCCGGTCAGGATTCGCCCTCCTGACGTCGTCGGCTGTCGACACCTCCACGACGTAGTCCCCGCCGCCATCCGCCACGTGGACAGGTCTCATGCCCAGGGCGTCTGCCAGGCCCGGCGGCGCGACGATGGCGCGCGACGCCCGCGCCGGAAAGTCCATCTCGATCCAGGCGTCCTGGCGCCGGGCGGTGAGCAAGCCGCTGCGGGTGTAGAAGCGCGCTTCCTCGCCGCCGCGCAGCGTCCCCGTTTCCCAGAGGATGTGGGCGCTGGCCAGGGTGGCGTGGCCGCAGAGGTCCACCTCGACCACCGGCGTCATCCAGCGCAGACGGAAGCCGTCACCTTCCGGGTGAAGAAACGCCGTTTCGGATAGGTTCATTTCACTTGCCAGCCGCTGCATCCATGCCTCGTCGGCAGGCGCCGGCAGCACGCAGACGGCGGCGGGGTTCCCGGCAAAAGGCCGGGCGGTGAAGGCATCCACCTGGTAGATGGTTCGGTTCATGGGTAGGCGTGTTTCGTGTACAGGGGGGCCGTGGTGGCTCGAAGACGGTAACCACATCCTAGTCATGACAGCGGACCAGGTCAATTCACCAGCCGACCAGCCCCCCTTCCGAGCCCCGACCGTCAGAGAGGGGTCTCCGGCCCGCCGCCCGCCATGACGCGAAGCGGCAGGGTCATGACGCGCAGCGTCATGCAATTTGCGAGAAGCAAGCGCTTATGGTACGTTTGTACCAAGCATGGGCACATCGCGTACGTGTGGACCGTGCACGCAAGCACCGTGCTGGTGGGTCTGAGCGCACCGCAGCCGACGCGCCGCGCAAGGGCCCTTTTGTTCCCGGCTTCACAAAATAAGATGCCGCCAAAGGAGACTCGAGCATGCAGCGAACGATTCGTCGCGTTGCAGTCATTGGCGCCGGTACGATGGGCGCCGCCATCGCTGGCCATCTTGCCAACGCTGGCATCCCGGCCTATCTTCTCGATATCGTCCCTGGCTCCCTCACACCGCAGGAGCAAGCACAGGGACTCACGCTGGAAAACCCGCAGGTGCGCAACCGGGTGGCGCGGGAAGGCTTCGAGCGCATGCGCAAGGCCAGGCCGGCCAACCTGGTCAATGAGAGGGCTGCGGACCTCATTAGGGTGGGGAACACGGAGGATCACTTCGGCTGGATCGCCGAGGTTGACTGGATCATCGAGGTGATTCTCGAACGACTGGACCTGAAGCAGGCCCTGATGGCGCGCATCGAGGCGGTGCGAAAGCCTGGCAGCATCGTATCCAGCAACACCTCCGGCCTGCCGATCCATTCCATCGCCGAAGGCCGCAGCGAGGACTTCCGCCAGCATTTCCTGGGCACGCATTTCTTCAATCCGCCCCGCTACATGAAGCTGCTGGAGGTGATCCCGACCGCCGACACCGACCCGGACGTCGTCGCCGCCATCACGGCCGTCGCCCAGGAGGTGTTGGGAAAGGGCGTGGTCATCGCCAACGACACGCCCAACTTCATCGGCAACCGCCTTGCCTTCATCGCCGCCGTCCAGACGATGGATTTCGCCATCAGCGCCGGCTACACCGTCCCTGAAGTCGACCTTCTGACGGGCGAACTGATCGGCCGGCCCAAGACCGGCACGTTCCGCCTGGCGGACATGGTGGGTATCGACGTCCTGGCGCAGATCGCCCAGAACCTCTACGAGCTGCTGCCCCATGACCCCAACCGGGCGGTGCTCAAGGCCCCTGACTTCACCCGCGTCATGCAGGGCATGATCGAGAGGAAGTGGTTCGGGAAGAAGACCGATGTCGGCTTCAGCAAAGAGGTCGCCGGCGCCGGCGGCGAGAAGGAGTTCCAGGCGCTGAACCTGGAGACCTTCGAACACCAGGCGTATCCGAAGCCCAAGTTCGAAAGCGTAGGCAAGCTCAAGGACAAGCCGCTCCCAGAGCGCCTGCGGGGAATGATCGCCGCCGAGGATCGGGCCGGGCAGTTCGTCCGCTTCGTCCTCCTCCACACGCTGAACTACGCCGCCGCCATCATGCCCGAGGTGACGGCCGACGTGATGGCGGTGGACGACGCCATGAAGTGGGGCTTCCAGTGGGAAGTCGGCCCCTTTGAGACCTGGGACATGCTGGGCGTGGCCGACACTGTCGCCCGCATGGAAGCCGAAGGGCTCACCGTTGCCGCCTGGGTCAAGGACATGCTGGCCCAGGGAGGCGCCAGCTTCTACCGGCGCCAGGAGGGCCGTCCGCAGCGCTGGGTGGTGGGCAAGGGCTACGAGGACGTCAAACCCGAGCCCAAGAGCATCGTCCTCAAGGAGTGGAAGCAGGACAAGTCCCGCGTCATCGCCGGCAATGCGAGCGCTTCGCTGCTCGACCTCGGCGACGGCGTGGCCCTGCTCGAGTTCCATGCCAAGACGCCCGGCGGCAGGGAGATGAACGCCGTCGACCCTGACATGTTCGCCATCTTCGAGACCGCCTTTGACCGCGTGGAACGGGACTTTGCAGGCCTGGTGATCGGCAACCAGGGGGAGCATTTCTCCGCCGGCGCCAATATCTTCGTCATGCTCCTGGCCGCCCAGCAGAAGCAGTGGGACAAGATCGACGCGATGGGCAAGACGCTGCAAGGCTTGCGGCGCCATCTCACCGGCCTGAGCAAGCCCGTCGTTGCGGCTATCTTCGGCGCCACCATGGGCGGAGGCGCCGAGGTGGCGATGGCCGCCGACCGCATCGTCGCCTCGTCCGAGACCTACATGGGGCTGCCGGAAGTGGGCCTGGGCATCCTTCCCGCTGGCGGCGGCACCAAGGAGCTGGTGCGCCGTGTGATCTCGCCGGCAGCCCGGCTCGAGCATCCCGGCATCGAGAAGTACGTGCAGGAGGTCTCGCTGACCATCGCCACCGCCAAGGTGTCGACCAGCGCGGCCGAAGCCCGTGATTTGGGCTTCCTGGCTCCCTGCGACCGCATCGTCATGAACAAGGATTACCTCATCGCCGAAGCCAAGGCCGAAGTCCTGGCCATGGCCTCCACCGGTTACCGGCCCAGCTTCCCCGTGCGAAACTGCTACGCCGCCGGACGCGACACGCTGGCGACCCTGCGCGTCTACATCCACCTCCAGAAAGAGGCAGGCTACATCACGGCCCATGACGCCAAGGTGGCGGAGAAGGTCGCCTACGTCGTGTGCGGCGGCGAGCTCTCCAGTCCGCAGTGGGTCGACGAGCAGTACCTGCTCGACCTCGAACGGGAAGCTGTCGTCTCGCTGTTCGGCGAGCCGCTGACGCAGGCCCGCCTCTGGCACTTCCTGCAAACCGGCAAATACCTGCGCAACTAGCCCCACACCCCGGAGACCCCTATGCCCGAACAAGCCGTTATCGTATCTGCCGTGCGCACTGCCGTGGGCAAGGCCCCGCGGGGTGCGCTGCGCAACGTCCGACCCGAAACGCTGGGCGCCGTCGTGGTGCGTGAGGCCGTGCGCCGGGCCGAAGGGCTGGACCCCGCCCAGGTCGAGGATGTCATCCTCGGCTGCGCCTTTCCCGAGGGCAAGCAGGGCATGCAGATCGCGCGCATTGTGGCGCTTGCGGCCGGCCTGCCCGACACCGTTGCTGGCGTGACGGTGAACCGCTTCTGCTCTTCAGGGCTGCAGAGCATCGCCATGGCCGCCCAAAGCATCATGACCGGGATGAGCGAGGCCATGGTGGCGGGCGGCGTCGAGAGCATGAGCGCCGTGCCCATGGGTGGGCTCGCCTTCTCTGCCGATCCCAGCCTGGCCCTGGAGATGCCCGGCGTCTACACCGGCATGGGCCTGACCGCCGAGAACGTGGCCGCCATGTACGGCGTCAGCCGCGAAGACCAGGACACCTTTGCCCTGCGGTCCCACCAAAAGGCCGCCAGCGCCATCCAGGCAGGCCGATTCAAGGATGAGATCATCCCGGTCCCGGTCGCCGATTCCTGGCTGGACGAAGAGAGCGTCGTTCACCAGCGCGAGCTGCTGTTCGACACCGACGAGGGCGTGCGGTTTGACTCCACCCTGGCCTCGCTCACCCGCCTCAAGCCGGTCTTCAAGGCCGCGGGCACGGTGACGGCCGGCAACAGCAGCCAGACCAGCGACGGCGCCGCCGCCGTCGTCATCATGTCGGAGCGTGCCGCCGCCGCCGCAGGGCTGAAGCCGCTGGCCCGCTTCGTGTCCTTCGCCGTGGCCGGCGTTCCCCCTGAGATCATGGGCATCGGGCCGGTGGCGGCGGTGCCCAAGGCGCTCAAGCTGGCCGGCCTCAGCCTCAAGGATATCGACGTCATCGAGCTCAACGAGGCCTTCGCCGCCCAGGGGCTGGCTGTCATGCGCAAGCTGGAGCTTGACCCTGAGATCACCAACGTCAACGGCGGCGCCATCGCCCTGGGCCATCCCCTGGGCGCGACCGGCGCCAAGCTCACCACCCAGTTGCTCAATGAGATGCGGCGCCGCGGCTCCCGCTATGGCATGGTCACCATGTGCATCGGCGGCGGCATGGGGGCGGCCGGCATCTTCGAGAATCTGAACTAGTGCTGTCACGAGGTGGCCTATGTATTCGTTTGACCTTACCGATGAACAGCGAATGCTGACGGATGCCGTCGGCAAATTCGCGCACAGAACCCTGCGGAAGGTCTACCGGGAGGCCGAGGAGGCGGGCGCGCTGCCCGCCGAAGTCATCCGGACAGGATGGGAGCTCGGCCTGCTTCCCGCTTCCATCCCGGAGAAGTACGGTGGCTTTGGCGAGCATTCCGCGCTCAACGGCGCTCTCTTTGCCGAGGAGCTGGGCTACGGCGACGTAGCGGCAACCCTGCACCTGCTGGGGCCTAACCTGGTGGCCATCCCCCTGCTCCTCTGCGGCTCCAAGCAGCAGCGCGAACACTACCTGCCCCGGTTCTGCGGCGATGAGTTCCCCAAGGCCAGCGCCGCCTTCCTGGAGGCCACCATTGCCTTTGACCCGGCCGATCTGAACACCAGCGCCAAGCTCCAGGGGGACAAATACGTGCTCTGGGGCCAGAAGGCGATGGTCATCAACGCCGACGAAGCCGAGCTCTTCCTGGTCTATGCCCGCGAGGGCGCCTCCGGCAACACCCAGGCCTACCTGGTTCCTGCCGATGACCCCCGCGTCCATGTCAACCGCCGCGACCACTGGATGGGCTTTCACGCCCTCAAGACCTTCAGCGTCGAGTTCGCCGGCGTCACGGTCCCCCTTGAAAACCGCCTGGGCGTCAAGAACGGCCTTGACCTGGTCAAGGTCCTGACCTACAGCCGCATCGCCCTGGCCAGCATGGCCGTGGGCCTGGCCCGCGGCGCCTTTGAGTACGCCCGCGACTACGCCAAGGAGCGCGTCGCCTTCGGCGAGCCCATCGCCCATCGCCAATCCATCGCCTTTATGCTGGCCAACATGGCGATCGAGATCGATGCCACCCGCATGCTCATCTGGGAAGCCGCCTGGAAGATGGACAACGGCAAGCCCGCCGCCCACGATGCCTTCCTGGCCGCCCAATACGCCTCGGACATGGCCCTCAAGGTCACGGACAGCGCCGTGCAGGTGCTCGGCGGCCACGGCTACATCCGCGACCATCCGGTGGAGCTGTGGCTGCGCAACGGCCGTGGCATCAGCACCCTCTTGGGTTCCATCATCGTGTAAGGAGCGGCGACCATGCCTATCAGCTTTGAACTCCCCGACGAGATCGTCAACCAGACCAGCATGGTCCGCATGTTGGCGGAACAGGTGATGCGCAGCATCTCGCGGCATTACGACGACAACGAGCACAAGCGTCCCTGGGAGTTTATCAACGTCATCTGGCCCTTCATCCAGCAGATCGAGGCAGCCGACCTGAAGCGTTCGCTGAAGCGCCATGAGGGCAACGGCGCCGGCGAACCCGCCAGCGCCGAGGCCGAACCCAAGGAGAAGAAGGCCAGCACCGGCAACCTGCGCATGATCCACATGATCGAGGCGCTTTCGTGGGGCGATGCCGGCATCTACCTGAGCACGCCCGCCAGCGCCCTCGGCGGCGCCGCCATCCATGCCGTGGGCACCCGCGAACAGAAGGAGCGCTTCCTGACCCGCTTCACCCGCGGCAAGCCCAAGTGGGGCGCCATGGCCATGACCGAGCCGCAGGCAGGGTCCGACACCAGCGCCATTCAGACCACCGCCCGCCTGGACCCTGCCACCAACGAATGGATCCTCAACGGCGAGAAGATCTTCTGCACCAGCGGCAGCCTGGCCGGCAAGGAAAGCGAGGGCTTGATCGTGGTTTGGGCGACCCTGGACAAGAGCCAGGGCCGCGCCGGGATGCGCCCGTTTGTGGTGGAGGGCGGCACGCCAGGCATGGAAGTCACCCACCTGGAAAGCAAGCTGGGCATCCGCGCCAGCGACACCGCCACCATCGTCTTCGATGACTGCCGCATCCCCTTCGACAACATCCTCGGCAGCCCCGAGCTTAGCGACCCGGAGAGCCACGAGGACAAGGGTTTCAAGGGAGCGATGAAGACGTTCGACGCCAGCCGGCCCTACGTCGCCGCCAGCGCCGTGGGCATCGCCCGCGCCGCCTTCGAGTTCACCCGTGACACCCTGGCCGCCCAGGGCATCACCGTCCCCGAATGCGCGCCGATGCACACCCTCACGGCCGTCCAGCGTGACCTCCTGCAGATGGAGATGGACCTCAAGGCCGCCTGGCTGCTCACCCTGCGTTCGGCGGCCCTGCTGGACGCCGGCCAGTCGAACAACCTCGAAGCTTCGATGGCCAAGGTCAAGGCTGGTCACGCTGTCACCCACATCACGCAGAAGTGCGTTGAGCTGCTCGGCCCCCTCGGCTACAGCCACGAGCTCCTGGTGGAGAAGTGGATGCGCGACGCCAAGATCAACGACATCTTCGAAGGCACCGGCCAGATCAACACCCTGATCGTCGCCCGCCGCGTCCTCGGCTACAGCCGGACTGAGCTAAAATAGCAGGTAGCGGGTGGCAGGTGGCAGGTAGCCCGTAGGGGCGACCCCCCGTGGTCGCCCGCCCCTTTCGTGGTCGCCCTACACCCCAGCACCGGACCGCCGGCATCCTGCCGGCCCTCCCCTGCCGCCCCCCTTTCCGAGCCCCGACCGTCAGGGAGGGTCCTGCACCCTCCCCTGTGTCTTCCAACATTCGTCTCTCATTTCCACACCCAAGGAGCCGCAACCACCCATGACTTCTGATATCGATGCCAAGGTCCGGCGCATGATGGCGGACATGCCGGGCGCTTTCAACGCTGCCAACGCCGAAGGCGTCAACGCCACCATCCTTTACCACCTCACCGGCGACGGCGGCAGCGCCTGGCTCTCCTCCATCAGCACTGCCGGCTGCACCGTCGAGGAAGTAACCCTGACCGGCGACGCCAACGAGGACCCGGATGCCACCCTGACCATCAACATGGATGCGCAGGACTACGTCGACATGATGGCCGGCAGGCTCGACGCCATGCAGGCGTTCATGATGGGCAAGATCAAGGTCCAGGGCGACATCATGCTCGCCACGCGCCTCATGACCTTCTTCCGCTAGCGCGGAATCCTGCGCGGCGGCGTCCGCGCCTTTCCCGTGAGATTCTATCGCTTGCGCCGGGTGGTTACAGCCGCCCGGCGTTTTGCTGCCTCCTGACCGATCGGTGGTAAACTTCGGCCATACTTTGTAACTACAAAGGCGGGTTCGGCGCTGTGACGCGTCCCGCTCTCTTCCCAGCGAGGCCTGTACGATGAGCATCGAAACCATTGTGAGTTCTCCGACCAAGACGGTAGTGATTGGTCCCGGGCATCCGTTCGTCATCATCGGCGAACGCATCAACCCCACCGGCCGCAAGAAGCTTGCGGCGGAAATGCAGGCCGGCGACTTCAGCCGCGTGCGCGCCGACGCCATTGCCCAGGTTGAGGCTGGCGCCCAGGTGCTCGACGTCAACGCCGGCCTCGGCGTTGCCAACCCGCACGAGGTCGAGCCTGAGATCATGGTCGAGGCCGTCAAGACCGTGATGGAGGTGGTGGACGTCCCTATCTGCATCGACTCCTCGGTGCTGCCAGCCCTGGTTGCAGGTCTGAAGACGGCCTGGGGCAAGCCCATCGTCAACTCCGTCACCGGCGAGGAAGAGCGCATGGAGGCGGTGTTCCCGCTGGTGGCCGAGCGCGGCGCCGCCGTCATCGCCATCAGCAACGACGAGACCGGCATCTCCTATGACCCCATGGTGCGCTTCGAGATCGCCCGCCGCATCGTCGAACGGGCCGACCGCTACGGCATTGCCCGCAGCGACATCCTCATCGATCCCCTGGCCATGCCCGCCGGCGCCGTGCCCGCAGCCGGCAAGCACCTGATGGACATGGTCCGCCGCGTAGCCGAAGAGCTGGGCTGCAACACCGTCTGCGGCGCCTCCAACATCTCGTTCGGCCTTCCCAACCGCCCAGCCATCAACGCCCACTTCCTGAGCATGGTCATCGGCGCCGGCATGCCCTGCGCCATCACCAACCCGCTCGAGCAGGAGATCATGATGGGCATCCGGGCTGCGGACCTGCTCATGGGCTACGACGAGAACTGCATGGCCTGGCTGAAGATGCAGCGCAAGATCGCCCAGGCGGCTGCTGCCGCCGCAGCGGCCGCCGCCGCTGGTGGCGCAGCTGCTCCCGCAGCCCCGGCTCCCAGCGCCCCGGCGGGCCGCCGCGAGCGGCCTCGCTCCGGCGCCAGCTCCTGAGCCTTACCCGGCGCCTGGTTGGTCAGGGCCAACCGGCTCTCAGGCCCTCCTTCTCCGGTTGGCCCTGATCGGTTTTGCCAAGCGCCGCCGAACCGGCTATACTTCCCTTCGACCTGCCCTGGTAGCTCAGCGGATAGAGCGCTTCCCTGCGGAGGAAGAGGTCGAGCGTTCAAATCGCTCCCAGGGTATATCGCAGCACCCCGCAGCGCCCGTCTCCCCGGCGGGCGTTTTTGTTCCCGGCGTCCATGGATGCGATGTCCACCCCCTCTCCCCTCCTGGCCGGCCCGCCTGATCGCTACCTGACCTGCCAAAACTGCGCCATCACCTTCGTCTGGACGGGTTGGGAGCAGCAGACCGCCGAACAGGCGCCCCACCTCTGTCCGGGCTGCCGGCACCTGCTGACGCTGACGCGCCGGCTGCGCGGCACGGTGAAATGGTACGACCGGCGCAAGGGGTTCGGCTTCATCACCGCCAGCGACGGCTCCGAGGTCTTCGTCCACCGGAGCAACCTGGTCGGGGTGCACGTGCTGCGCCGCGGCCAGGTGGTTGCCTTCCGCCGCGAGGCCGCCGAAAACGGCCCCCTGGCGGTGGACATCGAGCTGCTGGCTGCCGCTGAGCCGGAAACCCCACCATCCCCCCATCCCTGAGGTCCCCACACCGTTATGGCTCTCCCCATCGTCCACATCTACACCGACGGCGCCTGTCTGGGCAATCCCGGCCCCGGCGGTTGGGCCGCCCTGCTGCGCGCCGGTGATAACGACAAGGTGATCACCGGGGCTTCCCGGCTCACCACCAACAACCGCATGGAGATGCGGGCGGCGCTGAACGCCCTGCAGGCTTTGGGCAAGCCCTCCCAGGTCCACCTGCACACCGACTCCCAGTACCTGCGCCAGGGCATCACCGCCTGGCTGCCGAAGTGGCAGCGCAACGGCTGGATGACGGCGGAACGCAAGCCGGTCAAGAACCAGGACCTGTGGAAGGCCCTGGTGGCCGCCCTGGCGCCGCACCAAGTGCAGTGGGACTGGGTCAAGGGGCACGCAGGCCACGCCGAGAACGAGCGGGTGGACGGGCTTGCCAATGCCGCCGCCCACACCCAGGCCGCCGCTGGCGCCCCCGACCTCGACCCCTCGGCGCCGGCGCCGCAGTCACGCTGGGTCTAGTGACCGCCATCACAGGGGGGCTGCCCCGCGCCAAAGCCAACCTGCTCGTGTTGGCCTATGTTGCCTTCATCGGCCTGGGACTGCCGTTCAGCCTGATGGGCGTCGCCTGGCCCACCCTGCGCGCCGAGCTGGCGCTGCCCCTGGACGCCCTGGGGCTGCTGTTGATCGCCACCACCCTGGGGTACCTGGTGTCGAGCTTCAGCATCGCCCGCCTCATCTACCGCTTTGGCATTGGCAGCCTGCTGATTCTCTCCAGCCTGTTTTCCGCCTTCGCTTTCATCGGCTACACCGTGGCTCCTGCCTGGGCATTCATCATCGTCTTGGGGGCGGTGGGCGGCTTTGGATCGGGGGTGATGGATGCCGGGCTCAACACCTACGTGGCTGCCGAATACAACGAAGGCCAGATGCAGTGGCTGCACGCCTGTTTTGGTCTCGGCGCCACGCTCAGCCCGCTGATCATGACGGCCAGCCTGGCCCTGTTTGCCTCCTGGCGCCCTGCCTTTCTCTTCGTCGCCGCCTTCATGATCCTCATGGCCATCTGCTTCTCTGTCACCCGCAAGGCCTGGAAGCGACCGAACCGTGTGGTGAGTGAAGCCGCCACAAGCAGCGACGCCGAACGGGGCCTCATGGACTACCACACCTCCCTGTGGGAGACCCTGCTGCGGCTGGTCACCTGGATCAGCATCTTCATGTTCATGCTCAGCAGCGGCGCCAATTCCACCTTGGGAAGCTGGTCGTACACCCTGTTTACCGAAGGTCGCGGGATCAGCCCGCAGATCGCAGGGCTGTGGACGGCGGGCTTTTGGGCCACCTTCACCATCGGGCGGGTCGTGGCGGGGCTGCTCGCCCACCGCATCACCCTCAACGCCATGTTGATCGGCGCCATGGCGCTGGCCCTGGTGGGCTCCATCGGCTTCTGGTGGAACCCCATCGTCTGGGCCGGCATGGCTGGGGTGCTGGTCGTCGGCTTTGCCCTGGCCCCGATCTTTCCAGGTCTGACCTCCGGCACCAGCCAGCGCGTGGGCCAGCGCCACGCCGGCAACACCATTGGCATCCAGGTCAGCGCGTCCAGTCTGGGTGGCGCCATCGTGCCGGCCCTGGCGGGCCTCCTGGCCGCGCGCATCTCCCTGGAGATCATCCCGGTCCTGCTCACCGTCTGCGTGCTGGCCCTGCTCACCCTGTACATGCTTTCGACCCGCGTACGGATCGCGGCGTAACAAAGCCTTCTTCTTATGTCATGCTGAGCGGCCCCCTCACCCAACCCTCCGCTCGCAGCCTCAGCCGCGAAGCATCTCCAACTCTCCCTATGTCATTGCGAAGCCCGCAAGGGCTGAAGCAATCCCCAACTGGCCCGTTGGAGACTGCTTCACTGCGTTCGCAGTGACAGAGTGAGCGGGAGTTTCTAAGCAGCGGCCCCCTCACCCAACCCTCCGCTTGCAGCCTCAGCCGCGAAGCATCTCCAACTCTCCCTATGTCATTGCGAAGCCCGCAAGGGCTGAAGCAATCCCCAACTGGCACCTTGGAGACTGCTTCACTTCGCTCGCAGTGACATAGTCCGGGTGCGTGTCCTAACCAGACCTACCTATGTCATTGCGAAGCCCGCAAGGGCTGAAGCAATCCCCAACTGGCACCTTGGAGACTGCTTCACTTCGCTCGCAGTGACAGAGGCCGGGTGCGTGTCCTAAGCAGACCTACCTATGTCATTGCGAAGCCCGCAAGGGCTGAAGCAATCCCCAACTGGCCCGTTGGGGCCTCCTTGACTTCGTTCGCAGTGTCAGAGGCCGGGTGCGTGTCCTGAACCGCAGCTTGCTGGCTATGCGCCGTATCTTGCCGCCAGCGCCCGCACCTTGGCGGCGGCCTCGGCAAGCCGGGCCTCGGCAAGCCGTCCAGCCTCCACCGCCTGGACGATAGCCAGCACGACCTGGTCGATCTGATCGCCCGCGTCGGCCAGCAGCAGGTGATCACAGCCGGCGTTCAGGGCGTCCACCGCGACCTGCGTGAGGGGCCGCCCCCGCAGCATCGCCTGCGAATCAAGGTCATCGCTCAGAACCACGCCCTTGAAGCCAAGCCCGTCGCGCAGCACGCCGATGACCACCGGGGAGAGGGAGGCCGGTCTGTCCGGGTCAAACGCCTCGACAATGGCAGGCCCCGTCATCACGACCGCCACGCCATTCTGAATGGCATCGGCAAAGGGCAGCAGGCTGGCGTCAAAGGACGCGAGCGGCGCCGTCATGCGCGCCTCAGGGGCGACAGCGGGGTCAAGAGCGATGTGGGCGTAGCCGGGGAAGTGCTTGGCCGTCGCCGCCATGCCGTGGGCCTGAACGCCGCGGATGAAGGCCGATGAGACCCTGGCGATGGCGGCGGGGTCCACCGACCACGTACGGCCGCGCAGCCACGGATTCTCACCCGTGACCACGTCCAGGATGGGGCCCAGGAAGCAGGTCACGCCCAGTTCTCGTGCCGCCAGCGCCATGTCGGCGGCGATCGCTTCCACTTCATCCGTACCCAACGATGCGATCTGTTCTCGCGGCGGAAACGACGGCGCCAGGTCATGCAGGCGGCAGATGCCGGCGATCTCCTGGTCGACGGCGATCAGGACCTTGCCCGCCAGGGAGGTCGCTTCACCGGCGAGCGCCTGGAACATCGCCGCCGTCTCCTCCTGCCGGCGCTGCGCCGACATCTCTCTCGCCACGTACTCCTCACGCGTCTCGCCGGGGAGAATGGCGCAGCCGCCGTTGTCCAGGAACCGCTTCACGGCATCGCTGAGCCGGGTCGCGGCAAAGGCAGGCAGCAGGACGGCGTGGGCGTTCTCTTTCAGCGTGTGAGACATGATTTCCTTCCTCCATGAAACCGCTGCGCCGCGATCGACGCAACGCCTGTCAGGCAGCGAGATTGTCGCACCGCCTGACAGGGCCGTCAATTGAAAGACAAGGGGACGGTGTGCTTCGGGTGGCTCACGCTTCCGCGCAATTCACTGCAAAGCAGACACGAATGGAAGGAACACGAATGGATTTCACCAACTGCGAAGACGACGCCGACTGACGCACAGACGCCCCGGAGGCACTCTGCGATCATTTGTGTTCCCGCCTATTTGTGTCGGTCTTCACGATGCGCAGCGCGACAGCGTAAGCCGCGCCCCAACCGGTCAATGCTTTGTTGGCGCCTGCTCGATTCTGCTACAATCTGCACTGTTGTTCTATGGGCCACGATGGCGCGGCTTGCCTGTGTAGGGCCACGGAGGCACCGACGAACGCCCAGCGCCGCTTTCACGCCAACAAGCCGGTAGTCACATTCGTTTCACACGACAACGACAAGCATGGCTCAATTCGAAAAGCTGACCAGGGAGGATGTGCAGGCTTTCGCGGGTCGCGCCGACAAGGCGGCCTCCGGCGGGCTTGAACAGCGTCTGTGGGGTGCGGCCGATCTGCTGCGCGCCAATTCCAACCTCAACTCCAGCGAGTACATGATGCCCGTCCTGGGCATCATCTTCCTGCGCCACGCCCACGGCCGCTACCTGGTGGTCAAGGCAAAGGTCGAGCCCTCCCTGCCCATGCGTGGGGGCGTGCGTCTGCCCTTGACCAGGGAGCATTTCACCAAGGAAGCGGCCATCTACCTCCGCCCGGAATCGCAGTTTGACACCCTGCTCAACCTGCCGGGGGACCAGGACCTGGGCAAAGCGATCAACGACGCCATGACGGCGATCGAAGAGGACTATCCCAAGCTCAAGGGTGTGCTGCCCAAAGACTACGCCCGGCTGGGCGGCGACCTGCTGCGGCAGCTCCTCAAGATCTTCAATGACGAGGCCCTGCGCACAGCCAGGATGGACGTCTTTGGCCGCATCATCGAGTTCTTCCTGCTCAAGTTCGCCATGGCGCGCGCCCAGGACGAGGGCGAGTTCTTCACGCCGCCTTCGCTCACGCAGCTCATTGCCTGCGTTGTCGAGCCTGACCACGGCATCCTCTGGGACCCGGCGTCGGGGTCGGGAGGCATGTTCGTGCAGGCCGGGCACTTTGTCGAGGAGCAAGGCAAGGCGCCGCAAGAGGCGATCACCTTTTACGGCCAGGAGAAATCGACGACCAACCTGCGCATCGGCCTGATGAACATGGCCGTGCACAACCTGGAAGGCCAGCTTGTCGAGGCCAACACCTTCTACGAAGACCGCCACCATATGGTGGGGCGGGCCGACGCGGTCATGGCCAACCCGCCGTTCAACGTCGACGGCGTTGACAAGAACGTCGAAAAGGAGACGGCGCGGCTGCCGTTTGGCGTTCCCGGGGTCAACAAAGAGGGGAAGATCAGCAACGCCAACTACCTGTGGATCTCCTACTTCTACAGCGCCCTGAACGAGAAGGGCCGCGCCGGATTTGTGATGTCGGCGCAGGCCTCCAGCGCTGGTCAGGGCGAGAAGGAGGTGCGGCGCAAGATCGTCCAGACCGGCCATGTGGACGCCATGATCGCCATCCGCTCCAACTTCTTCTACACCCGCACGGTGCCCTGCGAGCTGTGGTTTTTCGACCGCGGCAAGCCTGCTGCGCGGCTGGACAAGGTGCTGATGCTGGATGCCCGCGGCGTCTACCGCAAGGTGACGCGGGTGGTCTACGACTTCTCGCCGGAGCAGCTTCAGAACCTGGCCGCCATTGTCTGGCTGTACCGGGGCGAGACCGAGCGCTTCACCGCCCTGGTGCGCGATTACCTGACAGGCAGCCTTGTGGAGGGACGCGGCAGCGTTGGGGCCGTGGCCGCCTACCGGGAAGTCCTGGCTGCCCTGCGGGACAAGATGGCGCCCTTCCTGGAGGCGCAGGCCGGGGCCGAAGGCTTGCAGGCCGTCCGGGCGGAGCTGGCGGAGGCCGGGACGGCGCTGGCGCAGACGGAGACAGCCCTGGTGGAAGCGCTGGCAGAAGCGGAGCGGCGCTGGCCGGACGGGCTGCCCGGCGATAACGCCGGCCTGCACACCGCGGCCGCGGACCTGGCCGGGCTGGTGACGGACAGCCGCGCCCTCAGCCATGCCGTGGAACATACGGCCAGGGCGGCGCTGCGCCTGGCCGAGCAGTGCGAGCGCGAATTCGACGCCCGCAAGGCCAGCCAGTGGGAGAACGCCGCCATCAACCGGCTGCGCAAAGACCTGGAGGAGCAGCGCCAGTTCGCGTCGGCGGCGCTGCGGCAGGTGGGCTATTTCCACCGGCAGGCTGCCTGGCTGCACGAGCGCTTCCCGGACGCCGTGCTGCGGGACGTGGAAGGGCTGGTCAGGGTGGTGACCCTGGCAGAGATCGAGGCCCAGGACTGGAGCCTGACCCCAGGCCGCTACGTAGGCGTGGCGGCGCCGGAAGAGGAGGAGGGCTTTGACTTCGAGCAGGCGCTGCGGGACATCCACGCCGAGCTGGCGGAACTGAACACCGAGGCGGCAGAATTGGCCGCGTTTATCCAACAGAACATTGAGGGGCTTGTGGATTGATGGCCTACAGGATTGACACACTCGGCAACGTTTGTGATCGCACAGGCGGGATCATTCAGACTGGCCCTTTCGGGTCCCAGTTGCATGAGCGTGACTACGTGGCCGATGGCACGCCAGCGGTCATGCCCAAGGACATCGTGGATGGTCGCATCAACAGTGAGTCCGTTGCCCGCGTCGCACAACGGAAGGTTGATGAGCTTGCAAGACACAGGCTGAGGACTGGTGCGATCGTCCTGCCGCGACGAGGTGAAATCAACAAGCGAGCATTGATCAGCGCACAAGAAGAGGGTTGGTTGTGCGGAACGGGTTGCATCAAAATCGAGCTTGAGGGAGACGAATTGCTTCCACAGTTCCTCTACTTCTATCTTGCCCTGCCCTCTACAGTGAGGTGGCTCGAACTTCATGCAGTTGGCTCGACTATGCTCAACCTAAGTGCTTCGATCGTTCGTTCCATGCCCGTGCTTCTTCCTCCATGCCATGTACAGGAACGCATCGCCTCCATCCTCTCCGCCTACGACGACCTGATCGAGAATAATCGGCGCCGCATTGCGCTGTTGGAGCGGGCGGCGCGGATGATCTACCAGGAGTGGTTTGTGCGCCTGCGCTTCCCCGGCCACGAGCACACGCGCATTGTGGATGGAGTGCCGGAAGGATGGGATAGATCATCCATTGGAAGGCTGAGCGTCTATCTGAATCGAGGTATCTCACCGAGCTACAATGACGATGCGCGAGGGCTGGTCATCAGCCAAAAGTGCATCCGCGATCGGCTTCTCGATGTGACGAAGTCAAGACGACAGAATCGACCCTTTGGCCCGGAGAAGCAGGTTCAAGTGGGTGACGTGCTTATCAACTCGACTGGCGAAGGCACGTTGGGGCGAGTCGCCCAGGTGAAAACCGCTCTTGCTGACTGTACGGTGGACTCACATGTGACGATTGTCAGACCGAGTTCCGAGATCGGTTGGCGCTACTTCGGCATGGCTCTTATGGAGCTAGAGCCCTACTTCTCGGTCATGGGACGCGGTGCCACCAATCAGACGGAATTGGGCAGGGCAACGATCGGAGAGTGCCCCTTGCTGGTGCCCTCCAAATCTGTTGTGCAACGTTTTGAAATCCTGCTATCACCTTTTGTACAGCAGGTGCTGAATCTGACTGCGCAGGTTGCGCTATTGCGCGAGGCTCGTGATCTACTTCTCCCTAAGCTCATGAGCGGCGAGATCGAAGTATGAGCGGGCCACTGGGTACCTTTCCCCCGGCTTCCACGCTGCCGCCCCGTTTCCCGGGCGGCCGGCGGCAGGGTGCACCTCGTGGCCGCTAAACTCTACTGCTACGTGGACGAAAGCGGCCAGGACACGCAAGGACGCCTGTTCGTGGTGTCGGTGGTCGTGACCGGCAGCGAACGCGCCCATCTGCAGCGCTTGTGTGCACAGATAGAGGATGAATCCGGCAAGGGCGAACGCAAATGGTCCAAGACCGCCAGGACGCGGCGGATCGCCTACGTGCTGGCCCTGCTGGCCCAGCCAGACCTGACGGGCAAGCTCTACTTCGAGGTCTTCGAAGACACCAAAGACTACCTCCAGGTCACGGTGGAGACAGTCGCCCGTGTGCTGGCGGCGAAGGAAGCCGCCGGCTACAGCGCCACCGTCTTTGTGGACGGTCTCAGCCGCCCCCTCGAACGCGCCGTAGGCCTGCACCTGCGCCGCTTGGGCGCTCACGTCAAGAAGACGCGAGGTCTGGACGAGGTCAATGATCCGTTGATGCGCCTGGCCGATGCCGTCTGTGGCCTGGTCCGGGCAGGATGGGAAGGCGATCCCGAACTGCACGCCCTCTGGCGGCAGGGTCTCAGCCAGGGAGTCTGGCAGGACGTTTCCAGGACATAAAAAAGCCCCCGTGGTTAGGGGGCACAGCCTAGCCTAATGAAGGCTCCCGCCAAAAGGGCAGTATTCGGCTGAACTTAACTCCATTGTACGCCCCCTTCATCCCACTGTCAAGGCAAATCCGCAGGTCTGGAATAGAAAGGCAGCGACAGATGAATCACGTGGCACGGACGTTGATGAGCATCACTGATCGTGCAGGAGCGATGCCGCCATGAGCAATCTGATGTCCGAGGACCGGCTGGTGCAGCGCACCACGGCGGACTACTTCAGCGACGAGCTGAAATGGGACTCGGTTTACGCCTACAACGAGGAGGTGTTGGGAGCCGGAGGCACGCTGGGCCGCCTGAACGAAGGGGAGGTGGTGCTCACCCGCTATCTGCGCCGGGCGCTGGCGAAGCTCAATCCCGGCCTGCCCGAACATGCCTATGAACAGGCGGTCCAGCGCATCGCCGAGACCAGCGCCGTCAAGGCGACCGTTCAACTCAATCAGGAGAAATACGACCTCTATCGTGATGGGGTGCCGGTGACCATCGCCCGGCCCGACGGCGACGCCGAGGAGCTGCGCCTGCGGGTCTTCGACTTCCAGGAGCCGGAGCGAAACCACTTCCTTGTCGTGCGCGAGCTGTGGGTGGCCGGCTTTCCCTACCGCCGGCGTCCCGACATCCTGGGCTTTGTCAACGGCATCCCCCTCCTGTTCATCGAGCTGAAGAACATCCACAAGGACCTCCGCCACGCCTACGACGAGAACCTGGCCGACTACCGCGACACCATCCCCCACCTTTTCGACCACAACGCTTTCCTCCTGCTCAGCAACGGTCACAAGGCCAGGGTGGGGACGATCACGAGCAAGTACGAGCATTTCCATGAATGGAAGCGCCTGGCCGAAGCAGAGCCCGGCGTCGTGGACCTGGAGACAGCGCTCAAGGGGATGTGCAGCAAGGCCAGCTTCATGGACATCTTTGAGAGCTTCCTGCTCTTCGACAACAGCAGCGGGAAGACGGTCAAGATCCTGGCGCGCAATCACCAATACCTGGGCGTCAACCGGGCCGTGGAAGCGGTGCGCAACCGCGCCGGCCTGGCGGGCAAGCTGGGCGTCTTCTGGCACACCCAGGGCAGCGGCAAGTCGTACTCGATGGTGTTCTTCTCCGAGAAGGTCCGGCGCAAGCTCACGGGCAACTTCACCTTCCTGGTCGTGACCGATCGCGAGGACCTGGAGAAGCAGATTTGCAGCACGTATGTCGGCGCGAGGGCGGTCAATCCCAAAGAAGTCTGCCGGGCCGGCGACGGCGCCCATCTGCAGAGCCTGCTGCAGGAAGACCACGCCCATGTCTTCACGCTGATCCACAAGTTCAACAAGCCGGTGGACCCCGCCCAGCCCTATTCGGGCCGCGACGACATCATCGTCATCTCCGATGAGGCCCACCGTACGCAGTATGGCCGCCTGGCCATCAACATGCGGGCGGCGCTGCCCAACGCTCACTACATCGGCTTCACCGGCACACCGCTCTTCAAGGACGACGAGATCACGAAGCGTCTGTTTGGCGACTACGTTTCCACCTACGACTTCCAGCGGGCGGTGGACGATCAGGCCACGGTGCCGCTTTACTACGACAACCGCGGCGACAAGCTGGGATTGGCGACGCCCGATCTGAACCTGCGCATCGCCGAAGTCCTGGAGCAAACCGACCTGGACCCCGACCAAGTGCGCAAGGTGCGGCGGCTGTTGGGGCAGAGCTACCGGGTCTTCACCGGCCAGCGGCGGCTCGACCGCATCGCCAAGGACTTCGTCTGGCACTACACGGCCCAGTGGGAAGCGGGCAAGGCCATGCTGGTGTGCCTGGACAAGGTCACGGCGGTGCGCATGGTTGGCCTGGTGCAGAAACACTGGCAGCAGCGCCTCAAGGAAGTAGAGAAGGCGGTCAAGGAGGCGCCCGATGACCAGGAGCTGGTCTACCGTCAGCGGCAGCTCAAGTGGCTGGCTGAGACGGAAATCGCGGTCGTGATCAGTGAAGAGCAGAACGAGGTCGCCCTGTTCAAGACCTATGGCTTGGATATTGTGCCGCACCGGGCGAAGATCAAGGGGGGCTATGAAACCGCCGACGGCAAACGTCTTGACATCGATCTGGCCTTCAAGGACCCTGACCATCCCTTCCGCGTGGCCATCGTCTGCGCCATGTGGCTGACCGGCTTCGACGTGCCCAGCCTGAGCAATCTCTACCTGGACAAGCCATTGAAGGCGCACACGTTGATGCAGGCCATCGCCCGCGCCAACCGCGTGTACGAAGGCAAGAACAACGGCTTGATCGTGGACTACTGCGGTGTCCTGGCAGCGCTGCGCGAAGCGCTGGCCACCTTCGCCATCCGCCCCGACGACGGCAGCGAGGAAACGGTAGACCCCGTGCGCCCGCCGGAACGGCTCATCGCCGACCTGGCAGAAGCCATCACGGAAGTGCGCGACTACCTGGATGCACGGGGCTTTGACCTGGACGCCATCACCCGCAGCGAAGGCTTCGCCCGGCTCGCGGCCATCGCCCAGGCGAAAGAGGCGATCGATGCCGATGACGAGAGCCGCAAGCGCTTCGAGCTGCTGGCCGAGGCGGTCGCCCGCAAATACCGTGCCTGCATTGCGCTGCCTCAACAGCCAGAGTACCGCCTGGACGAGGCCGCCATCGCCATCGTCTACAAATCGCTGCAGGAGGACGTGCTGGACCCTGACGTCGCCGAGATCATGGCGCGCCTGCAGACGGTCATCAATGCCTCCGTCGCGCCCGTCAATACGGACATCTACGTCATCGGTGAAAACGGCGGAACGCTGGGCGAACCGCGAGGAGGTGAGGCAGGCCCGTATGACATCAGCAAGATCGACTTCGAACGCTTGAGAAAAGAGTTTGCCAAACGCGCTACCAAGCGCGCAGAAGTCCAAAGCTTGAAGGAACGCATCGACCGCCTTGTCGCCCAAATGATCGGGCAGAACCCCACCCGCACCGACTATCAGGAGCGGTTCCAGGCGATCGTCGATGCCTACAACCGGGAGAAGGACCGGCCCACTATCGAGGCCACCTTCGAAGCGCTGCTCAAGTTCCTGGCAGAACTGGATGAAGAGGCGCGCCGCGGGCTGCGCGAGGGACTGAGCGAGGAGCACCTTGCGGTCTTTGACATGCTTATTGAAGGCAAAGTGCTTTCCAGGTCCGAGCGGGATCGGGTCAAGCAGGTGGCCCGCGGCCTGTTGGACGCCCTCAAGGCGGAGAAGCTCACCATCCAGTGGTGGACCGAAAAAGAAGCTGCCAAGGCTGACGTCAAGACCTTCATCGACGAGTACCTGTGGAGCGACCAGCGCGGCCTGCCGCCGAGCTACTCGGAAGCCGAAGTCAAGGCCAGGGCCGACAAGGTTTACACGTTTGTGTTCGCCAAGGCCACCAGCCAAGTCGCCTTTGCCGCCGCCTGAGGCTGGCGGCGCCCGTTCGCACCCCTCCCGTTAGTGTCTCCCCAACACGATCCCCTGGCTTGCCGATTTGGGGGGAAAGTGCTTGAATCAGGGGGCTGACGCTCGCGGCTTCACCGCTCCTTTAGGGGCCGGTGAAAGCCTCTGTTCAGAAGGAAATGTCCCATGCTTAAGTATCCTGACAACCTGCGAAACGAAAAACTGCGCACATGGGTCGCCGATATGGCGGCGTTGTGCAAGCCGGACAGAGTCGTCTGGTGCAATGGGTCGGAGAAGGAATACGACGAGATGTGCCAACTCTTGGTAGAGGGCGGCACCTTCACCAAGCTCAATGAAACCCTGCGCCCCAACAGCTACCTGGCGCTCTCCGATCCCTCGGACGTCGCCCGCGTCGAGGACCGGACCTTTATCTGCAGCCGCCACAAAGGCGATGCGGGGCCAACCAACAACTGGGTCGAACCCGAACAGATGAAGTCGACGCTCATGGGGCTGTTCGATGGCTGCATGCGCGGCCGGACCATGTACGTCATTCCTTTCTGCATGGGACCCTACGGCTCGCCCATCTCCCAGCTCGGCGTCGAGCTCACCGACTCCCCCTATGTCGTGGTCAACATGCGCATCATGACCCGCATGGGCAGCAAGGTGCTGGACCTGCTCGGCGAGGTCGGCGAGTTCGTGCCCTGCCTGCACTCGGTCGGCGCCCCCCTTGCCCCCGGGCAGAAGGATGTGGCCTGGCCCTGCAACAAAGAGGTCAAGTACATCGTCCACTTCCCCGAAGAGCGGTCGATCTGGTCCTACGGCAGCGGCTACGGCGGCAACGCCCTCCTGGGCAAGAAGTGCCTGGCCCTGCGCATCGCCTCGGTCATGGCCCGCGACGAAGGCTGGCTGGCCGAACACATGCTCATCCTGGGCGTGGAAGCGCCCGACGGGGAAAAGACCTATGTGGCCGCCGCCTTCCCCAGCGCCTGCGGCAAGACCAACTTCGCCATGCTCATCCCGCCCCCGGCCTTCGATGGCTGGAAGGTGACGACGGTCGGCGACGACATCGCCTGGATCAAGCCCGACGAGGACGGTAAGCTGCGCGCCATCAATCCCGAGGCCGGATACTTCGGCGTGGCGCCGGGAACGTCAGACAAGACCAATCCCAACGCCATGGCCACCTGTCGCGCCAACACCATCTTCACCAACGTCGCCCGTACGCCCGAAGGCGACGTCTGGTGGGAGGGGATGACCAAGGTGCCGCCCCCTGAGCTGATCGACTGGCAGGGCAAGCCCTGGACGCCCGACTCCGGGCGCAAGGCCGCCCACCCCAACGCCCGCTTCACCGCCCCCGCCTACCAGAACCCCGTCATCGACCCCGACTGGGAGAACCCCGCCGGCGTGCCCATCGAGGCCCTGATCTTCGGCGGCAGGCGCAGCAACGTGGTGCCGCTGGTCATGCAGGCGTTCAACTGGAACTACGGCGTCTACCTGGCGGCGACCATGGGCTCCGAGACCACGGCCGCGGCTGTGGGGCAGGTGGGCCAGGTCCGGCGCGACCCCTTCGCCATGCTCCCCTTCTGCGGCTACCACGTGGCCGACTACTTCAACCACTGGCTGCAGTTCGGGCGCAACATCTCCGAGCCGCCCCGCATCTTCGGCGTCAACTGGTTCCGCACCGACAAAGACGGCAAGTTCCTGTGGCCCGGCTTCGGCGAGAACATGCGCGTGCTCAAGTGGATCGTCGGCCGCGCCACCGGCAAGGCCAGCGCCGTCGAAGGCCCGCTCGGCCGCATGCCCCGCTATGAGGACCTCGACTGGACCGGCATGGAGAACTTCACCCGTGAAGACTTCAACGATCTGATGTCCATCGATCGGATGCAGTGGATCCAGGAGCTGTTGTCCCACGACGACCTCTTCATCCGGCTCTACGACCGCATCCCCAAGGAGCTCATCTTCCTGCGCGAGCTCATCGTCTCCGGTCTCTGGCGCTCCCCCGAAGTCTGGGAGCTCGCCCCCGAAAAGGCCCAGAAAGCCCCCAACGGCGCCGCCTGACGCCCCCCCGGGACCATGAGTCATCCCGGATTTTGAGGGGGTGATTCGCAAAAAGAGACCTCCTTCGGTAGATTGATGGTGCAAGCCAAATCACCGAACGGAGGTCTCTTGACATGGAAGATACACGGTTGGCGTTGGGTGCGCAAGTATCGGCGGAAGTGGCGGTCGAGTTGGGGCAGCGACTGGAGGTATTCTTGGGACCGCTGTTGCTATGG
>JAKOVD010000060.1 GCA_029782215.1 Chloroflexota bacterium
CGTTGCGCCAGTCGCTCCACTGACGTTGCTGCTCATACACGCTCACGCTGTAGCGGCTCTCCTGCCACCGCTTGCGGCGGTACTCAAGTGCCCGGTTGTACAGCCAGCACGCCGCCCACAGGATGTCGTTTAGCACGACTTCCTGCTCAGGCGTCGGGTACAGGCGGTACTTAAACGTGCGGTTCATCAGTTCGACTCCACAGCATCAAGCAAACGCCAAACAGCGGCCCAGCTCGTGCACTGGCCGAGGTAGGCGCCGTCCTCCGTTTCCACGAGCAAACAGCGCTCAGTGAGAACGGTGACGATATAGGCTTCTGTGTCGCGGGAGATTGTGTGCGTCGGGGCTAGCTCGGGTTGACGCGGCTCGTAAGTGGTGCTATTCTCATACATGAGTAGGAACCTCCTCTTCCTGCTCCGTGCTCCCGGCGGCGGCAACCGCGCGGGGGCTTTTATTTTCAATTATGACTTAATTGTATAGCAGACCTATAAGTGTGTCAAGACCCAGTTTTCGGCGGACGCCCGGGTCGTATGCGCTCGAAGCTCTCCAGGTCTTCGGCCTTGATGCGCCAGTAACCGCGATACTTTGAGCCTACCTTTTCGGCTGGCAACCGCTTACGCTTGATGAGCTTCCGCACTGCCTCATCGCTTACGCCGAGCTTTGCCGCCACCTCTTGAACAGTCATGTAGTCAGTCATGCCTCTAGGATACAGCATAGCCCTCCCCCTGTCTAGGCGCTCTACTATTCGATTGTTAAGGTCCGCTACCGTTACGTCGAAGCTCCCGGCGGGAATCGAACCCGCGTATCCGGCGTACAGGGCCGGGCTAGGCCATCCTCGGGAGCAGGCGGGCGGGGGAGCAGCCCTCTAGCCTGTAGGAGCTATCCTCCTTTCTGTGAAAATCAGAGATATCGAAATGAACGACGCTCCCCCTGCCCTATAGTCCTCTCGGCGCATCGCGCCGGGCGAGACGGCGACGGTTGATTAACTCCACCCTGCTGCGACTCCTCGGTGACGGCTCTCCCCCTTAAAAGGGGGAGCTTCCCAGACTACGCACGGCCTCGTGGCCCACGTTAGCGTCTGGCCGCCGCGTCCCGGCGGAAAGAATATTTGGTGTCGCCGCCTCGCCCCGCGCGGCCAGCACGCGCTGGCCGGGGTTCGTGAGTGGGGGCCATCATGCCGCAGGCCCCCACGTACGCATTTCTTCGACCAATGCGATGCACTGCTGCCGCGCAAACTCGGTGGCGGCATCGATAACGTGGGTTGCGGCGGGCGGCTTGGGCCGCAAGCTCGGCGCGGTCGCCTCGAGCTGGTACTGCACGGCGACGCGGACCGGCTCGTGCGCGAACGTCGGCGGCGGCGCGGTGTTGACGTGCGCGCAGGTCAGGTGCCACTCGTCGCGGTACTGCATGACGCGCCAGACGAGGCGGGAGCGCATATCGCGCGGTGTCAGTGGGAACCTGGCGAGGATGGCGCTGCGTTGGCGCTGACGCCACCAGGCATCCTCACGGTGACGCGGCGGCGGCGGAGCGGTGTTGACGTGGGCACAGATGAGGTGCCACTCGTCGCTCTCCTGGTAGGCGAACAGGTCCATGCGGCGCTGTGCTGCCTCCCACATTGACACGGACGGCTCGACGGCGGGGCCGCTGTACAGCCGCCGCATCTGCGGCGTCATTGCTTCCGGCGTGCGCGGCAGCGCCGTGCC
>JAKOVD010000099.1 GCA_029782215.1 Chloroflexota bacterium
CGGGAAGGATGCTGGCTGATTGGCAGTGGCACCGTGGAGAGTGGCGCCAAGCAATACAAAGAACGTCTCAGTGGTCCGGGCATGCGTTGGAGCCGCAAGGGCATCGAGAATCTTATCCCAATCCGCTCGGCGGTTCTCTCTCGTCGCTTCGATCAAGTCTGGGATGCCGTCAGGCCTTCTCCCCCAAACTGAAATGCACCCTGTGCCCCTACCCACAAAACGAAGCGCCTCCGGCGGGAGATTCCCGCCGGAGGCGCTTGTGAAGGAGGAAGGCCAGGGGTAGGGTGCGATCAGGCGGTGGCAGCCGCAGCTTCGGCCACTTCCTGCTTGATGATCTCGAGCTCGATCCTGATGTTGATGTGGTCGCTGACGAGCCAACCGCCCGTTTCCAGGCCCACGTTCCAGGTCAGGCCCCATTCCTTGCGGCTGATCTTGGTGGTGGCTTCGAAGCCGGCATTGGTGGTGCCCCAGGGTGACTTGGACTTGCCGTGGAATTGCGTATCCAGGACCACAGGGTGAGTGACGCCGTGGATGGTCAGGTCGCCATGAATCAAACCGTGCTCGTCGCTCTTCTTCTCGATGCGGGTGCTCTTGAAGGTCAGGTAGGGATGGTTCTCGACATCGAGGAAGTCGGCCGACCGTAGATGGGCGTCGCGGTTAGCGTCACGGGTGTTGATGCTGGCAGCTTCGATCTGCACCTCGACCGCTGAACGCTCGGGGTTTTCCTCGTCGAACTCGACGGTGCCGTTGACCTTTTCGAACTCACCGTGTACGTTGGTGATCATCATATGGCGAGCGGTAAAGCCGACGCGGGTGTGGGAAGAGTCAATGATCCAGGACATGAGAGGGCTCCTTGTAAATAGGAATAGAGATGGAATGTGACGGAATTTTGGAGGCTGCCCGTAGGCAGGGTTTTGTTGGTCTGTGGTCAGAGTTCGTTGGTCAGCCGGCGCTGAGGCCGTGTCCAAGCTTGCGGCAGAGATCGCCGAGGGCTTGCTGCTCGTCGGGCGTGAGTACGCTCATCATCGTGGCGATAGCGCCCACGTGTCCGGGGAGGACGGAGGTAATGAGTTCCTCGCCCGCCGGCGTCAGCCTCACGGTCACGCGCCGGCGATCATCCGCATCGCGCTGCCTCTCGACCAGGCCGCGCTTCTCGAGGTTTTCGAGGACCAGGCTCAGATTGCCAGGACTGGTCAGCAGCTTGGCGCCGATGGCGTTCTGGCACAGCGGTCCCAGGTGGTACAGGGTTTCCAGGGTGCCAAACTGGCTCACAGTCAGATCGGGATGCGTTCTGATCTGTCCCAGCTTTGCCAACACGGAGTCGGTCGCTCGAGTCAGCTTGATGAAGGTGTTAAGGGCGAGGATTTCCTGCGGCGTTCCCTGGTAGTGGGTAGGCATGGCTCAGTCGTTCAACATCAAATCGTTTAACATCAAATCGTTTGATGTTGAAATAATAGATCGTTGTCGTCGCCCCGTCAAGTACGCTCGCTTCCCATTGCGAAAGTTCCTGACAAGTGGCGTTTTCCATTCTTGACACGAACATATGTTCTATTTTACGATCAGAGCATGCCCGCCAGCGATCGCACCCGCTATATCGAGATCGACGTCCAGTCCGCCCTGACGCACATGGACAACGCCCGCATGCCCGGCATGAAGTGGTCGCTCAATCCCTACCGGGGCTGTCGGCATGGCTGCGTCTACTGCTACGCTCGCTATACCCACACCTTCCTGGAGCTCGATCCCAGCGCCGATTTTGCTCAAACCGTCTTTGTCAAGCGCAATCTGGCGTCCGCCCTGCGCCGCGATCTGCGACAGTCCACCTGGCGCCGCGAGCGCATCAGCATCGGCACGGCCACCGACCCCTACCAGCCGGTCGAGGGTCGCTGCCAGCTCACGCGTGGCGCCCTGCTCGTGCTCCGCGAGCAGCTTACCCCGGCCGGCCTGGTGACCAAGAACACCCTCGCCCTGCGCGACGCCGATATCATGGCCTCGCTGGCGCAGGCTGCCGGCTTTCACCTGATCATGTCGATCACGACGCTGGATGAGGCGCTGGCCAGGGACCTGGAGCCCGACGTGCCCAGCCCGCAGCAGCGCCTGCGGGCGGTGCGCGAGCTGGCGCAGGCGGGCGTGCCTGTGTCGGTGGCGGCTGCGCCTGTCCTGCCCGGCATCACCGACGGCGAGGCGCAGTTGGCGGCCTTGTTCGAGGCTGCCTATGACCACGGCGCCGACGTCGCCTTCTACCAGCCCTTTCGCATGTACGCGGCCACGCGTGTCAGCCTCTTCCAGTATCTGCACGCCCATCGCCCCGACCTGCTCGAGCCCTATCGCCGCGCCTACGACACTGCCCAGGATCCGCCGTCGCCCTACCGCCAGCAGCTCCGTGAACGCATCCAACGCATCCGCCAACGTCTCGGCCCCCGCCATCCCCAACCCGACCCCGTCCCCGCTGGACAGCTCAGCCTTGGACTCTAGGCGTTGAACGTTGAATGAGGCTACGAAGATGACCGATCACCCGCAATCCCCCACGCCTCCCGCCTTACGCATTACGCAGTACGCATTACGCAGCACTCCTCACTCCTGCCGCCGCTACGACGTCACTGCCCCTCTTGCCCGCGCCCTGGACCTTGTGGGGGAGCGCTGGACGCTGCTCCTGATCCGCCAGCTTCTCAGCGGCGACCAGCGCTATGCCGACCTGCACACGGCCCTCCTGGGCATGAGCAGCAATCTGCTCAGCTCTCGCCTCCGGCGGCTGCA
Organism: Chloroflexota bacterium; assembly: GCA_029782215.1. Classification (GTDB taxonomy): domain Bacteria; phylum Chloroflexota; class Anaerolineae; order J102; family J102; genus SSF26. The sequence goes on from JAKOVD010000099.1 coordinate 2,755, forward strand.
GGCCGCCGGGATCATCGAACGGGTGCAGCTTAACGGCGGCAGCGCCCAGTTCTACCGGCTCACGCCGGGTGGAGAGGGGCTGGCGCCGGTCGTCTGGGCGCTCGACGCCTGGGCGCAGGAGTACCTGGAACAGGCCCCGGAGGAAGCTCTGGCCGCAGCGCAAAGCTCACCGGCCCATGACCGCTGCGGCCACAAGCTGTCCCTGCAGTGGTACTGCAGCCACTGCGGCCGCGCCGTCAGGGACACCGAGCTGGAGCCGCCGCCTCCTCTCCTTTAAGATGCGACGCACCTTCGAGGTGCGTCGCATCTGGACCAAACCTAGAGGTAGCCCGGATCCTCTTCCAGCACCATCCGGCCTTCGCTGTCGCGCACAAAGTCCATCGGGCCTTGCGGCACGTGGCTGTCGATGACCAGGTGTTGGGCATCCATGCCCTCCCACATGACCTGGAAGGGGGCCTTGCCCGGCGCCCATTTCTCCGTGATCACCACACCGTGGCCGGGCAGGATGGTGAAGGCCATCAGGCGGGGATCATCGGGATTCTGCAACGACTGCGCCCGGCTGAAGGCGCTCTTGACCGCCAGCGCCTGAGCGCCGGTTCCACAAGACACAATGTAGTGGAAATAGGGTGGCTCCAGGGGTACGTACTCGACAAACCTGGGATCATACGACAACACCCCACGGTGCCCGTGCAGCTTCGAGCGCACCACGGGCGCCTCCCCCGGCGCCTTCCATTCACCTTCCAGCCTGACGATGGGCAGCATGGAATCCATGTCCATCATCTCCACGGCCTCCGTCGAGGGGGGATCGTTGCGCTTATCTGCGACCTGGCGCACTTCGGCGCCGATTCCCCCTGGCCGCACACCCGTGATCACCACCAGCTCATCCTCGGTGAGGTTGTCCTTGTCCACAGGGCGAGCGCTGCCGGTGATCGTCGCCACCAGGGCATTGATCTCGGGATCCCAACTTGCATAGCAGCCTTCGCTGTACTGGCTGGAAACGGCATCCGCCACCGCCGGCAGGTTGACCAGCTCGGCAATGCGCACCATATCCGTGAAGAAATTGCGCTTGCCAAGCTCGCGTGATGCCCGCAGCATGGCGCCCGGCGTTTCCAACTGCTGCCACGCCTCGTAGGGCATGGCATCGCCCACCACCACGTGCGCGTTCACGTCGCGCGTGCTGACCGTTGTCACCGTGCGCAGCACGATGTCTTCGTAGAAGCCCGGACCCGCCGGGCTCTTGGGATAGGCGCCCACCAGGTCAAAGTGGCGCACGTACTCGGGATGATCTTCCCCGACCATCAAGAGGATGCGGAGGCACTTCATCTGGGCCTGGATCAGCCGCTCGATCGACAAGATCGGCCCGCCACGGCGACCCTGCTCAAAGAGGACACCGTACGCCTGGGGCGCCAGACCGGGAAACTCGTAGTCTTCAGGATCAGGCGGTTCCTTGACAAGGATACGCTCGAAATAGTCCGTCAGTTCCTGCAGCTCAGAAGGCTGGATGTGGACCAGCGTATAGACCGTGGGGTTGCGCTCCAGCTTGTAGCGGATACGTCCGGTGAGCATCAACGCCTGGCGCCAATTCACCACATCACCATAGCGCGCCGTAGTCAGCAAGATGTCCGTCTCGTTCGTCGGCCGGTCCTGGAGCGTGTGGCCGGACGCTGCAAAGGCCCCCAATACTCCCCGAACGGTCTCTTCCAAGGCCGGTGTCAGGACCCCAGGCACATAGGCGACCTTGACCTGTTTCAGCCAGGCATGCTGAGGCTTGCTGGTGACGGCAGTGGTCAGTTGCGGCACAATCATCATCCTTCCTTCCTTGGGTTGATCCTCACGGCCACGCGATCACCCGTCGACGAGTGACCGGCGTTGGTCATGTAGGCGCAGTTTACATCACCGGCGCGGGCGCCGCAACCAACGCAAACGGTCTTGCAGGGCCGGCGGGTGTCTGTCAAGGCCTTTCGATCCGGTAGGTGTGCTCAATCGTTGCGGTCTTGCCCAGCATGATGGAGGCCGAGCAGTACTTCTCCGCCGAGAGAGCAATGGCTCGCTGCAGCTTGTCCTCGTCGATATCGCCATGGGCGACGTACTCGATGGCGATGTGCGTGTACACGCGGGGAGCTTCCGGAGCGCGATCGCCTTTGACATTGACCTCAAGGCCGGTGACGGGCTGGCGCTGCTTGTTGAGGATGTCAACGACGTCGATAGCGGTACAACCGGCAACACCGGCCAACAGGAGTTCCATAGGGCTGGGACCGGCGCTAGTGGCGCCCTCGGCCGGCAACGCGTCCATGACCACCGTGTGGCCGGAAGCGGTGCGGGCAGCATGGGTCGAGTCGGCAATCCAGCGGGAAAATACTTCGTTTGACATGATAACACCTTTGCGGTCGCTTCGATTCGGGCTCCTCAGAGCCGGCTACTTGGAGAGAACGACGTGGGCATTGAACCCTTCCACGCTGACGTCGATGACGCTGGCGCCGGCGGCACTGAAGAGGCCGGCGAGGGCCGGGGGACTATAGAAATGGCTTTGCATCAGGGCCATCTTCTCGGCCACGGCCAGGAACTTGACGGCCAGCTTGCGGAGGTCGGGCTCTTCGATGACGAGACGGCCGCCCGGTCGCAGGACACGGACGAGCTCGCCGGCTGCCGCCGTTTGGTCGGCGAAGTGGTGAAACGCATCCACGATGTAGATACGATCGATGCTGCTGGTGGCAAAAGGCAGGTGTTCGGCCACGGCCCGCGCCGCCAGCAGCCGCTTGTCCAGCGTCTGCGAGAGCATGCCCGGCGAAGGGTCCACGACGATGAGGCGGGCGCCGGCGCCGCTGAGGGCCGCCGCCACGCGTCCTGTACCGCCGCCGATGTCCAACACCACCTGCCCCGGCTCCACCTGCAAGTGGTTGAACAGGGTGTCGTGGCCAAGCCATCTGAACACCCGATCATACAAAGGCGCCACCCAGTTGAAATGTCCGTATCGCGGTCTTGTAGTCATAGGTGCTCTGACGCGGGTTCTGGCCTCCCGGTTACGGGCGGGTGCGACCAACGGTTGACCGGACAAGAAAGAGAGGCAGTCACCTGGTCGTCATTGACCACGCGACTGCCTCTCCTGGCACCCCCGGAGGGATTCGAACCCCCAACCCCCTGTTCCGAAGACAGGTGCTCTGGCCCTTGAGCTACGGAGGCGTGAGTACAAATGGATTTGCCGGCGCATCGCAGAACCGGCGTCTGCGCTGAGCATATGGGCGAAGTATAGGGGGCGACAGAAAGGGGTGTCAAACGCGCCGCCGCCAGATAAGCCAGGCCACCATGCCGGCCGCGAGGATGAACCCGGCGCCGCCGAACAGGTCCACGGGCAGCAGGCCCCCGCCGCGAGCGCCGTCTTGCGATGGCAGCAGCCTCCCCAGGAGGCCCGGTGTGGGCGTGGCGGTGGGCGTGCGGGTGGGTGACGGCGTGTTCGTCGGCCTGGCAGTCGCCGTTGGCGTGGCCGTCGGGCTCGGCGTCACCGTTGCCGTAGGCATCATCGTGGGACTGGATGTCGCCGTCGGGCTGGGGGTGCTGGTCGGGCTGGCGGTGGCCGTGGGCGCCGCCTTTGTCGCCGGCGCCGCCACGACCCGGGGCTGGGTGGGCTGCGCAAGGGGGGCCGCCGTCGGGGGCGGCGGTGTGCGGGTCGGCGCCGGAGCCACGCTGTCATCGGGATAGAGGGCGATGGCATCCACAAAGATGAGGTTGTCGCCGGTGCTGCGCGGATGGTCGACCAGGAAGAACACGGTCATGGTGCTGCCCTGCGCCTGCGCCTTCACGTCGATATTGGGGCCCTGGCCTTCGGGATAGTTGAGAATCCGGCCTGGTCCCCAGTGGACCGGACCCCACACCACAGTCGAGGCGTTGGGATCGGTGCCGCCCGTCGGGTCAATCCCCAGTTGGCGGCCAAACGTGTCGGCGTACTTGGGGTCCGGCGCCCCCCAGGCAATGCTTGCACGGTAGCCCTGGCCCGCGGTCACCGGCACCTGCGTATAGATGCCGGCCTTGAAAGTGCCGCCGTTGCTCCACATCCGCAGACTGGGCTCGCCAAATGCCGAATCGCTGTCACGCATATAGGTGAGATCACCCCCGAGCACGAACTCGTTCCAACCGTTGGGAATCTCCCGCGGTGGGCTGCCGTGAAAGCCGTCCATGCCGCAGACCTCGCGCGGCAGGACGTTCGGCGGGTCGCAGGGATGAGCGGCCAGCGCCGCCGCCGGGATGAGCAACCCCGCCAGGACGGCAGCACAGGCGAAAGCGATGAGGTGTCGGGATGAAACCATAGGGATGATGTCTTGTAGGGGAGATTGGTGCGGTCAGGGCGCCGCGGGGCCGTCAGCGGGGCCGTCAGCGGCTCGTCAGTACCCAAGCCTGGGTGCGGCCTGCCCGCCCCCTGACACCGTGCGGAGGATGGCCGGCAGGTAAGTGGCCGGCGGCGCCGACTCGTCCGGGTAGAGGGCGACGGTGTCGATGAAGATCAGGTTGCTGCCCGTGCTTTGTGGGTGATCCACGAGCAGGAAGAGGGTCAGGCGGTCGCCGGGCGCCCGCACTCTGACGTCCAGGTTGGGACCGGCGCCGTTCGGCCAGTTCATGATCCGCCCCGGCCCCCAGTGCATCCGTCCCCAGATGACGGTGCTGGCCGTGGGGTCCGTGCCCCCGGTGGGGTCCATCCCCAGCCGGCGCCCAAAGGTGCTGGCATAGGATGGATCGGGCGCCGCCCACTCAATGCTTGCGCGATAGCCTGCCCCAGGCGTCACCAGCACCTGCGTGTAGATGCCGGCCTTGAAGGTGCCGCCATCGCTCCACATCCGCAGGCTGGGAGGGCTGGGGCTGTCTTCATCCCGCATGAACGTCAGGTCGCCGTCGAGCACGAACGCGCTCCACCCGTCAGGAACCTGGCGCGGCGGGCTGCCGTGAAAGCCGTCCAGGCCGCACAGCGCCCGCGGCAGCAGGTTGGGCGGATCACACGGATACCCGGCCCTGCCCTCCATCGCCGGCGCCATGAGGCAGCCGGCGCCGGCCAACAGAAGAACGAACAGGGGTCGCAGGTGCATGGGCATAGCGGCTGAGTATAGACGTTCCTGCTTCGGCGGCAAGTTCCGATCCTCCGCCGTACAATGGACGGCGCGCCCGTCTTGCGCTATCATCGCTCCCGCCGACGGCGCGCCCATCGCGCCGTCGTCTCCGGAGGATGCCTGCCATGACCGAGATCACCACCAAAGCCCAGCTCATGAGCGCCATTCGCCATGAGCGCGACCTCCTCGATGCGGCGCTGGCCCGGCTGGCGCCTGCGCAGTTCACGCAGCCCGGCGTCGAACCAGGTTGGACGGTCAAAGACGTGATGGCCCACATCGCCTACTGGGAAGGGGTCATGGTGACCTGGCTGCAGACCAGCCTGGCCGGGCAAACGCCAGACCGTCCGGCCACAGGCTTCGACTGGGACACCGTCCATGCCATGAACGCCGCCAACTTCCTGGCCCACAAGGATAGAACTCTGGCCGAGGTCGCAAGCCTGTACCAGGGCGCGCACGACCTGGCCGTTGCCGCTCTGGAGGCCGCCCCGGAGGCGGCGCTGCTGCAGCCGGGATACTTCGCCTGGACGGGCGAACGACCTTTCCTGGTATTCGTGGAAGCCAACACCACCGAGCACTTCGCCGAACATCGCGCTGATCTTGAACGCTGGCTGGCGGCGTGAGCGGAAGCCAGCCACCGTCACCGGGACATAAGTCGTGCTAAAGTGGTGCATGTTGTGACCATCACCTTTCGAGGAGCCTCATGAGCCTGTTCGACTCACTGCGGCGGCGATCTCAGGCCGCCACCACCCAGTCCACCACCCAGCCCGCCCCCACCCGGAACAGCGCGCCTGCCCCCGAGGACGAGGTGCTCACCATTCCTGAGATCACCCCCGCCGAATTGATGGCGGCGCAGCGGAACGGCGCCGGTCCTGTCATCGTCGACTGCCGCGAGTCCTACGAGCGCAAGCAGGCGCGCATTCCCGGCAGCCTCCACATTCCCATGAACGAAACGCCGCTGCGCTTGGGCGAGTTGGATCGCAGCGCCGACATCGTCGTCGTCTGCGCGCATGGCAGCCGCTCCTACGCCGTGACCGGCTACCTGGTCCAGCATGGCTTTCGCGCCCTCAGCCTGGCGGGCGGCATGGCCGCGTGGCAGTCGCGCGGCGGCGAGATCGAGAGTGACTACCGGTCCCAACGCTGAACGTTCAACGTTCAACGTTTAACCTCTACCCTCCCTCCCATGTCCACCGCCACCATCGCCCTCGGCAGCAATCTCGGCGACCGCCGGGCCAACCTCCGCACCGCCATTGCCAGGCTCGGCAGGCTGGGAAAGGTGACGGCCCAATCGCCGATCTACGAGACCCCGCCGTGGGGCGTCGCCGATCAACCCGCCTACTACAACCAGGTCGTCCAGGTGCAGACGGACCTGGACCCGCACGCCCTGCTCCAGGCGCTCAAGGCGACCGAGGTGGACATGGGCCGTGACCCCGGTGGGCTGCGCTACGGTCCCCGCCTCATCGACTTTGACATCGTCCTCTATGAGGATGTCGTGCTGACCAGCTACAGCCTGACCATCCCCCATCCCCGCCTGGTCGAGCGCGCCTTCGTTCTCGTCCCGCTAGCCGACATCGCCCCTGACCTGGTGCATCCCTTGCTGTGCCTGTCCATCCGCGACCTGGCGCGGCGCGTGGATGCAACGGACGTGGTGCGGGTCTAGGACTATCCGTGGTTTCCCAGATCGCGGGCTCACAATAGCCTGTTGCTGGGAGTAATGCGGCCGTCGGCGGTGTGTGGTTCGCCTGAGTTTGAATCAAGCCGGCCTTTGTCCAGGAGCCACGTCCGTTGTTGGCAAGGTCTTGCAGGGTGAAGTTGCAGCGGTGAGGCAGGCAAACTGACGCGTATCTTTGCAGCCTTGTGAGCGTCGTCACTAGTGTAGCCCAAGGCATGGCGATCACCTCGAACTCGAAATCGTTTGGACTTCGCGGAGTCGCTACAAGCGCGGGCCCATACAGCCCCATCTCGCTCGCAAGGAGGCATCTGATGTCAAACCGAAGGACTGCCCGGCGTCTGTTGCCACGTACCCTTGTCATCGCGCTGTTGCTCGGCGTGGTGCTGCTTGCCGTGGCGCCCGCGGCCTTCGCCGGCGGCGGCCCGCTCTGCCACGGCGCCACCTGCCGCGGCAAATCCCCACAGGCCCAGGGTTGCAGCCATGATGCTGTTACGCTGGCCAAATGGCCTCAACCAGGCACAGCCAGCGCCGGCGCCAACCAGTATACCGAGCTGCGCTACTCCGCGGCCTGCCACGCCTATTGGTCGCGCGTCACCGCCAAGAGCTACTTGGGACCCTTTCTGTATACCCGCGCCTCCATTCAAGGCCATGTGACTGCCACCCGTGTCACCAACTATGGAAGCAGCCAGGCCATCAGCAAGATGTGGACCGGCCCCGCTGTGGCCTGTGGCGTCTCTGTCGAGAAATCCGATCCGTCGTACGTTCCCGTAACCTGCGCTCCCCGCTAGTTCCGAACACAGCTCGCTCCCATCGTAAGCGACCGGCCTCGCCTCCACTGGCGTGTGGGCCGGTCGTTTCGCGTTCACTTACTCCCCGATGCCAGTTCTACCCCTGCAAACCCCAGAGGCTTCGCGCTGGCTCGTTCACTATGTTCGATGCCGCTACGACGAGGCATGCAGCCCAGGGCGTATCTTTGCAGCATGTTGGGCGTCATCATGAGTGACGCCCAACATGCTGCACTGATCCTTTGACGGACAAATTACGGTGCATGCCTTGGTTGCCAGCAGTGGTGGCCGCGGCATCGGTTGTTGGGCAACTTAATCTGTTCGTGCTGGTTAACCGCCCACGTCCGGATCGCGCTCCGGTTCCGTGGATTGTCGCGTTGCCGGGCGACGCCAAAGCCGTCCGGCCCATCTCGCTCGCAAGGAGACATCTGATGTCAAACCGCAGAACTTCCCGCCGTCTATTGACTCGTACAATTGTCATCGCCTTGCTGTTGGGCGTGGTGCTGCTTGCTGTGGCGCCTGCGGCCTTCGCCGGCGGCGGCCCGCTCTGCTACGGCGCCACCTGTCGCGGTAAGACACCGCAGTCCCAGGGCTGCAGCTACGATGCCGTGACGCTGGCCAAGGTGCCGAAGCCCGGGACGGCCAGCGCCGGCGCCCAGCAGTACACCGAGCTGCGCTATTCCAAGGCCTGCCATGCCTACTGGTCGCGCGTCACCAGCCGCCTGTCAGCCGGTGACATCCTCTACACCCGCGCTTCCATCCAGGGCCATGTCACCGCCACCCGCGTGACCAACTATGGAGGCTCCCAGGCCATCAGCAAGATGTGGACCGGTCCCGCCGTCGCCTGCGGCACCTCGGTGTCGAAGTCGGACCCCTCCTACATCTGGGTCGGCTGCGCCCCTTGAGTTTGCCTGCCAATAGGAAGAATCCTCACCCTTTTCGCTGCCCATCGCGCCTATGCTATGACTAGGGTGTGCTGGGAGCTTTCCCCCGGCGCCAGCTACATAGCGCACGGTTGAGGCGCAATCCGGTTTGCAGGTGTTCTTCTTGCTGGGTGTCCTCCTACGACGCCCGGCCCACGTCCACAGTAAGGAGATATTGTTATGTCAAACCGCAAGATTTCCAGACGCTGGCTGACTCGCACGTTGATCATCGCACTGCTGTTGGCGGTGGTGCTCATCGCTGTGGTGCCAACGGCCTTCGCCCATGGTCCGCAGTGTTGGGGCGCCGGCTGCCGGGGCAAGTCGCCGCAGGTCCAGGGCTGCAGCCATGACGCCGTCACGGTCGCCTGGACATCGAACTCCCACGAGGTCGTCCAACTGCGCTACTCACCGGGGTGCCATGCCTACTGGTCGCGCACCTACAGCAAATTGGCGCCAGCCAATGTCCTCTACACCCGCGCCGCGCTGAAGTATCACGTCTCCGCCACCCGCGTGGTCAACTGGTACTCGACAGAAGCCATCAGCAAGATGTGGACCGGCCCTGCCACGGCCTGTGGCGCTTCGGTCTCCAAGGCGTACCCCGGCTATGTGCCGGTTCGCTGCGTCAACTGATCCGATCAGCCTCTAGACACCCAGAAGGCGAAGAGACCAGCTCCGCCAGGTTTGGCCTGAGCTGGTCTCTTCGCGTTCCTGCCCTGCTGGCATCGATCCTCAGGGCGAGGACTTGATTTTCTGTGGGATGGCTAAGCCTGCGGTCGGCGGTCGCCCGCTGGGCGTCCTTTGTCGGGCTCCTTCCCGGCCCACGCCAGCAGCTGCTCGACCCGGTAACCGGAGGCGGCGTCGGCAGCCAGCAGCGCCTCCGCCACCGCATAGAGCTCGCTCACCACTTCGGCAGTCCCATCACCGCCAGCGGCCACCTGCGCCACCACGGCAGCGGTGTAGAGACCGTGCACGAGGGTGGCGAAGGCCTCCTTGTTGTACCAGAGCACGCCCTCAAAACGGTTGACGCGCAGGTAACGCTGAACGTCATCGGCAGCCAACAACGTCCGCAGCAGCGCATGCGGCGCCGGCAGGCTGTGAGCGGCGGCGCCGGCAGCGGCGCCGGATGGTTGCAGCAGCCCCTGGTGGGCGATAAGCAGCTTGACCAGTTCCACCTGACTTTCCGCCTCTGCCGCGCTCAGGCCGTAGTCCACAAGCGCCTGCGCCGTCACCTTTCCCAACAGCCACTCGTCCATCCAACTGTGGGCGCGGGCAGCAAAATCGTCGTCACCCACCACACGTCCCAGCGTGTGGTTGCACACGTAGGCAAAGAGCCCACCCCATGCCGCGCGATGGTTGCCGAGGCCCGTGGTCAGATAGGCGCAGGCGGCAGCAAAGCGGTCAATGCCGTCGGATGCTGCCGCTGCGCCGAGCTGGGGCTCGGCGTTTCCAGGCAGATCCCCAAGCACGCGTAGCTGCAGCGCCGCCTCCAGCTCGCGCCGCAGAAGGGAAGGCAAAGCCGTCCAGCCCGTGGGCATTTCCGCCTCAGGGGCCACAGCGTCACCGCTGGTGGGTTCAGGTGTTTCGGCAGGCGCCGCCGCAGCGGCTTCCACTGCCTCCAGGCGGCGTTTGAGGACATCAACCCCTGCGCCTTCCGCCTCGGCGCTGGTCTGCCCGGTGGTGAAGCGCTCGATCTCCTGCAGCAGCGCCTTATCCAGCTCTTCCACCTCTTCGAAGTGCTGCGCCAGCGCCGTCGACTGCTCGGCCGTGAGCGGCAGAGTGGAGACCCGGTGGTCATACAGCCAGCGGAAGGTCTCGCCGTTGACGATCGCTCGATAGGGATAGTGCAAGGGACGCAGGAAGAGCTCGCGGACCGCCTCGTCCACGCTGGGCACGCCGCGACCGTTCAGATAGGCTGCCACCTGGCCGTATTGGCCGGCTTCGTTGTCGCTCACCTCGCGGAAGTCCACAAACACATGGCGCTGGTAGGTGCCGAGCTGGACGTAGAGGCCGTTCTCGACGATCTCCCGGCAGGGACGAATGTACTCCAGGCCCGGCACCATATCGCGAAAGATGACGTAGCGGTTGGCGCTGGAGGACAGCCCCAAACCCTCGCCCAGCGACTTCTGCACCAGTTGCCCGCTGCCCTTGTCCAGGTAGGCGGCCGAGGTGCGAATCCAGCCGCGCGTATCGCTGAACTTGTTGTGGTAGACCACCAGGCTACGCTCGTTGCCCGCGCGATTCGAGTAGGCCAGGACATTCTCGTCCACCGCCCCACTGCTCGTGAAGAAGTCGTAGAGCAGGAAGCTGTGCACCTGGGCGAACAGGTAGCGGCGCTTGAGCAGGGGGGTAATTTCCCTTTGATGGCGGTCCATCAGCCACAGGTCCGGCTTCTCGTCGTAGTAGGCGCGGCGATACTCCATGCCATACTTCTCGGTGTAGCCTTCGAACTGCCCGTGCCCGAACATCGGCAGACCCGGCACCGTGGCCACCACGGTGGCGACGCCGAAATACTTGTCGTCTTTGCCAAACTGCTCGACGGCCGTCTTCTCATCAGGATTGCTGAGGAAGTTGACGTAGCGCTTCAAGATTTCGGGGTCGAATTCGACCGTATTCTTGATCAACTGCCGGTACTTGTCGTTGTCCTCATCGCGCAGCATGTGCATGAAGGCGCTGTTGTAAACGCGGTGCATGCCCAGGGTGCGGACAAAGTAACCTTCCATCAGCCAGAAGGCCTCGGCCAGCAGCAAGGTGTCGGGCGCCTCTGCCGCGACCCGATCAACCACTTCGCGCCAGAACTCCTCAGGCATGGCGGCATCGAAATCCGCCTTGGTCATGCCGTGCTCGGCACGCGAGGCGATGGCGCCGCCTGTGCCCGGTTCGGGGAACCACAACCGCTGGATGTGCCGCTTGGCCAGCGTCATTGCTGCATCGAAGCGAATGATCGGGAACTGCCTCGCCACGTGCAGAATCGTCTGGATGACGGCTTCACGGACATCTGCACGCAGGTAGTCGAGCTGGGCCGTGTCGTTCCACGGCATGCTGGTGCCATCGTTGCCGTGATAGATGTAACGCGTATCGCCGCTCCAATGGTCGACGCGCTTGAAGACCACCGAGGCGTCCGAACGGTTGTAGTAGTGGTCCTCCAGGTAGATGCCGACCCGATTGTCATAGTCGTTCAGATTGGGACCGTTGAACGAGTAGCTGGGGTAGGGGCTGTACGGGAGCTGCAGGAACCAGTCGGGATGCTCGACCACCCACCGGGAGTCGATGGCCATGTGGTTGGGCACCATGTCGCTTGCCAGGCGGATGCCGCGCTGCCAGGCCCGCTGCCGCAGGTTGTCGAGAGCGTCAGGGCCACCCAGGTCATGGGCGATCTGGTAGTCATACAGCGAATACGCCGAGGCCACCGCTTCCGGGTTGCCCATCATCTGTTTGATGCGCCGCGAGGCGCGCGAGCGTTCCCACAGACCGATCAGCCACAGGCCGGTGATGCCGCGGTTGGCAATGATGTCGAGCTCAGCGTCCGGAATGTCGGCAAGCGTGTTGAGGGGTCGTTGATACTGCTTGGACAACTGATCGAGCCATACGAAGGCGTTCTTAGCCAGCAGAACCAACCGCGGCATCCAGTCGGTGTCGGCGCTGTAGCGTTCCGGCTCGTACTCCTCCCCGCCAAAGGTATACGCCTCGATCGGACCCGGTCCGGCGAAGATCGCTTTCTGCTCTTCCGCAATGAAGTCAAGGCCGCCCAACAGGCGCGCCAGGCGCCCCCCGATCAGGCCCGCCCAACGCCCGCGCAGGAAAGCCAACTGGCCATCCAGGGAAGTCGCCGCCCGCGCCGGAGCCTGCAGCAAGTCGAGGAGGTTCTGCCCATCGGGTCCGAACTTGGGTTCCTGGTCCAGGAAGGTCGCCAACCCGGCAATCACCTGCGGATAGGCCGTGCGCGCCCTCAGCTCGGCGTCGTCGAACAGCTCCTGGTAGGGCGTGAACGCCGGATTGGCGTTCGCCACCCAAAGCATCAGGAGCTCCTCGAGCGCCACCTCGCGATGGCTCATGCCGCCCGTGCTTCCGGCCAGATAGGTGTCCAGGTCCGTTTCGCCGCGGTAGACGGCGGCGGGCGGGAAACGTTCACAGAATCGGCGCAGCCCGGCGTCCAGCTCCTCACGCCCCAACTGGGCCTCCAGCACTGCCAGGGCCCGCGTCATGACCGTGGGATTGACCTGCTTCCGGTAGACCTCCACCATCACGTGGAGGATCTCATCGATCAGGCCCAGGGCATAGATCTGGCTGGCCTGCACCGCCTGTTCAGGATGGCTCACCAGGTCGCGGCGGTCGTTCATCTTCTGCGCAAAGACACGTGCAGCGTAGAAGTCCGCCAGGATGACGTTGCCGTTGTAGGTGAAGATCGACTGGTCGAACTGATAGAGGTCGCGCGCCTCACGTGAAACGTGGAATTCGCGTAGAGCACCAGGTAGTGTACCGCGCATCATTATCGTCTCCTCAGGGTCAGAGGATGAGAGCAGGAGAACAGGGCAGAGAGGCTCGATGATCGACCTTCCTATGATAGCAGACGCGCCCCCTTCCCCACAGATTCGGGTTCAACGCCGGTCTCTCCCGCGTCAGAAGCACAGGCCAGCCACGTACGCGGCAAGCTGGTGCGCGCCGTTCGCAGTCTTGATCGGACCCCGCGACAGGGCCAGGAGATCGGGGAGCTGCGCAAGCCAATCACCGCTGGCGAAACACTCGCCCGCCAGCCGCAGGCTGGGCATGTTCTCGGCGGCGTAGCGCTCGAACACCACGGACTCCCGGAAGCGCGGACGGGGGACATAGCCAAAGCGGGCGCCGGCACGGTAGGTCTCGGCCAGCGTGCTGTAGCCCAGCTTGCCGATCACGACGTCACAGGCCTGCACGAGGTCCGGGTGGTACCAGCCCGAGTTGGCGGGCAGGAGCAGGGTGTTGCCATGCCGCTCGGGTCGAAGGGATGCGCCCGGAATCACGAAGTGGACGGGCGCGTGAGTCGCCAACCGCGGCACAAAGGTGTAGTCCCACGGCACGCCCCCCATGGTGATCAGCACCAGGGGAGCGCCGGCCGGCACCTCCAGCCTGCGGCGCACCTCGTCGGGCGCCAGCCGCGGCTCCCGGCTGATCGGCGCCGTCACCAGGTCGCAGGCGCGGGGTTGGCACACCGGCTCGATCTGGACATGGTGACCGGCCTTTGCGTAGACGGCGGCAAACAGCCGCGCGTAGCGGGCCAGGCGGGCATCCTCAGCGGCATAAGCTTCATAGATCCAGTCCCACGTGAAGTTCTCGATCAGGACCGATGGCAGCCCGGCGGCCGCGGCGACGGCAATGCCCACGGCGGCAATATCACAGAGGATGAGACGGCAGCCCAACTGCACCACCTGGCCTGCCAACTGCGCAACCCACACGGGGTCAAGGGGCAGGTAGGTGGCCAAGCGATCCGCCGTCGCAGCCGCATCTTCAAAGAGCGCCGTCGTCTGCACCAGCCCGATGTCGGTCGATGCCGCATGATAACCGAATGGCCGCCGCAGGGTCTGGGCAAAAAACCACTCAGGCGTGAGGGTGAAGATCTCGAAGCGAAGGTCGGGGGCGCAGTCCTCAAGGGCAGCCATCACGGACAGGGCCCGCGCCGCATGTCCAAACCCATGAGGGGTGATGAAGTAGGCAAGGCTCAGCGGCCGTATCCCGGTCGCCATCAGGTTGTGAAGCCCTCGCCCCACACGCCTGGCTCCGGGCCGTTGGCCTTTCGCGTGGCGCACTCAGGAGCCGGGTGCTGGCGTTGCGTACCTTTCATCAATCCCTCGACGAGCCCCCATTATCCCGCGGCAGCGACCGGTAGGGCAAAGGCCGCCCGCAAGATACACTGCAATTTGATTGTGATAATATGATCAAGATCATATCGCAGGGGCTGCAAAGTATGGTTTACTGTGGGCGTGTCACCTTCCAGATGAAGCACCCCTCATCGGTGCACCTCCTTTCAGTGTGTGTGTGTGGAGAGATCCCCGGCGCAGCGAATGCTCGCCGGGGATTCTCTTTCCAGGGGAATTTCGATCGGCCAGGCTGGACGTGTATGCTTGTGGGCGCCAAGGGAGGTCGTCATGAAGCTCAAAACCTATATCGACATTCACAAAGGCATCACGGGTCTGGTCGTCCTGCTGTTGATGGCGTACTACGACCAGTGGCACAACCCAACGGCCTGGATCTACCTTGCCATGCACGGCAGCTATGGCCTGCTCTGGGTGCTCAAGAGCCGCACCTTTCCTGACAAGCAGTGGGAACGCCCGGTCAGCATCGCCTATGGGGTCATCGCCGTCTGGGGAGGCCTGTCGCTGTACTGGATTGCGCCCTGGCTTCTGACTGCGCGGGGGGTGCAGGCGCCCGGCTGGTATACAGCCCTCTGCATCGTCCTCTTCACCTTCGGCGTCTTCCTGCACTTTGCTTCCGACATGCAGAAGCACATGGCGCTTTCGCTGCGCCCGGGCGAACTGTTCACCGCAGGCCTCTGGCGGCGGCTGCGCAATCCGAACTACTTCGGCGAGCTTCTCATCTATCTTGGCTTCGGCCTTCTCGCCATGAGCTGGGCGCCGGTGGTCATCCTGCTCCTGTGGGTGGCGGTGTATTGGCTGCCCAACATGCGGCGCAAGGACCAGTCTTTGTCGCGCTATCCCAGCTTTGCCGCATGGAAGAGCCAGAGCAAGCTCTTCATTCCCTTTCTCTTCTAGGCCCGTCCCTGGGCTGCCGCGCCGGCGCCGTCAACGTGCCCCGACCTGGCCTCACTGATGATTGGCGCCGTTGGCCGACTGGATCACCTGCACCAGGGGCCGCGTCCGGGCCGCAATTTCCAGGCGTTCGACGCAGTCAAACAAGGGCATGAGCTCCACGAGAGCGTCAACCTCCAGCCCAAGCGCCTCGGCCATGCGCTCATACGCGCGCGGAACGCGCCCTGCGACGATGTCATCCACAAAATCGTTTAGGATGTCGGCGGCCCTGGCGTTGATCTTCATGCATATCCTCGTCTAACTACCAAGACGAAAAAGAGCGCTAAGAGTATCGGCCTTCGTGTCGTTTGGCGGTCGAATTTTGCGGGGTGCGGCGGGCGCCGTCGGGTCCAGGCCCCGCTGCCGCATCCCCCACATCCTGGCGGTTCGGTCGTCTTGCCACTACGATCGTGACCAGTTACAATCTCTTCGTTATGTCTGGCGCGAGCACGGGCAAGCGCCTCCGTCATGCAGGGCCTCTACCGCGATGGCCAAAACAACTCCCAGCTCCCTTGCACCTTTCAAGCTGCGCTGCCGGTTCTGCAACCAGCCGGTAGATTGGCCCCCCCTTGAGCCGCGCTGTCCTCGTCCTTCGTGTCGCGGCCCCCTGCAGCCACGCAACAACATCCTTTTCGATCCCAGCCTGATCGAAGCCCTGCAGCCAGGGATGTGGCGCTACCAGCACATGCTGCCGCCGCTGCCCGCGCATCCCGTGCACCTGGGCGAAGGATTCACGCCGCTGCTAACGGATGGGGCCGGCCGTCTGCAGGTCTACTACAAGAACGAAAGCCTGAACCCGACCGGCAGCTACAAGGACCGCGGGGCGGCACTCTTGATCAACACCATCGGCGAAGCGACCAGGGTGATCGATGACTCCTCGGGCAACGCCGGTGCGGCCCTGGCGGCCTATGCGGCCCGCGCCGGTGTCGAAGCGCACATCTACGTGCCTGCCGGCGCCCCGACGCCCAAGCTCAACCAGATCAAGCGCTACGGGGCGCACTTGCATGCGGTGGAGGGTACGCGCGACGACGTGACTTTGGCCGCAGAAAACGCTGCCCAAGAGCCGGGCGTGTTCTATGCCAGCCACGTTTGGCACCCCGGTTATGCCCTGGCCATGCAGACCATCGCCTGGGAGATCTGGGAGCAGATGGGCGGAAGGGCGCCCGATTGGGTGGTGCTTCCTGCCGGCAACGGCAGCCTCCTGCGCGGCATCCGTTGGGGCTTCCGGTCGCTGGAAAAGGGCAAGTGGATTCGTTCGCTACCGCACCTGGTCGCCGTCCAGCCCGCCAACTGCGCCCCCCTCTATGCCTTTGGCCAGGGGACCTACGTCGCCGAGACTTTCGAGGCGCTTCCCACGATTGCCGACGGGGTGGCCATCCCCCATCCTCCCCTGGTCGAAGCGATGTGGGCGGCGGTGCGCAAAACCAGGGGGGAGGTGGTGATTGTGCCGGAGGACGAGATCCTTGCCGCGCAGACCAGGCTGGCCCGGCGCGGCTTCTTTGTCGAACCCACGGCTGCCCTGACCTTCGCCGCCCTTGCCCAACTCGAGACCTTCATTCCACCGGAAGACACGGTCGTTCTCATCCTCACGGGTCATGGCTTCAAATCCATCTAACGCCTTTCAGGCCGTTCTCGACTGCGAGCAGGCCCTGCACGTCGAGTTCCAGGATAAGACGCTCCTGCTGCGGGCGCTCACCCATCGCTCCTATCTCAACGAATCCGCCTACGTCTTCTCGGACAACGAGCGTCTGGAGTTCCTAGGCGATGCTGTCCTGGACCTGATCGTGGCTGAGCTGCTCTACCAGCGTTTCCCCGAACAACGTGAAGGGTTCCTGACCTCGCTGCGCGCCAGCCTGGTGCGCCGTGAGGCGCTGGCCGGCTTCGCCCGCCAGATCGACCTGGGGCCGTACATCCTGTTGGGCCGCGGTGAGGAAGACAGCGGTGGGCGCGAGCGTGATGCCATTCTCTGCGCCACGTTTGAGGCTGTTGTAGGCGCCGTCTACCTCGACCAGGGTCTTGATGTGACGGCTTCCTTTCTCTCGCCCTACCTGGAGCCGGAGCTGGTGATCCTGCGCGATGGGCGGCTGCAGAAGGACGCCAAAAGCCTGCTGCAGGAATGGTCGCAGGCGGAGATGAATGAAACGCCGTCCTACCAAACAGTGGCGATGGAGGGGCCTGACCATGCCCGCGAGTTCACGGTGGAGGTGCGGATCGGCGGCGCCACGTACGGCGTGGGGCGGGGCAACAGCAAACAGCGCGCTGCCCAGGAAGCGGCCCGCCTGGCGCTGGAGTCCGTCACACAGGGCGGCAGCGCAAGCACCTCCCTGCCGCCAACGCTGGAGTAGGGGTCCACGCGGGAATAGCGCTCCCGGTGGGCGCCCCAGGCAGGCGCCGCCTGCCCAGAGCCCGCAGCGGGTCGTGAACATGCCTTCGGCCCCAGTGCGTGTCCTTGTCACAGGCGCCAGTGGCTACCTGGGACGCCAGTTGCTGCGCTGTCTGCCGCGCCATTGGCACACGTGGGCGGGCTACCACAGCCTGCCCCTGGCGCCGGATCCGCGGCTGACGCCTCTGGCGCTCGACCTGGCGGACGGCGACGCGGTCCGCGGCGTCATGGAGGCGATCCGGCCGCACGTCGTGCTGCACCTGGCGATCTCCCGCCAACCGGCATCGTTCGACAGCATCATCGTGCAGGGCAGCGCAGCCATCGCCGCGGCGGCAGCCGCCGTGGACGCACGCCTCATCCACCTGTCCACCGACATCGTGCTGGATGGAACCGCCGCGAGTTATGACGAGCGGGCCGCTCCCTGCGCCGAGCCGCTGCCCGGCCAGCCCGATCCGCTGTCCGGCCACGGACGGGCAAAGGCCCGGGCTGAGCAGGCGGTGGGCGCCCTCCACCCCAACCCTGTCATTGTTCGCACCTCTCTGATCTATGGTTTTACCCCGTTGGACCACAGCACCTCCTGGTTGGTCGAAGGTCTGCGACGGGGCGAGACGGTGACGCTCTTTACCGACCAGATACGCTGTCCCGTGTTTGTCGACGACCTGGCCGCGAGCCTGGTCGAGCTGGCCGGCCTGGCGTTCACGGGCGTTCTCAACCTTGCCGGGCCTGTCGCGATCAGCCGTTACGAGTTCGGCCTGCTGCTGTGCCAGGCGCTGGGACTTGACCCGTCAGGCATCCGCCCTGAGCCGACGCCTGACGGCTTCGCCGCGCCACGCCGCCTGGTGCTTGCCGATGGTCTCGCCCGCAGCCTGCTGGCGACGCTCCGCCGCAGCCCCGTCGAGATCTGCAGGCCGCCGGGCGCCCGCTTATGAGCGCCGCGCTGCCGCGGCCGGCCATCTGGTTCGTGAGCGGCGAAACGCCAGCCGCCGGCTGGTCAGGTTTCGCATCGTATTTCACGCAGCAGGGCTTCTCGTGCTACGCTTCAAGTTCCGCCCCGGCCCTGGCATCGGCTCCTGGTCTTCACGGGTCGCCGCCTGCAGTCCTGGCGGTGGCTCACCGCCGTGTGAGGCTGCCCCTGCCGGCTGCGGCGCTTGCCGTCCTGGCGCCCGCACCGGGCTGGCTCATCAGCCTGGCCTGGCGCCCGCCCGGTTCACCAGTCTGGCTGGGCCTGGGCCAACAGGCGACGCTGTCGCGCTGGGCGGCGCACCTGGCCCTGCGACGTCTTCACCCCGGCAGCATCCACGTCTTCGAGGGCCTGGGCGCCGGCTTGCTGTCGACCGCCGGTTGGGAACGCGTCGCCCACGCCCTCCGGCTCTGGACCCTCGATCTTGTGACCTCTGGCACCCTGGACCGCCCCGAAACCCATGCGCCTGTTCGGCACTGATCCTCTTCTCTACCTGATCGTTCTCGGCGGCCTGGCCTTCAGCATGTTCATCGGCTTCGTCGCCCACCAACAGATGCTGATGCCGGTCGCCAGCGCCCTCATCCTCTGGCCGCTGCTGATCTGGTCGCTGCGTCATGCCCGTCTCGATGTGGCGGTGCGGCTGGTCGCCTTCTGGGCGGCCGTCATCTTCGTCGTGACCATCATCGCCGGCCGGGTCCTTGGGGGACAAGCCCTGGAGACGGTCCCCGGCAGCCTCGACTACATTGCCAACCAAATGCTTTGGCTCACGGGGCAGGCAAACACCGTGGAGGGCGCCAGCCGTTGGCTGCCTGAGCTGGCGCGGCGCACGGGCCTTGTCCTGTTCGGAGGCGCCGTCAGCGCCGGTTTGCTGCCCCTGATTGCGGCGGCGCGCTGGCTGGCCATCCTCGGTCTGTGGACGGCCAACCTGTTCAACGCCGCCCACCCCATCGGCGCCGTTCCGCTCAGCATTGCGCCCTGGACCTGGGCCGAGATGGTTGCCCAGGTCGCTCTGCTCGTGGTCATGTCTGAACCCATTGTCACCGGCAGCGTCCACGGCTTCCTGACCCGCGATCGCTCGCGTCTGCTCCTGACCGGCCTGGCGGCGCTCCTTGTGACGATTGTCCTTCACCTCTTGCTCCCGGGTCTCCTCGCCTCGCCCCTGCGCGCCCTGGTCCTCTAAGCCGGCCACCGGATCCTCACTGCTCACCCATTGCGTATTACGCAGTACGAAGTACGCATCACGCACTTCGCAATCCGCACTCCCCATTCTCCCATGCGTCTCAAGAAACTCTACCTGCACGGCTACAAGACCTTCGCCAACAAGACGGAGCTCATCTTCGACGATGGGGTCACAGCCATCATCGGCCCCAACGGCAGCGGCAAGAGCAACGTTGCCGACGCCATCCGCTGGGTGTTGGGCGAACAGTCCTATTCGCAGCTCCGCGGGAAAAAGACCGAAGACATGATCTTCAGTGGCTCGAATGAGCGATCCCGCATGGGCATGGCGGAGGCGGTGCTGACCCTGGACAACAGCGACAATTGGCTGCCGGTCGACTTCAATGAGGTGGTCATCGCGCGTCGCGCCTACCGCTCTGGTGAGAACGAATACTACCTGAACGGGCAGAAGGTGCGGCTGCGTGACGTTCATGAGCTTCTCGACCGTTCCGGCCTGGGACGGCGAACGCACATCGTCATCGGCCAAGGCATGATCGACCAGGCCCTGGCGCTGCGCCCTGAAGACCGGCGCGAGCTGTTCGAGGAAGCTGCCGGCATCACCCTCTACCGCCAGAAGCGGCGCCAAACCCTGGAGCGGCTGGAAGAAACCCACGAGAACCTGGTACGGGTGCGCGACATCATCGCCGAGATCAGCCCGCGCCTGCGCCAGCTTGAGCGCCAGGCGGAACGGGCGCGCCAGCATGAGTCGGTCACTGCCGAGCTGCGCCAGCTCCTGCTGGTCTGGTACGGCCACAACTGGCACCTGGCGCTCAACAAGCTGGTGGACGCCAGGTCGGCTGTCTCACATTGGCGCGGGGTCATTGGCCGCACGCAGGAGAACATCACCGCCTTCAATACCGAGACGGCCGTCCTGCGCGAGCGCCAGGTTGACCTGCGCAGCCACCTGGCGGACTGGCGCCGGGACCTCAGTCGTCAGGTGGAGGTCCGCAACGGCGTCGGGCGCGAACAGGCCGTCGGCCAGGAACGGCTGCGCGCCCTGCGCGGTGACCTGGAACGGCTGGGCCAGGAGGGGGAGATGCTCGCCGCCCGACGCCTGGGCGAGGCGGGACGGTTGGCCGAAGCCGAAACGGTGTTGGCCACGGTCACCAGCCAGCGCAGAGAACACGAAAGCCAGCTCACCCAGGCGCGTGCGGCGCTCGCCGCCCTGGAAGAAGAACGGCGCCAGGTTGACCGGTCGCTCGTGGAGAGCCGCCGCAAGCACCTGGAATTGAGCACGCGTCTCGCCGATCGCGAAAACCGCATCACTCAGGGACGTGAGCGCCGGCAGGCGCTCAACAATGAACGGTCGGCGGACGCCAACGCGGCCGAGGCGGCAGCAGCCGACGCCAACCGGATCGAACAGGAGATGGCCGCGGCCAGTGCGGAGCTGCGCTCTCTGGGTGAGCAGATCGTCGCCTTGCGCCAGCGGCATACCGAGACAGAAGCCCGCCGGCAAGAGCGCCTGGCCGCGCGCAGCCAGTTGGAGAGCCAGCGCAACGAACTCGATGCCCAGTTACGAGCCTTGCGGGCGCGCTTCGACCTGCTCGATCGCCTGCGCGCCGAAGGCGAGGGCCTTTTCGCCGGCGTGCGCCAGGTCATGGCCGCCAGCCAGCACGGTCAGCTCAAGGGCGTCTACGGTCCCATTGCCACCCTGCTCAACGTCCCCGACCGCCTGGAACAGGCCATCGAGGTGGCGCTGGGCGGACGCATCCAGGACATTGTCGTCGCCGGCTGGCAGGATGCCGAAGACGCCATCGCCCATCTCAAGGAGACCCAGGGAGGGCGCGCCACGTTCCTGCCGTTGGATAACATGCGGCCGCTGAAGCGTCTGCAGGCTCCCGCTGGTCCGGGGGTGCTCGGGTGGGCCGCCGACCTGATCGAGTGTGATGCCGAGGTGACGCCGGCCGTCGAGCTACTGCTTGGCCAGATCCTGGTGGTGTCTGACCTAACCGTCGCCCGGCGCGTCAGCCGCGGGGACGACCGGCCACGCATCGTCACCCTGGAGGGGGATTTCGTGCACCCCGGGGGCAGCGTCAGCGGCGGCAGTCGTGATCAGAAGCAGAAAGGCGGCATGCTGGCGCGTGAGCGTGAATGGCGGACCCTGCCGCAGCAGATCAGCAGCCTGGAGACCCGGCACAAGGAACTGGCGCGCGAGATCGAACAGGCCACCCAGGCCATTCGCTCCATCGACGCCCAGCTCACGGACCAGGTCCGGCAGGCTTCAGCCCTCGCCGACACCGAGCGGGAACGCACCGGTGGACTCAGCCGCCTGCAGAACGCCATCGACCGCGCCCGCCAGACCGAAAACTGGCACCGGGAACGCATGCAAAAGCTGGCGCTGGAGGTTGAAAACATCGGTCGCCAGCTTGGCGGCTTGCGCCAGGAGAGCGAGGAGTTCGTCAACCAACAGCAGCAGGTTGCCAACCGCATCACGGCCCTCGAAGAGCATCTTGCAGCCCTGACGACCGCAGGGCTGGTGCAGGCAGTGGCCCAGGCCCAGGCCCGGCTGGATGCCGCCGAGGCCACCCGGCGCGGCCAACAGAGCGTTTTGGAAAGCCACCGCACCGCCCTCCGCCAGACCGACGCCGAGATCACGGCCCGGGAACAGCGCGCCGTGACCGTGGCCAGGGAGATCGATGCCCTGGAGAAGCGCCTGGCTGAGCTAAGCACGCGCCATGTGGAGGCCGATCAGGCCTGCCAGGAACTGCTCGCCCTGATCGAACCGGCACAGGCGGAGCTTGACCAGGTGGAGCAGGGCTGGGCAGACCATGAAGCCCAGGGCGACAGTCTGCGCGGCCGCCTGCACCAGGAGGAGCTCCAGCTCAACCAGGCCCTGCTCGGCCAGCAGCGCGCCGAGGACAACCTGACCTATCTGCGCAGCCAGATCGAGCACGACTTCGGGCTGGTAGCCCTGGAGGTCGAGGGAGAGGTCCCGGCCCAGGAGCCCTTGCCCTTTGACCAGTTGGTGACCACGCTGCCCCAGGTCGCGTCCGTGCCCCTGGAAACCGAGGTCGAAATCCTCCGGCTCAAGGGCGTGCTCAACCGGCTCGGCCCCATCAATCCCGGCGCCCAGGCCGAATTCACGACCACACAGGAGCGCTACGACTTCCTCACGCACCAGGCGGCAGACCTTGACGAAGCCTCCCTGCAGCTTCAACAGGTCATCGGCGAGCTCGACCAGCTCATGGAGCTGGAGTTCAAGCGTACGTTCGAGGCGGTGGCCAAGGCCTTCACACGTCATTTCACGCGCTTGTTCGGCGGCGGCTCCGCCAGGCTGGTCCTGACGGACGCCAGCGACCTGAACACCACGGGCGTTGAGATCTTCGCCCGCCCGCCGGGTAAGAAGGCGGCCAACCTCTCGATGCTTTCCGGCGGCGAGCGCGCCCTGACAGCGGCAGCACTGATCTTCAGCATCCTCAGCGTCAGTCCCACGCCGTTCTGCGTGCTCGACGAGGTCGATGCCGCCCTGGACGAGGCCAACGTGGGCCGCGTGCGCGACGTACTCATGGAGCTTGCCGAGGAGGCGCAATTCATCCTCATCACCCACAACCGCGGCACGATCGAGGTCGCCAACACGATCTATGGCATCAGCATGGGCTCGGACAGCGTGTCGCAGGCCCTATCGCTGCGCCTGGAAGGAGACACGCTGCGCGCCGCATGAAATCAAACAACCTCTGGCAGCATCCACTGACGGCGCTGGTCGCCGTTGCCTTTTGGGGGTCGGCCACCGTGCTGACCACCCTTGCCATGACGACGATCGGCCCCATGGCCGCGGCCTTTTGGCGCTGGTTGGTGGCGCTCCCCGTGCTTTGGGGTGTCGTCCTGGCAACCGGCCAGGGCGGCCAGACCTTGGCCGCGCTTCGCCGCCGTCCCGGTCCGTTCATCTTCCTGGGCCTGACCGGCATGACCCTGCTGTACGCCTGCCAGAATCTCGCCCTCCGCTTCACCACCGCCCTCAACACCGGACTGCTCATCGAGCTGAGTCCCGTCTTCATCCTGCTGTTGGCGGTCGTCTGGCTGCGTGAGCGGCCCAGCCGGACGACCCTGCTCGGCGTCACCATCGGCGTCGCCGGGGCCCTTCTCCTGGCGTTGGCGGGCACTGGGGGCAAACAGGGTGGAGGTTCCAGCGGCGCAATCGCCATGCTGGGCAACCTCCTGGCGCTCGCTGCCGCCTTCTCGGCGGCGGTCTACACTGTCTACGGCAAACACCTGCTCGATGATGCCTCGCCTGAGGTCATTCTCACGCTGGCGGCGACCCTGGGGGTCCTGTTCAGCCTGCCGCTGGCGCTGGCAGAAGGTCGCTTCTGGCCTGGCGCTCCGGCCACCTGGGTCTATTTGTTGGCGCTGGGGCTGGGAGCGGGCGCCTTTGGCAATCTCTGGTGGTTCCAGATGCTCAACGAGACGCAGGCTTCGCGCTCGGGCATCTATCTTCTGGCCACTGCCCTTCTGGCCGCCGCCCTCGCCGTTCTGGTTCTGGGCGAACCTCTCACGATCTGGCTCATCCTGGGCGCGGTGCTGATTCTCTACGGCGTGCGTCTGGTCCACGGGCAGCACGCGGTGGCGTCAGAGCCGGGCTAACACCA
Organism: Chloroflexota bacterium; assembly: GCA_029782215.1. GTDB lineage: Bacteria > Chloroflexota > Anaerolineae > J102 > J102 > SSF26. Next base: position 27,143 of record JAKOVD010000099.1, read on the forward strand.
CTGGGACCTGTAGGAGCGGCGGATAGATCTCCGCCAGTGGGCGAACAACAGGTCCAGGACAAAAAACAAGGCCCGACCATGTCCGGCCGGGCCTGCAGCCTGAGCTGCCTTGTCAGGGGTGGCTACACCGCCAGCGCCTCGGCCTCGGCGGGCGCCGGGAGCATTCCCTCAAGAACACGTTCCATCGCCATGGTATGGCTGCACACTGACCGCTGTGCAAAAAAGTCACACGTGCACGTCAACTGTCCGTGGTCATAGGTCACCATGTGGTCACGATGATCCCCGGTGAAAACCACGGTGAAGGTCTTGAAATGCATGCGATTGCGCTCTTCCGCGTACTGCTTGGCCTTCATGATCTTGCTGATCATCGCTGAATCCATGCTGCATGCCTCCTGAGCAAAAGGGTGAAAACGGGCGGGTAAGCGGTCCCGGCTGGGGACCAATAATGCAACAGGCACCCGCGCTGCCAGCACGAGTGCCTGTTAGGTCGTCAATTCTAAGGAAAAGACCGGCGTCACGGTGACTTCACCTCCGGCCCCACATTGAGGAGCCTCATTGATCGCCAGTATACGACGCCACCCGACCGGTGTCAAACCCCTTTTGCCCACGTCCGGCCTACGTTTCCCCTACGGACTTTGAGGCCAGGGCGCGCTGGTAAAGTTCGCGACGCGGGAGTCCCGTCACGCTGGCAAGCAGCCGTGCGGCCTCAGCCAAGGAGAGGCCGCCCGCCAGCAGACCCTCCAGCACGGCGACCACATCGGCATCCGGCGGGGCGGCAGCAGCCTCCGTGGCTCCGCCGGCAAGGACGACGATCTCCCCCAGCGGCGGCTCCGCAAAGGCCGCGGCAGCGTCCGCGGCCCCGCCGCGCCAGATCGTCTCGTGGCGCTTGGTGAGCTCCCGGGCGACAACCACGGGTCGATCGGCGCCCAGCTCGGCTGCCATGGCCTGCAGGAGGGCCGGAAGACGCTGCGGCGCTTCGTATAAGATCAGGGTGCCCGGCTCATCGGCCACCTGGCGCAGCAGATCGGCGCGCTGTGCGGGCTTCCGGGGCGCGAAACCGAGGAAGAGAAACCGGTCCGTCGGCAGGCCGCTGGCAACCAGCGCCGCCAACAGGGCGCTGGGGCCAGGCACGGGAACCACGGCGTATCCGGCCGCAATGACGGCCCGCACCAGCTTGAAGCCAGGGTCCGAGAGGGCCGGTGTCCCGGCATCGCTGATCAGCCCGACATCGCCCTCGCGCGCCAGGGCCGCCAGCACCGCCGGAATGCGGGCCTCCTCGTTGTGCTCGTGCAGGCTGAGCAGGGGAACGTCGATGCCCAGGTGCTTGAGCAGCCGGCCGCTGTGCCGCGTATCCTCCGCCACCACCAGACTGACCTGGCCCAACAACCGCACTCCCCGCAACGTGATGTCCTCCAGGTTGCCGATGGGGGTCGAGATCAAATACAGCGTTGCCACGGCCCGGCGCTGCCTCCGATCACTGTGCCGGAACGGCTGTGCGGTTGGCGCTGGCGTCCAACAACTTGAAATGGACGCTGCCATCCTTGTCGATGACCGCGATCGGCACCAGGTTGCCTGCCTGCTGCCAGCGCAGCAGAGCATCGTTCATGGCGTTGGCCAGAAAGACAAGATCGGCGTCCGGGTAGAGACCGATCCGCGCTGCCTGCAAGATGCGGCGGTAATAGTTGAAGCTCGCCTGACCTTGCTGCTCCGCCCCGAGGGTTTGCATATACTGGTTCATGAGGTCGCTCATGCGGCCGTAAGCATCTTTGAGGCTTTGGCGGATGCCCGCGCGATCAGATGACCAGGCCGGAACCAGGGACACCCCGAAGAGGTCATCCGCCACCCGGTTCTTGACAATCAGCCACTGGATCTGGTCCCACTGCACCCGCGCCCGGTCCAGCGGCGCCAAGGTAACGTCCGCCAGCTTCTGGTCGTAGAAGGCCGATCGCACCAGATCTTCATCCATCAGCGCACGCTCCAGGGCCTGTGTCTGCCCCTTGGCTACTTCCCCCTCACGCCCCAGCCACCCTTCCGAGAAGGCCTGGGCCTGGGCGCGTCGTGCAGCCTCGGCGTTGACGATCGTTGCCGGGTAGTCGGGAGGGCCCAGCTTCTGGATCTCCTGCAGCGGGTCCAGGGACGGTGTTCCCTGCTGCGCCAGCGCCTCCACCGGCAGCGCCCGCACCCGCCGCGCCGCCGTTACGTCCCCCAGACCGTCGTAGAGACGTCCTGCCTCTTCGAGAAGCTGGCGGCGTACCGGCGGCTCCATCTGGGAGCTGCTTTGGGCAATCAGCTCGACCTGGCTCAGGACCGTCCGGGCCAGTTCGGCGCGTCCGAGCAGAATCCAACCACCGGCGACGCTCAACAGCGCGTCCGCCCGCTGATGGTCGCCGAGGTCAGGAGCTAGCACGGCCAGATCGGCCGCAAGCTGGTAGAGTTCCGTGGCCCGGCTGCTGTCGCCCCTCAGGGCGTAGCGCCGCGCCAAAACGGTCAGCCACCCCAGGCGCTGCACCTCGGGCACCGCCGCGGTCGCGATCGTTTGGGCGGCAGCCGTTTCCACGGCGTCGACTGCCATCGTCTCGCGGTACGTCTTGTCCAGGTTCGCTCCGGCCAGCAGCGACACCGCCGGGCCTGGCAGGATGTCGGCCGCTACCAGGCTGCTCCATGGGCTCGTGGGGGAAGGGGCGCTGACAGGCCGGAAAGTCAGGTAGGCGTAGTAGGCAAACGAGCCCAGCCCGACCAGGACGAAAAGCGCCAACAGGCCGATGGTGATCCACCAGATGGGCGCACGCCTGCGCTGGCGCCGTTTGCGCGGCGGCGCCGCCGTCTGGGTAGGATCGGCTGGGGACGGCAGGGGCGCGGCCGGAGCCCAGGCAGAGAGAGCGGCCTCCGATCCGGGCACAGGCGCCGACGCCGGGTCTACGGGCAGGAAGACGTCCGTTGGCGTTTCGTCAGTCATGAACAGGATGGTTCTCAGTCGCGACGACTTGAGGGATTTGCTACTATTGAGACGTTCCGCACGGGCACACCGATCATGGGGCGAGTATACTACTTTGCAGGACTGCCCCGCGAACCCGGCGTCCCTTTGTGCCCGAGGGGCGCCGCCCTCGTGAGAATCTCCCTCTACCAATGACATCGCCATCCATGTCGCTGCCGGGCTGCCTGCCGAACAGATGGAGACCTTAGGAGAGGCCTCCTCTCCACTATGTCACCGCGAACGAAGTGAAGCAGTCCCCAACCGGATTGGGTGCCCATTCTGCGGACACAATGGTTTGCCTGGGTTTTGCCGCTGTGCTAGAATCCGCGTTCACCTGACTTCAGGTTGTCAGGAATCCGTCAGCAGTCTGATGAAGACCGTGCACTTGCCCTGTTGCCCTCCGGGTCGCCGCCAACCTCGTTGGCCTTCCGGCCCCCAGCCAGCATAAGGCTTACCTCACAATCCACCCGTCGCTCCTGGTCGCCCAGTAGCCTGAGCGCAGAGGGGCTGACGGGTGATTTTGCGTTTAGGAGTAGAAAACCGCGTATGGAAAACAGCTCGTTTCTTGGCGGATTTGGTCGCGCCCTCGAAAGCAAGAAGACGGGCCGTGTCTTTACCTTTATCATCATCCCCGTGCTGGTGATTCTGGTGCTGATGCTTCCCCCCGTGAATCTGATCGAACGGATCCAGAACATCGGCTATACACCCGTGGCGCCTACCTCCGGGCAGGTGACTGACCCCGATGGCACCAGCGTGATCTTCCCCGCCGCCGGGCTCAAAGCACGCCAGGCCACTTATGCAAGGCTCAGTTCCGTGCCGCGCGCCAATTTTGAACGCGGCGACGCCTCAGAAACACTCCGCGCCGCCGCCCAGGCCCTGCCCGGCACCTTGCGCCCGCGCAGCCCCATCTATCAGTTGGATGTGCATGGCGCCGTGCCCGGGGAATCGTCCATCAGCATTCCCATTCCCAACGACTCCCTCCCCTACGAAACCCTGGACCTCTACAACTGGAACGGCCAGAAGTGGGAATGGCTGCCGAGCCACGTCTTGAAGGACGAAGACGCGATAGGCAGCAGCCTGGGGTCGGTGCCGGCCGCCTTCGCGGTCGTCCAGACCAGCGGAGCGGTGCCGTCGGTGGGAGTCGAGCTACCTCGCGGCAAGACCCTTCCCGCGGAAGCACTCTCCTCGACCACGGTGCTCTTTCCCGCCGTCCTGACCCTGCGCGGCGACGGCAGCGTAGACGGCACCGTCGATCTGCCGCCGGCCGGCGAAACACCCTACAAGACGTTCCTCACGGTGCGCAACTATGAGCCGGGCCAGGTGCCGCGCACCGACCTGCTCTCCAATCTGCTCATCGACGGCGGCATGCAGGAAGTCCAGATCAATACCCTCGCCGAGCTGGCCGCCAGCGGGCTGTACACCGGCATCGCCCTGGACTACCGCGGTGTGGATCCGCCGCTGCGCGACGATTACACCCGCTTCGTCACCAACCTGGCCAATCGCCTGCACCAGGACGGCAAGCAGCTCGCCGTCTTCCTGGACGCGCCCCAGCAGCTCTCCGACGACACCTGGCAGACCTATGGTTTCAACTGGCGTGAACTCGGCCAGGCTGCCGATCTGGTCGTCGTGCCCGGCTCCGACAACCCGCTGGACTATGCGCCCGGCGGCAAGATGGAGAAACTGCTCGAATTTGCGACCGACGAGATCGACCGCTTCAAGGTCCAGCTCCGCATTCCTGCGCGCACCGTCGAGCAGTCCGGCGGCTACTTCATCCCCCGCGGCTACGCCGAAGCCCTGGCGCCCCTGGCCGGCAAGGTCAACACCTCCAGCGAGGTGGTGCAGCCGGGCGAAAGCGTGCAGGCCGGCACGGCCAGCGACATTGTCGCCTCGACGCTGCAGTTCGACCCCGCCACCGGCATCTCCTGGTATCGCTACCGCGGCCAGGGCGGCGAGGAGCGGGTGGTCTTTCTGGAGGATGCCACCAGCCTCGCCAGCAAGGTCTCGCTGGCGAACCGCTTTAACCTCGGCGGCGTCTACGTCGAATCCCTGCAAAGCGATGATATCGACCCCGGCACCTGGAAGACCCTGGGCAGCTACGCCGCCGGCCAGTCCCCGGCGATGTCGCAGGCGCCCATGGCCGTCGCCTGGACCGTCAAGGACCCCCAGGGAGCCGTGGTGACCCAAGCCAACAGCGCCCTCAATGAAGCGGTCAGCCTTGCCATTCCGCCCACACCGGGCGTTTACGCCGTCAATGCCGACCTGGTGCGCGACGGCCAGACCCTGAAGAGTCAGGGTGAGGCCCAGGTCGCCGTGGCCACGTTCACCCCGGTCCCCACGCCGACACCTGAATTCACGCCGACGCCCACGCCGTTGCCCTACGCCGTAGCCACCGCTATGGACATCACCAACCTGCGCCAGGGTCCCGGCACCGTCTATGGCACCGCCGGCAAGATGGCAGCAAACCAGCAGATGAAGATCATCGGCAAGAACCAGGATGGCAGTTGGTGGCAGCTTGAAGGTTCCAACGGCCCGGTTTGGGTCTCGGCGGACCGTGTCAAGGTTGCCGGTCCAGTGGCCGAGGTCGCTGTGGCCAAGGACATTCCGGAAGCGCCGAAGGTGGTCGCTGCGGCCCCGGCTGCAGCCCCCGCGGCGCAGGCATCGGCGCCTGTCAGCGCTCCTAAGCCCTCCGGCGGCGGCAGCTTTGGCTATGGCATGCAGATCCAGCCCTACGGCGGCGCCGACCTGGGTTTTGCCGCCAGCGCCCTCAAGAACGCCGGATTCAACTGGGTCAAATGGCAGGTGCCCTGGAAGGAGATGGAAGGCGCCCCCGGCCAGATCGGTTGGCAGGATGATATTGTCGACTACTTCGCCGGTCAGGGTCTGAACATCCTGGCCTCCATCGTCAAAGCCCCCAACTGGGCCCGCCCCGGCAACACAGATTTCGGCGTCGAAGGTCCGCCCGCCGACCCGCAAACCTACGCCAACTTCGTCGGCGCCTACGCCGGTCACTACTGTGGCAAGGTCAAGGCCATTGAGGTTTGGAACGAGGAGAACCTCCACTACGAGTGGGGCAACGAGCAGATCAGCCCCGAACGCTACATGGAGATTCTGAAGCGCGCCTATGCCGCCATCAAGGCCGCCTGTCCGCAGATGCAGGTGATCAGCGGCGCTCCCACCCCCACCGGCGCCCCGCTGCCCTGGGGCATCGACGACATGACCTATCTTGAGCGTCTGTACCAACTGGGGCTGAAGAACTATGCCGACGGCATTGGCGCCCATCCCAGCGGCTACAACTGTCCCGCCGACGCCGACTGGCGCACGTTCAGCGACCCCAGCGCTTCCTTCCGCGGACCCTCGGACAACCATCACCACTCCTGGTGCTTCCGCGGGACGATGGAAGGCTACCGCAACATTATGGTCAAGTACGGCGACACGAACAAGCGTATCTGGCCGACCGAGTTCGGCTGGGCCGTCGGTCCCGCCTTCAACAACAACTACGGGTATGCCAACGACAACACCCCAGACGAACAGGCTCGCTGGATTGTGCAGGCGTACCAGATGGCCAAGAACTGGGGCTTTGTCGGTCCTATGTTCCTGTGGAACCTGAACTTCGGCATCACGAACCCCGGCACGGAGCTGCAGCAGTTCGCCATCTGGGGACGGCCCGCCTATGAAGCCGTCAAGAACATGCCGAAGTAAGCTCAACTCCGGCGGCAGGCGCGATGAGCGGGTGCCGCCGGAACACCGGGCCCCTGTGCCAACGTCATAGAAGGTGCTCTCAGGTGACCGGCGTTCTGCAAGTGCCGGTCACCTGGTATATTCCAAGACCTTCGCTCACATCACCGACCCATAGCCCATGTCCAAGCCACGCACCGTATCCCGGCCATCCGCCAGCATCGCCGTTCCCTTCCTGCTCTTCCTGCTGGCGTCAATCCTCCTGCTGAGCGGGTGCCAATCGGCGCCGCCGGCGACGCCAACGCCCACCAAGACACCCACGGTGCTCGCGGCGCCTACGCAGGCGCCAGCGGCGACCCCCGTTCCGCCGACACCCACCGCCGTGCCGCAGGAGGCGACCGCCGCCCCCGCCGAGGCGCCCACCGCGACCCCTGCTCCGGCCACGGCAGCGCCTGCCCAAGCCGCGGCTTCGCCCACCCCCGTGCCCGCGACGGCGGCGCCCGCCACCCCGACCACTGCGCCCAAACCGGCGCCGCAGTCCTCGGCCATGCGCTCACCCGACTTCGGCGCCCAGGCCTTCCTGTGGTGGCGGCCCGAAGTCGCCGACCGAGACCTGCAGTTGATGAAGGACGCCGGCTTCAACTGGGTCAAGCAGTGGTTCGCATGGCAGGACATCGAGGGCGGCGGCCGCGGCAAGTACGACTGGTCACGCACCGACCGCATCGTCGACCAGGTGGAACAGCACGGGCTCAAGCTGCTCGTCCGCGTTTCACCGGCCGCCGACCAGGCCAACTGGGCCGGCAATCCACCCGAGAACGCCGACGCTTATGCCGAATTCCTCAATGCGATGGCGACGCGCTACAAGGGCCGCATCCAGGCCTACCAGATCTGGAACGAGCCCAACCTTGCCCGCGAATGGGGCAACAAACCGCCCGACCCCGCCGGCTACGCGACCCTGCTCGGCAAGGCCTACAAGGCGATCAAGGCAGCCGATCCCAACGCTATCGTCATCACGGCGGGCATGGCCCCCACCACGGCGGACCAGGCCGAAGCCATGTACGACACCAAGTTCTATGACCTGATGTACCAGGCTATGGGCGGCAACAGCAGCGGCTACTTCGACATGCTCGGCGTCCACGGCGCCGGCTATGCGGTCTCTCCGGAAACCGATCCGGGCGCCATCGCCAGCGATCCCAAGCTGTACAACGGCGACCCCAGCCCAGCCGACCGCCTGCGCGTCTACTCTTTCCGCCACGTCGAAGACATTCGCAAGATCATGGAGAAGTACGGCGACACCGCCAAGAAGATCGCGGTGCTCGAGTTCGGCTGGACCTGGGACCCGCGGCCCGACAGCCCCTACTACTGGCACGGCGGCGGCGCGGGCATCGACGACTTGACCCAGGCCCAATATCTGGTCAACGCCTACAAATGGGCCGCCAAGAACTGGCCGTGGGTCGGGCTGATGTCCCTGATCTACATGCCCGATTCGGAATGGAAGCCCACCACCGAGCAGTACTACTGGTCGATCATGGACCCCAGCCCCCCCGGCCAGACACTGTGGCGGCGGGCGTTCATCGACCTCTGCCTGTACATGAATGAGGTGCAGGGGCGCCCGCGCTGCAAATACGCGCCGTCATAAGCCCTTCACCTCACCGGCATCCCATCTCAAAAGAGACTCGCCCACCGCAAGGATGGGCGAGTCTCATTTAGCCGCGATCGCGCCTTGTCGGTGCGGCAGCATTGCGCGCTCCCCGGCACGACTCGCTCCCTGTCGTTGCGACGGGAGAGATACGCGCCAGCCCTATGACGCGGCGGCGCCGATTTGGCTGGCCAGCTCGGCCAGCAGCGTGTCCAGGCGCCTGTCAATCTCTGCAAGCGCTTCGTCCGCAGGCGCCTGGCGCAGGTCCTCCACCCACCAGTACTCGACGCGCTCCTCCCAGTCGGGAAAATGGACGCGCATCAGAGGACGGTGCTCGCCCTCGTGCAGGGCGATGATGCGGTCGGCGCCCGCCAGGTCCGCCACTTCAAGCTTCACAGGATAGCGCGGAGAGACGGGAAGGGCGACGCCGCGGTCGATCAGGCCGCGCACGGCGAATCCGGAGATGGGGCCGACATTGCCGGCGTTGAACTCCCGGTTCAGGCCGCGCGAGGTCGCCTGCCAGTCGAGTCCCAGTGCGCTGGTCCTGTCATTAAAGAGCATCTCGGCGAAGCGACTCCGGTAGTAGTTGCCGGAGCAGAGAAAAAGCAGGGTATGGGGCATCAGCAGTGGTTCGTTTGACACAATCTCAATACAGGCCGTTCACAGATGTTGTGCGAGTTTTGGTTGCCGTTTCCGGCGCCATTGACGTGTTCAACTTGCCTTTTCGGCCAGAATGGCTATACTCACTCCAGCCTGGAATCGAAAGCCGTTTTGCTCGACACCTGATCGTATGCGGACCGTCCTTTATGCGCAAGCTCTCTGAACTCGACCGTCAGATCATCTTCCGCCTGAACGCGGACGCCCGTCTTTCCAGCGCAGAGCTGGCGCGCGACCTTAAGACCGCAGAGCGCACGGTGCGGCATCGCATCCAACGGCTCATCGACGACCAGGTCATCACCCCGGTCGCCGTGGTCAATCCGGCGCCCTTCGGCTTCACTCTCGTGGTGGATATCGTGTGCGAAGTGGAGCTGGCGCATCATAAGCAGGTGCTGGACGCCATCGCCGCCATGCCGGAAGTCTGCTACATCGCCTACGCCACCGGTGATGAGGACATCAGCGTCCAGGCGCGCTTCCGCGACAGCCAGGAAGTGCACAGGTTCACCACAGAACGGCTTCACGCCGTTCCCGGCATCCGCCGCACGCGCATCGTCCTGGTCCCCCAGGTCGTCAAGGACGCCTATCAATGGTTGCCTCCCGCCGATGTCTTCGCGCCGCCGGACGAGACCGATGATTAGCCGCCGCGGCCAGGATGCCGCCCTGTCCGTCCCCCGGAGCAGCAACGGGGAACAGGGGACCACCTATGCCGTCGAGTTCCGGGGCGTGAGCAAGCATTTCGCCGAATACGGCGATTCCAAGGTTACGGCCGTGAACGGCGTGAACCTTGAGATCCTTGAGGGCGAATTCTTTTCCCTGCTGGGGCCATCGGGCTGTGGCAAGACAACCAGCCTGCGTATGATTGCCGGCTTTGAGCTGCCCAGCGAAGGTGAAGTCTACATCCGCGGGCAGGCGATGGGCGCTACCCCTCCGAACAAGCGGCCCGTCAACACGGTCTTCCAGAACTACGCCCTCTTCCCGCACATGACGATCGCCCAGAACGTCGCCTTTGGCCTGGAGATGGACGGCGTAGACAAGGCGGCGATCGCTCGCCGGGTGCAGGAGGCGCTGGAGATGGTACGGCTGCCGGGCCTTGACAGGCGCAAGCCCAAACAGCTCTCCGGCGGCCAGCAGCAGCGCGTCGCCCTGGCGCGATCCCTGGTCAAGCGACCGGCGGTCCTCTTGCTCGATGAACCGTTGGGAGCCCTGGACCAGAAACTGCGCAAGGAGATGCAGCTCGAGCTCAAGAAGCTCCAGCGTGAGGTTGGCATCACCTTCATCTACGTCACCCACGACCAGGAAGAAGCCCTGACCATGTCGGATCGCATCGCCGTCATGGATAGCGGTAGGGTGCTGCAGGTGGGCACCGCCCACGATATCTACGAGATGCCCAACTGCCGCTTTGTGGCCGACTTCATCGGCGAGACGAGCTTCCTGGAAGGCCGCATGCTCGAGCAGACCAATCGCAGCGCCAGCATCACGCTGCGTGGCGGAACGACCATTCCCGCCCTCACCGACCGCACACTGCCTCAAGGCCAGGACGTGATCGTTGCCATCCGTCCGGAGAAGATGCACCTCTACGGTCTACAGGAGCACGTGCGCTTGCCCGACAGCTACGTGCAGTTGCCAGGACAGGTGGAGGAGGTCGTGTACATCGGCACCGACACGCACTACCGGGTGCGGCTGGCCGGCGAACAGGTCGTGCGCGTGCGTGAACAGAACACGGACCCCTTTGCCCGCAGGCTCGCTGCCCCGGGCGACGCCGTGACCGTGAGCTTCGCGCCGGAGGCGGCGCGCATCTTGCTGGAGTAGAGGATGGTCAACGCTTCCGAAAGCAGGAAGAACGAGGAACGCCGGGGCATCCTGTTGATGGTCCCCACGCAGCTCTGGATGCTGGTGCTGCTGATCGCACCCCTGGTTCTCATCGTCATCACCTCCCTCGGCCGGCGCAGCCCGGACGGCGCCATCGTCTATGGTTTCACCTTCGCCAACTACCTGCGGCTGGTGGGCGTCAGCCTGCACGATGCCTGCGGGGCCACGCAGCCGCCCTGCTTCGATTCCCTCTACGCCGGCATCCTCTGGCGGTCCGTCGTCTTGGGCGTCCAGACCACGGTACTCGTCGTTCTGATCGGCTACCCGCTCGCCTACTTCATCGCCCGCGCCCCCGTGCAACGGCGCAACGCCTATCTCTTTCTCGTCCTGGTGCCGCTCTGGACCAATTTCGTGATCCGCCTGTATGCCTGGATCATCCTGCTGCGCAGCGAGGGGGTGATCAACGGCGTCTTGGGATCGGTTTTCGCCTTGCTCAACCTGCCTTTTGAGCCGCTGCAGCTCCTTTACACACCGGGCGCCGTGCTTGTGGGCATGGTCTACGAGTTCCTGCCCTTCATGGTCCTGCCCATGTACACCTCGCTCGAGAAGATCGAGCCCTCGCTCTACGAGGCCGCCAGCGACCTGGGGGCCGATGCCTTGCGCCGCTTCTGGCGGGTCACCCTGCCTCTTTCCTTGCCCGGCATCGTCGCCGGGACGGTGCTGGTGTTCGTCCCTGTCATGGGCACGTTCATCGTCTCGGACGTCCTCGGCGGACGCCAGATCATCCTCGTGGGCAATCTGATCCAGCGGCAGTTCCTCGACGCCCGTGACCCGGCGTTTGGCTCGGCTGCGTCGATCATCCTCATGGTCCTCACCTTGATCGTCACCCTGTTCTACACCCGCCGCTTCGGCTTTGGGGAAGAGATCACGGCAGGCTAGGAGCAAGCATGGCAAAGAAGCGCTTCTCCTGGCTCACGCTCGTCGTCATCCTCGTCTATACGTTCCTGTACATCCCGATCCTGGTCCTGGTGGTCTACGCGTTCAACGCCTCCCGTGCCAATATCCGGTTCGAGGGCATCGTCAACCAGGGTCCTTGTGGTCCTTTCTATTGGTTCTGCGTCCTCGGGCGCAACCGCGACGCCCTGCACGCCGCCGAAAACACCCTGCTCATTGCCACCGTCTCCACCCTTGTCGCCACCGTCCTCGGCACCATGACGGCGCTCGCCCTGCAGCGTTACCGCTTCCGCGGCAAGACGGTGTCGCAGGCCTCCCTCTACATCCCCGTCGTCATCCCCGAGATCGTTATGGGCATCGGCATCCTGGTGCTCTTCACGGCCATGTTCCGGTTCCTCAATGACGCCCTCGGGCTCCAGGGGGATCAGCGCCTGGCCATGGGACTGCCGACGGTCATCGTATCGCACATCGCCTTCAGCATCCCTTTCGTCGCCCTGGTGGTGCAGGCGCGGTTACAGGGTTTCAATCCCTCGATCGAGGAAGCCGCCCGGGACCTGGGCGCGACCGGGTGGACAACCTTCTGGCGCATCACGCTGCCCAACATCTTCCCCGGTGTGCTGGCGGGCGCCCTGCTCGCCTTTACGCTGTCACTCGACGATTTCGTGATCACGTTCTTCACCACCGGTCCCGGCGCCACAACCCTTCCCCTCTATATCTACGGCCTGCTGCGCCGCACCATCACCCCTGAGATCAACGCCCTGTCCACGGTCTGGCTGCTGATCGTCCTACTGGCGCTGCTCCTGACGCAGCGCTTGCAAAGGCAAAGCGCCTGAACGACCACCATCTTGCGGAGACGCCCTCAATGAAACATTACATCGCCACCGTTTTCCTCGCAGTTGCCCTCCTGGTCAGCGGCTGTGCCTCCGCCCCGCCTGCCGCGCCCGCTGCTACTGCGCCCGCTGCTACTGCGCCCGCTGCTACTGCGCCCGCTGCTACTGCGCCCGCCGAACAGGCCACTCCGGCGCAGGCGCCCACAGCCGCCGCCGAGACCAAGCCCGCCACCGGCATGGTGACGGCCTCCGGCTTTGCCTGCCCCGCCCCCATGACCCCCGTCAACGTCACCTCCAAACAGTTGAACCTCTTCGTCTGGACCGAATACATCCCCGACGACATCATCGAGTGCTTCGAAAAAGTCTACGGCGTCACCGTCAACCGCGACGAGTACTCCTCGAACGAAGAGATGTATGCCAAGCTCGCGGCCGGCGGCGCCAACTATGACCTGGTCCAGCCCAGCGACTACTTCGTCGGTTTGATGGTCAAGCAGGGGCTGCTCGCCAAGATCGACAAGAGCAAGCTGGCCGTCCTCGGCAACTTCGACCCGAGCTACCTCAACCTGCCCTTCGACCCCAATAACGAGTACACCGTGCCGTACGAGGCCGGAAGCGACGCCATCGTCGTCAACACCGACAAGGTCAAGCAGGCGCCCACCTCCTTTGCCGATCTGTGGAATCCTGACTATGCCGGCAGGATCGTTCTGCCCGACGATTCCCGCACCGTCATCGGCCTGACCCTGCTGACCCTGGGCTACGACCCCAACACCAAAGACACCAAGCAGCTCGAGGAAGCCAAGGCCAGGCTCGCCAAGCTGGTGCCGGCGGTCAAGCTGTTCGACAGCGACAGCCCCAAGACCGCCCTGATCGGCGGCGACGTCGACTTGGGCGTGGTGTTCACTGGCGAGGCGGTGGAGGCGGCGCGCCAGAACCCCGCCTTTCATTATGTCTACCCCAAGGAAGGGGCCTTCCTCTGGCAGGACAACTGGGCCATGCCTGCCGCCGCCCCGCACGCGGACGCCGCTTACGCCTGGCTCAACTACACGCTGCAGGACGACCTCTTCTGGCTCATGCTGCGCGATTTCCCCTATATCAACCCCAACCGCGCCGCCCTCGACTACGCCAAGACGCAGCAGTCCGACCTCTACCAGCAGTACATGAGCTCCAACGCCACCAACATCCCCGCCGATGCCATCGCCAATGGCAAGCGTCTCGTGGATGTCGGCGACGCCACCCCCCTCTACGACCGCATCTGGACCGAAGTGAAGGGCGAATAGCGCCCTTTTGGGGCGAGCACAGACCACCACCCGCCACCCAACCCCTCCCTTACGGTCGGGGCTCCGCAAAGCGCCGCCACCCGCTACCCTCTACCTGCCATGACCACCAATCCTCTCTGGTACAAAGACGCCGTCTTCTACGAGCTTTTCGTCCGCGCTTTCGCCGATAGTAACGGCGACGGCATCGGCGACCTGGCCGGGCTCACCGCCAAGCTCGACTACTTGCAGTGGTTGGGCGTGGACGTCGTCTGGCTCCTGCCCATCTGCAGGTCGCCCCTGCGTGACGACGGCTACGATGTCAGCGACTACACGGCCATTCACCCCGACTACGGCAGCATCGAGGACTTCCGCGCCCTGGTGGCCGAAGCGCACCGCCGCTGTCTGAAAGTGGTGGTGGAGCTGATCCCTAACCACACGTCGGACCAGAACGCCTGGTTCCAGGCCTCGCGCGACCCCAACCACCCGGAGCATGCCCGCTACCGCGACTGGTATGTGTGGAGCGACACCGACCAGCCCTATGGTGACACCCGGATCATTTTCCTGGACACCGAGCCCTCCAACTGGACCTTCGATCCCCTGCGCGGCCAGTATTACTGGCACCGCTTCTTCAGCCACCAGCCCGATCTGAACTACGACAACCCCGAGGTGCAGCGGGCGATGCTGCGGGTGGTGCAGTTCTGGGCCGATCTGGGGGTGGACGGCTTCCGCGTCGACGCCACCCCTTACCTGTACGAGCGGGAGGGCACGAACTGCGAGAACCTGCCGGAGACGCACGCCTACTTGAAGCGCCTGCGCGCCTTCGTCGATGCCTACGCACCGGGCACACTGCTGTTATCCGAGGCCAACCAGTGGCCTGAGGACGTGCGGCACTACTTCGGCGACGGCGACGAGTTCCACATGAACTTCCACTTCCCGCTCATGCCGCGCGTGTTCATGGCGCTGGCCCAGGCCGACCGCGGGTCCATCGCGCAGATCCTGGCCCGCACACCGCCGCTGCCGGCGAACTGCCAATGGGGCACCTTCCTCCGCTGCCACGACGAGCTGACGGTGGAGATGGTTAGCCCGGAGGAGCGGCGCTTCCTATGGGACTTCTACGCGCCGGAGCCGCGCATGCGCCTGAACCTCGGCATCCGCCGCCGCCTGGCGCCGCTGCTCGGCAACGACCGCGCCCGCATCGAGGTCGCCAATTCGATCCTGATGACCCTGGTCGGGTCGCCTGTGCTCTACTATGGCGACGAGATCGGCATGGGCGACAACATCTGGCTGGATGACCGCGACGGCGTGCGCACGCCGATGCAGTGGGACGACAGCCCGCATGCGGGCTTCTCCACCACCGCCCCGTCGGACCCCGTCATCGCAGACGAGGTGTTCGGCTACCACCGCGTCAACGTCGCCGCCCAACGCCACGACCCCAACTCGCTGCTCAACCGGATGCGCATCCTGCTGGCCGTGCGCAAACAGCACCCCACCTTTGGCCGCGGGGACACGCGCCTGCTGGCGGCGCCCGATCCCGCCATCCTTGCCTATGTCCGCAGCGACGGCGATGACAACCTCCTGGTCGCCAACAACCTCGCCGGCAGTGAGCGCATCGCCGAGCTGGACCTTGGCCGCGCCTACGCCAGGGCCGTCGACCTGTTCAGCGGCGAGACCCTCGCCCTGACGCCGGGCGCGGCGCTGCGCCTGCCCCTCGGACGCTACGGCTACCGCTGGCTGCGGCTCGAAGCCTAGCTTCTCTTCACCTGCGGGAGGTCAGCCCTACACACACGATGTTGACTGCCAACGATTGGGTCCAGCGTCTGGACCTCTCACCTCATCCCGAAGGCGGCTTCTACCGCCAGACCTATCGCGCCGCCGAAGCCATCCCCCACGCCGCCCTGCCCGCTCGCTTCACCGGCGCCCGCGCCCACTCCACGGCCATCTTCTTCCTGCTGCGGAGCCAGGACATCTCGGCCCTGCACCGCATCCGCGCTGATGAGCTGTGGCACTTCTACGCCGGCTCCGCCGTGACCGTCCACATGATCGAGCCCGACGGGACCTACCGCACGCTCCGGCTCGGCAGCGATCCTGAAGCCGGCGAAGCGTTCCAGGGGGTCGTCCCTGTCGGCTGCACCTTCGGAGCTGCCGTCGATGCACCGGACAGTTATGCCCTTGTCGGCTGCACGGTGGCGCCTGGCTTCGACTTCGAGGATTTCGAGCAGCCCAGCCGCAGCGCCCTGCTCGCCCAGTTCCCGCAGCACCGCGCTCTTATCGAACGCCTGACGCGGGAAGTTTAGAGGTTAAGGGTTGAAGGTTGAAGGTTCGGAGAGAGTTCTGCCTCTACGAACGCGGCGGCAGAACAAAGTCGAGATAGTTGTCAGGCTGAATCACCGCGTATTCGGCATCGGGATAGGCGGTCGTCCAGCTCTTCGGCGCAACAGGTGTCCGCTTCGGAGACCACTTGCATTCGTAGCCAAAGAGCCGGCCGTCGTGTTCCTCAACGAGATCGATTTCCTGCTGATCATAGGTGCGCCAGAAATAGGTGTTGGCGTAGAGCGAACCGTAGGTACGGCGCTTAAGGCGCTCAATGACGATGAAATTCTCCCAAAGGGCGCCGATGTCGTTGCGCTGTGCAAGCGCATTGAACTGCGCAATCACCGCATTGCGAATACCATTGTCGAGAAAGTAGATCTTGGATTTGCTCGTGACTTCCTGGCGCAGATTCCGGCTAAAACCTCCCAAGCGAACAATGACGAAGGCCTGCTCAAGCAGATCGAGGTAGCGTTGCACCGTCTTGACGTCAACGCCAAGCTGTGTGCCCAGTTCCGAGAGTGACACCTCGCTCCCTACTTGGAATGCCAGGAGCCTGAGCAGATCGAGCAGCGTACGGGATCGCCTCACCCTATCGAAGACCAGAATGTCCTTGAGCAGATAGGAATTGGCGATCTCGGTCACGACCTCAATTCGCTCCCCTCGTGTCGCAGCCTGCAGGACCTCAGGATAGCTGCCAAAGACCAGGAAGTCCTCAAGCCGTTCGCGCAGTTCGAACCTGTTGTAGACCGAGAGCAGCTCAGACTGCGCCAGCGGATACAGCGTCAAGGTGCGTTTGCGGCCTGTCAGGGGTTCGCCTACCTGGCCGGTTAGCTCAAAGGAGGACGAGCCGGTGACAACCACCCGGATGCCTGGCACCTGATCAACGATGATCTTGAGCCCCATGCCGATGTTCGGGATGTTCTGCGCTTCGTCGATGGCCAGCATCTCGTACCCTTCCACGTAGGG
Source organism: Chloroflexota bacterium (assembly GCA_029782215.1). Lineage (GTDB taxonomy): Bacteria > Chloroflexota > Anaerolineae > J102 > J102 > SSF26. Next base: position 44,213 of record JAKOVD010000099.1, read on the forward strand.
GAGAATCTGGCCGAAGTCCTGCGAGCCCAGAACCTGCTGTGTGCGCAGGTTGTCACCAGAATCCAGCTTGTACTTCAGCGGCGTGTCTTTGAGGTATGCCTGCAGCAGGGTGGTCTTCCCAACCCGGCGCGGGCCAAAGACAGCCAGAACCTTGTTCGGCTGTAAGAAGGCATCGAGCGGCTCGTAGGCGCGTGTAAACATGCGTGCATCCTAGACCAAATCCATGTTTTTTGCCAAATTCATGGAGTTTCAATCCATGAATTTGGTCCATCCCCTTGGCGTGCAGGTTGAAGGTCGGGTGCGCGACCTTCAACCTGCAACTTTCAACCTTTGACCCTACTGGCTCCAGGTCGTCGGATGGCGATCCCAACGGTGGGCGCGCAGGCGGGCGTGCAGATCGGCGGGCAGCGGCCCGGCCTCGCTGGTCGCCAGGTTCACCTGGACATGGCGCAGCCTGCGCATGCCGGGGATGATGGTGCTGACGGTGGGGTGGTTCAGGATGAAGCGCATGGCCATGTCGGGCAGTGTCAGGCCGGCGTCCGCGGCGATGGGCTTGAGCGCATCGGCGCGCGCGACCGAAGGAATCAGGTTCTCAGGCACGAAATACGTATTCCGCCAGTCACCCGCGGGCCAGGTCGAATCCACCGTCAGGTTGCCGGTCAGGGTGCCCTCGTCAAAGGGCACACGGGCGATGACGGCCACGTCGTGGGCGGCGCAGGCCGGGAACAGCTCATCCTCCGGGTTCTGGTCGAAGATGTTGTAGATCACCTGCACCGCGTCGATCAGCCCGCTGCGCACGGCATCGACACCGTTCCAGGGCTCCCAGCGGTTGATGCTGATGCCGACGGCCCCGATCAGCCCCTGTCGCTTCAGCTCTTCCAGCCTCTTGGCCCAACGGTCATCCTTCACCCAGCTATCCTCCCAGGTGTGGAACTGGATCAGGTCCACGCTCGGCAGGTCCAGATTCTTCAGACTGCGGTGTATGTATTCCTCGATGTGGTCGGGCGGAAAGCAGTCGTCGAGCGTATACTCGCGGCGGCTGGGCCACTTGAAGTTCTTGGGCGGGATCTTGGTGGCCGTGTAGAGGCGAACGCCGGGGTTCTGGCGGACCAGCCTCCCCAGCAGACCCTCGCTGTGGCCGGCGCCATAGCCCCAGGCGGTGTCGAAGAAGTTGCAGCCCAGGTCGACGGCAGCCTGGAGTGACGCCATCGACTCCTCATCCTCAGAGCCGGTCCAGCCCCCCATCCCCCACATGCCGTAGCCAACCTCGCTGACCATCCAGCCGGTGCGTCCGAAACGTCGATGCTTCATCATGATTATAGCCTCCAAGCAAGTTTGTTCGTTGAGTGGTTAGTTGTGCGGCGTCCCCGCGGCGAGCGTCGCGTGACGGCGAGCGCACCGGGCAGGCCAACCAGGAAGATCATGCCACGGACACCGGGGCGCCCCCTGAGGCTGCCGAAGCGACGATGGCGTCATAGAGCCTGGCCATGCGCAGGCCGACCTCCGGCGGGCAGGGGTTGGCCAACTCCCCGCGGCGGACCGCCAGGAACTGCTCCCAAACGCCTAGCGACGGCGGCAGCGGCACACGCCGCAGCGCCGTCCGGCCGGCTCGCTGGATGTCGAGCCGCTCACCCCAGATACCGGTGCGCAGGATGGCCTTGTCGCAAAAGACGCGAACATCCGACTCGCACGAAGGAATTGCCTCGCCGCAGCCGTGCATCGACACCCAGGCGCCCGAACGCAGACGCCCGATCACCACGCCCATCGTCTCGACGGGCCGGCCCCGGTTGTCGAGCCACGCCGACACCTCGGTGAACCCCTCCCCTGCCAGGTCCACAACGGTGTTGAGCATGTGCGCGCCGGTGTCGAACAGGAAGCCGCCGCCCGCCATCTCCGGGACCTGGCGCCAGGTGTTGGCGGTGTTGGGACCCCAATTCTGCCAGGCGGTGGCGCTGATGCTCAGCAGCCTTCCCAGCTCACCGCTCCGCAGCATACGGGCGGCGGCGCGGATTTGCGGTGACAGGCTGCCCGGAAAGGCGACCACCAGCAGCCTGCCGGTACGCTCCTGGGCGGCGATCAGGCTCACAGCCTCGGCTGCGTTCATGACCATCGGTTTCTCGAGCAGCACGTCCAACCCTGCCGCCATGCACGCCACGGTCTGCTCGTGGTGGAAGACGTGCGGGGTGATGATGAAGGCGGCGTCCAGCGGATAGGTCGCCAGCAGCCGGCCCAGGTCGGGCTCGTTGGGCGGCACCGCCAGACCCGCCGCAGCGAAGAGCGCCGCCGTCTCGTCGTAGGCCGTGCGCGAGGGCTCGCACACGGCCGTGATGGTCGTCGTATCCTGCTGCTGCATGAGGTTGTGAATATGGTAGCGGGCCATGCCGCCGCAGCCGATCAGCGCCAGCCTTGTAGTTGTCACGGAGTTCTCGTCCTCCTGGGAGTGGCCAATGTTGGTCCGATTCTACGCCCCGCCCGCAGACGCCGCAACTTGGCTCAGTGACGTGACCCCCGTTAGTCCCGTAGGGGTGATCCCCCCCGTGGCCGCCCAATCCGTGGCCGCCCAATCCGCCGGGCAAAAAGCGACGGGACCGGAGGGTATCCGGTCCCGTCTGTGAGGAGAGAGGGGTGAAAAGGGTTGCGGTTAGTTGGCTTTGACGCTGACGGCGATCTTCTTGGGCTTGACTTCTTCGGCCTTGGGGACATTCAGGGTCAGCACGCCGTCCACGTAGTCGGCGGTGATGGCATCGGCCTTCACCGGGGTGGGCAGGGTGATGGCACGCTCGAACTTACCGAAGCGGCGCTCCCTGAGGTGATACTGGGCATCCTCGAACTCCTGGGCGCCGCTCACCTCGGCCCTGATCGTGAGCACGTTGTCGGTCAACGTGATCTCGAAGTTGTCAGGTTGGGCGCCGGGGAGGGAGGCCTTGACGACAAAACCTTCGCCGGTCTCGGCCACGTCGAGGGGCAGGGTGTACAGGTGAGGCTGCGCCCAGACGCCGGCGCTCTCAAAAGCCTCATTGACCAGCCGGTCCATGGCATTGCGCCAGGCAGCCATCTCACGTTCGATAGGGTCACGGCGGACGATCATACGCATGGTAGGGTACCTCCTGGGGATTTATAGATAGGTGATGTGGATACGGGCTTGATTCTGCAAGGGGTGCGCTTGCATCAGCGCTTACAACCATAAGTAAACGCCGGACGCGTTAGTACCGCGTTTGATGACCATAAGTGATCCGTTAGCGTTTCCCAGTCCCAGCAAGAAACGTCAGCGCGCCACCAGCACCGGCTGCCAGGCCCTGCGCAGTATCTCGTCCACCGTACTCCCCAACACCACCTCGACCACCGGCCGGGCCCCATAGCCCCCGATCACGATGACATCAGCCCCTTGAAACGCCGCCACGCGCAGGATGGCCTCCGCTTCCGGCCCGTACTCCAGATCGTAGGCCGCGGACACGCCCTGCGCCTCCAGGTAGGAACGCGCACGCGCCGTCACCTCGCCGGTCTCCAACCCCTCCTGCTCGACCGTCAGCACGCAGAGCGAGGCGCCCCAGCGCCCGGCCATGTAGGCGGCCACGAACAGCCCTTCCGTGGCCTTGGGACTGCCATCATAGGCCAGCAGGACGCGCTTCATCTCCGTGCGCTTGCCCGGCAGCGCCAGCACCGGACGGCTGCTCCGCCGGATCAACGTGCGAAAGCCGGAGTCGAGCCGTTCCAGGGTGCTTACGCCGGGAGGATGGTTGAGCTTCATGAGCAGGAGGTCGGTCCCGGCCAACTGCTCGCCGATGGCGCGTGTCACGTCTCCCACCGCCAGGTCCAGCCGGCCTGCCACCGCCGCCGCCTCCCGGCGCCGCTCGAACTCGTCCCAGATCGCCTGCGCCTCAGGTCCGCGCAGATCCGCCACTGCCGGCACGACGTGCAGACCGTGCACGGCGCTGCCCTCGCGCTGGGCGATGACAAAGGCCTGCTCCAACGCCTGCCAGCTCTCCTTGTCCCCGCGCACCGGGACCAGGATGTCGGCAAACAGGCGTTCCTCGCCGCGTTCCCGGCGCCGTACCCGCCGCCAGTCGCCGGGCGCCGGACCGGCGTCGAGGCTGTCAGGCAGCAAGAGGTCGCGCAGGCGTTCGCCCAACCGCGACATCGAGCCGGGGCGCTTTCCCGGCGCCGGCTCCGGCGTCTTCCCGACAAGAGTAGGCGGCCCGGATTCGAGCATTCGCAGCAGAACCGTCCGGTGCTCCACCAGCCAAAGGTACAGGTCGGTCTCGGTGCGGCGGGGAAAATGCACGGCCAGGCCCTGCGACCGCAGCATCTGCACCACGGGGGTGTAGACCTCGTCGTACCACCGCGCCACCGCCTCGCCAAAGGCCACCTCGTGGCGCGTGGGGCCGGCCATGCGCCAGCGCTGGACCGTGATGTGTTCCTCCAGCAGCCGGTAGCCGCCCGGCGCCGTCAGCGCCAGCCGCGCCTCCGGGCGCAGCTCGTCCAGCCGCGTGCGGTTCAGGAACAGGGCATACTCTGCCTGGATGATCAGGTCCTCGATCCGCTCGGCCTGCGGCAGCGGGCTGGCCAGGGGCAGGGTCTCCACCCAGGCCAGGATCGAGGACAGCCCCTGGGCCTCCGCTTCGGCCACGCGCTCGCCGCCCCACAGCACATAGAAGCCGTCGGCGATCTGGTAGGCTTCGATGGCCGGCCCGGTGTTCGGGCCTTCTGCCGGCGTCCCCATGCTGGCGGCATAGCCCGCGGGCGCGCCGAGAAACCAGTCCGCCAGGTCCGGGTAGCCTTCACTGGCGCCGATCACGGCCGGCAGCGGTACGTCAAGCTGCGCCCGCCGCTTGCGCGCCGCCCGCACCTGCTGCCGGGTTTCCACGTCCGACAGACCGCTGGCGGCCTGCAGGAAGAGCCGCTTGGTGACCTGCTCCAGCGCCTCACGGCGGCGGGCGTCCTGGAAATCGCGCAGGGCCCGGGAATAGCCGGGCATCGGCGAGGTCGTCACGGTGCAGGTCAGGCGCCGGCAGCCGCCAGCCGGTCGAAGTAATGGATCACGGTGTCGATGCCGCGGTAGAAGTTGGGCAGGTGCATCGATTCGTTGGGGGCGTGAATGTTGTCCTCGTGCAGGCCCAGGCCCATCATCACCACCGTCGCGCCGAGCACGTCCTGGAAGTCGGCCACAATCGGGATCGACCCACCCTCGCGCACGTAGAGAGGGCGGGCGCCGAACCCGCGGGCGTAGGCCTCATCGGCGGCGGCCATCGCCGGGCGCCGGTAATCGATGACCGCTGGGCGGGCGGACCCCAGCACGCGCACATCGACGTGCACGGTGGGTGGTGCAAGGGCGCGGATGGCCGCAGTGACCAGGCCGGCGATCTCCTGCGGGTCCTGGTCGGGCACCAGGCGGAACGAGAACTTGGCCAGCGCCCGCGCCGGGATCACGGTCTTCTTGCCGGCGCCGGTGAAGCCGCCGGGCAGGCCGTGGATGTCAAAGGTGGGCCGTGTGCTGGCGCGCTCGGCCGTGCTGAATCCCTGCTCGCCCGCCAGCGCCGGGGCGCTGGTCAGGCGCAGCACGGCGGCATCGTTCATCGGCGAGCGCGCCATCAGGGCGCGCTCCTCGGCGTCGAGCGGCCGCACCCGGTCATAGAATCCTGGCACCAGGATGCGGCGGCTGTTGGCGTCCTGCAGCCCTGCCAGGATACGCACCAGCACGTTGAAGGGATTGTCGACGGCGCCGCCGTAGACGCCGGAGTGCAGGTCACTCGCCGGACCTCGCACCTCCATCTCCAGATGAACGCCGCCGCGCACACCGTAGGCGAGCAAGGGCGTCTGCGGATCGTGGATGGCGCCGTCGCAGATGAGGACGGCGTCCGCCGCCAGGCGTTCCCGCTCCGCCCGCACAAAGGCGGGCATGTGCGGGCTGGAGGTTTCCTCTTCGCCTTCAAGCATTACCTTCAGGTTGACGGGCAGGGCGCCCCCCGCCAGGTAGGACTCCGCGGCCGCCAGCACGGCAAAAGCCTGGCCCTTGTCGTCCGAGGCGCCGCGACAGTAGAGCTTGTCGCCGGCCACGGTGGGCTGGAAGGGCGGCGTCCGCCACTCGGCGAGCGGGTCGACCGGCTGTACGTCATAGTGACCGTAGACCAGTAGGGTGGGTGCGTGCGTCCCGGCCCCCAGCCATTCGCCGTAGACGACGGGGTAGCCGGCGGTGGGCAGGAGCGCGACCCCGTGCAGACCGATTGCGCTCAGGCGCGCGGCCAGCCAGTGAGCAGTCCGGTCGATGTCGCCGGCGTGCTGCGGTAAGGTGCTGACGCTGGGGATGGCCAGCAGGTCGCAGAGATCGTCCAGGAAATGGGTTTGGTGTGCCCGGGCATAGCCCAGGGCGTTTTCAAGAGCGGACATGGAATGGTTTCGTTTGAGTCTGGAATGAGAAGAAAAGTGAGCCTAAAAGAAAGCGCCGGTCCCCCTGCCGTCGGCAGGGGGACCGGCGCCATCCTCCTGCCAGGGCCTAAAGAAGCTGCGCCAACGGTGTACTGGGCAGTCCGAATGCCTCCGCCACGGCCGGATAGGTGACATGGCCTTTGTAGGTGTTCACCCCGAGCGCCAACGCCCGATCGGCGGCAACCGCGCCTTCCAGCCCCAGGTTGGCCAGCTTGGCCACATAGGGCAGCGTCGCATTGCTCAAACCGTAGGTGCTGGTGCGCGGCACAGCGCCGGGCATGTTGGTAACGCAGTAGTGCAGGACGTTGTCCACGTAGTAGACGGGATCCGAGTGCGTGGTCGGCCGCGTCGTCTCGATGCAGCCGCCCTGGTCGACGGCCACGTCCACGATCACGGCGCCCCGCTTCATCATGCTCACCATCTCGCGCGTCACCAGCCGTGGGGCTTTCGCCCCCTTGATCAGCACCGCCCCGACCAACAGGTCGGCGCGCTTGGCCGCCTCGGCGATGGTGTATGGGTTCGAGGCCAGGGTGGTGAGGTTGCCCTTGAGCACTTCCGACAGGTACCGCAGCCGTTCCAGGTTCTGGTCGATGATGGCAACGTTGGCGCCCATGCCCAGGGCAATCTGGGCGGCATGGGTGCCCACCACGCCCCCGCCGATGATGATCACGTCGCTGGCGCGCACGCCCGGCACGCCGCCCAGCAGCTTGCCGCGGCCGCCATTGGCCCGTTCCAGGTAGTGCGCCCCCACCTGCACCGACATCCGCCCCGCCACCTCGCTCATCGGCGTCAGCAGGGGCAGGTGCCCGTTGGCGGGCTCCACGGTCTCATAGGCCACCCCCGCCACCTTGCTCTCGAGCATGGCATGGGTCAGGCGCTCTTCGGCCGCCAGGTGCAGGTAGGTGAAGAGCACCAGGTCAGGACGCAGGAACGCGTACTCGCTGGGCTGCGGCTCCTTGACCTTGACCACGAGCTGCGCCGACCACGCATCCGCGGCCGTCGGCACGATCTTGGCCCCCATGCGCGCGTACTCCGGGTCATCGAAGCCGCTCTCTTCGCCGGCGCTGCTCTCGATCAACACCTGGTGCCCCTGGTCGACCAGGAGCTTGACGCCACCCATCGACATGCCGACGCGGTACTCGTTGTCTTTGATTTCCTTGGGAACCCCGATGATCATGGCCGGCCTTCCTTAGCAGGTTAGAGGTTGAAGGTTGAACGTTGAATGTTCGCCGTTGAACGTGCGGCGGCTGCCGCAGGACATGCGCACGCCCACCGCTCTGTGGAAGTATACCGCCGTCAGACTGCAAGCCGCGAAGCGCCCAGACCTCGAAACAGCCCTGCCGGCGCGCTAGGCCGGCAGCCCCCCTGCCTGCATCTCGCCGGGCATGCCGATAAAGTCCGAGATGGTGAAGACGACGGCGCCGATCTCCCGCGTGACCACGTGCATCAGCACCTGGTGCGCGCCCTGGGCCAGGGCGACGCCGCGCACGCGCACGCGCACCTCGCGTCCCATCTCCAGCGGGAAAGGCCGCTTATCGCTGACGGCGGCGGCAGAGCGCGGCTTGGCCGCGGTCAGCGTCACCTGCTCACCTTCGAAAGGAACTCCGTCGACCTCAAGCGGGCCAAGGGCGATAACGGTGGCGGGCGCGACGCGGTTCATCAAGGTGAACTCAATGCCGTCGTCGACGTTGCGCAGGCTGGCGCTGACGTAGAAGCGGCGTAGTAAGGAAGGGGGAAGGATCACCAGGAACCTCCAGGGTCCTCAAAGGGCGCCTCGGGAGAGCATGAGGGACCTTGAGGGGCGACTTTGCCGGATTTCAGGCGACTTTGCCCGATACTTGTACAGTCTACACAGGCGGCGGGACCCTGGCAATACCGCGCTGCGTCATAGCTTTCGCGCCGGTGCGACGCACTTCGGAGGTGCGTCGCACCTATCTGCCTCGCCGGGAGCTAAAGCAGCGCTCGACCAATGACCTTGAATAGCGGGCGCAGAGCTCGACGGTGGTGAAGGACATGATCTCGCCGGCGTAGTAGGTGTGGTTGGCGCCCTGCAGGCCCTCCAGGGTCTCGTAGTACCCGTCAGCCATCTCCTGGGCTCCAACGTGCGGGAAGTACTTCCAGCGCCGCACCGTCACGACCCTGTCCAGCGTCGCGCCCATGCGCCGCAGATCGGCGCTGCAGGTCCGCTCGACTTCCTCCTCGGCCATGGCAAAGTCGCCCAGCACGTACAAGGTGTAGAGTCGGGTTTCCGGCCAGCGCCGATACCACAGCATGACGTGGCCGCGCTTGTCCGCTGTGAAATGGGCGGGGATGTAGCCCGATCCGGGCGGCAGCCCATCGATCTCGCAGAGCAGCACCCAGTAGTCGTAGTAGCGGATCGCCGCAAAGAGCCTGCGCTCCGCCGCCGATGCGTCCAGGAAGCTGAGGGCGCCATCCAGCGGGCAGGCCAGGATCAGGGCATCGAACTCCAGGACCTGGTCGGCGGTTTCAACGCGCACCGTGTCCTGGCGCACCACGCGGCGGATGGTGATGCCGGTCCTGACATCGTGGCGCTGCGCCAGCCGCGTCCACAGGGTCTCGATGCCGCCGGGCCACAGGAGCCGCCGCCTCCCGTCGCGCAGCGCCAGGATCATGGGCAGCTCGAGATACTTCAGCACATAGGCTGCCGGCACCTCATCGAAGTAGCCGTAGCCGAAGGCCGTGAACGGCGGCGTCAGGACCTGGCCGAGGGTCGGGAAGCCGTGCCGCAGGGCGAAGGCCTTGAAGGGCAGACACAGCTCGGGAGGGATGCCGTCCAGGCCAGGCTCGTTGATCCGCCGGTACCGGATGCGGGTCAGCCAGGTGTAGTTGACCATCAGCAGCCAGAACAGGCGGGGAATCTGATGCCAGGCGTACAGGTCGATCTGGCGGCCCTGGTCGTCATAGCAGTCCGCGCCGCCCATGGGCCCGCTCTCCATGCCCACCGCTTTCATGAGCTCCAGCGTGGTCGTGTAGTCGCGCGTGCCAAAGACGGCGCCCAGCTCGTAGACGCGACCTTCGACCTCGGCGGAACAGCACTTGCCTCCGACCCTGGGTTCTTTCTCCAGCAGGGTGACGTGGCCGTATCCTGCTTCCTTCAGATAGTGGGCCAGCGTCAGGCCCGATACGCCACCGCCGACCACGCCAATCCTGGCTGCCTTGCTGGGAGGTTTCGTTGCGTCCATCGCCTGACCTCCTCCAAACGGACCGCTGTCCCATCGCTCCTGCTGCCCTTCGAGCAGGAAAGTGTGGGCTGCTTCATTGCGGCCCGTGAGCTATCCTCACCATGATTCTACGGCATCCCCCCTCCGTGGTCAAGGGGTCACGTGCGACGCACATACGAGGTGCGTCGCACCTTGCGCAGATTGTCACTCCCCACACTTGCGCCGAAGGGAAAAAGCTGCTTCCATAGGGGCGTCGTACTTTCTCTCACAAGCTGCCACCAATCAAAGGAGATTTGCCATGATGAGCGCCAAAGTCCTGGACGCCATGAACGCCCAGATCAACGCCGAGATCTATTCGGCTTATGTCTACCTGGCGATGTCCGCCCACTTCGAGTCCGCCAACCTGCCGGGCTTCGCCAAGTGGATGCGCCTGCAGTACGCGGAAGAAACCGCCCACGCCCTCAAGTTTTTCGACTTCATCCACGAACGCGGCGGCGCCGTGACCCTCAAGGCAGTGGACGCCCCGCCTCCCGCCCCGGCCACCCCGCTGGCCGTCTTCGAGAAGACCTATGCCCACGAGCAAAAGGTCACGGGCATGATCCACGACCTCTACAAGCTGGCCGTGGCCGAGGCCGACTACCCCGCCCAGGTCTTCCTGCAGTGGTTCATCAACGAGCAGGTGGAGGAGGAGAAGAATGCCTCCGACGCCGTCGCCAGGCTGCGCATGATCGGCGACTTCGCCCCGGCTCTGCTGATGATGGACGAGGAAATGGGCGAGCGCGGCGGCGAGGACTGACCTTCGCCGCATCCCATCCCCCGATCGACTGACTCCCCTTCCGCCGGTCGCCCTTCCCCAGGGTGACCGGCGGCTTTGTCTGGAATCGCCAATGGTCAACGTTCTCTTTGTCTGCCTCGGCAACATCTGCCGCTCGCCCACAGCGCAGGGCGTGTTCGAGCGCACCGTCGCCGACGCCGGGCTGTCGTCCCAGATCGCTGTGGATTCTGCCGGCACCACCGACTGGCACGTCGACGAAGCGCCCGACCCCCGCGCCATCCGGGCGGCGCGCGGCCGCGGCATCGACCTCAGCCGCCAACGCGGCCGCCAGGTCCAGGCCAGCGACTTCGAGCGCTTCGACTATATCCTGGCCATGGACCGCGAGAACCTGCGCACTCTGCAGCGGCTCTGCCCCTCCCGCCACCAGCACAAGCTTCGCCTGTTCCTCCACTATGCCCCGCACTTGGGGCTGACCGACGTCCCCGACCCCTACTACGGAGGCCCCCAGGGCTTTGACGACGTTCTCAATCTCGTCGAAGCCGCATCCGCGGGCCTTCTCGCCGACATCCGGTCGAATCATTTGCGTTCGAACGTTGACTCCCCTGAAAAAAGGTAGCTTCAACTCGCGTTAGTTCGCGAACTGAGTACAATCAGGAGAAGGGTTGATGTCGGCCCTGCGGACGAGGTTTGAGTGACAGGAAAGAAGTTGTGAAGCATGTATCGGTCAAATAAGCGACAGCTACAACCAGCGTTAATCAGCAGCGTAAACGAGATGCCGGAGAAA
>JAKOVD010000107.1 GCA_029782215.1 Chloroflexota bacterium
CGGGAAGGATGCTGGCTGATTGGCAGTGGCACCGTGGAGAGTGGCGCCAAGCAATACAAAGAACGTCTCAGTGGTCCGGGCATGCGTTGGAGCCGCAAGGGCATCGAGAATCTTATCCCAATCCGCTCGGCGGTTCTCTCTCGTCGCTTCGATCAAGTCTGGGATGCCGTCAGGCCTTCTCCCCCAAACTGAAATGCACCCGAGGAAGAGGGAAGAGGAAGGTTTGGCATACCAACAATGAGTATTTCTACCATTGCGAGGCGCACGACTGCACCAATGACAATCCGCCTTACTGCGTCGCTCCGTTAGCTGTGTTACATTTGGAGCAGATTTGCGCCGGAGCAAGGTTGACGCAACGCAGAAATCTCGCCGGCGCAGGCGACGAGCGAGAGCCATTCGCCTGGCTGTCGCCACTGCTGCGGGCAAGGAGGCCTGCGATGAATCGCATCTTTGCGGTGATGTTGACCGTGTCGCTCTTTCTGGTCTTGATCGGAGCAGTGGCGTGGGGCATCGCCGCGGCCGATCGACGTCCGCAATCCTCGGCTGTGGTGCGCTACGTCGCCGTCACTGGCAGCGACACCAGCGCCTGCACCGACGCCAATGCACCTTGCCGCACCGTTCAGTATGCCGTCGACCAAGCGCAGACGGGGGATGAGATTCGCATTGCCGCCGGAGCTTACACCGACATCGGCTATCGCCAGGGCGTCACACAAACCATCTATCTGACTAAGACGCTCACCTTGCGAGGAGGCTTCGCCCCTGCCGACTGGACCACGCCGGACCCGGAGGTGCATCGCACCGTTCTCAATGCCCAAGGCAAGGGGCGCGTGTTGTACATCACGGGCGACATCGCGCCCACCCTTGAAGGTCTGCGCATCACCGGCGGCGATGCCACCGGCCTCAACGGGGCGGCCTACGTGAATGCGGGCGGCGGTCTCTACGTCGACGGCGGCGCACCCATCCTCCGCAACTGTGTCATCGTCAGCAACACGGCAAGCGCCAGCTCCACCGGCGGCGAAGGCGGCGGCATCTACCTGAAGGACAGTGCCGCCGTGTTGACAAACAGCCGCATCCTGACCAACACGGCGGCCTCGCACAGCACCGGATGGGGCGGCGGCATTTACGTCCAGGGCGGCAGTCCAACCCTCTATCACAACCGGATCATGGGCAACACCGCCTCCGGTGGCTCCCTGGGGTATGGCGGCGGCCTCTACCTGAGCAGCACGGATACGAACCTGACCGGCAACGGCATCCTCGACAACGTTTCGGACACACTGATGATCGGCTATGGCGGCGGTCTCTACGTCCACATCAGCCCGATCGACGGCGCCGACAACCTCATCCGCGGCAACAAGGCCAAGATCGGGGCCGGCGCCTATTTATACGGCAGCGACCACAATGTCCCCAGCACCTTCACGAACAGCGTCATCGCCGGCAACCAGGCCGCCAGCAAGGCCAGCGGTCTCTATGCCGAAGGCGTGGAGCTGCACCTCGTCCACGTGACGGTCGTTGGCAACGCAGGCGGCGACGGCAGCGGCGTGCACGTCGCCACGCATGTGTGGGGCGAAAAGCAAACACCGACGACGGCCGCCCTGGTCAACACCGTCCTGGTGGACCATACCGTCGGCATCACCGTGACAGCCGGCAGCACAGCCACGCTGGAGAGCACCCTCTGGCACGGCAACGCCAGTGACGCCGCCGGGGCAGGCGCCATCGTCCGCCAACATGACCACAGCGGCGACCCCGCCTTTGCTTCGGACGGCTATCACCTGACTGGTGCCTCCGCAGCCAGAGACGCCGGCATCGATGCGGGCGTGACGGTCGACATCGACGGCGACCCGCGGCCGCGCGGCCGCAGCTTTGAGATCGGCGCCGACGAGCTTCCGGCCGAGAGTCTCTATCTTCCCTGGCTCCAGCGCAAGGCCTGACCCGATCTTGTTGTGAACCATGGCTGTGCTGGAGTCAGAAGCCGGGATGAGGGGCCGCGCCGTGAACGTTAACATCTATTCTTGACGCCGGATATTACGTACTCTATAATACAGTCTCGTTGAGCTTGAGAGAGGGCCTGGACGGCGTGATTCGCAGGCGCAACGAAGCAGCACTTTTTCGGCATTAAGCGTCATCGTCCTTGTCAGGAGTTGTCGGTTCGATGGTGTCATTTTGTGCTGAGTGGTTGGCTCAGGGGCGCTCTTCTGTGGCTGTTGCCTCGGGGGCGATGGCGTGGCACCTTCGGCTTGGGGGTGAAACAGGAGGTGGAAAGGCGCGCGCGGTACCTTGGCGCTGGCAACGCCGCTCTTAGGTAAGTGTCAAACACGCTCACGACGGATCTGGCCGTGAGCATCGAGTCTTCGGTCGAGGAGGACCTGAAGATGAAGCGCGTATCACTTTTGCTTGTCGTTATCCTGACACTGGTCGTTCTCGCTGCATGCGCGCAGGCGACCCCACCCCCGCCACAGGTCATCAAAGAGACCGTGGTCGTTGAGAAGCAGGTTGAGGTGACCAAAGTCGTTGAGAAGCAGGTCGAGGTCACCAAGGTCGTCGAGAAGCAGGTCGAGGTGACACCGACGCCGGTGCCGACCGAGGCCCCCAAGATGTACAGCGGCTTCCCGGCCGCAGATGAGAACGAGGGTAAGACCGCCCAGGCCGCCTGGGATGCTGCCGACAAGGGCACTCCCGATCCGGCTTGGAAAGGCCAGAAGTTCACGATCGGCGTGTACTCGGCGGGACAGCGCGGCGCCATCTCCGGCCCCACTTACTTCTTCCGGGACAAGTTCCAGGAGCTGACGGGCGCCACCTATGACATCGTGGAGATCCCCTTCGCCGAAATGCGTGAGAAGATCTTCACCGATTTCCAGACCGGCGCACACCAGTACGACGTGATCCTGAACTGCTCCAACTTCTACGGCGACTACATCGCCAACGATTTCGTGCAGCCGCTTGACAAGTACTTCGAAGACCCCCGCATGCCCAAGTGGGATCGCGAGTCACTACCGCCCTCCATCGCCAACCTGATGCAGTGGAACGGCCAATGGTACGGCACCAGCTACGACCATGATGCCCAGATCCTTTACTGGCGCAAGGACATCATTGACGATCCCAAGTGGCAGGCCGAGTACAAGAACGAGACGGGCGAAGATATGCCCGTCGCCATGGACACCTGGGAAGACGTGCTCAAGATCGCCAAGTTCTTCAACGGCAAGGACTGGAACGGCGACGGCGCCCCGGATGACGGCATCACCCTGCACCTGAAGGTCGGCGGCCAGGGCTTCTTCCACTACATGGCGATGTCGGCGCCCTATGTGACCATCCCCGCGCCGGGTGATGATCCCACCAAGGTCGACAAGTATCACAACATCTACTACTTCGACCCCGACACCATGGAGCCGTTGATCAACTCGCCAGGCCACGTCAAGGCGCTGGAGACGTTGATTGCGCTCTCCAAAGAGGGACCTTCGGCCATGTGGGGCTGGAGCCTCGGTGAGGCGTGGGCGGACTTCCTCTCCGGCAAGGCCTTGATGACGTTCTCCTGGGGCGACGTGGGTGCGCTGGCGCAAGATCTCACCCAATCCAAGGTCCAGGGCAAGGTCGGCGCCCGCGGCATCCCCGGCACCAAGGCCCCTTATGACATGGAACAGAAGAAGTTCCTCAGTCTTGACAAGCCCAACCTCGTCGGCAACCAGGTCGGCTGCTCGTGGCATCCGGTGCTGTCCAAGTACGCTAAGAACCCCGATCTGGCCTACTACTGGATGGCCCTGATGGCGACGCCGTCCATCAACCACTGGATGGTCACCCACGGCTGGACCGGCGTCAACCCCGGCACCAGTTATGATTGGCTGCAGCCCACCGGCAAGGCCACGATCACCGACTACACGGATGCGGGCTGGAATGCCGTGGACGCCAAGTCCTACGTGGACGCGTACACCGACGACTTCTTCAAGTACCCGATCTTCCAAACCTACATCCGCATTCCCGCCACCACCGAAATGATGACAGCCTGGGACATCCACCTGTCGGAAGCGGTAACAGGCCAGATCACGGCCCAGGAGGCGCTGGACCGGACAAAGGCCGACTGGAACAAGATCATCGACGACTACGGTCGTGAGGATCTCCTCAAGCTGTACCAGGAGTCGATCGGCTACACGCCGAAACAGTAGTGCGTCATGAACCAGACCCGAGACTTGCCTGTCAGGGCGACGTGTCCAACGGAAGCCAGCTTGGATGAGCTTCGTCGATCACACTGTCTGGGCTGACGACTTCTCTGGGTCCTCGCAGTGCCAGCCCCTTAAGGGTTTCCGCGCCAGGAGATGCTTTTCCTCGAGTGGCGCGGAAACCCTGAGGGACTTCGATCGGAGACACCATGTACCAGCTCGGACGTGTCAAGTACTTGTTTGTGGTTCCAGGCATTCTCTGGGTTCTTGCGTTTACGATCTTCCCGCTGCTCTATTCATTGCGCCTAAGCTTCTTCAGAGCACGTATGGGTCGGCCGCAGACCTTCATCGGTCTGCAAAACTACATAGATGCTTTTCATGACTACCGCTTCTGGGACTCCATGGCCGTCACCCTCATCTTCGTGGTGGCCTGTGTGACCTTCACGGTGGTGGTGGGCCTGGGGTTGGCCATTCTGTTCAACCGCGAGATGCGCGGCCAGCGTCTCTTCCGGTCGCTCTTCACCATGCCCCTGTTCACATCGGCGATCGCCGTGGGCTACCTGGGACTGACGATCTTCCACGAGCAGGTCGGCGCCGTCAACTCTGTGCTGATTTCCCTCGGCGTCGCCCACCCGCCGGCCTGGTTCTCAAACATCTGGCTGGCCCGGCTGGCTGTCGTCCTGGTCTTCACGTGGCAGTGGACGCCGTTTAGTTTCCTGGTGCTGTTGGCCGGGCTGCAGTCGCTGCCGGAGGAAATCTACGAAGCGGCCCGTCTGGATTCCTCATCGGGTGTCGACCTGTTTCGCTACATTACGCTGCCCCTGATCGCCCCCATCCTGCTGACCGTGACGATCCTGCAGATCATCGAGACGTTCAAGATGCTGGACATCCCCTTCAGCCTGACGAGTGGCGGACCGGGAGCGGCGACGCAGACTTATTCGTTCTATGTCTATCTTGTGGGTCTGCGCAACTTCAACCACGGTTACGCCTCAGCGCTGGCCTACATTCTGCTGATTATCATGATGATGGTCAGCCTCTCCTTCTTCAACCGCATGCGGAACAGCTACGAGTAACGGAGAGCCGTCATGACAACTTCTGCTTCTTCACCGAAACGCACCAGGCGCAAGGGATCTCTGGCGGGCCAGATTTTCGTGTGGATTGCGATGATCATTGCGGTCTGCTGGGCGGCATTTCCGTTCTATTGGGCGATCATCACTTCTTTGAAGCCTCCCGCCGTGATTCTCTCCACGGTTTCGCTCGTTCCTTTCCTGCAGTTCACGCCGACCTTGTCCAACTGGCAGTCAGAGTTCACAAACAGGCTGCCCGAAGTCAGCCGAGCGCTGAGAAACAGTCTGATCATCTCTATTGGCGCTACCCTGGTCGCCACCACCCTCGGCACGCTGGCGGGTTACGGTCTGGCCCGATTCCGCTTTCGACGCTGGAAGAACAAGGACATGTCGATGTGGTTTCTGTCGCAGCGCTTTCTACCCCCGGTGGTGACGGTCATCCCGTTCTTCCTGGCCATGCAGGCGATCGGACTGAACGACAGCCTGCTGGCGCTCATCCTGGCCAACGCCACGTTTACTCTGCCTTTCACCGTCCTGATCCTGCGTGACATGTTCAAGGAGCTGCCGGTCGAGATGGAGGAGTCGGCCTATGTCGACGGCGCCTCTCACATGCAGGCGTTCTGGCACATTGCCCTGCCCCTGGCGGCGCCGGCGATCGCGGCGGCGGCTGTCATCACCTTTGCCTTCTCCTGGAACGAATTCCTGTTCGCGTTGGTTCTCAGCTACAAGAACGCAACCCCCATCACGGTCGTGATTGCCGGCGTCGAGCATACCCAGGGCATCCAGTTCTGGTTCGTGGCCACTCGGCTGCTGATTGCCATTCTCCCGCCCGCTATACTGGCGCTGACCGCTCAACGTTTCATCGTCCGGGGTCTTACCCTGGGCGCCGTCAAGGGCTAAGACCCAGCTTCGTCCGCGCCCGATCCGCCGGCCGGTAGCCATCGAGTCGCAGGCAGCAACCATTCCCCTTGGGCGTGAGTGGCTGCTGTGTGGGCTTGCCGCCAGGATGGCGGGCATTGCCCTGTGCTTTGACAGAGGTTGTGGTACATTTATCCACGGCGAGGATGGAGGGATTCCATGCCTCTGCCCCGCCGCCAACACGCTGTCGTGAGCGCTGACACCTCTCCGGGTGCGACCGCACCGAGGACAAAGCATGAGCCTGCTGGGACTTGACATCGGCATCACTGGCTGCAAGGCCGTGGCCTTCACGGTTGCGGGCGACATCCTCGCCCAGGCCTACCGCGAGTATCCCCTCTACCAGCCCTTCCCCGGATGGATGGAGCTGGACCCCGCCGAGGTGTGGGCGGCGGCCCAGGAGGTCATCGGCCGCGTCACCGCCCAGGTGCGCCGCGACCCGCCCACGGCGTTGAGCGTCTCGACCCACGGCGAGTCCGTGGTGCCGGTCAATGAACAGGGCAAGCCCTTGTGCCGCTTCATCACGGCCATCGACACCCGCGCCGGCGAGCAGGCGGCCTGGTGGGGCGAGCACGTCGGCCGCGAGCGGCTGTTCCGCATCACGGGCATGCCGCTGCACCCGATGTACACGGTGAACAAGCTGATGTGGCTGCGGCAGTACGACCCAGCCACCTTCTTCGCTGCCCGGCGCTTCCTCTGCATGCAGGATTTCATCTGGCACCGGCTCGGCTTTGCTCCCGTCATCGACTACACCCTTGCTTCCCGGACGATGGCCTTCGACGTGAACCGGCTGGCCTGGTCCGAGGAAATCCTGGCTTTGGCCGACCTTCAGTCCGAGCAGCTCTCGACCCTGGTCCCCTCCGGCACGCCCATCGGCGAGCTCCCCAGGCCAGCCGCCGAGGCCCTGGGGCTGCCGGCCGGCGTCGTGGCCGTCGCAGGCGGGCATGACCAGCCCTGCGGCGCCCTCGGCTGCGGCGCCATCACGGCCGGCATCTCCATGGACTCCACTGGCACCGTCGAGGGCGTGGCCGTGGCCACCCCGAAGCTGATCCTGGACGAGGCGCTGATGCGGAGCAACCTGCCGATCGCGCCGCACCCGGCGCCCGGCATGTACCTGACGTTGGGCTGGACCTCCACGGCCGGCGCCCTGCTGCGCTGGTATCGCGACAACTTCGCACGGAGTGAAGTGCAGGAGGCCGCGGCCAGCGGGCGTGACGTCTACGACATCCTGCTCGCGCAGGTTCCGCGCGGTCCTTCCCCCGTCCTCGTCCTGCCGCACTTCATGGGCAGCGGCACCCCCTCGCTTGACGCCGCCTCCAAGGGCGCCATCGTCGGTCTGGACCTGAGCACGACCGCCGGCCAGATCCTCAAGGGCATCCTCGACAGCGTGACCTATGAGACGAAGCTGAGCGTCGACGCCATGGAGGCCGCGGGCATCGCCGTCAACGAACTGCGCGCCTTTGGCGGCGGGGCCAAGTCGCCTCTCTGGCTGCAGACCAAGGCCGATATCTTCGGCAAGCCCGTGCGCGCCATGGACGTTTCCGAGGCAGGGTGCCTGGCCGTGGCCATCCTGGCAGGCGCCGCCACGGGTGTCTTCGACAGCGTGGCCGAAGGTGTGGCCGCCACCGTACGCGGCGGCCGGGTCTATGAACCTGACCCGGTTCTGCACGAGCAGTATGCGGCCAAGGCCGCTCTCTTTGCCCAGCTCTATCCCGCTCTATCGCCCCTCAGCCACCAGATGTAGGGTGGGGGACAAGGACACGATCACATGAAACGCTCTGAGATCAACGCCATCATGGCCGATGCCGACGCCTTCATGAAGGCGCACGGCTTCAACCTTCCTCCGTTCGCCTATTGGACGCCCGAGGACTGGTCCACCCGCGGCGACGAAGTGCAGGAGATCGTCGACCGGCAGTTGGGCTGGGACATCACGGACTTTGGCTCCGGCGACTACGCCCGCGTCGGGCTTTTTATCTTTACCTTGCGCAACGGCGACCCGGCCAACCTGGCCAAAGGCGGCGGCAAGCTCTACGCCGAGAAGGTCCTGGTGGTCGACCCCGACCAGGTTACGCCCTTCCACTTTCACTGGCGCAAGGTGGAGGACTTCATCAACCGCGGCGGCGGTAAGCTGGTCATGCAGCTCTACAACTCCACCCCCGACGAGGGCTTTGCCGATACACCGGTGACTGTCAGCGTCGACGGCGTGCGCCGCACTCTGCCCGCGGGTGGCAGCCTGGTCCTCAACCCCGGCGAAAGCATCAGCCTGCCCAGCGGCCTCTACCACAAGTTCTGGGCCGCCGAGAGCCGCGTGCTCGTGGGCGAAGTGTCGCTGGTCAACGACGACAACACCGACAACCGCTTCTATGAGCCGGTGGGCCGATTTCCGGAGGTCGTCGAGGATGAGCCGCCGCTGCACCTGCTCTGCACCGACTACCCGCGCTACTATCATCCGGCGAAGTCATGAACCCTGGCGGCCCCAGCAACAGCCCGCGGGTCGATGCCGTCGCCGCCGGCCACATCTGCCTTGATATCATCCCCGACCTCTCGCAGACCACCGCCGCACAGTTCCGCCAAGGCTTTGGCCCGGGCCGGCTGACACAGGTGGGCGCCGCCGCTTTCTCCACGGGCGGCCCCGTCTCAAACGTCGGGTTGGCGCTGCACAAGCTCGGCGTCCGCACCCAACTGATGGGCAAGGTCGGCGATGATCTGTTTGGCGAGGCGATCCTGCGCCTGCTGGCCGCGCGCGAGCCGGGGCTGGAGGCGGGCATGATCGTCGACGCGGCGGCGAGCACTTCCTACACCGTCGTCATTAACCCACCGGGCATCGACCGCTTCTTCTTGCACTCGCCCGGCGCCAACGACACGTTTGCCGCCGGCGACATCCGTTACGAGCGACTCGAATCCGCCCGCCTGTTCCACTTCGGCTATCCACCCCTGATGCACCTGATGTATGCGGAGCAGGGTGATCAACTGGCAGAGACCTTCCGCCGCGCCAGGGCGACAGGCATCACCACCTCGCTCGACATGGCCTATCCCGACCCCGCCTCTGAGGCGGGGCAGGCGCCGTGGCCGGCCATCCTGGCGGCCGCGCTCCCCTATGTCGACATCTTCCTGCCCAGCATCGAAGAAATCCTGTTCATGCTGCGGAGGCCCATCCTGCGCAAGCTGGAGGAGCAGGCGGAAGGCGGCGACATTCTGCCCCTGGTGTCGCCCGACCTGCTGGCCGACGTCGCCTGCCAACTGCTCGACATGGGCGCCCGGGTGGTGGGGCTGAAGCTCGGGCACCGGGGCCTCTATGTGCGCACCGGCGGCGCTGCTGCCATGGCGGGCATGGGTCGGGCCGCACCCGCGGACGTCATCGCCTGGGCGGACAAGGAGCTTTGGGCGCCGTGCTTCTGCGCCCACCTGGTGGGGGCGGCGGGCTCCGGCGATGCCACCATTGCCGGGTTCCTGGCGGGGCTCCTGGCCGGCCTCAGCGCCGAGCAGACCGCTATCGCCGCGGTGGCCGTGGGCGGCTGCAATGTCGAAGCCGTCGACACCCTCAGCGGGCTCCGCACCTGGGGCGAGACGATGGCTCGCGTGGCCGCCGGCTGGGAACAGCATGTGATCGATCTGGCGCCTTATGGATGGACCTACGACGCCAGCAGCCGCCTGTGGGCACGCCGCGTGCCTTACTGACCGGACCAGGGGGCTATCCGAGACGTTGCTTCCCTGCCACACTATTGCCATGAGCCATCCTGCACCACCTATACCTGAATCCTACTGGGTCGTCCCTGGTCGTCTGGCGGCAGGCGAGTATCCTGGCGCCAAGGAAGCGACAGATGCCAGGGTCAAGCTGCGCCAATTTGTGAATGCTGGCGTGACCTTTTTCGTCGACCTTACGCAGGCGCGCGAGCTGGAGCCCCATGCGGCCCTACTGCAGGAAGAGGCCAGGGCGATGGGGCGTCCGGCCGAGCACGTGCGGCTGCCAATCCGGGACCAAGGCGTTCCATCGCCCTCCCGGATGACCGAGATACTTGACGCCATCGATGCCGCCCTGGCGGAAGGGAATGTCGTCTATGTGCACTGCTGGGGCGGGCATGGCCGCACGGGCACCGTCGTGGGGTGCTACCTGGTCAGGCACGGCATGTCCGGCCATGAGGCGCTGGCGGAGGTGGCGCGGCTGCATGCCACTACGCCTGACCACAACCGGCCGTCGCCCGATACCGGAGATCAGTGCAAAATGGTGTTGCACTGGGAACGTAGTGACGACTTCAGTCGTTCTGCGTACAAAAGCGACTGAAGTCGCAACTACAGGGCACACGTCTACCTGCCGGCAACTCGCCTTGCCCATCAACGAAGCTGAATCCTTTGTGTCTCCCCCACGATGCAAGGGGCGAGAAGATCAACCGCGCCCGATCGATGTGCGTCAATGGACGGCAAGGATGTGATCTGCTAAATTGGTGACCGCCACCACTCTGTGATCCCGCGACCGTTCTCGCCATGTATCGGTGGCGGGATCAGAAGGTGTGTCGGTGCCGGGGCTCGCCCCCCGGCACCGTCTTTCATCGCAGTCGTGCCGCCGCCGTCCCCGGAAAAGCGGTGGTGGGCGCCTCTACGCCGATGCCATCAGGTTGCGAAGAACTGGCCGCAGCTCGCGGGGGATCACGATCATGGGTGCGTTGGGGGCGCGTTGCCAACCCTCCGCAACGCTGCCCGCAAAGCGGGATATTCGCCATGCCATCGTGCCATGACGTAGAATGAACGCTGCTCGAGTCCGGCTCCCCGAATTAGTCTGCGACCGCCGCTGAACACCATCAGGACGTCGAAGACCTATCCCGCACGCCGTCGCTGCCTTGCTTGCCGGTGACTTGCCATGACAGACGCTCTCTACGACCTTGTCTCTGCCAGCCGCGAGGTGACCCCTGCGCTCGTCGGAGAGCAGACGGCGCGCCTGGTTGCAGCTCTGAACCTGAATACCGGGCTGCACGTCTATGCACATTCGCTCACCGTGGCCAGTGGGGCGCTTTTTGCCCTGGCGGCAGGCGAGTACGGCAGCCGGTCCCTGCTGATGCTGGAAGCGCCGGCGGCGGACCGGCGCGTGCACGACCGCTTTGAGGGCGAATACCATGCGCGCAGCTTTGACGGCACGCCGCTCGCCCTGCGGATGTGCAGCCTGACGCCGGCCAACGCCGCCGCCCTGCGCCTGGCACTGCCTTTCACCCGGCCGGTGCGGCTGGAACTGGCGACCTCGGCGGGGCTGGGCGATCGCCTGGGCCTGGCGACGCCCGGACACGTACGCGCCCTGCGGGGGACCGGGCTGGCGGCCATCCTGGCGCAACAGTCAATGCGCGAGAACGCCCGCACGGGCCGCACGCCGCAGGAAGTGGTCGATGATGCGACGTGGGGCGTGCTGCAGGAAGGCTGGCGGGAGGGCTACGGCGCCGACGCCGACCACCTGAAGGCGCCTGAGCACGTGGACTGGTGCGTGGCTGCCGGCTATACCTTTTTCACCATCGATCCCGGCGACCATGTCAACAACGAGGCGCACACGGCCGATCCAGCCCGGCTGGCGGAGATCGTCGCCGGCCTGCCGTGGGCGGACCTGGAAACGGACGCGGCCGGC
Source organism: Chloroflexota bacterium (assembly GCA_029782215.1). GTDB lineage: Bacteria > Chloroflexota > Anaerolineae > J102 > J102 > SSF26. Next base: position 11,736 of record JAKOVD010000107.1, read on the forward strand.
CTGAGGGAACGCTACCAGGACCGCACGTTTGCCGTCGGCGATACCCTCTCTCTCACCTTCGACGCCGAGACGCTGGCGCGGGCCGCCGGCAAGTACGGCGCCGCCATCGCGCACACCGCCAGGATGTACCGCTACCTGGCAGCCCTGACCGGTGATTTCGAGCTCGAGATGTCGGTCGACGAAACGGAAACGGTGACGTCGGCCGAGGAGCATTTCTTTGTCGCCAGCGAGCTGAAGCGCCTGGGCGTGCAGTGGGTGAGCCTGGCCCCGCGCTACGTGGGCAGGTTCGAGAAGGGGGTGGACTACATCGGCGATCTGGATGCGTTCGCCGCCAGCTTCGCGCAGCACGTCGCCATCGCGCGCCACCTGGGCCCGTACAAGCTCAGCCTGCATTCCGGCTCGGACAAATTCAGCATCTATCCCATCGCCGCCGAGCTGGCGGGGGGGCTGGTGCACCTGAAGACGGCCGGCACCAGCTACCTGGAAGCGCTGCGTGTGATCGCCGCGACCGAGCCTAAGCTCTTTCGCGACATCCTGGACCTGGCCGTTGGGCACTACGAAACCGACCGGGCGACCTACCATGTCTCCGCCGAGATCGAGCGCGTGCCCGACCCAGCCGGTGTGCCCGAGGAACGGCTGGCGGACTACCTGGAGGCTTTCGACGCCCGCCAGGTTCTGCACGTCACCTACGGCCGCGTGCTGGCGATGTACGGCGACGCGATCAGAGCGGCGCTGAGGCAGCACGAGGAAGCGTACTATACCGTCCTGGAAACGCACTTCCGGCGGCACCTGGCGCCCTTTGCCGTTTCCGCTTCTCGATAACGACCGCCGGCAGACCTTTCGACCTTCAACCTGCGACCGTCCATGCCAACACTCTCTGACTTCGAGCTGCGCACCCTGCCTGGACTCTGGAAGCAATACGAAGAAGCGCCGCGACCCCTGGCCTTTGCCGCCCGCAACGTGGCGGAGGCGGAGGTGTGGCAGCGCGATCTGGCGGCAGAACTGATCCGGCTGATGGGTGGGTTCCCGCAGGAGCGGTGCGACCTGGATGCCCAGGTTATCTCGCGTGAGCAGCGTCCCGGATACCTGCTCGAGCTGGTCGTGATCCAGACCCTGCCCGGCGAGTACATGCCGGTGTACGTGCTGATACCTGAGGGAGCGGCGCCGCCCTACCGGCCCGTGGTGGCGCTGCACGGGCATGGCGCCTGGGGCGCCCGGCCTATGGTCGGCGAGACGGCCAGCCCGGTGGAAGAGGAATTCGTGGCCATGCTGAATTACGACTACGGCCGCCAACTGGCGCTGCGGGGGTACCTGGTGTTTGCGCCGGTGCAGCGCGGCTTCGGCGAGCGCATGGAGGATGCGCCCTGGCGCGAGCTGCACGACCTGGCGCAGCCGGAGATGTGGGTCTCTTCCTGCCGCTATGAGGCCGTCAACGCCCTGATGCTGGGCAAGACGCTGCTGGGGCTGCGGGTCTGGGATGTGATGCGGTTGATCGACTATGTGCGCTCGCGGCCGGAACCGCAGGCGGCCACCTTGGGCTGCGTGGGGCTATCGGGCGGCGGCACCGTGGGGCTGTACACGGCCAGCCTCGATCCGCGCGTCACGTGCGCCGTGGTCAGCGGCTACTTCAACACGTACCGTGACTCGATCCTGTCGATCGAGCACTGCTTCTGCAACTACGTGCCCGGCCTGGCCAGGGCCGTCGAGATGGCCGACGTGGCCGGGCTGATCGCTCCCCGGCCCCTGTTGGTCGAGTCCGGGCTGGACGACGCCATCTATCCGTCCGGCGCCACGGTGAAGGCGCTGGCGCGGCTGCGGCCGGTCTACGAGCTGTTTGGCGCGCCGGAGCGACTGGAGTCGGACCTGTTCCCCGGCGGCCACCGGTGGAGCGGGGCCAAGGCTTACGACTGGCTGCAACGCTGGCTGTAGCAGGGGACTCGGCAGGCGAGGTTGTTTGCGCCGTGCCTAATAGACGCAGTCTCTAGCGGCGGCGGCGAAGGTCTGCAGGTTGGCTACAGGCGTCTCGAAGAAATGGTCTGAGGCTGAAAGCACGTAGCCGCCGCCGGCGCCGACCGATTCAAACAGCTTGAAGACCATGGCGCGGATGCTGTCTGCCGTGCCATCGGTCAGCACATTGAACTGGTCCATGCCGCCGATAAGGGCGAGGCGGCCGCCGATCTTGGCCTTGAAGTCCCAGGGCTCCTGGTTGCTGCCGATGCTCATGGGCGCCAGCGTTTCGGAAACGTCGCAGCCGTTGGCCACGATCATGTCCTCGATCTTGAGGGTGCCCCCACAGGTGTGATAGGCCACCACATCGAAGCCAACGGCGTGCAGGGCATCGTGAAGCTGGCGGTCATAAGGAAGGCAGAACTCGGCGTGCAGGGCCGGCGAAACGACCGTGGAGGAACCGGCGCCGCCGCCGGTCTCGATCAGGTCGAATTTGGCGCCCTTCATGGTCTCGACGAAACGCAGCTTCTTTTCGAGCAAGGTCTGCAAAAGGCCGTGCACCCAGTCAGGCTTGTCGAATGTGGCCAGAATCAGGTCCTGCACATCGATAAGGCAGGCGGCGTGCTGCCAGCAGCCAGCCTGGTCGCCCCACACAAAGCCGCGCACGATGCCCTTATCACCCACGCGGTCATAGACCTCCTGAACGGGGCGCAGATCAAGGGCAGGGACGGGCATGTACTTGCGAATCAGCTCGACGTCCTCGTCCCGCTTGATCAGGTACTCCGTGATCCAGGTGGTCATGCGGTTGCCGGCAGTCTTGTAGGTAAGCGTGCCTGCGGGGGTGTGGATCGTGTGGTGATTGACGCGGTGGTCAGGATGGTCGCTGATGACGGCGATCTCGTCTCGCCATTCCGGGGTGGAAAACTTGGTGTAGTCGGCGTCGACCAGCCAGAACTGCCCCATGTCGGCGAAATACTGGATAGAGGCATCCATCCCGGTCATCTCGAACGCCGCCAGCGGGTCTACCCCGCCCATGAATGTGTCCAGATGATACTGCTGCCACTGGTGCACGGTGACAGGCAGCCGGTCGGGCTTGCCGCGATGAAGGGCGACGAGCATTCTTTCCTTCGAGTCCATGGGTGACCGCCTCTGCCAACACGGGCAGGACAACGTAGTACAACGGGAGCAACACCGGCACTATGATATCGATGTCATTGTGGCAGAGGCTACAATCCATCGGGTGAGTTGTCAAGAACCGCGGCCTGCGCGCCAGCGACTTCCGCAGCGCCCGGTGCGGCGGAGGCGCGGCTGCAGCTTGCGCAGGGCGCGGGCGGTCCCCCTCTGCTCCTGCCAGAACGCCCCCATGCCAGCGTCATTTGGGGCGGCGCCTGAGGCAAAGTAGGTTGGCGCGGAGGCATGAGTGGCAACTGCCGCTCAGCCTGAGGTTGCGCCGCGGAAGACGAGGGGCAAATATGCAGCCGGACCCTTCTCCACCTCAGGCGATGGGGTGGGGGTCGCGCTTGCTTCCACGTTGAGTGTCGGTGTGGACGTGGCCGTAAGGTTTGGCGCAACAGAAGCCGTCGGTGTAGGGGTCCTCGTGGCTGTGGCCTGGAGTGGAACCGTCGCCGTTGGCGTCGGCGTTTGCGTGATCGCGAGCGAAGCAGTGGCGGTCGGAGAGGGACCCCGTGAAGGCGTGGGCGACGGTGTGGCTGTGGGTGTGCGGGTCGGCGTGCTCGTGGGCGTTGGCGTGCGAGTGGGCGACGGTGTGCCTGTGGGCGTGCGGGTCGGTGTGCTCGTAGGCGTTGGCGTGCGAGTGGGCGTGGGGCTCGGCGTGGCAGTCGGCGTCGAGGTGGAGCAATCCGTATAGGAGATGAGCAACTCCCCCTGACCCTGCCAGAAACCCGGACGCCGGTCGGGCGTGTTGGGGCCGTAGATCAGGACACCATAGTTGGCGTTGGGAAAGGCATACCAGGCCTTCACAAGCCCCGTGATTTCCCAGTTCACGTGGCTGTTGGCAGGGCCAATCGGGGCGTCGAACGCCGGACCAACCACCCCCGGTCCGTTGCTCCAGGTGACTGTCGCCGCGCTCCAGGACACAGAAGCGGCCTGGGTTTGGAGGATTTGGCTGTAGGGATAGGGGGTGTCGGCGATGGGCAGGCGAAGGCCAGCCGCCACGATGTTGGCGCAGGCGGGCAGAGTGGGCAGGCCGAACCGGACCAGAGTGACGAAGCGGGCTCCGCTGGCATCGGTGCCGGCGTACATACGCCCTCCCCCCTCGAAATTGTTGTTTGGCAGGTCGCTGCGAACGAACGTGTCTTCGAGGGTGGGGACCGTGATGACGGTGAGCGGCGCCGAAGATTTGGGAACTCCGCTCTTGGTGGGCGCTGCAGTGGCATAGCCTATGGCGGCGAGAGACGCAGCAACTGCGGACCATACCAGCAGTGCGAAGACAGGAACACGCAGGGATCGATGAAGTTTCATCCGGTCACTCTCAATGGGAAGGGTGGAGACGTATGAAGCCGCTGGGAAGGCACGGTGTATCTGCAGAAGGGAACGTGAGCGGCGCATTTTATGAACCACTATCGAACATGTCAAGAGCGAGCGCTGGGGTAAGGCAATCATCCACGCGATCAGGGCAGGAGGGCACGAACAGAGGGCGCGGCGATGGGGACACCGCGACGAAAGAAGCGCGAATGTGGTACACTCGTTACCTAATTCCCGCTGACTACCCTTGGAGCCGCCATGCGCCTGAAATGCCTGGCCTGCGATGTCTTGGCCCGACCTCTCTATCTCTGCGCCGCCCACTCGCCCCACGTCGTCGACATCCAGCTCTTTGAGCGGGGGCTGCACAACACGCCCCTTTTGCTGCGGACGAAGCTGCAGGAACACATCGACGGGGCGGCGGGGCAGGGCTATGACGCCGTGATCATGGCCTACGGCCTGTGCGGCCAGGCAACAGCGGGGCTTTGCGCCCGTGACGTGCCCGTCGTGGTGCCGCGCGCTCACGACTGCATCACCCTCTTCCTGGGCGGCCGTCCTCGCTACAATGTCCAGTTCGCGAGCCAGCCCGGCACCTACTGGTACAACCTGGACTACGTGGAGCGGGACAACGGCGCCGGCACGGGGCTGGGCGCCGGCATCGGCACGGACGGCGAGAAGACCTACCAGGAATACGTGGAGAAGTACGGCGTGGAAAACGCCGACTACCTGATGGAGGTGATGGGCGCCTGGCAGGCGCACTATAAGCGGGCTGCCTACATCGACATGGGCGTGGGCGACGGCAGCAAGGTGGAGGCGCTCGCGCGCGGCGATGCCGAACGCCGCGGCTGGCTGTTCGAGAAGATGGCAGGCGACCTGGTGCTCATCCGCCGGCTGGTGGACGGGGACTGGGCCGACGACTACCTGATCATGCAGCCCGGCGAGCGCATCAAGATGACCTACGACGAGGCCATCATCGGCTGCGCGCTGCACGCCTGAGACACCACTTCCGCCCAACCGACGAGCACAACTGACGTAGGCGCCAGCGAAGCCGGACTGACCGGTTAGGATCGGCCGCTTACCAGGCCAGACTACGTTCGCGAGAGCAGCGGGGAGGCCTCTATCGCACGATACTGCGTGGGACGCATTGTGCGTTTGGGCGCAATATTGGTGTTAGTGGGGTGCGCTGTGCTAGACTTGGCATACTCGCCTATACCAGTATCGTCGCAAGGAATCGTGCAATGTGGTATTGGCTGCGCAGACAATGGCAAGCGGGCGTAGGAAGGAGCGGCAATCTGCGGGTTGTCGTTTGGGTGCTGGCGGCAGCGCTGCTACCGGTTCTTGCCGGCAGCGCTGGCGCACAAGGCGGTGGTCTGCCTGATCCTGCCACAGACGAGCTGGGTCCGGCGCCGTGGCACGCCGACGCCCTGCGCCTTCAGGCAGCATCGCCGGGTGAGGACATCATCTTCAGCGAGCACGCGATCACGCAGGACACCTATGTGGCTTCCAGGGAACCCTTCGACAAACAATCCTTCATGTCGGAGAAGAGCGTCTGGGTGGGCACCCACGCAGAGATGGGTGATCTCAGAGCCGAGCTGGCCGTGCTGCCGCCCCAGAGTCCTCCGGGTGGTGTGCTGATCAGTGCTACTCTCTATCTACCATTCACCGGCGCCGATCACGATGCCGAGTTCCCGCTCACGGTTTGGTGGGCGAAAGGATGGGGAGTGTTCTGGGCCAACCAGCCGCCTGTCGTATCGCCGCCCCTCGGCTCTCTGACCATTGCCGAAATTCCCAAGTGGTATTCCCTTGACATCACCGCCATGACCGGTGACTGGTACCCGAGCACCGGCGGCAGTCGTACCGTCGAGCTGCGAGGACCGGAGACAAAGTGGCGCGCCGTACGGGGCATGTGGGCCGTGGATGCGGGGCCAGACGCGCCCGTGCCTGTGGTAGTGGCCGCTTTTCGTCCTGACCGCACAGCGCCGGTCTGCCATCTGGCGCCCCTGCCCGACATCAGTACTGACGCTATCGTCCTCCACCCGAACTGTTCCGACGATGCGGCGGGAGTGGCCTATGTGCAATATGAGCTCAGCCAGAACGGCGGACCCTGGCAGTCGTTTGCCAGCAACCCCGGCGACGCCTATACCTTCAAGGGCTACGGCGGGCAGACCTACGCCTTCAGGGTGCGGGCGTTTGACAAGGCGGGAAATGTGGGCGCCTTTCAGCCTGAGGAGGGCGTGTCCACCACGGTGGAAAGCTGGCCGCCGGTGGTGCAACCGGTGAAGATGATCACCTACATTCGGGCCAATAGTGATTCCGGAACCCTCGTTCCTCCTGTGTTCTGGATGATGGACACCGCAGCAGTTCAATCCGGCATCAAGGAAAGCAAGCTTGCCTATGCTGATCATGCTGATGGCGTCTGGCATGAGTTTGGCTCCTGGTCGGGTCTTGCGCTTGAACCGGGGCACACTTACACGTTTTGGGCTCGTGCCGTCGACAATGCCGGGAATGTCAGCCCGTGGACGACGATCAGCGTCGCCACGGCCTACCTGCGTCTGGCGCGCGGCGGCCTTGTCGATGCAGGGAGCACCGTGGCGGGTTTCCCTGTGCACACGCTGCCACAAACGCTCAATGTGCCTGTGACCGATGATTTGGGTCATTATGAACTATACCTGGTTTCCGAGGCGCCCCACCAGATTCTTGAGACGCTGCCGGGGATGCGAATCGAACCGCCGCTGCCCGCAGGCAAGGCCGATCTTACGGGGCAGGTTCAAGATTTCGTTGTGGAAGATGATCCTGTGAAGAACGGCGGTTTCGATGCGCCCCTGCCCGGCACCTGGGACACGACAGGACCCTATGCGGTACGGCAGCAGCGCACCATTGCTGCCACTGACCACGCTGCGCGTTTGGGGGCGCCTCCTGAAGAGCATCTACTCGCATACAGCGCTTTGGGCATGGGATGCCTGGCCCTGGCGTCGGACGGCTCACTCCACGTGGGCTTTGTCGCAAAATACCTCGACAATGGGCAACAGCGGCAGGCTATCTTTCATACCTGGCGAAGCCAGGGGGATCTCGATTGGAGGCCTATCGCGCCGCTTGACACCAGTCTTGGGGCCGTCAATTCGATTCTTCCGTCCTGCCTGATGGCATCCACGTCTGACGGACGTGTGCATCTTGCCTATCGCGCCCCAGGTTTGCTGCCCGCCTCCGAGGCCTGGCGCTACCGGGTGCGCGAGCCCGATGGCTCCTGGGGCGCCTCCACGATCATCGCCTCAGGCAGTTTGAATGACATTGCGGCGTTGATCGGCGATGCGACTGGGGCCGTCCATGCCATACGCCTCAAACAGGATTATGCGGTAGACGACTCCTTGTTCTACCTGCAGCGCACACCGCAGGGACTGTGGCTGCCGGAAGTGAAGCTGCCAGCGGCCGTGAACCAGGTTTATATCAGCAGCGGCGCCTCGCTGCTGATCGGTGAAAACGGCGTTCGCCACCTGTTGTTTGGCGGCCGAAACCGGGGCCAGGCGCCGGGCTTGTTCTACACTTCGAGTGCGGACGGCCAGCAATGGGAGCCTCTACAATTGGTGCCTTGCACTGGCCCGGCTGAGTTTGGAGTAGTTGCCCTCAGGCAAAACCAGTCCGGCGAGTTGTTCGCGTTCTCTTCCCAGCTTGGCGACTATCGCGCGGCGTACTCCGTACTTGCCAATGAGGTTTGGTCACAACCCAGATTTCCGGGTCCGAATGTCAGTAAGGCATACGGTCAAGCGATGTTTGCGGTTGATCTGGATGATCAAGGGCGCTGGCGTCTGCTCATCCAGGATAACCGGTTTGCCGCCTTTGATTCCTATTATGAGGGTTTTTCTCTCGACAATCTGGCCTTGAAGCGCTCTGTTTCCGGCAGCTCCGGCCCTGCTGCTTTGGTTGCCGTTCCCCAAGTGGCTAGCCTGCTGCGACTGAGCAAGGACCTGATAGTCCTGCGCATTCCGGCCGATCGTCCGCCCACCCTTGCTGCCTTGGGACAATCTCTGACGGTTCCGGCGGATATCGCCGCACCGGTGCTCACCTGGGAGGAAGTGCCCTATGGCCTGGATGTGGAGGTGACTGCCCGAGTGCAGGAGGCTGAGGGCGAGTGGCAGGGGGTCGATCCTGATTTCCAGGGCCTCCCTGGACTCGATCTCAGTCCCTGGCGAGGACGGGAGATGGCTTTTCAGTTGGGCTTTACGCCGGGCAGCGATCTTTACGCCGGGATTTGGCTTGACAACTTCCGCGTGGCAGCCCGTCTGCTGAATGTTGCCATTGCGATCACTTCGACGCTGAACCTCACTCCCACGGTAGAAGCGCCGGCTTTCGAGGTGGGGGTGCAGAACCGGCGCAGTTACACCCAATCCACGCCGGTCGAGGTGACCTGGCCGCTGAGTTATACCTTTGACAGCGCCTCGGTGCAGCCTACGGTGGTGGAGCCGGGCCGGGCCGTGTTCGACCTGTCTCTGCCTGCGGAGGAGAGCCTCGCCTTCCATGTCATTTTGGAGCCACCTGCCACTGTGCCAAGCGGGGTGCTGACCGTGACGGCGGAATTGATGGAGCCGGAACGTTCCTCTGATTACACCCCCGCCGACAACCGCGCGACAGCGCGGATGGTGATGGCGGGGCTGCCGATCTATCTCCCTCGTCTGACTGGCGGACCGTAGGACGAGGAGGGCGCCCTGGCGGGGAGGTTGGCTGCAGGTGTCGCTTCACGGATTGTCCCCCAGCGCCCAGGCCCTGGTCACCAACACACTGCAGGCTTCTCCCTGCCGCTGCAGGCGTCCGGCCGCGGCCAGGAGGGGCGCATAGCGCAGCACCTCGCGCTGGCGGGCATAGAGCGCTGGCCGCACGATGAGGTTGGTTAGCCCGGTCTCGTCTTCCAGGGTGATGAACAGGTGCCCTTTGGCGGTGGGAGGGCTTTGGCGAACCACCACCTGGCCTGCCACGCGCACCTGTTCGCCGTCGCCGTGAGCGTCCAGGTCGGCGGCGCTGAGGATGCCGGCCGTCTGCAGGTGCGGCCGGTAGAGCCGCAGCAGATGATCGCCCGGCGTCATCCCCAACTGTTCGAGGTTCCAGCCCATCGTCTCGGCTGCGGTCAAGACGGGCAGGCCGGGGTCGTCGAGGTCGGATTCCAGGTCGAAGCGCTGAGGGGCGTAGTCCAGGGCGCCCAGCTCCCACAACAGGCGGCGCCGGTCCGCTGACAGGCCGTCGCAGGCGCCGGCGCGGATCAAGGCATCGATCACAGGGCGGGGCAGCCGTGTGCGCCGGCAGAGGTCGCCCAGGGTGGCGTAGGGCGATGTTCGCTGCGCCAGGAGCTGCTGCCGGGCGGCTGGCCCCACGCTTTTGACATAACGCAGGCCCAGGCGGATAGCATCCCCCTCCAGGGTGCAGGACTCCTGGCTGCGGTTGAGGTCCGGCGGCAGCACGTCGACGCCGTGGCGGCGGGCGTCGCCCATGACCACCGCCGGGGAATAGAACCCCATGGGCTGGTGGTTGAGCAGAGCGCAGTAGAACTCGGCGGGGTGGTAGAGCCGCAGCCACATGGTCTGGTAGGTGAGCAGGGCGAAGGCGGCAGCATGGCTCTTGCAGAAGCCGTAGCTCGCAAAGCCTGCCAACTGGCCGAAGATGGTGATGGCGGTCTCCTGGTCCAGGTCGTTGGCCAGGGCCCCGGCGACGAAACGCTCGCCCAGCCGCCGCATCTCCTCATGGGAGCGCTGGCGGCTCATCGCCCGCCGCAGCCGGTCGGCCTCGCCGCCGCTGAACCCCGCCACGGCCATCGCCACCCGCAGCACCTGCTCCTGGAAAAGGATCACCCCCAGGGTCTCGGACAGAATCGGCTCCAGGTTGGGATGGGCGTAGACCACCGGTTCCAGTCCCTGGCGGCGGCGCAGGTAGGGATGGACCATGTCGCCCTGGATGGGGCCGGGCCGCACGATGGCCACCTCGACGACGATGTCCTCGAAGCGCCGGGGGCGCAGCCGGGGCAGCATCTGGGACTGGGCGCGCGATTCCACCTGGAAGGCGCCGATGGTGTCGCCCCGGCAGAGGGTGTCGTACACCGCCGGGTCATCCAGCGCCATACCTTCCAGCGGCGGCGGCTGGCCCGTGCGCCCGGCCACCAGCGCCGCGATCTCGGAAACCATGCCCAGGGTGCGCAGGCCCAGCAGGTCGATCTTGATCAGACCGGCGTCCTCGACGCTGTCCTTGTCCCACTGCACCACCACCCGGCCCGGCATCGTCGCCCGTTCCAGGGGCACGATCTCGACCAGGGGCCTGGCGGTGATGATCATGCCGCCGACGTGGATCGAGAGATGCCGCGGCACGTCCTGCAACTGCGCACATAAATCCAAAAACGTTGCACGTTGCACGTTCAACGTTGGAACGTTAGAACGTTGGAACGTTGGAACGTTGTCAGCACGACCCACCTCCTCGATCATATCCGGTTTGAGGCCCAGCGCCCGGCCGGCATCGCGCAGGGCCGAACGCGCCTGGAAGGTGTTGACGTTGCAGACCATGGCCGTGTGCTCGCGGCCGTAGCGCTCGTAGACGTACTGGATGACCTCTTCCCGGCGGTCGGCGGCGAAGTCGATGTCGATGTCGGGCATCGTGTGGCTGTCGGTGGACAGGAAGCGGTCGAACAGGAGGTGAAAGGCCAGGGGATCGACCGGGGTGATGTCCAGGAGATAGGCGACCAGGGAATTGGCCGCCGACCCCCGTCCCTGGTAGCGAATGCCCTGCCGGCGGGCAAACTGGACGATGTCCCAGACGATGAGGAAGTAACCGGCCAGGCCGGAGCGTTCGATGACATCGAGCTCGTAGGCAAGCTGCTTGCTGGCGGCGGGCGTCACGGGCTGGAACTTGCGGTGCAGCCCCTGCTGGCAGAGATCATAGAGATAGCTGAAAGGCGTGTGTTGATCGGGGACGGGGAAGGAGGGCAGGCGCTGGCCGCTGAAATCGAGGCTGACCTGGCAGCGTTCGGCGATCGCCAGGGTGCTGCGCAGCGCCTCGGGCAGGCCGGGGAAGAGCCGCGCCATATCAGTCCCGGTCTTGAGGTGGTACTCGCTGTTGGGGCGCAGCAGCGAGCCGGCTTCGTCCAGCGTGGTCAGGTGGCGAACGCAGACCAGGACGTCCTGCAGGCGGTGCTGGGCGCGCTCGGCATAATGGACGTTGTTTGTGGCGACGATGGGCAGGTCGAGCTGGCGGGCAAGGTCCAACAGCCCCCGGATCAGCGGCGGCTCGTCGGGCAGAAGGTGGCGCTGCAGCTCGATGAAACAGTGCTCGCGGCCGAAGATCTCCCGCAGCCGCCCGGCCGCGGCTGCTGCCTGCTCAGGCTGCCCGGCCAGAAGCGGCGCTGCCAGCGGCCCCTGCCGGCAGCCGGTGAGGGCGATCAGGCCCTGGCGGTGCGCGGACAGGACTTCCCAGGCCAACAGCGGCTCCGTCTTGCCGGGCCAGTCCCCTTCTTCTGCCGCGCTCTGCCGGGCTGCCGTCAGCAGCCGGCAGAGGTTGGCGTAGCCTTCCTGGGTTTCGGCCAGAAGAATGAGGTGGTTGAAGGTTGAAGGTTCAAGGTTGAAGGTTGAACGTTTGAACGTTTGAACGTTTGAACGTTCGAACGTCATCGTCACCTCGGCCCCGATGACGGCGTGCAGGCTGCGCTCGCGGGCGGCATGCCAGAAGCGTACGGCGCCGTAGAGGGCGTCGTGATCGGTCAGGGCCAGCGCCGGCATGCCCAGGGCTTCCGCCCGGTCCAGCAGCGCCTCCGGCGACGAGGCGCCGTCCAGGAGGGAGTAGTAGCTGTGGGCGTGAAGTTCGACGTAATCGGTGGAAGGTTGAAAGTTGCAGGTTGAAGGTTGAAGGTCAGTCATAGATTCTGACCAGTAGCCAGGTTTGCGCTTCCTCTTCGTATAGCAAGAGACAGAGCAGGCCGTCTGCAGTCGCCAGCTTGATGTATTCGTGCTCTCCTGTCTCGCCCTTCCACCAGGCCCCTTTCACCCGCCAGCGGTTGCAGACACGCTCGACCGTGTAGCGGCGGCCGTGCCAGCGAAAGGTCAGGGGCCGGCCGTGTTCGTCACATGTTACCGCCACCGGCTCACCGCTGGCCCACAGCCTGGCATTCATGCCGCGCAGGCATTCATGCCTCATACTCCTGCCAGCGTGCGCGCTGCTCGACGCGCAGTCCCAGGGCGTCGGGCACTTCGGCCCGCAGGAAGCAACCAGGCCCGTAACGCAATTGCAGGGGGGCCAGGGCGGCGGCAAGCAGGTCGGACGGGGCGCCGGCGCCGGGAAAAAGCGTGAACTGGTCGCCCGGCGCCTCCTGGACCTCGCCCAGGGTCAGGACCAACCCTGCCACCGGCTGCGTCCATGCGGCGGCCTGCCAGCCCGCTGCCAGCGGCGCCAACAGACGCCGGGCATCGGTGGTCGGCGCCGGCAGCCTCCGGTCATCGACCTGCTGGCTGCCATCCACCCACTGCAGGGTCGCCCGCAGCGCCTGCGCCGCCTGCAGGTGGTCGCGCAGCCGGGTCAGAACGGGCGCCAACAAGCGCTCCGCACCGGCCAGGAGGGGGGCGAGCGTCTCCAGGGGCGGGTCGAACGCCAGCGACCGCGTATAGGTAGGGCGCTTCTGGCGGGGGATGACGGGCCGGTCATCCTGGCCCTGCGCCCAGCGCTGCGCCAGCCGGCCTGGCGCGCCCCACTGCTGGAAAACCGCGGTCGCAGGCAGGGCGGCAAACTGGCCCAGGGTGTGGATGCCCAGGTAGCCCAGGAAGCGCTGCTGGTCGTCTGTGAGCGGCAGCAGGCTCACGGGCAAGGGGCGCAGGAAAGGCTGTTCGGCCGCGCCCAACACCACCCGCACCGCGCCCGGCCGGGTGCGCTGGGCGGCGGCGCCGGCGGTGAACTTGCCCTGGTCGCAGCCAATGGCCGGCTGCAGAGCGGGACCGAACCCGCGGCGGACGGCCCTGCCCAACTCCTGGCAGAAGGGCGCCGCCGTCCGTTCGTCCAGGTCAGGGGCAGCCAGGTAGGCGCGGCCCAGCGCTGCTGGCTCCACCGCATCGGCATAGTCGTCGAACAGGCAGAGCAGGGCCTCGAACTCAGAGCGGGCCTGCGGCAGATCGACGGCGTGCATGTGCAGCTCCGGACAGGCCACGCGCGCCTGGCGGGCCGTCTGGCCGGCGCGGACGCCGGCGGCCTGGGCGGGAGGGGTGGCGCACAGCACCCGTTCCTCCGTATCCAGGGCCGCCAGCGGCCGCTGCCAGACGCCTGGCTCTCCCCGCGCCAGCAGGGAGAGAGGGAAGGCAGGGATGGTGCAGGAGACGATCGGCACGGGGGGCAGGGAGCAGGGGGGGTCAGGGAGCAGGGGCAGGGGGGGCAAGTCGCAAGTGGCAGGGGGCTTCCGAGCAGCGACCGTGAGGGAGCTGGTGGGGGCAGGGAGTAGGGGGCAAGTGGCAAGTGGCTTCCGAGCAGCGACCATGAGGGAGCTGGCGGGGCAAGGAGCAGGGAAGCGATAACGTGCAACCTTCAACTTTCAACCTTCAACCTGCCACCTCATATCCCTTTTCCGCGCACGGTGCCGTTGAAGTGGATCTCGATGGGCACGGTCTGGCCGGCGGGGCCGAGCTTGTTCTTGGTCAGGGTGACGCGGGCGCGGTAGCCGCGCACGTCGGGACCGGCCAGGAACCACTGTTCCCGGCTGATGGCCAGGTGCAGGGCGGCGTAGTGGGCCAGCGGACCTCCGGCCACCGGGAGCAGGCGCTGCCAGGGTGAGAGGGGGTCCTGAACGACCAGCAGGGCCGTCTCCGAACGGGCCAGCAGCCCCACCACCTGGTCCAACATGCCGTCGAGCGCCGAGCGCCTGCGGCCATCGCCCGCGATCACCCCCCAATGATCGAACAGGATGGCGGCGATCTCAGAGCGAGCGGCCAGGGCCAACGTCAGCTCCAGGGCCTGGGCGGTGTTCTCGGGCCGCACGACCAGCAGGTCACGCAGGCGCACACCGCAGCGGTCCAGGTAATCGGCATCGCAGGTGTGCGGCAGATCGATGTAGGCGGCCAGCCGTCCCCGGGCCTGGCTGCGGGCCAGGGTCAGCGCCGCCAGGGTGACCTTGCCGGAGGTGGCGGCGCCGCTCAGCACGGTGATGCGCCCGCGCGGCACGCCACCGATGCCGGTGGCGGCGTCCAACTCAGGGAATCCCGTCGGGATGTGCGGGACGGTGCGGGCCCGCGCCATGCCCTGGCGCAGGGCCTCCTGCCCCCACTTGCGCTGGATCAAGGCGACGGTGCGTTCCAGGCGTTGCTGGTTTTCTTTCCTGCGTGCCATGCAAGGTGGCCGGAGCGAGCCGGGAGATGGCGGCCTGGTGGGGGAAGCAAGCCGGCGGAAGGGGAAAACGATCTGATACCAGCGTAATAGAACATAAGTTCTAATGTCAAGATGTGATTTTGAAGCTTTGACAAAGTGTAAGGAAGAGTGTATTCTGGTCTGTGGTCCTACCACGGACCAGAATACAACCATCTTGACGACCTTTGTTTGAGGAGGTGTGTATGAACTCAAAGCAGCGTGTGCAGGCAGCGTTTTCCGGGGGCGGTTGGGACCGGCTGCCGATGTGGTATGGCGCCGAGCCGGAGACCACCCAACAGGTGGTGGATTTCCTGCACCTGAAATCTGAAACCGAGTTGGTCAAGCATTTCGGGATCGATTTTCGCACGATCCGGCCGCGCTACATCGGTCCCGAGTTGAAAAGGTATCCCAACGGGGATTTCGACACTTACTGGGGCATTAAGCGCGGCAAAGGGTTTTGGGGCATTGCCCTGAACAATCCTCTCGCCCACGCGGAGACGGTGGCTGATGTCGAGGCCCATTCCTTTCCCAGCATCGACTGGTTTGACGTTCACTTTACCGCCGAGGACAAGGAGCTCGCCGCCGACTACTGCATCATCGGCGGCATGTGGTCGCCTTTCTGGCACGACACGATGGAGCTGCTGGGAGAGGAGAAACTGCTTGTCGACCTCTATGAGAACCCCGCCCTGGTGGAGGCCGTGCTCGAACAAACCTTCGACTTCTACTATGAGACGACGGTGCGCGCTTTCGAGGCGAATCCCGGTCTGATCGATATCTTCTGGTTTGCCAACGATTTCGGCACACAGAAGGGTCTGATCATGGCGCCCGCTATGTGGCGCAGGTTCTTCAAGCAAAAAATGAGGCAACTTGCCGATCTAGGCCACAAATATGGCATGACGGTCGCCTATCATTCCTGTGGGGATATTCATGCGATTATCCCCGATCTGATTGAGATCGGTATCGAAGTGCTCAACCCCGTGCAGATCACGGCAGCCAATATGGATCCTGTGGTGCTCAAACGGGAATACGGCAAAGACATCATTTTTTTCGGTGGTATTGACTATAACCAGGTCTTGAACTACGGCAGCGAAGAGGCCGTACGGGCGGAGACGCGCCGGATCATCGACATCCTGGGCCATGACGGCCGCTATATCGTGGCGCCCTCCCATGACCTGATGATGCCAGAAGTGCCACCGCGCAACATCTGGGCCATGTACGACGAAGCGTTGATCTACTCGCCCCGCCATGCAGGTTGATCTCGCCTCTCAGAAGCTTCGTGATCAGGTTGCCCTCATCACGGGCGCGGGCAGCGGCATCGGGCGGGCCGTTGCCCTGGCCTTTGCTGCGCACGGCGTTGACACCATCATCGCCGATGTTCGGCGCGATGAGGGCCCCGAACAGGTGGCAGAGCTGGTGCGACGACGTGGGCGCCGTGCACTGGTCGTCCAAGTCGATGTCGCCGATCGCGCGGCGGTCGATGCCATGGTCCGGGAGGCGGTGGCGAAGATGGGACGGATCGACATCCTGGTAACGTGCGCCGGCGTCAATGTCTACCAGCCTTTCCTGGAGATCGAGCAGCGCGTCTGGGACCTGACCATTGGCGTTGATCAGACGGGCGTTTTCAACTGCTGCCAGGAAGTGGCCCGTCACATGGCAGCGCGGGGCAGCGGCGGCAAGATCATCGTCCTGGCTTCCGTTTCGGCGGAAGATGCCTTCCGCAACCAGTCGCACTACTGTGCGGCCAAGGCCGCCGTAATCAAGCTGGTGGAAGGCATGGCCTACGAGCTTGGCGCCTACGGCATTACGGCCAACGCCATCAGTCCGGGCTGGGTCGAAACGCCCTTCACCGCTGACTACCTGGCCGATCCCGACCTGCGCCGGCAGGTCGAAGCCACCATTCCGCTTGGCCGGGTAGCGACGCCAGCCGACATCGCCCGCGTGGCTGTCTTTCTGGCATCGCCGGAAGCAGCCTATGTCTCTGGCGCACACCTGCGGGTCGATGGGGCGTTGATAGCCGGTCGAGGAAAGACGTAGCTACCCCTGTCTTCTTTCGGTGCATCCCGGTCAACTGGCGCTCTTTATGGCAAACGACACGATCACCCCCATCAAGCGTACAACGGTCAGCGAGTCGGTCATGGAGCAGCTCGCACGCCTGATCGCAAACGGCACCTACGCTGCCGGACAGCAACTCCCCACGGAGCGGGAGCTGGCGGCGCTTTTCGGCGTGGCCCGCGGCCCTGTGCGCGAAGCGCTGCGCGCCCTGGCCTTGATTGGCCTGGTGGACATCAAGCCTGGCCTGGGGGTGTTTGTGCGCCCGTCAGGAACCTTACTACTGCCCGGCCAGTCAGTACGGGACGTGCTGGCCAGAGAAGTCGCCGACGTGCGAGAGGTCTATCAGGCGCGTCGCATCATTGAGGGCGCGCAGATCGTGATGGCCTCACAGGTCATTGCCCCCGAGCAGATCGAGGAGTTACACCGGCTCTTGGGCGAGATGGAGCGAGTGAGCGAGGAGAATCCCCTCGATGTTGAGGAATTCGCTCGCTGGCACTATCGGTTCGATCTCGTCGTCGCCCAGGCGGCGGCTAACAAGGTGCTTCTCGATATCTTCATTGGCCTGCGCGATCTGGAGCTGGCCGCGCATCGCAAGGCGCTGCTGCTCCCCACCGCCATGGAGAACTCAAACCGGCAGCACCGGGACATTCTCGAGGCGCTGGAACGACGCGATGTCGTCCTGGCTCAGCAGGCCGCAACTGCTCACTTCGATTCTGCGGATCGCGTGATCGAGGCGTGGATGGCCGACGGCGTGTACAATGTAGGCGAGCGCCCATAACGGCTTGTGACGGGCGCTTGCTATTGCCGCTTCATATCGCAATCACTCGTGATTCCGACGGAGGAAACACAGCCATGGATAAGTATTCGGTCATCATCAGCAACTTTGGCAACCGCGCCGATCGCTTCCTTACCGGCTACGGCGAAGACCGGACGCTGAAGCAGCTTTTCGAGGCCGCCCAGCGCACCGAGGGGCTGGGCGGCGTGGAGCTGGTGGGCACCTGGCACATCACCGAGCGCAATGTGGCCGAGATCGGCCGGCTGCTGCGCGACCACGGGCTCAAGCTGGTCTCGATCATCCCCGACCATTTTGCCACCCTGGTCTACAGCCGGGGCGCCTTTACCTCCAAAGACCCGGCGGTGCGCGCCCAGGCGGTGCGTGACACCCAGGTGATGATGGATGCGGCCGCCGAACTGAGCTGCGATCTTCTCAACATCTGGAATGGACAGGATGGCTACGACTACTCCTTCCAGTCCGACTACCAGGTGGAGCGCGACTGGCTCGTCGAGGGCATCCGCGCCTGCGCCGCCTACCGGCCCGAGATCCGCATTTCCCTTGAGTACAAGCCCAAGGAGCCCCGCACCCACAGCTTCCTGGGTACTGCTGCCGGTGCACTGCTGGTGGCGCAGGAGACCGGTCTGCCCAACGTGGGCGTGACCATCGACGTGGGACATGCCTTTGTCGCCTATGAGAACGTGGCCGAGTCGGTCGTCATCCTCAGCCGGGCCGGCGGCAAGCTGTTCCACATGCACATGAATGACAACTACCGCCTCTGGGACGATGACATGATTGTGGGCACGGTCCACACCATCGAATACCTGGAGCTGCTCTATTGGCTCGACCGGGTCGGCTACCAGGGTTTCCTTTCCCTGGACCAATACCCCTATCGTGAGGAACCGGAGGACGCCATTGCCGAGAGCATCGGCTGGCTGCGGGCGCTGCGCACGATCGTCGACCGTATGGGCGCCGAGCGAGTGGGCGAGCTGCTGAAGACTGGGGACGCCGCGGCCGCCTCGCGGCTGGTCCGCCAGGCGATGATGGACGAGCTCAAGTGACTCGACGCTCCGGCAGTGCGATAGTTGGATTGACAGACAATGCGTGATATGGTAGAGTCCCTTACAAAATTCGACAGGTATTTCACAGCTTTTCACAAGCATCGCGCAACGAAGTGCGGGTTGCGACAAGGAGGATCCCTGCTATGACGGGCACAGACAGCTCGTCTCCGCCTCTCCTGGAGATGCGCGGCATCAGCCGGCGCTTCCCTGGTGTTTTGGCCCTGGACCACGTCGATTTCGATCTGCGTCCGGGTGAGGTGCATGCTTTGGTCGGGGAAAACGGCGCCGGTAAGTCCACGCTGATCAACATCCTGGCCGGCGTCTACCAGCCTTCGGGGGGCAGCCTGGAGCTTCTGGGCAAGCCCGCCGTCCTGCCCGATCCGGTGAGCGCGCAGCGAGCGGGCATCAACGTGATCTTTCAGGAGTTCAATCTGCTGCCTCACCTGAGCGTGGCCGAGAACATCTTCCTGAACCGCGAGCCGACCAGGGGCCTGCGCATCGACTGGCCCACGCTGTACCGGCGCACCGGCGAGGTGCTCGCCCAGCTCGAGATCGAGCTCGACCCCAAGGCCACCGTCCGTGACCTGCCCATCGCCCACCAGCAGTTGGTGGAGATCGCCCGCGCCCTGGCCTTCGACGCCCGCGTCGTGGTCATGGATGAACCGACGGCCGCGCTCAGCGAGCTGGAGATCGCCCACCTGCTGGACCTGGTGCGCGCCCTGGCCAACCGGGGCGTGGGCGTCATCTATGTCTCGCACAAGCTTTCCGAGGTCTTTGGCGTCGCCGACCGCATCACCGTCCTGCGTGACGGCAGGCACATCTTCACGAAATCGCGGTCGGAGCTGACAGAGCATGAGGTGGTGACTGCCATGGTTGGGCGCGAGGTGACCCACACCGGCTGCCCGCCGCGCCGGCCCGGCGAAGTCGTGCTTTCCGTGCGCAACCTGTCATCCGGCAAGGCGGTGCAGAACGTTTCCTTCGACCTGCGGGCGGGGGAGGTCCTGGGTCTGGCCGGGTTGATGGGCAGCGGCTGCCTGGAGGTGGTGGAGACGATCTTCGGCCTGCGCGAGGCCACCGGCGGTGAGGTGACGCTGTTTGGCCAGCCGCTGCATCTGAAGGGTCCACGCCAGGCCATCCACTCCGGGCTCGCTTATGTGCCCGACGACCGCAAGGGCGCCGGCATCCTGCCCGACCTGTCGGTGCAGCACAACATCAGCATTGGCATCGTCGAGCGCCTGCGCCGCAACCTTCTCATCGACCGCAAGCAGGAGAGCGCGGTGATGAGCGAGTACGGCAGCAAGCTGTCGATCCGCTACGCCAGCCCCGGGCAGTTCGTCAGCGATTTGAGCGGCGGCAACCAGCAGAAGGTGATCCTGGCCCGTTCGCTCGCCGAAAACTGCCGGGTGCTGCTGCTGGCGGAGCCCACGCGCGGCGTGGACGTCGGCGCCAAGCAGGAGATTTACAGCCTGATCGACATGCTGGTGGAGCAGGGCATTGCCGTCCTGCTGCAATCTTCGGAGCTGCCTGAGCTGCTGCGGCTGGCCGAACGCTGCCTGGTCTTTGCCAGCGGCAAGCCGCGCGGCGAGCTGTCGGGCAAGGAGTTCACCCAACCCAACGTGATGGCGCTGGCGACCGGTCTGGATGCTTCCCAGATCAGGCTGACGGCATCACAGGAAAGTGAGGTGTGAGGATGGCGGATGTGCGCAGTCTGGGCGCCAGGATCTGGCGCTCGTACAGTGTGGCGGTGGTCGTGCTGGTCTTGGGTGTCGTCCTTGCCCTGCTGACCCCGCGCTTCCTGATGATCGGCAACGTGATGAACGTCCTCACCAACGCTGCCGTGATCGCCATCGTCGGTCTGGGCATGACGCTGGCCATTGCCTCCGGCAACTTCGACCTTTCGGTTGGCGCCACCGCGGCTTTCTCGGCCTGTATCGCTTTCTCACTGGTGCCCCAATTTGGGGTGCCGGTGGGCATCGCCGGGGGGTTGATTGCGGGCGCGATCATCGGTCTGGGCAACGGCCTCATTATTACGGAGCTGCGGGTGCCGGCCTTCATTGCCACGTTGGGCGTGCAGAGCATCGTGCGCGGGGCTACGCTTCTCTATACGAATGGTCGCGATATGTACCTGCAGGGCTATCCCGGCTACAAAGTGCTGTCGGGCGGCCACATCCTCGGCATCCCGATGCCCGTCATCCTGGCCCTGACCATTGCGGCCATGCTCGGGCTGGTCATGAAGCATACCCGCTTCGGCCGCTATATCCTGGCGGTCGGCAGCAACACTAACACGGCCAGGCGTTCGGGCGTGCCCGTCAACAAGGTCATCTGGGGCGTGTTCGCCATCGTGGGCGCCTGCGCAGCCCTGTCAGGCCAGATCTACAGCGCCCAGGTCGTGACGGCCAGCGCCCGTATCGCCGTGGGCCTGGAGCTTTCGGCCATTGCCGTCGTGGTGGTGGGCGGCACGGCGCTGACCGGCGGGCGGGCCTCGCTGATCGGCACGCTGTTCGGCAGCCTCCTGGTCGCCATGATCAACAACGGCCTTAACTTGCTCAACGTGTCCGTGCTCTACCAGCAGGTCACGATCGGGCTGCTGCTGCTGGTCACCCTGGCCCTCGGTGTTGAGCGCCGCTACAGGCTGGCCGGTCCGGCAAGGAGGACAGCATGACCACAGCCACGGAAGCCAGACGGACGGAAGGTCGCCGCACCCGCAACTGGGCGCTGCTGTGGGAGAAGTACGGCATCAGCGCCGTGCTCGTTGCCACCTGGATCTTCGCCGCCCTGTTTACGCCCAACTTCGCCACGCTGGACAACCTGCAGAACGTGCTCAGGACCGCCAGCTTCGTGGGCGTAGCGGCGGTGGGCATGACCATCGCCATTATCTCCGGCACGTTCGACCTGTCGGTGGGCTCCAACCTGGCGTTGTGCGCCACAGCGGCGGTGTGGACGGGAGCGCACTTCGGTGTGATCCCCTCGATCATCGTCGGCGTGGTGGTCGGCGTCGTCGTCGGCACCATCAACGGCGTCCTGGTGAGCCGGGTCCGCATTCCGGCCTTCATCGCCACGTTGGGCATGATGTTCATCATCGCCGGCGTCACCCTGATCCTGACGGGCGGTGAGGCCTACCGCTACAACGCCCCCAGCTTTGTCTGGATGGGCAACGGTGTGCTCCTCGGTCTGCCGGTTCCCTTTGTCGTCTTTCTCATCTGTGCCCTGATCGGCGAGGTCGTGCTGCGCTTCACACCCTTTGGGCGCTACGTCTACGCCACCGGCTCCAACACAACGGCTGCCAGCCTGGCAGGTGTGCCAGTGCAGCGGCTGACGGGCACGGTGTTCACCGTGGTGGGCCTGTTTGCCGGCATCGCCGCCGTCCTTCTGGGCGCCCGCCTCTACTCGGCCGGTCCCGGGCTGGAGCCCGGCTTCGAGCTGCGCGTCATCGCCACGGTGGTGCTGGGCGGCACCCGCCTGGCCGGCGGCCGCGGCGGCATGCTCGGCACCGTGGCGGCGGCGATCCTGTTCGCCACGCTTGGCAATGTTCTCAACCTGTTCCATGCCGATGCTTTCTGGCAGCGCGTGGTCGAAGGACTGGTCCTGCTGATCGCTCTCTCGATCGAAGGCATCCGGCAGCGGGTCGAGGAGCGCATGAGCCGCAGCATTTAGCCGGCGGCCACGGCGCACCCCTAACAGAGTTCAGGAATATCCTACGCAAAGGAGGTGTCATCGAACGACAGTCCTATTGAGTTGCTACCATCGTACACCCAACGGGTGCATTTCGTTCCGTTCTTCACTCAACCAAAGGAGAGAAGTATGTCTCGCAAGACCGCTTTTGTAGGACTGCTGGGGCTCTTGATCGTCGCCGTAGCGCTGACGGCATGCGCTGCCCCGGCCACACCGGCCGCCAAGGCCAAGAAGAAGATCGGCTTCTCCGTCTACGACATGCAGTACGGCTTCTTCCAGGATATGGAGAAGGGTACGCGTGAGGCGGCGCAGGCGGCCGGGTATGACTACGCCCTCGTCGATCAGAAGAGCAGCGAGGCCACCATGGTCTCCGCCACCCAGGACCTGATCAACCAGGGCATCGACGCCTTGATCATCTCCCCGGTCAAGCCGGACGCGATGGGGCCCCTGGTGGATGCCGCCAAGAAGAAGGGCATCCCCGTGGTCGTGGATGACATCGGCGGCGGCGGCACGGCCTACGACGTCATCGTCATCTCCGACAATGCCAACGGCGGCATCATGGCGGCCGATTACCTGGACAAGCTGATCAAGGGCACCGGGAACACCTCCAAGAAGGTGGCTTCGATCACCTGCGATCCGACAGCCGTCTATGCCTGGCAGCGCAACGTCAACTTCGAGAAACGGATCAAGGAACTGGGCTACACCGTCGTTGCTTCTCTGAACGGCAACAGCAAGCAGGAAGAAGGCTACCGCCTGATGAAGGACGTTCTGTCCGCCAACCCGGATGTGGCAGGTGTCTTCTCGTGCAACGACCCGATGGCCGTGGGCGCGGCGCAGGCGATTGCCGATGCTGGCAAGAGCGGCGTCAAGGACATTCCGGTGGTGGGCTTCAACGCCGACGAGATCGCCCTGAAGGCGATCAAGGAAGGCTCGATGGCAGCCACCGTCCAGCAGATCCCCTATGACATGGGCAAGATGACCGTCGACCTGGCCACCAAGCTCATGAACGGCGAGAAGTTGAAGTATGACAAGGAAGCCGAGCGGGAAATCTACGTTCCGGTCAAGCTGATCACCCCGGAGAATGTGGACACGCTGCTCAAGCCGCAGCAGTAAAGCAGGTTCCGGCGGGGTTTTCCCTGTCGACCACACGCCGGGCGGCGGCCTCCCAACGGGGAGCCGCCGCCCGGAACCGGGGAGGGTGAGGGGGAGTGTGAGGGCCCAGGAGCGAACATGGGAAGGTAGCTGCCTGACAAGCTGTGTATCTGGTCATATGGTATACCAACATATGGGGCGTCGTTATCCCCTGTCTCTGGTCCCAAACGACGTTCGCCGTGCCCCTGGCCATGCAAACCAAGCTACCGGACATCGAACCCCTGGAACGTGAGCAGCGCCTGTACGAGCGCGTGGCCGAGCGCATCTACGGGATGGTTCAGGATGAGACCTGGCGTTCGGGGGATCGTCTGCCGCCGGAGCGGGATCTGGCCGAGGCGTTTGGCGTCAGCAGAACGGTAGTGCGCGAAGCCATCAAGGTGCTGGAAGCGCGCGGCGTCCTGGAGACGCAAACGGGAAGCGGCGTCTACGTCGGCCGGCCAGACTTAAGCATCGTGGCGCGTTCGCTGCAGACCTACCTGCAGCTCCTGGGCCAGGACAATATCGACTTGCGCATGGTGGAAATCCGCCGGGTGCTTGAGGTGGAGATTGCCGCCCTGGCGGCGCTGCGGGCGACGCCGGAGCAGCGCCGCGAGCTGGTGCGCCTGTGCGAGGAAATGCGCAAGAACCGCCGGGCGCCGCGGGTGTTGGCCGAAATGGACTTCGAGCTGCACCTGCTGTTGGCCGAGGCGGCGCAGAACGAGCTGTTTGTGGTGCTGTTGGCGCCTCTGGTAGAGCAGTTGCGGGGCCACTTCATCTACGCCTGGGAGCGCTATGGGTCCCGGCCGTTGGAGGCCATTTTCAGCCAACACGAGGCCATTGTCGATGCCGTGGCATGCGGCGAGCCGGAACGCGCGCGCCAGGCCATGGTTGAACACGTCGCCTATTACACCGGAATTGTGCAGGAACGCCTGGAGATGCGCACCACATGAAAGAAAGCCCTGTCGTCAGCGCCGCCAACGTCCCCTGGAGCCAGCACCCGCGTTTTGCTGACATCGGCATGCGCGTCCTGCTGACGACCGCCGACAATCCCTTTGCCAACGTCAACGCCGTGCGCGTGCCGGTGGGCCAGGAGGTGGGCCGCCACCTGCACCCCACCCAGATCGAAACGGTCTACGTCCTGGCCGGCCGCTGCGTGCTGACCCTGGGTGAGACCGAGCACCCGATGTCGGCCGGCAGCATCGTCGCCATTCCCATCGGCGTCGAGCACAGCCTGCGCAACGCCGCCGACGAGGATGTGGAACTGCTCGCCTTCTTTACACCACCGCTATCCTAGTTGAACGTTCAGCGTTCAACGTTGAACGTTCAACCCCGAAGGGAGACTGAACATGCTGGAACGTGATGAACTGCTGCGGATGTACAAGACCATGCTGCTGATCCGGCGCTTCGAGGAACAGGCTGTGGCGTTCTACAAGTCCGGCGATCTGCGCGGCTCGCTGCACCCGTGTATCGGCCAAGAGGCGACCGCCGTCGGCGCGGTCTTTGCGCTGCGGCCCGATGACTACCTGACCTGCACCTATCGCGGGCACGGGCAGGCCATCGCCAAGGGGCTGGATGCCAAGGCGGGCATGTCGGAGCTGCTGGGGCGCGCCACTGGCTGCAGCCTCGGCAAGGGTGGTTCCATGCACTATACGGACCCCAGCATCGGCCTGTTGGGCGAAAACGCCATTGTCGGCGCCGGTGCGCCCATCGCCGTCGGTGCTGCCTTTGCGGCCAGGCTCAGCAAAAGCGACCGCGTTGCCCTGACGATGTTCGGCGACGGCGCCCTCAACCAGGGACCGCTGATGGAAGCGCTGAACCTGGCGGCGGTGTGGCAGGCGCCGGTGATCTTCTTCTGCGAGAACAACCTGTACTCGGAGATGACCCCGATCCGGAACATGGTGGGCACTGCCACCTTGATGGAGCGGGCTGCGGGCTTCGGCATCCGCTCGCTTCGGGTCGATGGCTATGACGTGCTGGCCGTCTACGAGGCGACGAAGGAGGCGGTGGAACACGCCCGCCGCGGCGGTGGCCCCACCTTTATCGAGGCAATGACCTACCGGCTCTTTGGGCACATGGTGGGCGACAACGAGCCCTACCGCACCAAGGAAGAGGTGGCGGAATGGCGGGCCAAGGACCCCACGGTCACGTTCCCCCGGCGGCTTGTCGAGGACTTCGACGTAGGTGAGACTGAGATCGCAGCCATCCAGACCCAGGTCGAGGCAGAGATCGCCGCCATCGCCCGCTTTGCTCACGAAAGCCCCTGGCCGGAGCTGGGGGCGATTGCCGACCACGTCTTCGCCTGACCGTCGTCCCTCCATCCTTCGTTCTCCGTCCCCAGTCTTCTCACTTGGAGGTTCGCATGACCATCCCGATCATCGACACCCACCAGCATCTCTGGGACCTGCGCAAGGTCGAGTATCCCTGGCTGGTGCCCGCGTACGGGCCCCTTTACCAGACCTATGTCCCCGCCGACCTGGCCCCGCAGTTGGCCCAGGCGGGTGTGAGCGGCACCGTCCTGGTGCAGTCGGCCAACAGCTACGAGGACACCGTGTACATGCTGGACCAGGCCGACGTTCACCCCTGGGTGATCGGCGTGGCCGGCTGGCTGCCCCTGCTGGACCCTGAGGCCACCGGCAAGGCGATCGAGCGCTTCACCAAGCATCCGCTGTTCAAGGGGATGCGGCACCTGATCCATGAGGAGCCCGATCCGCACTGGCTGCTGCAGGAGCCTATCTATGAAAGCCTGGGGCTGGTCGCCGCCGCCGGGCTGACCCTGGATGTGGTTGCCACCAGGCACGAGCACATGGAGTGCATTCCTGTGGTCGGCGAGAAGGTGCCCACCCTGAAGATGGTCATCGACCACCTGGCGCAGCCGCCCTTCCAGGCCGGCGAGCCGGGCCAATGGGGCGAGGACATGCGCATCGCCGCCGCCAACCCCCTGGTCTGCGCCAAGATCTCCGGTCTGGGCACGGCCAGCGGCAAATGGGAGGATTGGACGGCCGACGACATCCGCGACCTGGTACACTGGGCCATCGACCTGTTCGGCCCGCAGCGCTGTATGGTGGGCGGCGACTGGCCCGTTTCCGTGCTGGCAGGGGGCTATGTCAAAGCCTTCACGGCCTACAAGCAGATTCTATCCGAACGTTCGCCTGCCGACCAGGAGCAGATCCTGCACAAGACGGCAGCGGCGTTTTACAACGTTTCCCTGCCGGCGTGAGAAGGCGGTCGGGCGACTACCACTCCCTCACGGTCGCGGCTCGGATGACGTGTGACCACTCCCTCACGGTCGTGGCTCGCATGAACGGGCGGGCGACCACTGTCTGATGACTGACGACTGACTACTGACGACTGGAGCAACCCATGCGCGAACTTACCTACGCCCAGGCGCTGCGCGAGGCCATCACCGAAGAGATGGAGCGCAACCCCGAAATCCTCCTCCTTGGCGAGGACATCGGCGTGTACGGCGGCGTCTTCAAGGTCACGGAGGGGCTGTTGGCCCGCTTTGGGCCAGAGCGCGTGATCGAAACCCCCATTTCGGAGGCGGGCTTCATCAGCGCCGCCGTGGGTATGGCCATGACCGGCAAGCACCCCCTGGCCGAGCTCATGTTCATGGATTTCGCGCTGGTGGCGGCGGACTCTATCTTCAACCAGGCGGCCAAGATGCGGTATATGTCCGGCGGCCGTGTGAAAGTGCCCCTGCTGATCCGCACTCAGCAGGGAGGCGGCCGCGGCAACGCCGCCCAGCACTCGCAGAGCCTGGAAACCCTCTTCACCCACCTGCCCGGATTCAAGGTGGCCCTGCCGGCCACCCCCTACGACGCCAAGGGCCTGCTGAAGACGGCGCTGCGCGACGACAACCCGGTGATCATGATCGAGCATAAGCTGCTCTACAACACCAAGGGGCCGGTGCCGGTCGAGGAATACACGCTTCCCTTCGGCAAAGCGGCGATCAAGCGTCCCGGCGATGACGTCACCCTGGTCAGCCTCTCGCGCACGGTGCTGTTTGCGCAGGAGGCGGCCGAGTTGGCGGCCCAGGAGGGCATCGATGTCGAGGTGATCGACCTGCGGACGACCGTGCCCCTGGACCTGGACACCATCTTGGCCTCGGTGCGCAAGACAAACCGGCTTGTCATCGCCCACGAGTCCCACCGGCGGCTGGGCATCGGCGCCGAGATCGCGGCCCTGGTGCAGGAGCACGCCTTCGACTATCTCGATGCGCCCATTGCCCGCGTGGGCGCCATGGATATCCCCATCCCCTACAGCAAGGTCCTGGAAGATGAGGCGCTGCCGGGCACGCCGCACATCCTGGCTGCTATCCGCAGCGTCGTCGCCTGATGTCGTGAACGCTTAAGGAGATCGCTCTTATGGTTGACCCCGTTCTCGAACTCAACTACAAGCCTGTTCTTCCGCCCAAGACCGACTATGGCATCGGCCTGATCGGCTGCGGCGGCATCGTCCAGTACGCGGCGCTGCCCTCCTACCGCAAGCACAAACTACGGGTCGTAGCTGCCTACGACAAGCAGCGGCCGACGGCCGAGATCGTGGCCGGCGAGTTCAACATTCCCAAGGTGTATGACTCCGTCGAGGAGTTGGCCAACGATCCCGACGTCGACATCATCGAGATCTCGGTGCCGCCGAAGTTCCAGCCGCCCCTCGCCAAGCTCTGCATCGAGGCGGGCAAGCACCTGCTCTGCCAGAAGCCGCTGGCCCTGGACCTGGCAGAGGCCGCCGAAATCGTGCGCCTGGGCCGCGAGAAGGGCGTCAAGGTGGCGGTCAACCAGCAGTTGCGCTGGGGGCAGGGCATCCGCGCCGCCAAAGACCTGATCCGCAAGGGCTGGATCGGGCAGGTGGCGGACGCCTCGATCGAGGTGAGCGTCAACACGCCGTGGAATATGTGGGATTGGCTGGCGGCTTCGCCCCGGCTGGAGGTGCAATTCCATTCCATCCACTACATCGACGCCATGCGTTCCCTGTTTGGCGACCCGGTGTGGGTGACCAGCCGCCATGCCCGCAATCCCTTGCAGGGCACCATGATCGGCGAGACCAAGACGATCACGATCCTGGATTACGCCAACGACCTGCAGGCGTTGATTGCCGACAACCACTACAACTACAGCGACGATTACTTCGCCATCTTCCGGTTCATCGGCACGGACGGGCACATCACCGGCACGCTGGGGGCCATGTACAACTACCCGCACGGCCGTGAGGACACCCTGCAGTGGAGCAGCCAGCGCTACTACAAGGACAAGCGCTTCGAGGCGAAGCTGGAGGGGAAGTGGATTCCCGATGCCTTTATCGGGCCCACGGCCTCGCTGATGCAGGCCATCCAGGAAGATGGCGTGCCGGAGACGGACGCCGCCGACAACCTGAACACGCTGCGCATCGTCGAAGCGGCCTACATTTCGGCGGCAGAGAACCGCTCCGTGCGCCTGGATGAAGTGCAGGCGGTGCCGAGATGACGGCGATGCAGCCCAGATTCTCAGACAAGGTCGCGATCGTGACCGGGGCCGGCCAGGGCATCGGCAAGGGCGTGGCCGCGCGCCTCGCCCGCGAGGGCGCCCAGGTGATCATTGCCGAGTACAACGCCGATACGGCGGCGGCTGCCGCCCGTGAGATCGAGAACAGCGGCGGCAAGGCCGCGCCCTACCGCATTGATATCGCAGATGCGGCGGCGGTGCGCCAGATGGTGGCAGACGTGGCGGCCGCCTGGGGCCATATCGACATCCTCGTCAACAATGCCGGGCTCGCGCAGACCAAGCCCATGATGGAGCTGACCGAGGCGGACTGGGACCGCGTGGTGGACGTCAACATGCGGGGGACCTTCTTCTGTCTGCAGGCCGTCGCCGCCCAGATGATCAGGCAGGCGCCAGCGGAGCTGCGTGAGGCAGGGCCCGCCGACATCTTCGCCACCACCGCGGACCAGGCTGCCAGGGCCGCAGCGGCCGCGGCGTCGTTGGCGGGCAGCTACGGCAAGATCGTCAATTTCTCGTCGGTCTCCGGACGCCGTGGCCGGCCGCTTTCCACCCACTACGCCGCCACCAAGGCCGCCATCATCAGCATCACCCAGTCGGCGGCCCTGGCCCTGGCGCCCTACCGGATCAACGTCAATGCCGTCTGTCCGGGCATTGTTCCTACGACCATGTGGGAGAAGATCGACGAGGACCGCGCCAGCCTCTTTGGCGCCAAGCCCGGCGAAGCCATGGCTGCCTTCATCCAGCAGGTGCCGCTCAAGCGCGCTGCCACGCCCGGCGACCTGGCAGGCGCCGTCGCCTTTCTCTGTTCGGCCGACGCCGACTACATCACCGGCCAGTCGTTGAACGTCGACGGCGGCTTCGAGATGGATTGACATGAACCACGACACTGCCCACCTCAAGCAGCTTGCCCTCGACCACCTGTGGATGGCCTACCAGCCGCCCGTGCCCTACGCCGCCGAAGGCGGCCCGCCCGTCATCGTCGCCGCCGAAGGCACCTGGATGGTCGACAGCGACGGCAAACGCTATCTGGACGGCGTCTCGGCGCTGGAGGCGTGCATTGCCGGGCACATCCGCCCGGAGCTGGCGGATGTCGCCTACCGGCAGATGCAGCAGCTCGAATTCCTGGATGTTTTTCGCTATGCCTCGCCGCCCGCCATTGAGCTGGCCGCCCGCCTGGCGGCGATCACGCCGGGCTCGCTGTCGCGGGTGCACTACACGCCCGGCGGCAGTGAGGCTGTGGAAACCGCGATCAAGATGGCCAAGCAGTACCACGCCCTGAAGTTGGGAGATACCTCGCGCTACAAGGTGATCACCCGCGAGGGCGCCTATCATGGCTGCACCTTTGGGGCGATGGCCGTCGATGGCGAGTATTTCGGCACCCGCATCCATCTCTACGACCCGCTGCCGCCGTTCGGCCGCCTTTCACCTGCACCCTATCACTACCGCTGCCGCCACTGTGCGGGCGAGCAGGGCTGCTCGCTGGCCTGCGTCGACGACGTCGAGCAGGTGATCCTGGCGGAAGGCCCCGAAACCGTGGCAGCCATCATCATGGACCCCTGCGCCACGGCCAGCGCCGTCGCCGTGCCGCCCGACGGCTATATGCAGCGCATCCGGCAGCTCTGCGACCGCTACGGCATCCTCTTCATCGTCGATGAGATCATCACCGGCTTTGGGCGCACCGGCAAGATGTTTGCATCCGAACATTGGGGCATCCAGCCGGACATCATGACGGTGTCGAAGGGGCTGAGCAGCGGCTACATACCCATCGGCGCCGCCATCGCCAGCGAAGAAGTGGCCGATGTCTTCAAGGGCCATCCCCACGGCACGCTGTCGCACGGCCAGACCTACGGCGGCCATCCCGTGGCCTGCGCCGTGGCGCTGGCTAACATCGACCTGATCGAGCGCGAGGACCTGCCGGGACAGGCGGCGGCGAAGGGCGCCCAACTGATGAACGGGCTGAACAGCCTCAGCCACCATGCCAGCTTCGGCGAGGTGCGGGGTATGGGCCTTCTGATCGGGTTGGAGTTCGTCCATGACCAGGCCACCCGCAAGCTGCCGGAGGACCCGCGCCTGGCGGGCTACCGGCTCCGCACGATCTGCCGCGATCTGGGCCTGATCACGCTGACGCTGCACCCGGGCAACGTCCTCTTCCTGGCCCCGCCCCTGACCATCGAGCCTGAGGAAGTCGACGAGATGGTGGACATCGTCGACCGGGCGCTGAGCATTTACGAGGAGAACTACCTGTAGTCCGCACGCCTCACCGAGCACGACGCACGAAATTCCAGTTCGTGCAAACCTGATTGACTTAGTCCATGACTTAGTCTATAATGATGGTGGAGGTCATGATGACGACAACGGTTAATGTTCATGAGGCCAAGACTCATCTGTCGAAGCTGCTTGAAAGGGTGATGAACGGTGAGCAGATCATCATCGCCCGCGCCAACAAGCCTGTGGCGATGCTGACTCCTATCATCGAAACTCCGGCCAATCGCGTTCCGGGGAACGATGCAGGCAAGGTCATCATTCGGCCCGACTTCGATGAACCGCTGCCGGAGTTCGACGTGTGAAGGCATTGCTCGACACACACACGTTCCTGTGGTGGAATCTCGACGACCCGCGGCTGTCCGAGGTTGCGCGTTCCTTCATCGTTGACGGACGCAATGAGCTCTTTCTCAGCGCGGCCAGCGCTTGGGAAATCGCTATCAAGTACGCTCGGGGTCGGCTCGTGCTGCCTGAGTCGCCTGAACGCTATGTTGGCAGCCGCATGGCATACCACGGCATTCATCCTTTGCCGGTGCAGCTGAGCCATGCCCTTGGGGTTGCCGCTCTTCTTCCATTCCATAGCGATCCTTTCGATCGCCTGCTGGTTGTCCAGTGTCAGATGGAGAACATCCCCATCATCACCGCCGATGCTGCCATCGCCACCTATGGCGTTGCTGTGATCTGGTAGGCTGCTGATGGTTCATTTCACTGTCTCCTACCGTCCATCCACCACGCTCAAGTCTTGTTCACAGGTGACCCCATGTTGACGTACCAACCCGGCGAGCTTCCTCTTATCCCCACGCAGGTTATCGGCAGCCACGGCGTGCCCGGCTGGATCTGGATGGTGCGCGATGCCGTGGCGGAGGGCAAGATGGGGCCCTTCGACATCGATGAGGCGCTCAAAGACGCGGTCAAGCTCAGCATCTGGGATATGGAGCAGGCAGGCGTCGACATCATCTCGGACGGCGAGATGCAGCGGGCGGACTTCACCTGGCACTTCCACGGCAAGGTGCACGGTCTACAGCCGCTCGAATACCCGCGCAAGCTGGGCTACCCCGGACCTGACCAGCTCGACGCCTTCCGCGCCGTGGCGCCCCTCTCCGTCCCCAACGGTTATGGCCACGACGACGAGTTCCTCTACGCCGCCAGCCTGACCCGGAAGCCTCTGATCTCGCCGATCCAGAGTCCCGTCACCCAGGCTTTCCGCATCGACCCCGGCGACATTTACAGGAACAAGGGCGAGGTGGCCTGGGCGCTGGTACCCTACATCAACCAGGAGCTGAAGGCTGTGGTGGCCGCCGGCTGCAAGCACGTGCAGTTCGACGAACCGGCCTACTGGATCGTGCCGGGGGGCATGGAGGAGATGGTCGAGATCTTCAATGCCTGCGTCGAAGGCGTCGAGGCGACCATCGGCTTTCACCTTTGCTTCGGCAACTTCCGCGGGCGCCCGGCTACCTCGCACCGCAGCTTTGCCGCCTTTGCCCCCTATTTCAAGGACCTGAACGTCGACGTCATGCACATCGAGTTCGCCAACCGCAACATGTACGAGGTCGAGCTCTGGGAGAAATACGGCGGCGACAAGATCCTGTGCGCCGGCATCATCGACGTCAAGGGCCGCAGCGTCGAGCCGGTGGAAGTGGTCGCCGACCGCATTCGCACCTGCCTGCGCTACTGCGCCCCGGACAAGCTGTGGGTGGCGCCTGACTGCGGCTTCAGCCAGACGGTACGCTGGGTGGCCAACGAGAAGATGCGGGTGATGGTCGAAGCGGCGGCCCAAGTGCGGGCCGAGGTGGCTTGATCCGATGCTCAAGTTCGCCTACAACGACACCATCAAACGCATGCTGCGCGTGGATGACTTCTCCACGCTGGGCGTCTCCACGCAGACCCTGGCCGAAGAGGCGATCTGGGGCGAGCGCATCGAGGAAGCCATCGCCCTGGTCGACTACTTCCACCAGGAGATGCGGATCATGCACGGCATCCTCACGACCTGGCTCAAGGACATCATGCGGTTCATCGTCCAGCATGGGGGGCCCTCGGAAAATGGCGCTGCCATCGCCCAGGCGCTGATCGGGACCTGGGAGACCTACCCCTTCGGCGAAGCGCTGCGGGAACGCTGTAAGGAGACCATCCGCGCCAGCGCCCATGACGCCTTGTTGGCCGACGAGGCCATCGACATGCTCGATCGCATGCGCCTCGAGTTTAAGGTCCCGCACGACGTGCTCGTGGCCTGGGTGCAGAACCTTCTGACCGAGATCGCCGGGCGCTGGGGCGAGGACAAGGTGCTGGAGTCGATCCTGGAGACGCACCAGAGCATCTGGGGCGACCGCTACGAAAACTGGCTGAAGATGACGCCGCATGAGCGCATGGCCCTGACGGTCGAGGGGATGCGCGGCGGGCACTTCAGCGGCGAACGACGCCGAGGGGATATGACCCTGCGCGACGATGGGGACCGCCTGGTCATGGTCATGGAGCTGTGCGGGAGCGGCGGCGTGCTTCGCCGCGGCGATCCGGAGACCGGCCGTGCGCCACACCCCGTGGGCGAGCACGGCGTCAACCAGACGCCGCACGATTGGACCTGGCAGAAGACAGGGGTCCACTGGTACTGCTCGCACTGCGCCATCGCCATGGAATGGCTGCCCGGTCGCCAGAAAGGCCGGCTGTTGCGCCCCCTTGACCACGTCATGGACCCGAAGGCGCCCTGCACCTGGTATGTCTACAAGGATGAGGACAAGACGCGTGCCTACCACTACCCGCGCACCGGCGTCCCGACGCTTCCCGGCGCCCCAGGCACGGGCGAAGACTGGCGGCAGGAATATCCAGGTGGGAGCTGAGCGGCGATGACCCCCAAAGCACAACTGTTGGCCCATTTGGCGGGGCAGGACGACGGATCGCCTCTATATGTGCCCAACCTCTCGCTCTGGTACGAGTGGCACGCGGGACGAGGCACTTTGCCCGAAGGCTGGAAGGGCTTCAGCCTGGTGCAGGTGCTGCACGCCCTGGACGCACCGACATGGCTGACGTCCCGCTGCTTTCGCCTGGACCGGGGCGGCGTGAAGCGCCTGGTGCACAAGCGGGCTGGCGAACGGGTCATCCGTCACGTGGCCCCTTCCGGCACCCTGGTCGAACGCTGGAGCCTGGGGCCGGACGGCGACTGGTGGCAGACCGAGTACCCGGTGAAGACGATCGCCGACCTGGAGATCCTTAAGGAGATCATCGAGCGGCGCGCCTACACGCTGCGCCTGGTCGAGGCCAGGGCCCTGGCAGGCGAGCTGGGCGACGACGGCGTCGTGGCCCTGGAGCTGCCGCGGCGACCCTTTGCCCAGTTGTGCCTGGAGTGGCTGGGTTGGACTGACGGCCTGATGCTGCTGATGGACGCCACCGACCTGGTGGACGAGATCCTAACCGCGCTCGAAAGCAAAGTGCAGGCACTGGTTGCCGCTGTGGCGGCCCTGCCTTTCGACGTTGCCTATTCGCCCGACAACCTGGACGCTGCCTTCATCTCGCCGGGATATTTCCGCAGCTACCTGGCCGAAAGCTTCGGCGCCAGCGCCGAGATCATGCACCGGCAGGCCAGGCTCCTGATCACCGGCACGGGTGGTCCCATCCGGCGCTTGCTGCCGCTTCTGGCCGAGACCGGCGTGGACGGCATCGACGGCATTGCTGGCCCGCCCCAGAGTGACGCCACCCTGGAGGAAGCGCGGGCCTTGACCGGTCCCGGTCTGGCGCTGTGGGGCGGTATTCCCCAGGACGTGCTGCTGCCGGCGTGCAGCGACGAGGAGTTCCAGGCCAGCGTGCGCCAGGCCGCGCGTGCCGCATCGGGCCACCGCGGCCTGCTCATCGGCGTCGCCGACCGCGTCCCCGTGGATGCCGATTTATCACGGCTGAAGGCTATTCCGGATGTGATACGTGATGCGTAATGCGTGATGCGTAAGTCGTAAGGCGGGCGAGGAGACCTCGCCCCTACACCCTGTGGGATCCGTTGGGCGAGGAGACCTCGCCCCTACCTCCAATCTGCCACCTGCTACCCACGATGCCCTCCAACGTCATTGATTCCACCCTTTTTCGAGAGATGTACGGCAGCGACGCCCTGCGCCAGGTGTTCACCGATGAGGCTATGGTGCAGTGTTGGCTTGACTACGAGGCGGCGCTGGCACGGGCCGAGGCGGCGTCGGGACTCGTGCCTGAAGCCGCGGCCGCCGAGATCACGGCCAAGGCGAGGGTGGAGATGATCGACTTCGCCCGGCTCAAGCAGGGCATCGAGGACGCCACACACGAGCTGGTGCCTTTGATCTGGCAGCTCTCGGCCTTATGCGAGGGGGATGCAGGTGGCTATGTGCATTGGGGTGCGACGACGCAGGATGTGACCGACACCGGCTTGATGATGCAGCTCCAGCGGGCGCACGGCATCGTCCTGGCGGACCTGCAGCGGCTGGCCGCGGCGCTGGCGGCGCTGGCGCGTCGCGAGCGTAACACGATCATGCCCGGGCGCACCCACGGCCAGCACACGCCTCCCATCACCTTCGGGTTTAAGGTGGCGGGTTGGCTGGACGAAGTCCGGCGCCACATCGAGCGCATGCAGGACATGGCGCCGCGGGTGTTTGTCGGGCAGTTTGCGGGCGCCGCCGGCACCCTGGCCTCCGTGGGCGAAGTCGGGCTGGCGATCCAGGAGCGGCTCCTGGCTGACCTGGGACTGGGTGTGCCGGCGATCGGCTGGCACCAAAGCCGCGACCGTGTGGCCGAATATGGCTGCGTGCTGGGCATGGTGGCCGCCACCATGGGGCGCATCGCCCATGAAGTCATCATGCTGCAGAAGTCTGAGGTCGCCGAGCTGGAAGAGCCCTACCAGCGCGGGAAGGTTGGTTCCAGCACCATGCCGCACAAGCGCAACCCCATGATCTGCGAGGGCATTGTGGCCGAAGCGCGCATGGCAAGGGGCCTGGTGCCGACGTTGATGGGCGCCATGGAGTCGGAGCACGAGCGCGATTGGGCCGCAGTGCACATCGAATGGGCGGTGGCGCCGGAGTTGAGCATCCTCACGGGTGGGGCCGTGGCGCACACGCTGCGCGTGATCGAGGGGCTGCTTGTGTACCGGGAGCGGATGCGGCGCAACCTCGACATCCTCTACGGTCTGCCGTTGTCGGAAGCGGTGATGCTGAGCCTGGGCGAAGCCCTCGGCAGGCAGGCAGCGCACGAGGTGGTGTACGATGCCTCGATGAAGGCTTTTGAACAGGAAAGGCCGCTGGCCGATCTGCTCATGGCAGACCCGCGGGTGACGGCGCACCTGACGCAAGACGCGATCGAGGCCATGCTGCAGCCGGAGAACTACACGGGGTTGTGCGGGGCGTTTGTCGATCGGGTGCTGAGCTAGCCGCCGGAGCTGCGAGCGCCGGCCGGCCGCAGCCGGCAGCATAGGGCGTTGACCGCAACCGGAGGTCCGTGGCCTCCGGCCTTTGCGCGTCTGTAGTCATTTGTCGGGTTTTGTCGGAGTTATATATTGACAAAATATTGACAATATGCTATTCTGAATTTGTACAGGTTGGCGAAACCAAGAGCACTCACAGCCTGACAAAAGCGGTAGCCCTTGATTGCAGATGGCTTGGAGGCAAAAAGACGATGGCATACCCCGAACTGGTTCTGGTCAGCGGCGCAACCGGCTACGTGGGCGGCAGACTGGTCCCACGCTTGATCGAAAGCGGCTATCGCGTCCGCGTCCTTGTCCGCGACCCGGCTCGCCTCCAGGGCCGTCCGTGGCGCAGCCAGGTGGAAGCGTCGCAGGGCGACGTCCTGAAACCGGACAGCCTGGAGGTGGCCATGCAGGGGGTGGATGCCGCCTACTACCTGGTGCACAGCATGAGCGGGCACCAGGACTTTCACGAGCGTGACCTGGTGGCGGCCCGCAACTTCGGGGCTGCGGCCAAGGCCGCGGGCGTGAAGCGCATCATCTACCTCGGCGGTCTCGGCGACCCCGACGCCGATCTCTCCCAACATCTGCGCTCACGCCAGGCGACCGGCAGGGCGCTGGGCGAAAGCGGTGTTCCGGTCACGGAGTTCCGTTCGGCGATCGTGGTGGGCTCGGGCAGTGTGTCTTTTGAGATGATCCGGAATCTGACCGAGCGCCTGCCGGCCATGATCTGTCCCCGCTGGGTCTACACCCGCGTCCAGCCGATCGCCATCCGCAACGTGCTCGACTACATGGTGGCTGCCCTGGCAACCCCGGCCAGCGCTGGCCGCGTCGTCGAGATCGGAGGCGCCGATGTGCTCACCTACGGCGAGATGATGACTCAGTATGCCGAGGTGCGCGGCCTGCGCCGCTGGCTCATCGCGGTGCCTGTCCTGACACCCCGCCTGTCTTCCTACTGGGTGCATTGGATGACGCCGGTGCCGGCCGAGATTGCCCGGCCCCTGATCGACGGGCTGCGCAATGAGGTGGTGGTGCGTGACGACACCGCCAGTCAGATCTTCCCGGACATCCAGCCCATGGACTATCGCACCGCAGTCGCCCGCGCCCTGGCCAAGCTCGACGCCGGTGAGGTAGAGACCGCCTGGAGCGATGCCCTGTCCAGCAGTCGCGGCGACCGGCCCTCGGTCGTGCTCAAAAGCCAGGAAGGCATGATCATTGAGCAGCGCCAGCGCGAGGTGGCGGCGCCGGCTGACCGGGTCTTTGGCGTGTGCACCAGCCTGGGCGGTGAACGGGGCTGGCTCTACTGGAACTGGGCCTGGCAAGTGCGCGGCTGGGTCGATCGCCTGTTTGGTGGCGTTGGCTTGCGCCGCGGCCGGCGCCATCCCTCGGAACTGCGCGTGGGCGAGGCAGTCGATTTCTGGCGGGTTGAGGCGGTAGAGCCAGACCGGCTCCTGCGGCTGCGTGCGGAGATGAAGGTCCCCGGACGGGCATGGCTGCAGTTCGAGGTCAAACCCCTGGAAGACGGCCGCTCGGCCCTCAAGCAGACCGCGTTCTTCGCGCCCAAGGGCCTGGCAGGGCTGGCCTATTGGTACATCCTCTATCCGGTGCACGGGTACATCTTCTCCGGCATGATCCGCCGCACCGCCGAGAGGGCGGAGAGGGCGTCCGCCAATGAGGCCGAAAAAATATCGACAACACTGCCACGTGTATATTGACAAAACATGAACACCGTGCTATGATGTGATGGTAGTCAGTTGCCGGCAGCAACACAGAACAGACTACGGGCTTCCTCCTTCAGAACCCGTCACCAACAACGACTTGCCTCATGGTGGCGGGTTCACTTTTCCAGACAGCAGACAGCTGCCCGCCGCAACCTCCAACCTCCAACCTCCAACCTCCAACCCTTTTTACCTGCAACTCTTCCCAGGGAGTCGCTATGGGTCGCAACCGTCTTCTTGCCATCTTCCTCATTGTCTTCGTCGATCTGCTCGGCTTTGGACTCATCCTGCCGCTTCTGCCCTTTTACGCTTCCAGCTTCGGCGCCAACGCCTTCATCGCCAGCCTGCTGGTGGCTTCCTATGCAGCCGCCCAGCTCATCGGCGCCCCCCTGCTTGGGCGGCTCTCCGATCGCTATGGCCGGCGGCCCATTCTCCTGGTCAGTCTTTTCGGGACCTTCGTGGGGTTCCTGCTCCTGGGCTTTGCCCAGTCGCTGTGGATGCTCTTCGCCAGCCGCATTATCGATGGACTTACCGGCGGGAACATCTCAGTCGCCCAGGCCTACATTGCCGATGTGACGGACCCCAAGGATCGGGCCAAGAGCTTCGGCCTGATCGGCGCCGCCTTCGGTCTTGGCTTCATCATCGGTCCTGCGGCCGGGGGCGTGCTCAGCCAGGCTGGCGCTTCGCTGCCCTTGACAATGGGCATCGAGTGGCAGTATGCCCTGCCTGCCTTCGTAGCGGCTGGGTTATCCCTGCTCAACTTGATTCTCGTTTACTTCCTGCTGCCGGAATCGCTCTCGGTTGAGGCCCGGGCGGAGCTGGCTAAGCGTCCCAAGGCCGAATTCAACCTTGCTGCCCTGCGCGCCACCTTTGCCCGCCCGCTGGTAGGCCCGCTCCTCCACACGCGGTTCTGGTTTGCCCTCGCCTTTTCCACGTTCCAGGCGGTCTTCCCGCTTTACGCCGCCTACCGCTTTGGGTTGACGGCTGTGACCACTGCCTACGTGCTCACCTACACGGGCGTGCTCGTCGTGCTCGTGCAGGGCGTGGGGATTCGCTACATCGCCGCCCGCTTCGACGAAAGGCGGCTATTGTTGTGGGCATGCCTGCTCATGTCGCCGTCGCTGCTCCTGTGGGGACTGGCCCCCACGGTCGCCTTCCTGCTGGTGGTGCTCATCCCCATCGCCCTGGCCGGCGGCGTCTTCACCACCGTCATCAGCAGCGCCCTGAGCAAGTCGGTGGGCTTCCAGGAGATCGGCGGCATCCTTGGCTTGTCCACCTCCCTGGAGAGCGCCAGCCGGGTTGCCGGTCCCACGATCGGCGGCGCCCTCCTGCAGTGGTTGGGTACGGCGGCGCCTGGCGTTTTTGGCGCCATCCTGACCGGTGTGCTGGCCAGCTTCGTTTGGCGGCGCGTCGTCAACGGACCAGCGCCCGTCATCGTCCCGGCGCCTGTCTTCGCCGAGGCTGTCGAAGCTTAGGACCGCAGCACCTCGCGCCGGTACAATGTAAGGCGCCTAACACAACGCAGGTCCCTTTCCAGCGCACAATGGCAGCATACACCTGTCTTCAAGAGCACGGACTCTGAATGCCATGTCAAATGAATCGCGGGCGCGCCGCCGTTTTCCCTGGCGCTGGCTTCTCCTGGCCCTGTTGGCCCTGGTTGTTGTTGGCGTTGGCGCCTTCCTGATTTGGGCCTACACTCCCCTGGGACCCGCGCCGGAGGCGATGGCGGCCCTGGTCTCGGATGATAAGGTGCAGGTCGAGCAAGGCAACTGGCTTGTCTTCACGCCTGTGGGCGTGGCGCCCAAAGCCGGCCTGATCCTCTATCCGGGCGGCCGGGTAGACTACCGATCCTATGCGCCCCAGGCGCGTGACATCGCCGCGCAGGGCTACCTGGTCGTCATCCCGCACATGCCGCTCAACCTGGCCGTGACCGCGCCCAACAAGGCCCTGGAGGTCATGGGCGTTTATTCGGATGTAGCGCACTGGGCCGTAGGTGGTCACTCGCTTGGCGGCGCCATGGCAGCCAGCTTCCTGTACGGCCATCCCGGCGCTACCGAGGGTCTGGTCCTTTGGGCGGCCTATCCGGCCAGCAACAACAGCCTGGCCGGTGCCAACACGAAGGTGACGTCCATCTCCGCAACCAACGATGGCCTCGCTACCCCTGACAAGATCGCGGCCTCGGTGCCGCTGCTGCCGCCCGGCACGCGCTGGGCGCCCATCGAGGGCGGCAACCATGCCCAGTTCGGGGCCTACGGTCCTCAGCCCGGCGACGGCACAGCAACCATCACGCCCGAAGAGCAGCGCCGCCAAACCGTAGCGGCGACCATTGATCTGCTCAACTCTCTCGGCCAGCCCTAGCCCTCCGCGTCGCTTCCGGACCCTTCTTACGAGGATGATGATGAAACACGACCATGAGCTTGTCTCCGCCCCCGACTTCAGCCTGCCCGACTTCGAGGGTAAGCCGTTTACCCTGTCGGAGTTCTGCGCACGCAAGCACGTGGTGCTGGTTTTCAATCGCGGCTTTGCCTGACCGCACTGCCGAAGGCACATGGCGCAGTTGCGCCAAGACTACCAGGAATTCGCCCGCCGCAACGCCGAAGTGGTGGTGGTCGGGCCGGAGGCTGCCCCGGCCTTTGTTTCCCAATGGCAGCGCGAACAGTATCCCTTTGTCGGCCTGCCTGACCCGAAGCACGACGTCGCCGACCTCTACGGCCAGCAGGTCAAGCTGCTCAAGCTGGGGCGGATGCCGGCCCTCGTGGTGGTGGACAGCTTCGGCCACGTCCGCTACCGCCACTACGGCAGCTCGATGAGCGACATTCCCCCCAATGCCGAGATCCTGGCGGTCCTCGACGAGCTCAACCGATCTGCCCCCACAGCACCGCCGCTGGTCTCCTCCCAGATGCCTGCGGTCAGCAACTAGCCTGTTTCCCAGGAGATCTCCTACTGTGACCCCAAACGATTCCTTTGCCGTCGTGCGCGCACCCGTCGATACGACCAGTCACTATGCGGTTGACATTGACGTACGCACGGCCGACGAGGTCTATGACCCGGCCTTTGAAATCATCATCGAGCAGATGCTCGTGCGCCTGGGCGAAGACCCCGAGCGCGAGGGCTTGAAACGCACGCCACTGCGCGTGGCCAAGGCGCTCGATTTTCTGACCAGCGGGTACACCACCCCGATGGAAAGCGTGGTCAACAACGCCCTTTTCCAGAGCGAGTCCGAGGACATGGTCATCGTCAAGGACATCGAGTTCTATTCGCTCTGCGAGCACCACATGCTGCCCTTCTTCGGCAGGGTGCATGTGGCCTATGTGCCGAAGGACAAGATCATCGGGCTGAGCAAGATTGCCCGCGTCGTGGATGTCTTCGCACGCCGCTTGCAGGTGCAGGAGCGCCTGACCAATCAGATTGCGGACGCCATGATGGAGATTCTGGAAGCCCGCGGCGTAGGCGTAGTCGCCGAGGCCAGCCACTTCTGCATGATGATGCGCGGCGTCCAGAAGCAGAACAGTTCCACGATCACCAGCGCCATGCGCGGTTCGTTCCGCGACGATGCCCGCACCCGCGCCGAGTTCATGTCCCTGGTCAGACCCTGAGCACTCCCTGCGGCCCATCTCTACTGCAATTCCCTTCGTACCCTGACCTTGGCAACGTTTGACATGACTGCCGCACCAGGTCCAGTCGTCCTCTTCGGTTCTGGCGAGACGTCGACCACCGGACGCACGGTTTTCGATTGGCTCCTGCGGCAGCTCCGCCCGTCGCCCCGCATCGCCATCCTGGAAACGCCGGCAGGCTTTCAACCCAACTCGGGGCTGGTGGCTCAGGAGATCGCGGACTTCCTGGAGCACCGGCTGCGCAACTACCGGCCTGAGACGCACGTCGTGCCTGCACGCAAGAAGGGCACCCCGTTGAGCCCGGATGAAGCGGCGGTGGTGGCGCCTCTGTGCCAGGCGGAGGTGGTTTTTCTGGGGCCGGGCAGCCCGACCTACGCGGTGAATCAACTCCGCGACTCGCTGGCGTGGCAGTACGTCCGGGA
The DNA here is from genome assembly GCA_029782215.1 of Chloroflexota bacterium. Classification (GTDB taxonomy): domain Bacteria; phylum Chloroflexota; class Anaerolineae; order J102; family J102; genus SSF26. The sequence goes on from JAKOVD010000107.1 coordinate 54,093, forward strand.
GCACCACCTGAGGGGAGGCGCCGTGGTTTTTGCCAGCGCGGCTGCCATTGCCGCAGGGTTCCAGGCCCTGCCGGTTTACGAGATCTACAAAGTGGGCGCCGACTTGCACTGGCAGCCCGGCCTGGACTTTTTCCGCCTCTACGGCCTCTCGCTCACCGTTGTGCCCCACTGGGACAACCGAGAAGGGGGCGACAAGCTGGACACAAGCCACTGCTTCATGGGCCGAGGACGATTTGAGCAGCTCGCCGCCATGCTGCCGGGTGACACCCTATGCGTGGGCATTGACGAACACACCGTGCTGGTGATGGAGCCTGTCGCCGGCACGGGACACGTGCGCGGTAAGGGAGCCATCACGCTCCTGCAGCAGGGGCGCTGCGAAGTGCTCACCACGGGGACGGACTTTCCCCTCGACAAGCTTGGGGCTTTCCGCCTGCCCGTCATCGCGGAACCGGCTGCACGGGAACTGACCTCACGCTGGAATGAGGGCGCCAGCCCGGCGCCCGCTATGCCCGCCGAGGTCGCCGAATGGGTGGCGGCGCGTGAGCAGGCGCGCCGATCGCGCGACTGGGCGGCCGCCGACGCCCTGCGGCAGCGGATTGTCCAACACGGCTGGCAGGTTCGCGACACCGGGGCCGGGCCGGAGGTCACGCCCCTCCCCGTGAAAGGGGACGGCGCTGAGGGCCGGGCTTCCGCCCTCGTGGAGACAGACGCATGAAGCTGAGCCGGGTTCTGACTTCGACCCTCTTTGCCTTGGTGGTGACCCTGATGGGGGTGGCGCCGGCTTCGGCGCACCAACCCTGGTTCGAAGACAAGGACATCACTGCCTCCTCGCCCTGGCAAATCAAGGACGCGGACATCTCTACCGTGGTCTATGCGACGCTGGATTCCGCCTCCGACGTCGACTACTTTGCGTTCAAGGGCAAAGCGGGGCAGCGCGTTTACCTGGCGTTGACCATCCCTCAGATCAAGGGGCAAGATGCTTTTGCTCCGACCATGGCCCTGACGGGGCCGGGCCTGCCCTCCGCCACCTTGCCCAGCCGTGTGCTGACGCAAGGTGGCGCCACCCTCATCCCTCCGCCTGCGGGAAAGCCATCCACCTTTTTCGAGCCGTTCAGTCGCACCTCCTATTGGCAGCGTCAGGAGCAACACCTGACCCTCCCCAAGGATGGTCGCTACGTGGTGGCCGTGTGGCATCCCGATGGCAAGCCCGGTCGCTATGCCTTTGTGATCGGTGAGAAGGAGCGCTTTGGCGGGGATCTCGCCTTTCCGGTGAAGCTGCGTAAGTACTGGACGCCGGCGCCAGCGATCCGCTGAGGCGCCGGCGACCGGCTGTGGTCATCGACGTCGCAGCCGGTTTTGCCTTGGGAGAGAGAGCTCCGGGATGAGGGTGCGCGCGCTGCCGCAAGGCGGAATGTCCGTGCGTCCGCAGGTCCCTGGTGGGCGTTATAATAGGGGCTGCCGGTCTACGTGTCGTCCCCGGCGCTTGCACAGGCTGCACAGGCTCGGAGTTTCCCAGATGGCGTCGAGAAACGGTGTGTGACTGACCATGAGTACACCCTTGGCAATGACGTTCGGAAGATACCGGGTCACCCGCCTGGTCGGACGCGGCGGGATGGCAGAAGTCTACGAGGGGGAGCAGCCCGATCTGGGTCGCCGTGTGGCCATCAAGGCCATCCTGCCGCAGCTCGCGGAGGCGCCGGGGTTTGAAGAGCGCTTCCGCCGCGAAGCCCGGCTGATCGCTTCGCTGCGCCATCCTCACATCGTGCAGGTGTATGACTTCGACGTGGTGGATGGCAGGGCGTTCATGGTCATGGAGTACCTGGAAGGGGGCACGCTCGCCGATCGCCTGCAGGCTGCCCAAGCGCAAGGCAACACGGTCCCACTGGCGGTCACGGTAAGCTTGCTGGATGCCCTGGCCAGCGCCCTGGACTACGCGCACGGCCAGGGCGTGATTCACCGCGACATCAAACCCGCCAACATCCTCTTCACGTCCGGCGGCCAGCCGGTGCTTTCGGATTTCGGCATTGCCTTCCTGGAGGAGGAGTCGGCCCGGTTGACGGCGACCGGCGCCATCATTGGCAGCCCGGCCTATATGGCGCCGGAACAGGCGACAGGCCAAGAGGTGGACGCGCGCAGCGACCTCTATGCCTTGGGCGTGGTGGTCTATGAGCTTGCGACCGGTCGCGTGCCCTTCGAGGGCAAGACGCCCACGGCGATTTTGCTGAAACAGGTGCAGGAGCCGCCCCCATCGCCCCGGACTCTGAATCCGCACCTGCCGGAGGGACTGGAGGCGGTGCTGCTGCACGCCCTGGCCAAAGACCCGGCGGACCGTTACCCCAGCGCCGGCGCCCTGGAGCAGGCCTTTCGCGGCGCACTGCAGGCGGAGGCAGGCAAAGGCGGCGAGGCAAGCAGGGACGCCGCCAGCCAGAGCGAGGAGCCGGCGGCAACTGCTTCGGAACCGGAGCCAACGCCTGCAGCCGTTGAGGCAGAGCAGGCAGGTTGGCTGACCAGGGTGCTCATGGCGGCTGATGTGGTGGCGCCGCTCGTGGGCGCGGACGCGAAGGGCGAACGACCAGCGCGGCAGGACCGCCGCGCCCGACTGGCGGCGCTGCTGGGCGCCATCGCCATCTTCGTCGCGCTCATCAATTTCGTCAACGGCGTGCTTGACCTTGTCAACGTCTCCGAGTGGCCCCTTGTTCGCGCCTGGCCCTTCGTGATTGCGGCGCTTCTCGTCGCCGGGGTCGGCCTTTCCGTCTACACGATCAGGACGGCGCCTACCCGCCGCCGCCGCTGGGAGGCCGCAGCCGTGTTGGTCGCCGTCGCCGTCGCCGCCCTGACGTGGGGAAGCTGGACGGCATACCAACGCTTCAAGCCCGCCGAGGCGTTCCTGGTGACGGTCAACCAGTTCGACGGCAGCCAGGCCAGCGCCAAGCTTGATATCGCCCGCGGCATCAGCGACAGCCTGCGCCGTGAGCTGGTCGATGTCGATGCCCCCATCGCCGTGGAACGCACCGGCGAGCCGGTCGAGGACGAGGCGCAGGCGCGGCAGCTCGGCGAGAGCCGCAAGTCGACGCTTGTGATCTGGGGCTGGTACGATGACAAACGCTTTCGCTCGTTCGTCGAGTTGATCAAGCTTCCCGACCTGAGACAGCGCGGACTCAGCCCGCGCCTTTCCAGCTCCGTGGCGGCCGCGCTGGCGCCGGAGAAGACGGCGGGCGCTCCTGCCGCGTTGAACCCTGCGGCGCTGTCCAGCTACACCAGCATCCCTGCCAGTATGCAGAGTGTGGACTTCGAGCTGGACAATGCCTCCCAGCAGATGGCGTACGTGGCCGAGGCGATCCTGGGCATCGGTATGTATGGCAACGGTTCTTTCACGGAGGCGTTGGCACTTTTTGACAAGGCGCTGGCGCACGGTGGGGAAGGCAGCGAGAGCTTCCTGGGGGCGGACAAGGTTTACTTCCACCGGGCCATGGCCCTGTTTGCCCTTGGGCGCCAGGACGAGGCGATTCCCGACCTCGAGAAGGCCATCGCGCTCAAGCCTGACCTCTACGAGGCTCACCACAACCTGGCCCTGGCCTATGCTCAGACCTGCAACCCCAGCCTCCATCTCGACCGGGCGATCGCCGAAGCCGAAACCGCCGTGCGCCTGCGCCCCGATGAGCCGGAGGCGCACCGCCTGGCGGCGGACCTGTACCACCGCGCCGGCCGCGATGCGGACGCGGAAGCGGCCGTCAAGCAGGCGTTGGCGCTGCGGGACGACGATCCTTTGAGCTACCAGCTCCTGGGTGGAATCGAAGCCAGCCTGGGGAACCAGGCCGCCAGCCAGGAGGCCTTCGCCAGGGTGGTGGCGCTGACCCCGGAGTCCGGCGCCGGCCAGGACGCGGTCACGGCCGGCCTGCAGCGGGGCGATGCGCTTGTCGGCGGGGGGCGCTACGCCGAAGCCATCGCTGCCTATGAGGCGGCCCGCACCGCCGCCCCCGACCGTACGGAACCTGTGCGCGGGCTGGGCAACGCCTACTACTGGAACGGCGACACGGACAAGGCGATCGACGCCTACCAGGCATGGGCGCAGATGGCGCCGGCCGACCCGGATGCGCCGCTCCTCCTGGGCCTGGCCCTGGCCCACATGGGCAAGACCGACCAGGCCATTACGGCGCTGGAAACGGCGGCAAAGCTGGCGAAGTGCGACGCGGCGCCGGCCCTCGTGCTGGCGGGGCTCTTCTGGCAGCAGCAGGCGTATGACCGCGCCATCCAGGCCTATGAGACGGCCCTCGCCATCGACCCCAGCAACGCCGATGCCCAGTACGTGCTCGGCAGCACCTACCTCCTGCAGGATAGCCTGGACAAGGCGATCGCACCTCTGGAGGCAGCGGTGCGCCTGCAGCCTGATTTCCCTGAGGCGTGGCGTAGCCTGGGGCACATCTACTTTGCGAAGCAGCGCTGGCAGGATGCCGCCGCCGCCTATGAACGGCTGTCGGTCCTGCAGCCAGGCGACGCCAACGCTCTGGCCTTCCTGGGCGACGCCTATTCACTGTTGGGACGTCGGGCCGATGCCGTAAGCGCTTACGAGAAGTCGCTGCAGGTCGAGGACAACGCCGCCACGCGCGCACTCCTGGGCACAGTGAAAGCGCAGATGGGGGACCTGGCAGGCGCCGAGGCGGCGTACCGGCAGGCGCTGGTGCTGGAGCCGGGGAATGCCATCGCGCAGGAAGCCCTGGGCAGCCTGCTTCTGCAAACGGGGCGCCTGCAAGAAGCGGAAGCCAGTTTGCGCAAGGCCCTTGCGGCCGGCGCCACGCCGGCACGAGACCTCAAGCTTGCCACGGCCTTGGGTCAGTTGGGCCGCACGGACGAGGCGATCCAGGCCGTGGAGGCCGCGATCGCCCTGGACCCGCAGGATGCATCTGCTCGCCTCCAATTGGGGGACCTGTATGCCCGCCAGGGCGAGCTGGCGCAGGCGCAGCAGGCTTACCAGGCGGCGCTGGACCGCCAGCCGCAGAACGCACAGGCGCACTATGCCCTGGCCCAGGTCGCGTACAGACAGTGCAGTCCCAGCGCCGCCGTGCAGTCCATTGGCCAGGCCATGACCCTGGCCCCGGACAACAGCGTCTTCCGCGTCGTGCAGGCCGGGCTGCTGGAGGCGGCGGGCCGCAGGGCCGAAGCAAGCCCGCTCTACGACACGTTCGCCAAGGCGCCGCCGGAGGATGTCCTGGCGCACAATGCGGCAGGCAGTCGTCTGTTCTGGAACGGCCAATACGCCGAGGCGGCACAGCAGTTCGAGCGCATCCTGTCCCCAATCGCGCCCCCTGCCTGGGCCGCCTACCTGGCGCACATGGGGCTGGGCCGCACTTACCTGGCCGAGGCCAGGCTGCTGCCGGCGCAGTCGGAGTTCGAGCAGGCGCTAGCAGCCCTCCCCGCCAACGGCGCCGAACCGCAGATGGCGCTTGGCGATGTCGCCCTCAAGGGGGGCGACCCGCCTGCGGCCCTGGCGGCTTATGACCGGGCGGCGGCGCTGCTTCCGGCCTACCGGGCGGGCAACGATGCGGACCTCGCCGGGCTGCTGGAGGTCGGGCTGCAGGTACGCCGGGCCATCGCCCTCGACCGCTCGGGCGAGGCGTCTGCGGCCAAAGCGGCGCGGGAACAGGCGCTCAGCCTGGCCAAAGCCGTAGTGGACAAGGTCCCCCGGTCTCCGTTGGGCCACGTGGCCCTGGGTCTGGCCAACCGGGCAGCCGGAGACGCGAAGGCGGCGGACGCGGCGTTCGCCACGGCGGTTGAATGCGACCAGACGTTGGCGCAGCAAGTGCGCATCCTGGAAGCGTATCTGCGAAGCCTGGCGTCCTGAGCGGCTCCGCCAACGGCTCCCCTCATCAGCTCCCTCACGGTCGCTGCTCGGAAGTCACCTGCTGCCCGCTGCCTGCCGGCAGTCTCACGGTGAACCGGCTGCCTTCGCCTACCTTGCTCTCCAGCTCGATGTCGCCCCCGTGCGCCCGCACCAGGTCGTGGGCAATGGTGAGGCCCAGACCCAGGCCATAGGGATAGCGGGTGACCTGGGGACTGCGGTAGAAGGGATCGAAGACATGATCCATGTCTTCGGCGGCAATGCCGAGGCCGGTGTCGGCAATGGCGATGAGCAGGCGGCCGCCGTCGGCGGTGGCCTGGACGCTGACCTGGCCCGCCACCGTGTACTTGACGGCGTTGCTCAACAGGTTGGAGAGCGCCTGCGCCAGGCGACCGGGGTCGACGTCGAGGGTCGGCAGGTCGGGTGCAATCTGCGCCTCCCACTGGAGGCCTTTGTCGATGGCGGCAGCCCGCCACGGCGCCAGGACGGGGGGCAGCCAGGCATTCATGTCGGTCGGACGGCGGTCAAGATGAACGTTGCCCTCCACCTGACCGTGAAGCTGCGAGAGCTCGTCGAGGAGGGGCGTCATCCGCTCGATCTCCATCTCAATGCCCTCGAGCAGCTCAGCGCGGATGGCGGCGTCTTCGCCTGCGTCCTGGCGCAGGACATGAACGGCCGAGCGGATGGCTCCCAGGGGGCGACCCAGCTCGTGTACGATGTTGGCAAGGGAACGGCGGCGGCTATCTTCCAGACTGCTTAGCCGCGCCGCCAGCAGGTTGATCGACTCGGACAGCCCGCGGATCTCGACGGGGCCTGAGACGGGCAGCGGCTGCACGGCCTGGCCGTGGGCAATGCCCACGGCGGCGTTGGCGGCGCGTCCGATGGGTCGCTCCAGCCAGACGGCCAGGATGAGGCCCACCACGCTGCCGACCACCACGCCCACCACCAGGATGGCAAGCACCAGGAGCCGCAGGCGGCCGAATTGGGAGGTGACGCCTGCCAGGGTCTCGCTCATCCCGACAATGCCCACGAGCTGCTGCTGGGCGTTAACCACCGGCACAAGCACCTGGCCGCGCCCTGCCCAGCCGTAGGTAACGATGACGCTCGTCCGTCCCGACAGAGCCTGGTCGATGCCCTCCCAGTCCAGCGGCTGGGCGCCCTGGTCACTGAGCGCGATCAGGGCGCCATCAGGGCGCATCAGGACGATGGGCCCGTCGGAGTAGATGCGCATCTCACTTACGAAGGCTTCCGCTCGCCGGGGGTCGCTGAAGATCGCGGGGTTGGTGGCCAGGGCCTGGGCCATGAGATTCGCCTGCTGGGACAAGCGCTGCGAGTACTGGCTGAGCAGGAACTGTGTCTCCAGCAGGTAGATGAGGCTGATCGCCACCAGCGGAGCGACGATGGCAAGCGGCAGGATATGGCTGAAGATGAGGCGGCTGCGCAGCGTACGCATATCAGACCGTTTGCGGGACGAGCTTGTAGCCAACGCCGCGCACGTTCACGAGGCGCTGCGGGTTGTTGGGATCCACTTCGATCTTCTCGCGAAGCCAGCGCACGTGCACATAGACGACCTGGGGTTCGCCGCTGAATTCCGCCCCCCAGACGCGGGCGATGAGGTCATCAAGCGAAAGCACCTTGCCGGCTTCCAGGGCCAAGGTGTGCAGCAGGGCAAACTCGCGGCCGGTCAGCTCGATCGATGAGCCGGCGATTGTGACCGTGTGGGCGGCGGCATCGATGACGAGGTCGCCGACGACCAGCGGCTCGCTGGCGACCGTGCCAGGCTCACCCTGCCGCGCCGAGCGCCTGAGTACGGCGCGCACGTGGGCCAGCAGCACATCCGGGTTGAACGGCTTGGTGATATAGCCATCCGCCCCAAGCTCCAGCCCAAGGATCTCGTCCAGTTCGCGGCGCCGCGCCGTGACGAAGATGACGGGTGCATCCACCGTCTGCTGGAACCGGCGCAGCGCTTCCAGCCCGTCCATGCCCGGCAGACCCACGTCCAACAGGATCAGGTCGGGCCGGTCGCGCTGGACGAGGGCAAGGGCGTCCTCGGCGGTGGCCGCCGTGCTGGCGCGGTAGCCCGCCGCTTCGAGCTGGAGGCCCAGGCTGCGTCGCAGAAGGGCGTCGTCATCGACTACGAGGATGTGCTTGGCCATGGCGGTGGCATTGAGGTCCAGTCGTTCCTGGAAGATCGAACCTGCGTTCACGGTGATTCTAGCTGAAGGGCCACCCAAGACAAAGGATCGAAAAGCAGCACTCACGTCTGCCTGGGAGAAGACGCGACATACCTTGAGTGTAGCAACCTATGTTCGTCTCGCCCTTAATGACGCCTAGAGGATGCCTTAAGCGAGACTTAAGCGGCGCCGGGCTCTGCCTCTTTGCGCGGCCCATGCCTCAGGATACAATGAGCCCATGCGTGGCAAACCGGCCAGACTCCCCGAAGATACCGTCTCCGACCCAGCCCACAATGCTTCGGCGCCGCAGCGCCTGCTGCCGGAGCGCCCATGAGCGCGGCGTCCGCCAGGCCGGGGGCGCGGCTTTGGGGTGAGCGCCTGGCGCTGGCGCTCCTGGCGGCGCTGGCCGCGCTGCTTTTGATTGTCCGACCCACCCAGGTCCCGGCTCTTTGGTTTGACGAAGGCTGGAACCTCGATGTGGCGGCCAACCTGGCAAGTCGCGGCAGCTACGCTCAGCTCGCCATGGGCCAGCTCGTGGCGCCGGACCTGGTCAGCACGGGGTGGCCCGGCATCGTACCCCTGGCAGCCAGTTTTCGCTTGTTTGGGATCGGTGACTGGCAGGGACGGCTCCCCGGCATCGTGTTCACGGCTGCGGTGCTGGGACTCCTCTACCTCTTGGGCCGCAGGCTCTACAACTCGTTGGTGGGTGCAGGAACCCTTTTTGTGGCGCTGCTGATGACTGGCGCTCACATCCACCTGCATCCTGTGATCCTGGGGCGACAGGCGATCGGGGAGATTCCGGCGCTCTTTTATCTGCTGCTGGGCTACCTCATTTTGCTTTGGGGATGGGAGAGGCGGCCGTGGCTCGCTGTGGCCAGTGCGCTTTGCTGGGGAGTGGCGCTGGCGACGAAGTCGCAGATGATTCCCTTTCTGGCGGCGTCATTGCTTGTGGCCGCGGGCATGGCCGGATTCCGGAGGCGCTGGCGTTGGACGCTGCTCCTGGCAGGCGCCCTGGTTCTGAGCCTGGCGGTCTTCCTGCTGGCCAACGCGGCCCAGCCCTACCTGTTTCCAGGCCCCTCCCTCCCGGAGTCGCGGTTGGGGGCGCTGTTCCAGGGCATGGCGGCGGGGAGGAGCAACACGAACCTGGACATGGTGTTCGTGACTGCCCTGGCGCCGCACCTCGCGGCCCTGACTGCGGCATGGACGGTCCTGCTCCCGGCCGTCGCGGGGCTTGGCTGGGCAGCGTGGAGGCTGGCGAGCGGCCGGGACGAGTCCGCGGACGCGTCGCCTGCGCGAAGCTCCGCCGAGGTTGCGCTGCTGGCCTTGACCGGTAGCTGGCTGCTCTGGTGGGGGGGCCTTTCGATCGGATGGCTGCGCTATCTCTTCCCAGGCCTGCTGGTGAGCAGCCTGTTCACGGCGCGGCTGCTGCACGACCTGACGGGCGGTTTCAGTCTCGCCTATGTGGGCGCACAGCTCAGGACGCTGGCCAGCCCGCAGCGATGGACCCTCCGTACTGCCGGCGTTCTCGCCGCCGTGGCGCTGGTCCTGATCGCGGGCTTTGCCACCGCCAGGACCCTGGACCAGGCCTACCGGCGCGACGCGGACGCTTCGCTGCCCGCGGCCATCGCCTACCTGAACGGCGAAACGCCCGGCGACGCCGTGGTGGAGACATTCGAGAGCGAGCTGCTCTTCCTTTTGCAGCGCCGGGCTCACTACCCCTCGAACGAGGTTCAGTTCCAGCTCAACCGCCGCGCCTTTCTCGGCCAGGACATTGAGGTCTCGTATGATCCTCTGCAGGCGGACCCTGACCTGCTCGTGGTGGGACCGATGGGCAAGCTCTGGAACCTGTACGAACCCGCGATCGCAGACGGCTCCTTCCGCCTCGTGCGGCAGGAGGGACTGTACGACATCTACGAACGCGTGCGGCAGTGAGCACAGGGCAGAACTTCCAAGTCCTCCGGGAGGTGGCCGCGCGCTGCCCGACGGCGAGGTGTTCCTGCCGCAGCCCGGAGGTCTCTTCGTAAGCCTGGCGCGGCCGGGTGTTTGGCATCTATCCCGGTGGGGGGTACAATCCGCGGGCGCGTTGCCGTTCGGGGCGACCGCAGGCTTCGACCCTACCCCATGACCAGGATGAAGCAACCATGAGAGCGCGCACCTCGTGCCGTTGGCACTGGCTGGCAGTCGTTATCGCCGGCGCCGCCCTATTGACCGCTTGCGGCCCTCGTTTGACGGGGCCGACGCCCGCGGTGCAGCCGGTGCCTATCGCCACGTCTTCGGGTGAGTCCATGCCGGCAGCTCCGGCGACGGCGGATGCCGGGAAGGCCACGCCTGCGGCGCCTGGCGCCCAGGCGACAGCAGCGCCTGCCGCCACGGCGGTCGATGATATGGGAGTGGAGACCGCCGCAACGGACACAGCATCTCCGGCGCCGGCGGGCGCCACAGCCGTTGCTACGCTGCCGGCGCCTGCCAAGGGCCTGACAGGTGTGGTGTGGAACTGGACAAACACGACGGCGTCCGGGGGCGAGATCACCGCGGTGAGCCACCCCGACCGCTATACGATGGAGTTCCTGCCGGGAAACCGCGTGCGCGTGCGCGCCGACTGTAACAAGGGCACTGCCCTCTACACGCCGGACGGCGATAAGCTGACCATCCAGGTGGCGACGATGACCAAGGCGGCCTGCCATCCGCAGTCCAAGGCGCCCGCCTTTCTGGAGCAGATCGCGGCGACCGCAAGCTACAGGCTGGACGGCGCCGACCTGACCTTGGTGCTCAAGTCGGGCGACGCGATGCACTTTGTCCCGGCGCAAGCCGGGTGAGCGGCGTAACTTCCAAGTTCTCGATGCGTCCTCATCGGTGAGAAGTGCGATTATCCGGCCAGGAACGAGGATGGTGACTCATGTCTTTTCAACGCATCGGGCGGTTGGACGGTGGCAGGATCGTGGTTGCCGTGGTGATTGCCATCGTGCTGCTGATGCAGTTGCCGTGGTCGGCCCTGGCGTCTTCGACGAGCAGTCCTGCGGCCGGTGAGGTGGCCGGCGGGGGCTGTCCTGGGTACTTCTACAGGGTCCAGAGGGGCGACACGCTCTATTCGATTGCCCGGCGCACGCACACGACTGTGTATGGTCTGATGCGCGCCAACGGCATTCCCAATCCCAACCGCATCTATGCCGGGCAGTGGCTGTGCATTCCGCAGCGCCGGCCGCCTGGTCCCCCTCCCGGGCCCATCAACAAGTGCATGCCTGGCACTGCCAACTGCCACATGGTGCAGAAGGGCGAGACGCTGTTTTCCATCGCGCGTCTGTACAACACAACCCCGCAGTGCCTGATGACCCTCAACAACTTCAGGAATCCGAACGTAATCTTTGCCGGGCAGTGGATACGGATCGGGTTCTGCAGCGACTGACGGCGGGCATTTGGACAATCGGAATGTAGCGGGCGCCGCACCAGCAGCGCCCGCTTTCTATTTGGAGTTGCCGAGCCAGGGAATGGAGTGGGGTTCGTGGTAACGGCCATGGTCGTCCGTGCATGCCGGAGTGACTGACGTCGCCACTGCGGTACCATCTGAGCTTTCAGGGGGCGGTCGGTGCGGGCGCGTTCCAGTCGGCCTGGAAGACGCCCAGCAGGTAGTCGTAGGCGCTGCGGGATTGCACCGCCAGGCCGACCTCGCGGTTGAGCTTGGCGCTGACCTCGCCGCCGTTGAGCGAACCGGTGACCACCCAGCGCTCGTCGCCCAAGGCCAGCAGGTGCAGCTTGCCGTGCAGCCCGGCGCCGGTGGGATTGGCGAGCCTGGCGGCCAGGTCAAGGCCTTCGCTCCTGGCGAGCGTGTTGACATAAACAGCGGTGGCGAGGTTGCTGCGGGCGTCGTCAGGCCGGTCGAAGAAGCTGTCGAGCAGAAGGCGGACCCGCGCTCCCCGGCGGGCGGCGGCGATGAGCGCTTCCAGGCGAGGGTTGGGGTCGCGCACGGCGCTGCTGGCGCCGGCGCCCCAGTAGGGCTGCTCTGAGAGCTGTGCCGTGCTGATGCTGTCACCGGGACCAGCGCGGGCGATGAGGTCGAGCAGGGGGCCGGGGGTGAGGCTTGCCTCGGGGGCGGTGAACAGGTAGGCCTCTGTGAGGTCAGCCGCCTGCAGAGGGGCCGGATGGCGGACGGTGTAGCCGGACAGGTCCCCGGGCTCCGGCGGCGCGTAGCCAGGCGGCGGCGGCCCGTAGACGGGGTGGGACGCCTGCCAGGGGAAGATGTCGGGGAAGCGCCGGTCGGCGTCCGCAGCCAGGATCGCTTCGGCGCGGGCGGCAAGGCCAATGTCAGTCACCTGCAGGGCGTAGCCGCGCCTGCCCAAGGTCGCGCCGTCCACCGCATCCAGGGGCATACTCTCCGGCCCGAAGTTCTCGCTGGCGACCAGCAGGGTGTGGCCGTCGACGACGGCCATCTTGGCGTGCAGATAGGCATAGCGGTCGTCGGCGTCGCCGATGTCATTGACCATGAAGAGGACCTTGCCACCGGCGCCGGCGATCTGCCGGGCGGCCCAACGCGTGGCGTCGGTCAACCCCCCGACGGGCGCGCCTTCCAGGAGGACGAGGACGTCCACGCCCGCAGCGGCGCGCTGCGCCAGGAGGCGGGCCAGGTCGGGATGGTCGAGATCGTAGGTTTCGATGTGGATGCTTGTCTGGGCGCCGGCGAACAGGTCGCGGACAGCGGCAAAGCTGTTGTCAGGCGCCACGACCACCTGGGCCGGTGGGGGAGACAGCGGCCAGCGGATGTGGAAGGGCGTGGACAGGGTGGCCAGGTCCCAGCCGGGATAGGCGGCGCGGCGCCCGCGGGCGGCATCGGAGCTGCCCTGGGCCCAGTCGGCAGCAGTGTCCGTGTCGGCGAACGGCAGAAGCGTCGCAGGGTCGAAGAGCCGGTAGAAAACCTGGCCGGCGCGGGCGAAGCGCGGGTTGCCCTGGTAGTAGGCAAGCGCCGGTCCCTGCCAGCCTGGAACCGCCCCGTCCGCCGCCCCAAAAGCCACGGCGTCGACCACGGCGCCGCCCGGCGTGAGAAGCTGCAACTCGTCGCCGTCGTTGGCAAGCCTGGGCGCGCCGCCGCTGGCATTGGGTACGGCCGCGTCGGTGTCCTCCTCGTATTCACAGGCCGGCGATCGGCCCCAGAAGCGCCGGAAGGCGGCGGCGCTGCGGCTGCACCACACCAGGCCCCCGGGCGGAACCGCGAGAGCAGGAAGCGTTGCCGCCGCCTCGCCGTCTGTGATGGTCCAGCCTCCCAGGTTCAGCGTCCCACTGCCGGTATTCTGCAGAGCGAAAGCCTCGTCGCCTTCGTCGCCGGCAAGACCGTCGGGGACGAAGGCGGCGATGAGCACATGGTGGGCAGCGTCGCTATCGCGGCGGAGCGATGGGAGGTAGAGGAAGGGGTGAACAGGCGCCGCCCTGCTGGCTGCGGCTCCGGCTGGGGGCATGGGGCCGGCGTGGGCGGCCAGGGACAGACCCAGCCACAGTCCTGCGGCCAGGACCCACGCGCCGATACCCGCCCGCGCAGTCACGTCGTTTCCTCAGCGGGTGGGGCGACGGCAAAGGCCTCCTGCAGCAGTCTCCGCAGCCGGGGCGCCTGGTCCGCAATCACAGCGCCATCGGTGATCGCCTGCCAAATGGGACCTTCGCCGCCGTACTCCAGGGCTACCACCCAGGGCTTTCCCCAGGCACCGGCGGCCATCTGACGGGCAGCCCACTCCGCAAAGGCCCAGTCGTCGTCCGACAAGGGGAGATGATCATGCATGCGCCCCGCGAAGGAGGCGACCTTTTCGGGGGCAACGCCGTTGGCAGCCATGCGGCCGACCCAGGGCTCGCCCATGAAGCCGAGGCCGGTCAGGTGCACCTCGCGGATGGCTGCCAGCGGCAGCGCCGACAAGTAGTCACGCTCATCCCAACGCAGGGCACGCGCAGCCAGGCGGGCGTGCGAGGCGTCGAGCAGGAAGCCGCAGCCGGTGGCGGCGCAGACGCCGGCGATGGCCTCCGGCAGGGTGGCGGCGACCATTTGCTCGCGACCGTCATCGTAGTCGTTTTCGACGATGACGTGTCCGGCGCCAAAGCGGCGCACGGCGGCATCCACATCCTTCGTCATGGCGGCGACCAACGGCTCCATGTGCTCCAGCGCAAGCGAGGAGCGGGGGATGCCAGGGTGCTGGAAGGTGGTCGGCGTCAGGTGGATGTTGGCGAAAGGCGTCTCGGTGGCTTCCAGAAGCGCTTCCACGGCATCCCAGTCGGCGGGGGCGCCGTGGCTGTCGCGGACGACGCCATCGCCATGGCCGGCATGGAGCGAGAGGTGGACATAGACGGGACGCAGGGCAGCGGCGCGGGCGATGAGGTCGGGCCAGGCCGGGCACTTGAACAGGTCGATGTCCAGTTGACCCTCGGCCACCAGGCCAGCCGCCTGCGACGAGAAGTTGAGGGCGAAGCGGGGGAGTGGGGCTGGTCGGGCATTCATGCCAGGGCTCATCGGGATGCCGTATCCTTGTGGCGAGGGATGGTCTTGTGATAGGTGATGAAACGCTGGCTCTTGCCGCCGATGGGATGGCGAACCGCGTCGGCGCCGGGACTGTAGCCCAAGTCCGACCAAAAACGTATGGCCGGCCGTTCGCTGGCCGGGAGCGAAAGCCTGATCTCGCGGGCGCCGGTGCCGATGCGCAGGTACTCTTCCAGGATGCGCACCGACCAGTCCTGGATCTCCTCGCGGGCTGAGGGCAGCTCATCGGCCAGGATGAGGGCGCCGAACCAGATGACGCCCGGCTCGGGATGGTCGAAGCGGAGGTCGAAGCAGCCGATCAGGGTCTGCCGCTGCCACCAGATGCCAAGCAGCACCCGATCGCCCAGCGAGAGGACCTCGCCGTAGGTCAGCGCCGCCTGTTCCGGGCGCGCCGGCCCGCCGCCGTGACGTTGGAAGTAGGCGCTGCTGGCCTCAAAAAGTGCCTGCAGGGCGGGGAGGGAGTCGGCGGTGATCTGCACCAGGGTCAAGGGTGGAGCCACGGGCGGCCTTTACACTCGTCGCTTCAGGGTCTGCAGTGTCTGGCGCAGCTTGACGATGGAGTCGCCGGGGTAGTAACCCTTGGGCAGGGAGGTGTTGGCATAGACGAGCGTGCGCGGACCGAGGAGGACACCGGGATTCAGAACGCTGTTGCAGCCCGTTTGGGCGTCGTCGCCGAGGATGGCGCCCATCTTGGTCAGGCCTGTGTCAAAGGTCTCGCCATCGATGGTGAGCTGGATCGTGGGGCGCTTGCCGGTCACGGGGTCTTTGGCGCTGACGATGGCGAGGTTGGAGAGCTTGGTGCCGGCGCCCAGGTTGGTGCGCCTGCCCAGGATGCTGTCGCCGACATAGGCGAAATGGGGCGCATGCGCTCCCGGCAGCAAGATGCTGTTCTTGACCTCACTGGCGTGCCCGATGACGCTGCCGTCGCCGGCGATCACGTTGCCGCGTACATAGGCGCCGTGGCGGATCTCGCAGCCGGCCCCAATGAGGGTCGGGCCGGCAATGTAGGCGCCCGGCTCGACGACCGTGCCAGGGCCGATCACGATGTCGCCCGGCCCCAGGAAGGCGCCTGGTTGGACTTCGCCAGCGATGTCGAGCCCCCTGCCCCCGATGAGGTCGGCGAGATAGCGTTCGATGCGGCTAAGGGCCTGCCAGACGTAGGCAAGGCCGCCGAAGACATCGGCATGGGCGAAGTCGGACAGGTCAAAAAAGGCTTGAGGACTCAGGTCTGTGGACATGGGCGGAGGGGCGGGGGAGCGGGGAGCGGGTGAGATGGATGGTCTTGGGACAGCACGGTGTGGTCAAGGCGGCGCAGGTTCCGGGCCGAACTGAATGTCGTGCCCGATCTGGGTGGGGAGGCTGGCAGGATGGCCCTGGAGGTCAAGGAAGACCCCTGTGGAGAAGTCGCGAACCAGGAGCTTGCCGTCCGGCCACCGCCGTACCTCGGCGCACCACGTGCCGAGCAGACGCCGCACGTCAATCAGACGGCTGGTGATGCGGATGCTGTCCTGGCGGCGAGGGTATGAGGCGATCTCGGTATCGTGCCGTAGTTGCAGCGTGACGTAGCCGGCCGCCTGCCAGCGTTCGAGGGGCCATCCTCCCTGGGCGGAGGCGTCGAAGATGGCCTCCTCCAGCCAGCGATAGAGGGCGGGCAACTGGATGTAGCCGAAGGGGTCCCACTCGCAGCGCATGGCATCGTGCTGCCAGGCGTAGGAGCGCACATTCGCCTCGCAAGGCGGCAATTCGAACGCCTTGGGCTGGGAGCCAGCCGCGGTGGGAAATCCGGCCAGGCGGTCGGGGTGCAGAGGCGCGGGCGCACCGGTCGCCCTGTGCAAACGCTGCCAGCGCGAGCGCAGGCGCACCTTGACCTGGTGAGCGCCCGAGGCGTCCGGCGCCCGGCTGCGGATTTCGCAACCGAGGACCGGCTGCGAAGGATCAGGCTCCACCAGCCACAGAAAGGCATCCAGCTCCTCGCCCAGCAGGCTGGCGTAGCGATAGTCGGCAGTGAGCGAACGCGCCTGCCAGAGGTGCTCCCCGCCCGGCAGCCAGTCATCTGCCAGGCCGAGACCGGACAAGGTGGCGGCGAGCGCCTGCTGCAAATAGTCGATGTAGACAGCGTTGTTGACGTGGCCAAAGCTGTCACAGTCGCCCGGACGAACTTGCAGAGGCACCATGACCGGTATGATACTCACAATCACGGCGCCTCCCAATCCTGCTCTCTCCGTGCGAGGGAAGCATGCAGTCGAGACCAAGGAGCTCACATGTTCATCGTGCACGTGTTCGTCCATGTCAACCCTGAGGACGTGGAAGCCTTCAAGCAGGCATCACTCGCCAACGCCCGCAACAGCGTCAAGGAGCCGGGCATCGCCCGCTTTGATGTCCTGCAGCAGCAGGATGACCCCAGCCGTTTTGTTCTGGTGGAGGTCTACCGCACCCCTGAGGACGCCGGCGAGCACAAGAAGACGGCTCACTATGCCGTGTGGCGTGATACCGTGGCCGGCATGATGGCAGAGCCCCGCACCAGCATCAAGTTCGACAATGTCTTTCCCGATGATCCTGGCTGGGGCTAACCGGCACGCCGGAGGCGCCAGCGATAGCTTCCCCACCAGTCCCGGGCGTAGTCGAGGATGAAGGAGTCGCCGGAGGACGCCCGGGTGATGGCAAATTGCACACTCAGCAGCCCCGTTGTCCCGCTGTAGGCGAGATAGCGGGGTGACCAGGTGGGGTCGAACTTCTGCTTGAAGCTGTGCAAACCCTTGAAGTTGTAGAACTGGTTGACGTGCTCGTAGACCCAGTGCACGGCCTTCTCAAGCGCGGGGTCGTCCGGCTGTTCGCCGACTCCGGCCAGGGGGCTGAGACCCAGGTTGAAGGTGGCGTAGCCCTGGCTCTTGGCCCACTGCAGCAGGGAAATGAAGAGAAAATCCATCGTTCCTGGCTCGACGTCGGGACGCCGGCGCATCAAGTCAACGCTTGTCTCGTTCTTGCGGAACTCAGGAAGGATGTTGGCGAAGGCCGTGATCGCGCCTTCGGCGTCCTGCACCGTCATCACCAGCCCGTGACGGATGTAGTCATCTTCAAACCAACCTAGCGAAAAGCGTTTCTCAGTGCCGTGGACCATGGTCAGCCAGGCGTCGCTGACATCCCGCAGCTCGCGCAGCAAGAGGTCGGGCAGGGGCGGCGTATGGATGACGGTCTTATAGCCTTCCCTGGTCAACCGGTTGATGGCCGAACGCTCCGCCTTCTTGTCGCGGCCGCTCAGGTTGAAACACGCCAGGTCCACAATGGCTTCGACACCGATGCAGAGGACATTGAAACCGGCGGCGCGGTAGCAGTCAACATGGTCGGGCAGAACCTGGTAGAAGCTCGCCTGCCAGTCGTTGCGAGCGCACATTTCCTGGAAGTCCTGGATGGTTGCGGCGACGTCGGCGTCGGGGCCGATGGGGTCGCCGAGCGCAACGGCCACCCTGCCCTTAGCCGTGTAGGCCACAACGGAGCCGCCGTCGCTGAAGAAGTAGGACTTGTCGGGGAGCAGCGCCAACTGGGCCAGGGTCGTGCGTCCGTACTTCTCGACAATGGCTGCGGCCGCGGCGCGCTCGGTCGCCGTCGATGGATGGCGCACAAAGACGGGACGCAGCAGTGTCCACAGGGCATAGCCGAAGGTGGCGGCTGCCACCCCATAGATCGAGGCCGCGAAGTACCTGCCAAAGCGGGAGACCGGCTCCAGACCTGGATCGGAGAACTGCGTGAACATCACCACCGTTTGGCGCACCGCGGCGTCGAGGCCGAACGACTGGCGGAAGTGATGGTCCAGGAGATAGAAGCCGGCGACCCCGTAGAAGAGCGTGAAGAGCAGGGCGGCCAGCAGGACGCGCAGACCGCGTCGAACCGACGGCGGGTCGGAGCGGGCGTGGAAATGCGGTCGCAGGTAGAGCAGCCACGCCGCCAGGAGCAGGGCCAGGATCGCCTCTTCGTAGTCCAACCCTTTGACGAGGTGGAATACCGCCGATGAAACGAGCACCAGCTCGGTAAGGATCCAGGCGGTGCGTTTGCGATGCGCCAGGCCGCGCGAGAGCAGAATGAGGGCGAAGCCGGCAAGGGCGGCTGCCAGATGGCTGCCGTGGCGCACCTCAAGCGGCGAGAACTGTTCAATGAGGGCCAACCGACCGCCGAGGCTGGGCGTCACAGCCGAGAGTACGTTGACCACACCCATCACGGCGGTCAGGAAGGAGGTCAACTGCACGCCCCAGTGTTCGGCGCGTGATTCCTCAGCCGGGCCAAACGACTTCACCCGGCGCAGGAGCAGGAAGCCGACCAACAGCGGGATCCAGAAGGAGAGGCCGCGGAAGGCAAGAGTCACCACCGTGGCCGTCTCGCTGGCGACGCCGAGGGAGGTGAAGGTGATGGTCATGATGCCTTCGACGAAGCCGATGCCCATTGGGGTTGGGGAGACGATCAGGAAGAGGATCCCCAGCGCGTAGCCCGCCGCCAATACGCCTACGCCGACCTCGGTGTGGAAGGCCACAAACAGGGCATACAGCGCCAGCAAATTGACCAGGTGGCCCATCAGCGCCACGAGGATGGTCAGGAATACGCTGCGCGGCTTGCGCGCCAGCGCCGCCGACGCCTCTGCGTACTGTTGGGCGTGGCGTTCGGCCCAATCGGGGGCGAGGAAGGGTTTGCGCCGCAGCCGGAGGCCCAGGGAGTCGGCTTTGACCTGGAACCAGCTCAGAAGACGGTGCAGCCGCTCCGGCTGCCACAGGCCCATTAGCAGAACGGCCCAGAGCCCGACCATCATGACCAGCAGGGCGAGGGCGCCCAGGATCTCATAGAGGCGCAGACCATGATGCAGGAAGAGGAACACCATGGCGGGAACAAGCACCAGCGCCAGCGCCCCGTAGTCCGCCACAAGCACCAGCAGCGCGCCGATGGCGGCGCGCGCCGGCTTCTCACCGCGGCGGGCGGCATCGTCCACAAACAGCGCCGCCCCACTCATCCCGCCCGATGGCGCCGCCACGTTGATGAAGATGGAGGAAAACGTGAGGGGTACAAGCTCGCCCATCCGGCTTTCTACACCGACGGCGGCGAAGGCCACCTTGTAAATCCAGGCGAAGATGACAAAATAGGCGAGCTGCAGCACCGCTGCCGCCAGGACCCACGCCCACTGTCCCTGCAGCAGCGTGCGGGCGAGCTGCTCAATGTCATTCAGCCTGGCCATGAGCAGCCAGATGAAGGCAAGAACGAGTCCCCAGAGGATCAGGCGTCGCTTCATCGTCGGGCCGGTGTCCGTGAACGGTCAACCTGGCGCATGGGAGCAGGCACAAGGCGATTGCGCATGGCCCATTCTAAACGAACAGTCCCGGACCAGGGCAACCTGATCCGGGACTGTTGTGGGGAGGGAGAGCCTTAGCTGCTGGGGCGGCTCTGCCGGGCGGGGCGCCCCAACGCCTTTGCCGGAAAGGAGGGTGAGAGAAGCGCTATCGCGGTGTCCGGAGAGATAGGCTTGCCGGCGGCGTTCCGGTCGCCATGCGAACGAGAGAGAGGAGGGGGGAGAGGGCGATCAAGCCTTTCAAAAGCTGCTGGCTCCTACTACCTCGGGAGAGCCAGCGGCGACGGCGTCCCGAGCGCCGAGGCTTTGCGGTGGGAAGGGGAGAGGAACGAGGGGGCGAGCTGTCGGGACGGGCTTAGTTGCTGGGGCGCTCGGCCAGGGTGACCGTGATCTCGGTTTCCTCGCCGTCACGCAGAACCTTGAGGGTGACATCCTGCCCGGGCTTCGCCTTGCTCAGGTAGTCCTTCAGGTCCGCCATGCTGGTGACATCCTGGTCGTCGATGGAGACGATGACGTCACCGCCGATCATGAGTCTGGCGCCGTTCAGAGTGTAGGGCTTGTAGCCACCGCGCAGGCCGGCGTCGTCGGCAGGGCTGCCCTGCTCAACCTGTTCAACCAGCACGCCCACCTGGTCCGAGGGGAGCTTCATAGCTTCGGCCACGTTGGCAGTGAGGTCGGAGCCCTGGATGCCCAACCAGACCGGGCTGGCGCTCTGCGCCGGCTTCTTGGCGGTCGTCGTGGCCTTCTCGGTGGGGCGTGCCTCGAGGTCCAGCTTGATCTCCTTTTCCTTGCCGTCACGCAGGACCGTCAGGGTGATGGTCTGGCCAACTTCCGTATTGCGGGCCAGGTAGGAGATCACGTCGTCGATGGCATCGACTGGAGTTCCGTCGATGGCGGTGATGACGTCGCCACCCACCTTGACCTGCTCGCCGTCCAGAGTGATCGTGCGGTCGCTGCCGCGCAGGTTGGCCTTGTCGGCCGGACTGTTAGGATTGACCTCCATGATCAAGGCGCCGCGCACGTCGGACTTGAGTTTCATGGCCTTGGCCAGCTCGGGCGTCAGGGCCGTACCGCTGATGCCGATATAGGTATGTTCAAACGAACCATCCTTGATCAAAGCCGGCACAACCTTGGCGACGATGTTCGACGGGATCACGAATCCGACGCCGGAATTGGCGCGGACCGGCGACTCGATAGCGGAGGTGACGCCGATGACACGGGCCTGGCTGTCCACGAGCACGCCGCCCGAGTTGCCGGGATTGATGGCGGCATCGGTCTGGATGATGTCGGGAATGCTGTAGTGCGAGGTCGCAGCGGTCTCACTGCCGGCGTCGAGCAGACGCCCAAGAGCACTGACGAAACCGATGGTCATCGAGTTCTCAAGGCCGAAGGGGTTGCCGATGGCGACGGCAATCTGTCCGACCTTGACTTCGTCCGAGTTGGCGAGGGTTACCGGCTGCAGCTTGTCAGCAGCGACGTCCACCTTGAGGACGGCCAGGTCGCTGTCGGGATCAGCGCCGACGACCTTGGCATCCACCTGGGTGCCGTCGGCGAACTTGACGGTGACCTTCTCAGCGTTCTCGATGACGTGGTTGTTGGTGACGATATGACCCTCTTTGTCCCAGACAAAGCCAGAACCGGTGCCGTGGCTGTAGTACTCCTGGGGAGCGTTGGGCGACTGCTGGTCGGGGGACTGCTGGTCAGGTGACTGCTGATCGGGCGACTGCTGGCCAAAGGGATTGGGCAGACCGGGGATGTTAGGCCAACCCGGCATGTTCGGCAACCCCTGGAGACCCTGCATGTCTGCCGCCGACTGCTTGACAGTGACCTGGACGTGGACGGTGGAGGGGTTGACGGTGCTGTAGATGTCCTCGAAAGCGGTTTCGAGGGTGGACAGGTCACCACCGTTGGCGATCTGGGCGGGCACGGCCGCATGTTTCGCCGGCGCGGCAGCCGTGTTGGCTGAGGCCGCGGGCTGGCTGGCGGTGCTGGAGAGGCGGTCTGCCACGGCGCCAGCGACCTGGACGGCTTCGGAAACGGGGGCGATGGCGCTGCAGCCGGTGAGCAGCACCAGGGCCGGAACGAGCAGCAGGGGGAGGAAAGAAGTGCGTTTCATTGTATCGGTGTGACTCCTGAATGCGATGGGGGTTCCGCAAGCGCCGACCAATAGACCTGGATCCATCTGCTGCGCTGCGGGCCAAGGACTCTTGACGCTCAATGTGTACGTTTCCAAGCATAAAGAAGTGTCCCTCCGGCGTCCTTAAACGGTCTGTCAATCATTCTTAAGAAAACCTTATGCGGCCCAACCCTGTTTTCCTGAGGGCGCTCCCGTCTGTTTGCGCTCCTGGACGGAGATGGGTATCATACCCCTCCTTCGGTTGGAAGCCGTGCGCCGCCTCCATGTGGCGCGCCATCAACGGCTCGCCGCCGGTATTTCCTACGGTGAGGGACAAATGACTTCTAAACGTATTCGAGCTTACTGGCTTGTGGCCTTGGGCCTCCTGTTGCTTGCCGCGGGTGGCTGGGCATTCTGGCGCCTGCGAACGTCGCCCCAAGAGGCAGCAACTCCTCCGGCGCAGACGCTGGCCTTCGAAAAGCAAGGCGAGCGGCAGGGACTCAGCTCCAACGACCTACGCGCCGCGTCCCTGGGGACGCAGGCTCTGCACTCCGCCCAAGGCAAGGCCCTGCCGCCCCTCCAGCCGGGCCTGGAATGGGGCGAGGCGCGACTTGGTGGCCAGAAGGTGGAGGCTGTGGACGCTGAACGCCAGGCTGTCGCTGAACGCGAGCGCAATGCCGCTGATGCGGGGGAGAGAGAAGACGAAAAAGACGAAGAGGCAGGCCGGAAGGAACGTGAGGAACAGTACGAGTTCATGTTGACCTACCCCGGAGCAACCTTCCCCTTGGACGCGCGGCAGAAGGGCTACGATCTCCTGGTCGGGCAAATGGCCGAACTGGGTCCCCAGGATGCCGAGGCAGGAAGCTGGCAGTCCGTCGGGCCGGCCCCGATCAAGGGTGGCAACCTGGGCACGTTCCCGACAGACTCCGTAGGAAGGACCACGGCGCTGCTGATCCACCCCCAGGACCCCAATACGGTCTACGCCGGCGGTGCGCAGGGGGGCGTGTGGAAGACCACCAATGGCGGCCAGAACTGGACCCCTCTCACCGATGGGCAGGCATCACTGGCGACAGGTTCCATGGCCTTCGATCCCAACAATGCCAATATCCTCTACGTCGGCACCGGGGAGCCACACCAGAGCTCGGACAGCTACTATGGCGCCGGCATTCTCAAGAGCACCGACGGCGGGACGACCTGGACCCAGCTTGGCGCTGACAAGTTCGCGGGCATGGGCATTGCCGACGTTGTCATTCCCGCCAATAACTCCAACACGATTTGGGCAGCGGCCTCGGCCCAGGTGGGCGGCACCAAGCCGCTCAGTGCAAACCCCGGCCTCTATCGTTCCACCAACGGCGGGGCTTCGTGGTCGGCGGCACTGACCGTTTGCGACAACCAGGGCAACTGCACCTCGCCTTCAGCGCTGGTCATCAACCCGACTAACCCGAACATCCTGTTTGCGGGCTTCGACGAGTACGGGATCGTGCGGACGACCGACGGCGGCGCCAATTGGAGCCGCGTTCTTTCACTGCAGCAGGGTATCAATCGCGCGGAGGTGGCGATCAGCCGGTCCAATCCCCAGGTGCTCTACGCCGGGCTCGAAGCCTACCTCCAGAACGGGAGCACGTTCGGCGCCATCTTCAAGAGCACCGACGGGGGCGACAACTGGACCTATCTTAACAGCCTGCAGGACAGCTACTGCGGGGACCAGTGCTCGTACGACAACATCCTGGCCGTCCATCCCACCAACCCTGATGTCTTGCTGGCGGGTGGCCAGGCCCTGTACTCGAATGGGCTTCCTGGCATCGACGGCGTTATCTTCCGCACCACGAATGGCGGCAGTAGCTGGTCCACCAACGCCGGGACTTCGGCAAGCACCACGGTGCACCCGGACCTGCACGCCATCGCCTTTGCGCCGAGCAATCCCAACGTGATCTGGATTGGTAATGATGGCGGCGTCTATCGCTCGACCGACGGCGGCGGCACCTGGCAGCAGCGCCAGGGCAACATGGCCACGCTCCAGTTCCAATCGGTCGCCCTCCACCCCACCGACCCCAACGTGCTCTTTGGCGGGATGCAGGACAATGCCAAGGCGAAGAGCACGGATGGCGGCGCCACCTGGGTGGGCGTGGATGCCGGCGACGGCGGCGTCACGGCGATCGATCCCTTCGATCCCAAGTACTGGTACGGAACCCGCTACAGCCAGTCGGGCAACGTCATGCAGTTCCAACGCAATGATGCCAACGGATCCACCCCGGCAAACGCGTGGCCCATCCGCAGCTCTGGTATCAACGTCAGCGATCGTGTCCTGTTCTATGCTCCTTTGCTGGTCGATCCGAACACGGCAGGCGTCACGTACTGGGGCACGCAGCGCTTGTACCGCTCCCAGAATCGTGGCAATACCTGGACGGCCATCAGCGGCGACCTGACCAAGAACGTCAACCGCCGCAGCGCCATCTCGACGATCGCCGTGAAGAAGGGTCTGGGCAGCGTGATCCTGGTGGGAACCGCTGATGGCAATGTGCAGGTGAGCACCAACGGCGGCGCCAACTGGTCCAATGTGACGAAATCCCCGCTCCCGAACCGCTACGTCACGGAGGTGGCCATCCAGGACGCCAATACCCTCTACGTGGGCTACGGCGGCTTCGCGGCCAACACACCCGGCGCTCCCGGTCATGTCTACAAGACCACCAACGGCGGGCAATCCTGGATGGATGTCTCGCACAGTGGAGCGGCGAACGGCCTGCCGGATCTGCCCGTGCTGGCTATGGTGCTCGACCCCGCGGCTGCCGGCACGGTGTATGTCGGCACGGACCTCGGTGTGTACCGCACGGTGGACGGCGGCGGCACCTGGGCGCCGTTCAATACCGGTTTGCCCAGGGTGGCCGTCTTTGATCTTGCCCTGCAGTCGTATGCCAACGGCAAGCGTTACCTGGTGGCGGCCACTCACGGGCGCAGCCAGTTCCGCTACGATCTGAGCGCCAGCAGCCAGCCGACGCCCACCCCCACCCCAACCAGCACGCCCAACGCCAGCCTGAACAAGCGCGTCTATTTGCCGATGACGCTGCGCACCTTTGGCACGGCGCCGCTGCCCACCGCTACGCCGACCAAGTCGCCCACCAAGACGCCCACGCCCACGAGCTCCGGCGCGCTGCCCTCCATCCGCAACGGGACCTTCGAAGAGGGCCGCAACGGCGATTGGGGGGAAAGTTCCAGCAATGGATTCGACATCGTCACCGATCAGGACCTCCCGGCGGCCCCTCATTCCGGTTCCTGGCTTGGCTGGCTGGGCGGCGATGACAACGAGATCAGCACCCTCTCGCAGACCATCACACTGCCGGCGGCCCCGGCCATGCAGTTGAACTTCTGGTTCTTGATCGGCTCACAGGAATTCGACTGCTCTGCCGACATCGCTGCTCTGAAGATCAACAACACGTCGGTCTGGGCAACCGGTATGTGCAGCCAGTCGGTGACCGGCGGATGGAAGAACAAGACCATCGATCTGAGCTCCTACGCCGGGCAGACGATCACGATCTTGTTCCGTTCGCAGAACGATTTCCTCTTCAACAGCAACTTCCTGGTGGATGACGTTAGCCTGCAAACGGCAGGCTCCGCAGAGGCCGACCTGGGCACGCCAGTGCCGGAGGCCACGCCCCTGCCGGCGCCCGCGCCTGGTGCGCCCGCCAAGACGGACCCGGCGCAGCCCACGGCAACGACGGCGCTTTCGCTCGCTGCGGAAGCGCAGCTCACGGCTGGGCCTGACGCCGGCTATCGTGTGCGGGCGCACGTCCCGGCCGGGCAGGTCCTGACCGTCACGGGGGCCACCGCCGACGGTCGTTGGTGGCGTGTCGCCTGCCCTGACGGCACGGTTGGCTCTTGCTGGCTTGCCGCCGATCCCAACGTGGCCAGGCCGGTCGAAGCGGGGCAATAGCCTCCAGCCGCTGGCAGCAGGGCAGAGCCGATCCACGGGTCGGCTCTGCCCTGCTTTCTCAAACCGCCGTCTGGAGCACCAATTTCGTGTAGAGATCCCTTTGCCGGTCGATGGCGGCAGCGTAGACGGCGTGGCGGGCGCCGTCAGGCTCGATCACGCGGTCAAGCGGGAGCGGCGCCGCGCTGACATCCGGAACAAGCCCCAGGGACTCGAGGGCCAGGAGGGCGGCGCCACGCGCCGATGCTTCCTGGACTTCGGCCACCGCCACGGGCAGGTTGAGAACGTCGGCGATGATCTGTGTCCAGACAGGCGAAGCGAGGAGCGCGCCGCCGTTGGCGACCACCTGCGGGTCTGAGGGCAGTAAGGGCCTCAGCAGGTCGTAGACGAGGGCAATCCGATAGGCGACGGCCTCCAGGCCCGCGCGCACGATCTCAAGCGCGCCGGTCGCCAGGGTGAGGCCATGGAGGGTGGCGCGCGCGCCGCCCGCCCAGCCGGGCGCCCGTTCGCCGGCGAGGAAGGGGAGGAAGGTGAGGCCGTGGCTGTCAGGCGGTATGTCGGCGAGGGCGGACTCGACGTTGGGCAGGTCGCTCAGATGCAGAAGCTTCTGCATCCAGGCGTAGACGATGCCCCCTTCCGTGAGCGCCCCGCCCGGCAGCGAGCGCCGGCCATCCACGCGGTAGCACCAAAGGCCGAACGGCAGCGCTGGCGGCGCCGTCACAGTCACGGCGCGAAGGGCGCTGGTGGAGCCCACGGTCAAGGCCACGCGGTCAGGACCGGTGCAGCCGCTCCCTAAGTTGGCGGCGGCGCCGTCGCCGATGGCAGGAAACCAGGGTGTGGACGCCAGGGCAGGCCAGCGGCGGGCGAACTCAGGGCGCAGCCCGCGCCGAGCTCTCGTGGCATCCACCAGGCCCGAAAGGTGGTCCGGACGGATGGGAAGCCCGGTCAGGAGACTGCCGTCCCACACCAGGCTGCGGCGGTCAAGCAGCCCCGTCCACGCGGCCACGGAGTAACTGACGGTGGTCTCCCCAAAGAGCTGCATCTCCAGGTACTCGCCCAGCGACAGCCACTTGGCAACAGCCAGGCAGCTCTCAGGCTGGTGGCGGTAGAGCCAACGCAGCCGCGCCGGCAGATAACTGGGATGAAAGCGGCATCCGGTGCGGTCATGGACTTCCGCTTCATCGAAATCAGCACGCAGCCCAGGCACTTCCGAGGCGCCGCGTGTGTCCGCATAGGTCGTCAAGGGAACGACGACGCGTCCCTGGCCGTCGACGCCAAGAATGTTGTTGACAAACGACGAAACGGCCACGCCGGCGATGGCCCCAGCCTGCTCCCCGGCGACAGCCAGGACGGCATCGATGCACTGGAAGGTCAGGGACAGCAGGTCGTCGGGGTCGGCTTCGGAGGCGCCATCCGCACCCGCGCGGAAGGTATGGCCTATCCGGCATTCCTGGCCGGCGATGGCGCGGCCCATGCGGTCGAAAACCTGGGCCCGAACAGAAGAAGTGCCCAGGTCGATGGCGAGAACGAGGGGGAGTTCGGCAGCGGTGGGGGCAACGGTTGCGTCCATGGCGCCCATCCTAGCGCCGCCGGAACGCATGCGCAAGCGCGCGCAGGGGGCTTGACATTGTTCGCAAAAGCATGCATAATGAAAGTAATCGAAAGTAAACGAAAGTTGCTCTTGCAAAGGAGCACCCCTGCATCTTCCTGTTTCCTACGTGTGAACACGCCGCGCGATCTCTATCTTGAAGAACGGCGCCAGCTCATCATCGAACGGCTCGACCGCCAGGGCCGGGTTTCGGTGGCCGAGCTGAGCAAGGCGTTCGGCGTATCCAAGGCGACGATCCGGGTGGACCTGCAGGCGCTGGCCGAGCAGCAGATCGTGGTCCGTACCCACGGCGGCGCCGTGCCGGCCAAACCGGGCCTCTATGAACTGGCGCTGGCTACCCGCCGCCTCCAGCATGTGATTGAGAAAGGTGAGATTGGCGCTGCCGGCGCAGCGATGGTGGGGGAAGGGGACGCCATCTTTCTCGACAGCAGCAGCACCGCCCTCGCCGTGGCCCAGCGGCTCAAGCAGCACCGCCGCGTGACCGTGCTGACCAACGGGCTGGCCGTGGCGCAGGAGCTGCGTGAGGCGCTGGGGGTGACGGTGGTCGTGGTGGGAGGCCGTCTGGAGCGCGAGACGCAGTCGCTGATCGGCAGCGAGGGCGTGGAGGCTCTCAGGAAGTACAACATCCAGAAGGGCTTTTTCGGCGCGCACGGCATCGCCCTTCCCGAAGGGCTGACCGACATCAGCGCCGATGAGGCGGATTTCAAACGACCTGTGGTGGCCATGTGCCGCCAGGTCATCGGCGTTCTTGACGCCACCAAGTGGGGCCAGGTTGGGCTGGCCTCATTTGCAGCCATTGCGGATATTGACATTGTTCTCACCAACGCCGGTGCGCCCGCCGGCCTGGTGGCGCAGGTGCAGGACCAGGGCGTGGAAGTCAGACTCGTTTAGCTCCAATAGATGCGGCGCACTTTTACTGTGCGTCGCACCTGCCACTGCTGCAGAGGATTTAAGACCATGACCAAACTAATCACCATCGACCCCCTGGAAGCCCGAAAGCCGGGCTACATCACCGCCCCCAAACTGCCGGCCAACGCCTACAAGAGCAATCCCAAGGCTGAGGCCGCCAAGTACGGCTCCGCCAATCTGGTCCGCATCTATCGCGACATGACGGTCATCCGCGAGTTTGAGACGATGCTGGACCGCATCAAGAAAGAAGGCTCCTACGACGGCATCGAGTACAACCACAAAGGCCCAGCCCATCTGTCCATCGGCCAGGAAGCGGCGGCCGTGGGCCAGGCCTATCACCTGACCCCCGATGACTTCATCTTTGGCTCCCACCGCAGCCACGGCGACATCCTGGCCAAGAGCCTTTCGAGCATCGCGAAGCTGGATGACCAGGCGCTGATGGAGATCATGAAGGGCTACCTGGGCGGCGCGCCGCTGAAAGTGGCGGAGACCTTCACCGCCGGGGGCGCCAGCGTCAAGGACCTGGCCATCAACTACATCCTCTACGGCACACTGGCCGAGATCTTTGGGCGCGACACTGGCATCAACCGCGGCATGGGCGGCTCGATGCACGCCTTCTTCCCGCCCTTTGGGGTGATGCCCAACAACGCCATCGTCGGCGGCTCCGGCGACATTGCCGTCGGCGCGGCGCTGTTCAAGCGGGTCAACCGCCGCAAGGGCATCGTTATTGCCAATATCGGCGATGCCTCAATGGGCTGCGGCCCGGTATGGGAAGGCATGATGTTTGCGGCCATGGACCAATATCGGACGCTGTGGCCCAAGGAGATCGGCGGCGCTCCCCCGATGCTCTTCAACTTCATGAACAACTTCTACGGCATGGGCGGCCAGCCGCAAGGCGAGACGATGGGTTTCGGCATGCTGGCGCGGGTGGCGATGGGCGTCAACCCGGAGGCGATGCACGCCGAACGCATCGACGGCTACAACCCGCTGGCGGTGGCCGATGCCATTGAGCGCAAGCGGGCCATCCTGGCAGAGGGTCGTGGTCCCGTCCTGCTGGACACCGTCACCTACCGCTATTCCGGCCACTCGCCGTCGGATGCGATGTCCTACCGCACCAAGGATGAGATGGATGCCTGGCGGCAGCATGATTCCCTGGTTGCCTACGGCGCCTACCTGCTTGAGAACGGCCATGCCGACGAGGCGGCGCTGGAGGCGCTGCGCAGCGATGTCCACGCCCGCATGGTCGCCGTCTGCAAGGCTGCTGTTTCCCTGGAGGTTTCGCCGCGGCTGTCGATGAAGTCCGAAGATATTGGCGCTGTGATGTTCTCCAACCGCTTCCGCGACCGCATGGCCGAAGGCACACCGGAAGTGCTGCTGCCCAAGGAAGAAAGCCGCCTCAAGGTGACGACCAAGAAGCACCGCTTTGGGCTGGATGAGAACGGCAAGCCGCTGTCCAAGGCTCAGTGCCTGACCTATGCCGAAGCCCTGACCGAGGCGATGATCCATCGCTTCTACGAGGACCCGACCATGACGGCCTACGGCGAAGAGAACCGGGACTGGGGCGGCGCCTTCGGCGTCTACCGCGGCCTCACCGAGTCTCTGCCCTACCAACGGCTCTTCAACAGCCCGATCTCCGAGGGCGCCATCGTCGGCACGGCTGTCGGCTACGCCATGTCAGGCGGACGCGTGGTGGCGGAGCTCATGTACTGCGACTTCATGGGCCGGGCCGGCGACGAGATCTTCAACCAGATGTCTAAGTGGCAGGCGATGTCGGCGGGCATCCTGGAGATGCCGCTGGTGCTGCGCGTGTCGGTCGGCGCCAAGTACGGCGCCCAGCATTCGCAGGACTGGACGGCCATGGTCGCGCACATTCCGGGCCTCAAAGTGATGTTCCCTGCCACGGCCTATGACGCCAAGGGCATGCTCAACCTGGCCCTGCGCGGCACCGACCCGGTGGTCTTCTTCGAGAGCCAGCGCCAGTACCCAGAAGCGGAGACGGTCGTGCCGGGCGGCGTGCCCGTGGAGTACTACGAGGTGCCGCTGGGCGAGCCTGCCGTGCGCCGTGCTGGCCGCGATCTGACCATCGTCACCATCGGCGCCACGCTCTACCGGGCGCTGGATGCGGCCAAGGTCCTGGAAGAGAGGTGGGGCCTCTCCACCGAGGTCATCGACGCCCGCTTCATCAACCCGCTGAACTACGAGAAGATCGTCGAATCCGTCAAGAAGACCGGCAGGGTGCTGGTGGCCTCCGACGCCTGCGAGCGCGGTTCCTTCATGCACACCATGGCCTCCAATATCAGCCAGCTTGCCTTTGACTACCTGGACGGCCCCGTCGCCGTCGTGGGCTCCCGCAACTGGATCACCCCGGCGGCGGAGCTGGAGGATATGTACTTCCCGCAGACCGAGTGGATCCTGGACACAATCCACGAGCGCCTGCTGCCCTTGCCCGGCCACACGCCTACCACGGTGCAGGCGACGGGCGAGCTCCTGCGGCGGAACAGGTTGGGGATTTAGCCAATTGATGGACGCGTAGGGGCGACTGGGCCTGTGGACAACAGTCCACCGGCGGGCCGGTCGCCCCTACGCTACGGTTGTCGGGCATGCGCCGACCTAGCGGCCCACGCGCCCGTAGCCTAGATTACATTCTGCGGGCCAGGGGAGTGAGATAATTCGAGATACGGAATCACTGTCAGGCGATCCGCAGGCGCACTCAGTTGAGCGATCGGCAAGGTCGCAGTATGCCAGCGAATGCGAGGTGCGAGATGTCACACAGGAATGGCCGCGTCCCTATGATTGCGGTCGTCATGGCGACCGTGGTGCTGCTGGTTGCCGGCGTGGGAGCACACGAGTACGCCAGTGCACAGGGAGAGCCACCGGATCCATTTCCGGCTGCCGAAGTGCAGAGCACTGCTCAAACGGCGTTCGTGGCCGATCCGTCCACGGCAGGCGCGGTATCGGACAGCCGGCTCATGGTCATCGAGAACACCGGGCAGTGGCCGCAGGCGGCCAGGTTCCAGGTGTGGGGCGGCCCGGCAGGGACCATGTGGCTGGCTGAGGATGCCATTTGGATCGCGGTGATGGAAGAGGGTAGGGGCGAGGCAACCCGAACAGCCAACTCGCCTCGCGATGCCGTGTCTCCTGGGCTGCCTCGCCCCTACGCGACCGATTTGCCTGGGCTGCCTCGCCCCTACGGTTCCGAACGCAGCGGGCCCACCAGGAGCACGAACATCAAGATCGCCTTTCCTGGCGCTAACGCCAATCCGCAGATAGTGCCGGTGGAACGGCTGGACACCAAGGTGAGCTACTTCCTGGGCAATGACCCGGCGCAGTGGCATGCTGAGGTGCCCGTGTGGGGCGGGGTCCGGTACATAGACCTGTATCCCGGCGTCGACCTGGTGGTGGGCGCCGCAGGTGAGGGCGAAGAATCGGGCTTGTGGGCGCTGCAGGCGCGTGACGGGGCAGACACCACTGTGGTCAAAATGAGCACCGAGGGGGCCGAGGGCGCCGAGGTGACTGGCGGAGATCTGCAGATGGCGGCGGCAGGGCATTCCATCAAACTTCCCCTACCCGGCGCCGATTTCACGTACCCGGTAAACGAGAGTCTGGTTGACGGAGGAGCAGCAGCACCAATCGCGTCTGACGGGTTGAGCGCCCAGGCTGCGCCGCCCTCAGGCAACCCGGCCGACCTGCTATTCAGCACCTACCTCGGCGGAAATGCGGTGTTTGGCGATGAGGGCGATGCTATTGCCGTCGATCGGTCAGGACGAGCCTACGTGACGGGCTTGACCTGGTCCAACGACTTTCCCACCACACCGGGGGCCTTCGACCGCAGGTATGGTGCCGACTCCGATGACCCTGACGCCTTTGCGGTGCGCTTGAATCCGACCGGCAGCACCCTGGAATACGCCACCTTCCTCGGCGGGGGTGATGGAGACGCGGGCTATGGCATCGCCGTGGACCCGTCTGGACGAGCGTATGTCACCGGTTGGACTGAATCTCACAACTTCCCCACCACGCCCGGCGTCCTCGACCGCAGCTACAATGGTGGCGGAGATGCTTTTGTCGTGCGTCTGAATGCGAGCGGCAGCTCGCTCGACTATGCAACCTTCCTTGGCGGTCCTAGCGGCGATTCAAGCGGGGATATTGCCGTGGACGCATCCGGACAGGCTTATGTGACGGGCGTCGCTGGTTCCAGCGACTTTCCTACCACACTTGGGGCTTTCGATCGCCGGTATAGCGGCGGTCAAGGCTATAATGGTATGATTCCGGGTGACGCCTTTGTCGCACGGCTGAATGCGGCGGGCACTGAGTTAGTCTACGGCACTTTCCTGGGCGGCAGGGGCGCAGACTATGGCGCCGCCATCGCGCTGGACGCGACCGGCCGGGCATATGTGGCGGGCGGCACGAATTCGAGCGACTTTCCCGCCACACCCGGAGCCTTTGACACTACCTTCAATGGCCAGTGCCTCCCTCTCGACTCTCAGTCCGAAACGTGCATATCCCTCCTCGACGCTTTCGTCGTTCGTTTGAATCCAGCCGGAAGCACACTGGAGTACGCCACCTATCTGGGCGGAAGTGATGACGAAGATATGGGCACAGACATTGCAGTTGACGCCTCCGGACGCGTCTACGTCACGGGGAGGACCGATTCAGGCGACTTCCCTACGACTCCCGGAGCCTTCGACCGCAGCTTCAACGGTTACTCCGGTACCGTCACTGGTGATGCCTTCGTGACGCGGCTGAAAGCAGGCGGCAACGCTCTGGACTACAGCACGTTCTTGGGCGGCAGTGGCTGGTTCTTCGGCAACTGGGCCAAAGGCGTGGCCGTCGACGCCTATGGACGAGCGTACGTCACGGGCTGGACCGACTCATACGATTTCCCGATCACCAGCGACGCCGTCGATGCCGTCCTTGACGGATGCACCCTTGATATGGATGGTGACTACTTGGCGTGCGGTGACGCCTTTGTCATGCGCCTAAACGCCAGCGGAACCGCCCTTGAGTATGCCACCTATCTGGGAGGGAGTCTCGACAGCGTCGGCGGTTATGGCCGCACCGAGGACTATGGCAGCGGCATCGCCCTGGATGACAGCGGCCATGTCTACATCACCGGACGGACATCATGCAGTGACTTCCCCACGACTCCCGGCGCCTTCGACCGCAGTAACAACGGCCATGATGGCTTTGTGGCCAAACTGGCGCTGGGCACGGTGAACGTCAAGACCAGATCCTTCCAGAACAACGTCGCACCGTACGCGAGCTATGCCGGCGAGAGCGATACGATTGTGGCGGAGGCGGCGCCTACCAGCAGCTACGGGAACGCGCCGTCCCTGATTGTGAGCGGCAGCCACCCGGCAGGAACAGGCCTGGACAATTGGGCGCTGCTCAAGTGGAACCTGCGATCGATCACCGGCCTGGTGCAGGCCGCTACGCTGACGCTCAACGTCACAGACCCGTCTGGCCAACGCTACGAGCTCTATGAAGCGACCGGACCCTGGACGGACACGGCCGTGACCTGGAACAGCAAACCACCCCGTGCCGCCGCCGTGCTGGGGGTGGTGCAGGCGCCCAACGCCGGACCTATGGTGGTCACACTCAACTCCGCTGGCCTGGATGTGGTGCAAAGGTGGCTGACCGGGCCGAGCAGGAACTACGGCTTGTACGTGATGGACAGCGCCAACACAAACACCCTGATCTTCGATTCCAGCGAGCAGGTCACGCCCACCCTGCGGCCCAAGCTTACCATCACCTACCGGCCGCCGATTCTCACCAGGCAACCGTGGGTGGAGAACGTCACAGCGACGTCCGCCAACGTGTTGTGGGAGGCGGATTTCAGTTGCGAGGGCAACCTCAACTATCGCGTTAGGGGCGCAGGCGCCTGGACTCCCATGAAGGCAGCGGCGACGCTGGTAAGCGGGAGGTGGCAGGCCAAGGCCGGCCTCACGGGTCTCACTGCGAATACGACCTACGAGTACCGGGTGCGGGCTAGCGCTGACAGCGCCTGGACCGCCATCGCCACCTTCAAGACGGCGGCCGCCGTTACCGGTGCCGGTGCCGGTACGGGCGCCGCGACAGGTGGCAACAACGCGACGACGATTTTCATGCCCCTGATGCGCAGATAGGACAGTGATTTGACAGGATAGGCAGGGGCGACGCACGCCCGGCAGCCACCTCCGTATTTGAGGAAAGGCTGTTGGCGTGCGTCGCCCCTACGATTGGAGGGCGTGCGCCGCCCCTACATCAGGCGTCGCTATGGGATAGGAACTGGTAGATGGCGGCGAAGTCGGCGTCTCCGAGCCCGTCGCGGATGGCCAGACGATAGAGCTCCTTCGCCAGGTTGCCCATCGGGAGCGCGGTGCCCGTTTCGTAGGCGCTGACGCTCGCCAGGTGCAGGTCCTTCTGCATCCACTTGAGGGGAAAGTCGGGCTCGTATTCGTCGTTGGCGATCTTGCCGCTCTTGAGCTTGAGGATGGCGGAGCCGAGCATGCCCTCGGTCAGGTAGCTGATGAGGGTCGACCGTTCCAGGCCCAGCGCCTCGCCGAAGACAAGCGCCTCTGAGAAGCCGGCGATGGTCATGGCAATCATGAGGTTGTTGACCATCTTGAGGGAGGCGCCCATGCCCACCCCGCCGACGTGGAAGACCTCGCGACCCATGGCGCCAAAGAGGGGCCGGCAGGCTTCGACATCCGCGGCGTCGCCCCCCACCAGGAAGGTGAGGAAGCCGGACTGGGCGGCGCCTTTGCTGCCGGTGACGGGTGCATCCAGGTAGTGGACGCCGCGGGACTGTGCGGCCGCGGCCATCTCGCGGGCGAAGGAGGGATTGACGGTGCTGCAGTCGATCCAAACGGTGCCAGGCCGGAGCCGGGCCAGGAAGCCGCCGCCCGCCTCATCACCAAGGGCGGCGGCTGTCACCGCGTCCGGGTGGGCCAGGACGGTGATGACGGCGTCGGCGTCCTGCGCGGCCTCGGCCGGGGTGGCAGCCCAGGAGGCGCCGGCGGCGACCATCTCGGCGGCTTTGTCCGCCGTGCGATTGTGCACGACCATGCTATAGCCGTGCTTCTGCAGGTTGGCAGCCATGCGGCTGCCCATGATGCCAAGTCCTATAAAGGCGATTTTCATGGCGGAGTTGTAAAGATGGGGAAATGTGACCGGATGGCCAGGTGAGTGCTATCGCGCCGCTTTGGCAGTCTCAATGCTGCGAACGTCAGCCAGTACGTCGTCAATCGTCTGCGTCTCGATGAGAACACGACGCTCCTCAATGCAGTTTCCAAAGCCAGTTGTGAACTGGCTCAGAAAACGCACGGTATTGACGATGCCCATGTCCCGGTAGAGCAGGCGCAATGCCTCTTCGGTGATCTCAGCCAGTGGGCGTTGCTCAGCAATCATGCTTCCAGAACCTCTATCAAGTCGAGGGGTGAAACGACGGTGGTCTGCACGTTGGGTATGGCCCGTGCTTTCCGGAGCAAGCGTTCATCGCAGGTGCAGAAGAAGTCGGCGGAAGCCGCTTCTGCACAGGCAAGGTGCAGCGCATCGACTGCTGCTACACCTGCGAGTGCGAAAGCTCGCGCCCGCTCTGCGGTGGCCTCATCGACACGAACGACTGGTATTCTCCCTTCATGAAGGGAGAATACCAGTCGTTCGGGGATTGGGGAAGTCGCCCGACGTGCGCTCTAAAGCGCCAAGAGGAGGTAGGGTTCTTCGATCAACTGCTTGATGTACTGGAGGAAGCGGGCGGCGGGGGCGCCGTCGACCAGGCGGTGGTCGAAGACCAGGCTCAGCGTCCACATCTGGCGGGCAACGATCTGGCCGTCGCGCACCACGGCCTTGGCGGCAATGCGGCCGACGCCGAGGATGGCGGCTTCCGGCAGGTTGATGACGGGCGTGAAGGCATCGACGTCGAAGGAGCCGAGGCTGGTGATGGTGAAGGTGCCGCCGCTGAGCTCGTCGGGAAGGAGCTTGCCCTTGCGCGCCCGCTCGGCCCGGTCACGGAACTCGGCGCCAAACTCACGCAGCGACTTGCGGTCGGCGTCGCGGATGACCGGCACTAGCAGGCCGCGCTCGGTGTCGACAGCCATGCCCATGTTGACCGCCGCCAGGTGCTCGATGGCGTCGGGCGTGAGGCGGGCATTCATGTAGGGGAACCTGACCAGGGCGGCGGCGACGATCTTGGCCAACAGGTCGTTGTAGCCCGGCGCAAAGCCCCAGGCATCGGCCACCTTGACCTTCAATCGCTCACGCATGGCCACGAACTCGCTGGCATCGATCTCCATCATCAAGGTGACGCGGGCGGTGGTGTGCACGCTCGTGCCCATACGGTCGGCGATGATGCCGCGGATACCTTTGAGCGGGATGCGCTCGCGCACCTCGCCCTGCGGAAGCACGGCGGGCGGGGCGGTGACCACCGGCGCCGGCGCGGGGGCTGCCTCAGGTGCTGCGGGTTGGGCCGCCTGTTCGACGTCCCGGCGGGTGATGCGGCCGCCCGGCCCGCTGCCGCTGAGCCCGGCCACGTCCACGCCGGCCTCCGCCGCCAGCTTGCGCGCCACGGGCGTGACCTTGGGCCGATCCGCAAGGAAGTCGAGGACATCCCGTTCGAGGATGCGGCCGCCCGGCCCGGAGGGCGCCACGGCAGCGAGATCGACCTCCTTCTTCTCCGCCAGGCCGCGGGCGCGCGGCGAGGCCATGACGCGTCCGCCTTCCGCCACGACCGCCGGTGTGGCGGCCGGTGGAGGCGCTGTCACGGCAGCGGGCGCAGCCACGGCAGCGGGCGCAGCGACTGGTGCTGGGGCCGCTGCCGGCGCACTGGCAGGCGGCGCGGGAGCGACGGCGGGTGCAGTGGCTCCCGCGGGCACTGGAGCTCCAGCGGCGGCAAAGACCTCGTTTTGGGCGCCGATGGTGGCGACGACGGTGAAGACGGGCACGACATCCCCTTCTTTGTAGGGTCCGGTGTGCAGATAGCCGTCGGTCGTGGCCTCGACGGCGAAGGTCGCCTTGTCGGTCTCGATGTTCAGGACTTCCTGGCCGGACTTGACCTGGCTGCCATCGGCAACCAGCCATTGGCCCATGGTGACTTCTTCGACGGTCTGGCCAAGCTTGGGGATGATGAGGGGTTCAGACATGAGGGCGTTCCTGTGAGGAAAGGCGAGACCCGTCGCTGGCGCTCCGGGCTCGGAAGGGCTGGGGAGAGACCCGTCGCTCACGCTCCGGGCTCGGACAGAAAGGGTGGTGAGTCAGAGGGGCAGGGTGAGGAAGTGGCCGTAGGCCTCCTGCCAGGTGGCAGCGTCCTGCGGCTCGTAGTGCTGGCGAGGCGTCGAGGCGGCGATGGCCTGCCGGCCTGAGGCCAGGTCGCCGAGGTGGCCGGTCGCCATGGCCTGGATCATGACGTTGCCCAGGGCGGTGGCCTCGATCGGACCCGTAATCACAAGGCGACCACAGGCGTTGGCCGTGAGCTGGTTGAGCAGGAGGTTCTGGGTGCCGCCGCCGACAATGCGAATCGCTCGCAAGCGATTTCCTGTGAGCGATTCCATGGAATCGACCACCCAGCGGTACTTCAGGGCCAGGCTCTCCAGGCAGCAGCGGATCACGGCGCCGGGCGTCTCTGGCTCAGGCTGGTGGGTGCGGCGGCAGTAGGCGCGGATGGCGGCGGGCATGTCGCCGGGGCTGCCGAAGGCGGCTACGTCGGGATTGACCAGTGAGCGCAGGGGAGTGGCCTGCGCTGCCAACTGGGTGAGGTCATCCCAACTGAAGTCGCTCCCCTCGCGCTGCCACTGGCGGCGGCATTCCTGGACCAGCCACAGCCCGGCGACGTTCTTGAGAAGGCGGATGGTGTTGGCGACCCCGCCCTCGTTGGTGAAGTCGAGGGCAAGCGCCTTGTCGTTAATCACGGGCTCGGGCGTTTCCACGCCGACGAGGCTCCAGGTGCCGCTGCTGACGTAGGCGCTTTCGGCGTCCAGGTCGGGGACGGCGGCAACGGCGTCGGCCGTGTCGTGGCTGCCGGTGGCAATGACCGGCACGGCGCCCAGGCCGGTCTCCTGCTGCACGGCGGGAAGCAGGTCGCCGAGCAAGGTTCCGGGATCGATGAGGTCGCCCAGGAAGTGTGTGGGAATGCCAAGGCCGGCCAGCATGCCGGTCGCCCAGGAGCGGGTGCGAGCGTCCAGCATCTGGCTGGTGGAGGCGATCGTGTACTCCACCGCCTTGCGGCCGGTCAGCCAGTAGTGATAGAGGTCCGGGGTGAACAGGAGATCGGATGCGGCTGCCAACTGGGGGTCGCCGCCGAGCACCCGGCTGAGCACCTGGTAGATCGTATTGATCTCCATGAACTGGATGCCGGTGATCTCGTAGATCTGGGCACGAGGAACGCGGGCGAAGGCCGCCTTGAGCATCCCTTGCGTCCCCGAGTCCCGGTAGTGGTAGGGATTGCCCAGCAGCCTGCCGCTGCGGTCGAGCAGGGCGTAGTCGACGCCCCAGGTGTCCACGCCGATGCTCGCCAACGGCTCGGTGTTGGCGGCGGCGTAGCGGGCGAGGCCGGTCTTGATCTCCGACCAAAGCCGCAGGTGGTCCCAATGCAGCCGGCCCATGACCTCGACGGGACCGTTGTGAAAGCGGTGCAGCTCCTCAAGGGCGAAGGCGGCGCCATCCCAGCGGCCAAGCATGACGCGGCCGCCGGAGGCGCCCAGGTCGATGGCAAGGAAGTTGGCAGTTGCGGTCATGCGCGGTCTCCGGCAATCGTGGGCAAGGTCAGGAGGGCCTGGCTGGGGCTTCGGGATTCGGCGCAAAGTGCTTGAGCATGACGATCGGGTCCGTACGGCTGGGGTTCGTGATCCTGACGCCAGCCTGGGCGGCGCCGTGCGACACGAAGTACTCGTCGTGCGTCAACTGGCCGAAGCGGATGATGCTGGGCGTCTCGATGGGCCAGCGGCCCAGGGTTCCGTGTCCCTGCAGCATGATCAGGCCGTAGGGGCCGGCATCCCGCAGCGTAACGGTGCGCCCCGGCAAGACCGTCAGCTCCTTGGCGGCAAAGTACTCATTGCCGTAGGTGATCCATTTCTCCTCATAGCCGGCGTCGTGCATCTCCGCCAGCGGGCGTACGGGCACCGGCGGCCGGAAGTAGGTCTCCTTGATATCCGGCCGCACGTTGGCCTCCCAGTCGATGAGGGAGATGATGTAGTCCAGATCGTGCTTCAGCTCGACGGGCACATCTTTGACCAGCAGCGCCCATTCCACGGGCACCTCGTTGACCAGGGACTGGAACATCGCGAAGACATCGCTGGCCCACTGCGGCTCATAGGTGCACATGCTGCCGGGAGCGTGCAGCAGGCCCGCGGGCACGTACCAGGCGTCGCCGGGCCACAGGCGGTAGGCGCGTGACAGGTCCGTGATGTGGTTGTCGCCCTGGTCCCAGTTTTCCAGGCAGCGCCGGACCTGCGACTTCGTCGTCCCCGGTTCAAGGCCGAAGAAGGTGAAGGGGAAGTCGGCGCCATAGTTGTTGAGCTGGATGGGGAAGTAGTAGGCTTCAGGCTTGTGCTGGGCGCCGACCCGGGCCGCGTGCTCAGCCCGCGGATGAAGATGGTGGGGCAGCGCACCCTTGTTGTCGAAGAACTTGCTGTACATCGGCCAGCGGCCGTAGGTCTGCCACAGCGCCTCGCCCAGCAGTTGGGCGCCGAGATCGGCGACCAGGTCGGCGAACAGGAGCCTGGCGGGCTTGGCATCATCGCCATGAACGACGTAGCTCATGCCTTCGTCCGGCGTGGTCAGCGGCCCGTTGTCGGCCTTCGTGGTCGATGACAACCAGCGCTCGTCGATGCCGCCGCGGGCAGCGCCGAAGGCATAGTAGTCGTCGGGATGCAGTTTGATCCGGCGGCCGGGGATGCAGAAGGCCCGGGGCACCCAGGCAGGGGCGAGGCGCAGAATGCCTTCGCCCTGTTCGAACGCGGGGTATGTCATAACGACCGTCCTTGGCGGGTTAGCGCATTTCCTGACCGCCGGTCACGTTGATGGCCTGACCGGTCATGTAGCTCGACTGGTCCGAAGCCAGGAACACGAGCACGTTGGCCACATCGTCGTAGGTGCAGCCGCGCTTCATGGGCACCTGG
This sequence comes from Chloroflexota bacterium, assembly GCA_029782215.1. GTDB lineage: Bacteria > Chloroflexota > Anaerolineae > J102 > J102 > SSF26. The sequence goes on from JAKOVD010000107.1 coordinate 94,585, forward strand.
TCAACATAACGCTGTCGCACGGCTTCCTCGCTGATGCCAAGCTTTTTGGCGTACTGCTTGTAGAGCGAATTGACCCACAGGGGCGAGTCCAGAAGGTTGCCGGGGCAGATGGCGTTGACGCGGATGCCCGACTCGGCCAAGTCGAGGGCGATGCTTTGGGTCAGACCGATGCCGCCGAACTTGCTGGCAGCGTAGGCGGAGTTCTTGAAGCTGCCCTTCTTGCCCGACTTGGAGTTGATCTGGATGATGACGCCCTTCTGCTGTGGAAGCATGGCGATGGCGGCGTGCTTGGCGGTCAGGAAGAAGCCATAGAGGTTGACGTCCATGACCAGTTTCCACTTGTCAGCGGGGAACTCCCAGATGGCCTCGGCGATGAGCACGCCGGCGTTGGATACGCAGATGTCGAGCCGGCCGAACTCGGCAGCGACGGCGGCGAACACAGCCTCGACACTGGCCTCATCCGTGACATTCAGGCCGAGCCCGATGGCGCGGCGGTCGGTCTGCGCCTGCATGTCGGCGGCAACCTTGAGCGCACCCTCCTGGTTCAGGTCGGCGATGGCGACGTGGCAGCCCTCCTGGGCCAGGCGATGGCAAAGCGCCTCGCCGAGACCCTGGGCGCCGCCGGTGACCAGGGCGATACGATCTTCGAGAATACGGGGCATTGGGTTCTCCTTTGCAGGTCAGGGTAAGGTGCGACGCACCTCATTGGCGCGTCGCACCTAAACCTTTGGGGTCATGGCAGCATCAGGCGCAGGAATTCCTCTTCGGCTTCCTTGGTCCATTCCTTGCCGTTCTTGAGCTTGGCGTAGACGGTGGGGAGCCGGTCCTTGAGCTCGTGCAGCGAGGTGAGGGGGAAGTCCTTGATCTGGGGCCAGATGACCACCTTGCCGGGGAAGCTGGTATCCTGGACGGCAAACAGGCCGTCACGAGCTGCCGAAAGCGAGCCGACAGCAGCGACCGAGCGATTGGGCGACAGGACGCCGCTTTCGGCCTGGTGGAGCATCTCGCGCAGGTCGTCGATGCTGGAGGCAGAGTGGCCGATGACGCGGGTGTCCTTGAGATAGGTGTCGCTGAGGTCGAGCGTGGTCATGGTGCCGCGGGCGACGCCGGCGAACACGTTCATGACCCCTCTCGGCGCCATCCAGGTGGCAGCGTCGGCGATGACGGCAGGCACCGGCGCCAGGACGATGATGTCGTCGAAGCCGCCGGCGCGGAAGGGCGCCATGCCGGCGGCATAGGCTTCCTTCTCCATCGGATTCAGGCAGATGAACTCGATGCCCTTGGCACGCGCCTCGGCGGCAAAGGTCTCTTCCAGGTCGCTCAGGCGCAGGTTGCTGACATCGCTGCAGACCATGACGCTGGGGCCATCGCTGATCTGGATGGCGCGCTGGACGTGCATGCGGCCCATGGGGCCGCCCGCGCCCACGAAGAGCGCCCGGCCACCCGGCTTCAGCGTCGCACGCACGGGTGTGTCGGTGTAGGCGTCGGAGATCTCGGTGCTGGTGGTGCCAACATACACCCACCGGTTGTAGTGGACGCGGCCGATGTCGACGCTCACCTTGCCGGCCAGCGGTTGGTCACAGACCAAGGCCACAATGCCAAAGTTGGCCAGGCGGGGACTGACGGTTTCGATGAGGGCTTTGTCGGCGCCGAGCAGGATGATGTCGTCGATCATGCCTTCGGGCGGGTTGGCGACGTCCGGCACGTCCACGACCTCCACCCCCAGATCGGCGGCGCGGGCAGCCAGGGAGGCGGCCAGATAGTCAGGCACGGCGGTCAGGTAGAGGCGCTCGGGATGGCTCGCTGGCTCAAAGCCGGCGCTGAGCGTGTAGTTGTGGTTGGGGTTGGCATGGATGCCGACAATCCAGGTTACGCCGCCGGGCTTGAGGCCGGTGCGGTATTGGAGCTGGTAGGCAGCCGTGACGCAGGCCCAGGGCTCGGTGAGGGCGCTCTCGGCGTAGCCGGTCTCTGGCTGGACGGGGATCAGGTAGTTGCCGTCGTCGCCGTTGAGGATGCGCTGATCGATGACGTTGTACTCCGAGAGACCGCCCTGGATCTCATAGCCGTAGGCGTAGCCAACGCCATCGATGAAGACGTCAGCCTGGATGGTGAACCTGTCGCCGACCTTGTACTGGTCCTTGAGGTTGTCGCCCACGCCGACGACAGTCATGGCGATCTCGTGGCCGAGGGTGATGGGGTTGGTCTTGGGGTCGCGGTAGATGCGAGGGTGCTTCTCGCCGAGCGAGATGACCTTGATGTCGGAGAAGCAGAGCCCGCAGGCGTCATGGCGGACGAGCAGCTCGTCGGGGCCATAGGTTGGCATCGGCACTTCTGCCGGTTTGCCCTCATCGCCCAAGTTGTCCATGCCGGCGCCATAGAGGTGCCAGCGATGGTTCAGGGCCGGAATCGGCGCGTGGGCTTGTTTGAATTCAGCGAGTTTGTCAGTCATAGCGTGGAGTCGCTCCTTGTGTGATGAGGTGGGGTCTGCGCTAGCACTCGGGCAGGCGGCGCAGAATGTCGGCCGGCTCGAAGCCGGGGGAGAGTTCGTAGAGCAAGGGCTGGCAGTTCCGGCCTGGCGGCAGGCGGTAGCCAACCTGGGTGTAGAATTCGTTGCGCTGGCGACGGTCGGGCAGGTGGGCCTGAGCCCATTCGCTCCGATAGCCGAGGTCGAGGTTGCGCTGCATCAGGGTGTGGCCGTAGATGAAGTGGGCGCCGTCCAGGAAGTCCTGGCGCACGGGTGCGAGCTCGGGCGCAGCGAAGTCGTCGACCAGCTTCTGCCCGTAGCTGTTCATCTCGGTGCCGACGTTGATCGGCAGGTCCAACTCGCGCGCCAGCTCGACGGTCCGGTAGAGATTGGCCACCTTCTGCTGTTTGGCCGCCGGGTCGGCGATATTCCAGTTGCGGTCCGGGATGATGTTGAGGGTGACGACGCCCTTGGCCATTTCCAGCTCAAGCAGTTCCTCCATGGCCTGTTCGCCCGGCGTGGTCCCGTCCAGCCAGGCGCAGCAGGGGAGGGCGCCGCAAGCGACGACCAGCTTGTGGAAGGTCTCGATGGTGGGGAAGGAATCGGGTCCCGGCAGCACATAACCGGGCCCTCCCTTCTTCATGAGCCGGGAACGCACCGTGTTCTGGAAGCCGGCGGCGTCCTGCATCATCGCTTCGATCTTGGCGCCGTCCAGCCCGAGCCTGTCCGACCAGAACCGCACGGGGTCGGCCTGGCGGGCGACGGCGGCCACATAGGCGGCGACGATGTGGCGCTCGGTGGCATTGCCGGCGGGCGTGAGGGGGAGAACGTCATGGACGTAGTCGATAATGACGGGGTCCAGGTAGGCGTTGACGCGCTCGATTACGCCGAGGTTGCGCTGGCGCGCTCGCTCGCGTATGTCGGCGGCGATCCCCTGGACGAAGGCCGGGATGGTGCTGGTGACGAAGCCAATGCCCATGTGGTAGGTGACGCCGGGCTCGCCGGGCGAATTGATCTCGCGCGTGGCAAATTCCGGCAGGAACAGGCGCGTTTCCAGCCCGGCGCTGCCGCGCACCCCCACCAGCTCGCAGGCGTTGAGGAACTCGTCGACGGCGTCAAGCACGTCGAAGTCCACGATGCCCATGAGCTTGTAACCACGCGTCTTTGCCAGCCAGGCAAGGCCCGCCGGTGAGTAGCCGTAGGCGTTGTAGGAGAAGAATGTGTGGCAGTGCATGTTGGCGACTTCGGCCGCCGGCGCCACCGGGACCTTGCCGCGTTCGGCCAGGCCCTGCAGCTCGACCAACGCCGCCCAGCGCGTGTCGCGGTCAAAGTGATTGAGCTGCGCTTCAAGCGCAGCGATGGAGGTTTCGCTTTTGTTTGGCATAAGCTCTCTTCGGCAGGGGGCGAGTACCGCCCCCTGCGCTTTTCTTGGGGTGCTAGGTGATTGCCAGAGGATGCGCTTTGTCGACCAGGTTGGTGGCGCCGGCATTCAGCTCGAGCTGCATAACATCCTTGCAGCCGGGGATGACGCAGGCAACGGCTGGGTGCTGCAGGCACCAGGCCAGCGCCCACGCCGCCATCGGCACGCCCGGCGGCACCTCGGACTCGGCAATGCGCTGCACTTCGGCCAGCTTCTGCTGGATATCCTCCGGCGGGAAGCCGGAACGGAGGTCATTGGGGGCTGTGAAGGTCTCGCCGAGGCGGTACTTGCCGGAGAGGAAACCGCTGGCGAGCGGAACGCGCGCCAGGACGCCCAGGTCCAGCGCCTGGCAGGCTGGGAGCGAGCGCGCTTCGGGGCCACGCTCCAGGCGATTGTACACGATCTGGATCACGGTAGCGCCAACGTCCCGCGCGCGCTGGATCTGGTGGGCGGGGTCGCCCTTCGAGCTAACCGAGACGCCCAGGTGCCGGATTTTGCCCGCTTCGACCTGCTTGCGAAGCATGGTCCACAGATCGTCATTGTCGAACTGAGCGTCGGAACCGGAGTGAAACTGGTAGAGGTCGATGGCGCCGGTGTGCAGGGCGACCAGCGAGGCCTCAAGCTGGTCCTGGACCTCGCGTGGGCTGAACAGCAGATCACGCTGCATGTGTCCGGCATAGCGGTGGCCGAACTTCGTCGCCACGTACCAGGCGTCACGGCGTCCCACCAGGGCCTGGCCTACCAGCGATTCGGACAGGTGGTCGCCATAGCACTCGGCCGTGTCGACGAAGTTGATGCCCAGCTCCTGGGCGCGGGCCATGATGGCGGCCGCTTCCGCCGCCGTGAAGGCGCGGCCCCATTCACCGCCAAACTGCCAGGTGCCCAGGCCAATGACGGAAACGCGCATCTCGGAGCTGCCAAGCCTTCGGTACTCCATACGTTTTCTCGCCGCCTACTTGAGCCCGATGACCTTCTGGCGGTAATGCTCGTCCGGCCGGGTGTGAATACGGCGAACGTTGTCCTCGGTCATGTAGTTGGGCCCGCCCAGGGCATAGGTGCCGACCAGAATGCGGGCGGCCTTAACGGCCATCGCGGTGATGTTCTCGACCTGCTGCGCACTCGGCGCCAGGGCGATGAAGCCGTGGTTCTGCATCAGGATGACCTTGGGCACCTCGCCGTATTCGTCGAGGAAACGTTCGATCTGCTGCTTGACCATGCGAGCGAGGGGCAGACCGGGATCGACGTAGGGGACGATGACAGGCGCAGGCCCGCAAACGACGATCTCATCGGGGAAGATGCGTCCCTTTACGGCATCGGGGAAGGCCGCCGAGCAGGTGATCATGTTAATGGCGGTAGGATGCGTGTGGCCCACGAAGTTGACGCCGGGCAGCTTGAGACAGAGTGCGTGCAGGAACGTTTCGACCGATGGGTGCCCGGGCGCAGTCGGGTCCACCTTGGCGGCCACCAGGGCGTCCTTGACCTGGCTGTCGCTGATGGGCTCGCCGTCAAGCACACCCAGGACCCGGTCGAACGATACCCGGACGAAGCCGTCGGCGCCGATGGTCCGCATCTCGCGGCCGCTGGCCTTGACAAAGAAGGTCGCCTCGTCTGCACGGGCGGAGGTGTTGCCTTCGCCCAGGATGGCATAGTCGCGGACCGGGTCCCCCAGGTTTTGCGACATGGTGACAAGTTGGGACAGCACGGTATCAGTCATTTCTTCCTCAGTTTTGGAGCGGATAGACGCCATAGCGGCGCGCAGCGTCGGCCATGGCAAGCACGTTTTCGGGTGGGACATCGACAAGGATGCTGTGTACGGACGATAGCACATAGCCGCCGCCCGCCCCCAACTCGCGGATGCGCTGCCGCACTTCCTCCGCCACCTCGGCAGCCGTGCCGTACGGCAGGACGCGGTGCGTGTCGATGGCGCCCCAGAAAGTGACGCGGTCGCCGAAGCGAGCCTTGATCGCGTTCAGGTCGCCCAACGCCGACGGCTGGACGGGGTTGATGGCATCGATGCCGATTTCGATGAGGTCGTCGAGCAAGGGCTCGACGTTGCCATCGCTGTGGTAGAAGATCCTGGCGTCGGTGTGGGCCTTGACGAAGGCGAAGTACTTCTCCTGCACGGGCTTGATGAAGCGCCGGTACATCGCCGGCGACATCAGCAGCCCGTTTTGGGCGGCGAGGTCATCGCCGGTGCGGAAGACGTCGACGTAGGCGCCGGCGGCATCCAGGAACCGCCTCGTGCCGGCCAGGTTGATCTCGAGCAGCTTGTCGAAGAGGGCGGACACGAACTCGGGATTCTGGATGAAGTCCATGAAGATCTGTTCGTAGCCGCGCAGGGCGTAGGCCGTCTCGAAAAAGGAGTAAAAACCGCAGCTCGCCTCGATGGCGTAGTCCGTGCCTTCATGCAGCGCCCGCGCTTCGTCGGCCAGCCCTGCCACAAACCCGGGGTCGTCCGTATCGGGCCAGGGATAGCGGTCGAGGTCATCGACCGTGGCTTCGGCGAGCGGCGCCTTCGCTACCTCCCAGTAGAAGGCGTTGTCGCGGTAGTAGATCTGCCGCCACTTGACGCCCCAGAAGTCCACGAAAGTGCCTGGTTCGGTCGGGGGAGGCGTCCAGTTCGCCGGCCCGCGCCCGCGCAAGGGATAGCAGTCGCTGCTCAGCCGCTGCATGACCACTTCATCCAGGCGGGCGGAACGATAGATCTTGCTCAACGTCCTGGTTTCGCCCAGATCGAGGTCCAGGTGGCGCTTCAAGTTGTCGTAGGCTTCGACCACCAGCGTCGTGCTCGTGCCGCCGCCGAAGTCGATGGGCACGCGGTCCGGCTCGCGGTGGTCAAGGGCGGTCAGCACGCGTTGGCGGGAGGTGAGGGAGGGCATGGATAGAATTGCGAATTGCGAATTGCGGATTGCGGAATGGGGAGGTGTGATGGGTACTGCGTGAGGCGTGAGGCTGGCGTGGGTGAACGTGCAAGGTTGAACGTTCAACGTGCAACGCCTATCGGTGGTGGACGATCATCTTCATGCCCCGGCGGGATTCCATGGCGGCGAAGGCCTGGTTGATCTCGGCGAGCTTGAAGTGATGGGTCATAAGGGGAGCGACGCGCACAAGGCCTTTTTCGAGCAGGTGAACGGCCATCTCGTGCTGGCGGGGTGTGCTGCCGTGAGAGCCGGTGACGAAGCACTCCTTGTAGTGGATGGTGTTGGAGAGGACGCTCATGGGGCGCGTGCCTTTGGGCAGGCCGCCGAAGAGGTTCACATAACCGCGGTGCGCCACCATGTCGATCGACTGTTCGTGGACTTCCACGGAGGCTGAGGCCGTGATGACGACGTCGGCGCCCTCGCCGTTGGTCTCCTCCATGACGCGTGCCACCAGGTCCTCACTGGAGGTGTCGATGTAGACGTCGGCGCCGTACTGGCGGGCGATCTCCATGCGCACCTTGCTGCGCTGGGCGCCGATGACCTTGGTGGCGCCCATGATGCGCGCCAGGTCGATCATCATGCAGCCGATCGGCCCCAGGCCGACGATAACGACGCTCTTGCCCAGCGACAGGTTGACCAGCTCGAAGCCGTTGATGGCGCAGGCCAGCGGCTCGGCCAGGGCGGCCTCCTCGAAGCTAAGGTGGTCGGCGATGGGGGTGACGGGACCCTCGAGCAGGAGCTTGGGCAGCTTCATGTACTCGGCGAAGGCGCCTGGAATCTGGTAGCCGACGGCGTAGTTGGTGGTGCAATTGTTCAGCAGGCCGTTCCGGCACCACTTGCACTGGCCGCAGGGAAAGTCGGCGCCCAGGGCGACGCGGTCGCCCTCTTTGACGCGGTGCACATTCTTGCCCACCTTGACCACGGTGCCCGAGGCTTCGTGGCCAAGAATGGTGGGCGGGGTGACGCGCGGGTTGCCGTGGTGGAAGATGCGGATGTCGGAGCCGCAGACGCTGGTGGCTTCGACCCGCAGCAGAGCGGAATCATCGTCGATCTCAGGGATGGGGATGTCTTTCACGACCAGGCGGTCGAGGTCTTCAAGGACAGCAGCAATCATGGAATGGCACCTTGGTCAGGATGAATCAGAACTTTGGAATAGAACGCGCGCTGGTCTTTCATCATGTTCAACGCACTGAAAGCATCGGCAAGGGGAACGCGGTGCGTGATCAACGGTTCGAGACGGAGCTGCCCGGAGGCCATGGCGCTGAGCACGGCCCGCCAGTCGTCGTCGTTGCCGGCAGCGCTGTAGTCGGAGTTCCAGGTGCCGTGAATGGTGACTTCGCGGCGGAGGAGCTGCGAGATAAGGGGCGCGGGCAGGGTGACGTCGGCGCTGGGATTGCCCAGCAGGATGGTATGGCCGCCGCGGCGTGTGGCGCCCAAGGCCTGAAGCGTCGTCGGGCGTACGCCGGCGCTCTCCACGCCCAGATAGGCGCCCTCGCCGCCGGTCAGGGCAGCCACGGTCGCCACCGGGTCCACCGCGCGGCTGTCGTACACGAGCGCAAAGCCCAGGCTCCGTGCCAGGTCGAGCTTGGCGGGGACGATGTCAAAGAGCGCCACCTGGGCGGCGCCCAACGCCTGCGCCCATTGGGCCACCATGACGCCGATAGGCCCGGCGCCGAATACGGCCACCGTGCGGCCTGCCAGCTCGCCGCCCTTGCGCACAGCGTGCAGCGCCACCGCCGCCGGCTCGGTCATCGCCGCAATGTCAAGGGACACATTGGCCGGCACCGGCAGCAGGTTGCGGCGCGGGGCCACGACGTACTCGGCGAAGCCGCCGTCGCTGCGCGAGCCCAGGTAGTCATAATCCAGGCACTGCGCGAAGCGCCCCTGTTCGCAGGCCGAGCAGCGGCCGCACCAGAGCAGCGGGAACACAACCACACGGTCGCCGGGCGCCAGATCGCTCACACCCTCGCCGCAGCCGGCCACCGTGCCGGCAAACTCATGGCCGATGATGGTGGGGAAGTGATAGGTGCCCTTGACGAAGGTGCGCGGCAGGTCGGACCCGCAGACACCGCAGAAGCCGATGCGGACCAGGACCTGGCCGGCGCCGGGCTGCGGCCGGGGCACGGCTTCGTAGCGCATGTCGCCCACGGCGTGAAGCACCTGGGCGTGCATCGTTGGAGGTTGAAGGTTGAAGGTTGAAGGTTCAACCTGTAGCTCAGATGTCATGGCGCCTCCTGGGGGGAGGGGCGCATGGCCAGGCCCTGGGCGATGCCGGCGCGGGTGCGGGCGGCGTTGGACGTAAGCGTGCCGCCGGCATGGAAGATGCTGCTGGTGCCGCAGACCAGGCAGCCGGCGCCCGCCGCTACCATCGCCGGAATGTGCTGGAAGCTGACGTTGCCGTCCACCTGGATGGGGATGTCAGCGCCGCGCGCCTCCAGGTAGGCGCGGCAGTCCTCGATCTTCCGCAGGGCGGCAGGCACCAGCTTTTGGCCCGCAAAGCCCGGGTTGACCGTCATGATGAGCACAAAGTCGAGGTGTTCGAGCACGTAGTCCAACCGGTCGAGGGGGGTGGCGGGATTGAGCGCCACCCCGGCCTTGATGCCGGCATGGCGGATCAAGGTGAGCGTGCGGTCGAGGTGCGTGGCCGACTCGGCATGGACGGAAATCTGCTGCACGCCCAGGTGCGCCAGCTTGTCGACAAAGAAATCGTTGTTCTCGACCATGAGATGCACGTCGAAGGGGATCCCTGTATGGCCGCGCAGCGCCTCGATGAGGCCCAGACCCACCGGCATGTTGGGGACGAAGTGCGCATCCATCAGGTCGAAGTGCAGCAGGTCGACGGCCACCGCCTCAAGCTTGGCCATGGTCTCCGGCAGCCGCCAGAGGTCGGCGCACATCATCGAGGGCGCAATCTGAACGGGCATGGCGCTCATGGCTCCGGCGCCTCCACCGCGTCCGTGGGAAAGACGTCCTGGAGGTAGCGCAGCGACTCGCGCAGCATGACTTCGAGCTGCCAGTCCGAGTAGTCGCGGCCGGTCTTGGGGCCGCCGATCTCCAGGTAGCCGACGATCCGGCGCAGAGGAATGACGCTGGCCCGTGCCAGCAGCAGGTCCCTTACTGCGGGGACGTCCACGATGCCGCGCTCGCGTTCGGCCTGCATGAACCCAAAGGTCGAGTTGAACAGGCTGTCTGTGTTCTTGAGGTGGATATGGTGCAGATGGGGCAGTGACGCCTCGAAAAGCTGCATGTTGTCCCACACGACCTTGCCGTCCCTGTCGGCGTAGCCGTGGGCGACATCGGTGCAGTAGCCGAACCCGGCGGTCTGGCCGGGGTGCTGCCGGTGATAGGCAAACAGCTCCTCTCCCATCGCCTGCATCTCGGATGGAAGGGTCGGCGGCTCGGCCAGGGCCGACATTGGCTCGACGGTCAAGTAGGCCACGCCCTGCTCACAGGCGTAGTGCATGGTCTCCTTGAGAAACTCGATGTAGCGGGCGATGCCGGCAGTCTTGTCCTGGGGCCGGTCGCGCATGACGCCGCCCATGCTCGCCCCCACGGACTCGGCGCCCAGGAGGGCTCCGACCTCGATCATGCGGCGGTAGGCGCGCCTCGCCACCTCGCCCCAAGCAGGGTGGTCACCGCGCATCACGCCGCCCAGCTCGCGATGGGCCGAGAAGACAGAGGAGATGGCCAGTCCGAAGCTGTCGGCCAGGCGGCGGAGGTCGACGAAGTAGGAATCAGGCAGCAGATACATCTCAAAGAAGGTGCCCAACTGCACATGGTGGACGCCCTCTTCGGCCATCAGGCGAAAGAGCCATTCGTAGGAGTAACGGTATTCGATCGGGTCGGTCTTGACTCCGAGCTGCAGGGTCAGAGGCGTGGATTCCAAGGCGATGCGTTCCTGGTCAGAGCGAAAGTTGAAGGATCTCTTCGAGTTCGGCGTGCGTCAGGGCGATGGGGTTGCTCTTCATGCTGCTGGCCGCCGTCGCCTTTTGAATCAGCTCGGCGAAGCGACTTTCCTCCAAGCCGTAGGTTGACAGAGATGGCACCCACAGGTCCTTCACGAGCTGCGCCAACCAGGGCGCTGCATCCTCCGCTACGGCGGCGGCGTCGCCGGTCAGTAGTTGGGCAACGCGGGCATAGCGACGCAGAGCGGCGGAGTCGGGCTGGCGCGACCGCAGGGCGCGGACGTTGGCCGCCGTGACCTGCGGCAGCAGGGCTGCACAGATGCCGCCGTGTGGGGCATCGAACATGCCGCCGAAGGGCCCGGCGAACCCGTGCACGGCGCCCAGACCGGCGTTGGCCAGGGCGAGCCCGCCGTAGAGGCTGGCCAGGGCCATGTCCTCGCGGGCGGCAGCGTCGGAAGGCGCGGACCAGGCGCGGCGCAGCGACAGAGCGGCGCGCTGAATGCCGTCCAGGCAGAGAGCATCGGTGAGGGGGTTTGCCCGCACACTCGTATAGGGCTCGATGAGCTGCGTGAGCGCATCCATACCCGTGGTGGCGGTGATGTCCGGCGGCATGGAGCGTGTCAGTTCCGGGTCTACGATCGCCACCGCCGGCAGCATCAGCGGGCTGCGGATACTCGCCTTGACACCGTGTTCCGGCGAACCGATCACGGCATTGCGGGTGACCTCGGAGCCGGTGCCGGCGGTGGTGGGGATGGCGATGTGGGGCGCCGACCGCTGCGTGATGACCCGGCCTCTGCCTACCACCTCCATGTAGTCGAGAGGCTCGCCCTCGTTGGTCAGCAGGGCGGCGATGGCCTTGCCCGCATCGATGGCGCTTCCGCCGCCGCAACTGACCACCAGGTCGCACCCGGCTGCCCGGGCGGCGGCCACGCCACGGGTGACCAGGGCGATGGTCGGCTCGCCTGCGACGGTGAACGTGGTGGCGGCGATGCCCTTTGCGGCAAGGGCATCCACCAGGACGGGCGCCCGGGCGCCGCTCTTGCCGACGATGACCAGGGCATGGCGCCCCAACGCGGCAGCGATCGGCCCGAGCTGCGATAGGGCGCCATTTCCGAACAGGATGCGGTTGGCGGCAGCGAATTCGAAGGTCATGGCGCCTGTCCTAGCGGTGGGAGAGGACGGCAGACTCGTAGGCCTGGATGTCGCGCAGGTAGGCGGCGCCCACGGGGACGTTCTGACGCAGGCAGTAAGCATCCCAGACGGCGCCCCAGGGCAGTCCTTTGACCGCTTCCATCAAGGCCAGCCGGGCTGTGAAGTCACCGGCCACCTCCATCTCGCGAAGCTGATCGATGGGCTCGAGCAGCGCCATGAGCAAGGCACGCAGAGCGCTGCGGGTGCCAATGACCCAGGCAGCCACCCGGTTGATGCTGGCATCGAAGAAGTCAAGGCCGATGTGGACGCGATTGACATAATCGCCACGCACGATCTCCTGAGCGATGGCCTGCAGCTCGTCGGTCAGGGTGACGACATGGTCGCTGTCCCATCGCACCCCACGGCTGACGTGCAGCAGGACCTGGTCCACGAAGGTGAGAATGGACGAGATCTTGTCGGCCATGGACTCCGTCGGATGGTAGTGTCCGGCGTCGAGGCAGAGCAGGACGTCGTTGGCGACGGCGTAGCCGAGATAGAACTCGTGCGAGCCGACCACGTAGCTCTCCGAACCGATGCCGAAGAGCTTGCCTTCGACCGCGTCCAGGTTGTGGGCCGGGTCCAGCTTTTCCGCCAGCACCTGGTCAAGCGACTCCTTAAGGAGGAGGCGTGGGGTTTTGCGGTCGGCGGGCGTGTCCTTGAGACCGTCCGGAATCCAGATATTGGTCACGCAGGGGGTGCCCAACTCCCGGCCCAGGTAGGCGCCGATGCGCCGGCTGGCGATGCAGTGGTCGATCCAGAACCGGCGGACGCCGGGATCGTAGCTGGCGAGGGTCATGCCGCTGCTCGCCATGGGATGGGCGAAGCAGGTGGGGTTGAAGTCGATGCCGTGGCCGTTGGCGCGGGCCCAGTCCACCCAGCGGGCGAAATGCTCAGGCTGCAGGTCGGAGCGTTCGACGCGCCGGCCGCCGGTCTCGGCGTAGATGGTGTGCAGGTTGAGGCGATGGCGGCCCGGAATCAGGCTGTAGGCCTTGTCCAGGTCCTGGCGCAGCTCGTCGGCATTGCGAGCCTTGCCGGGATAGTTGCCGGTCACGGCGAGCCCGCCTCCCAACTCGGCATCGGGGTTCTCGAAGCCACCGACGTCATCGCCCTGCCAGCAGTGCAGGCTGATGCTGATCGATGACAGGCGGTCCATGGCGGCGTCGGTATCGACGCCCAGCGCCGCGTAGCGTTCTTTGGCCAAGGCATACGCGTCGCCGATTTGTTTTGCGGAGGGTGATTTGATCATGGTGATTCTCGCTCAGGGGTAGACGCCGTGCTTCTTGACGGCGGCAATGAAGGCTGCGACGCTCTCCATGGGCACGTCTGCCTGCATCATATGGGCGGGCGCACACATAAAGCCGCCGCCCTTGCCCAGGATGCGGATTTTTTCCGCCACATCAGCTTCGATTTCCTCAGGCGTGCCGTTGGGGAGGAGATGCTGCTGGTCGATGGCGCCGAAGAACGCCAGCCTGTCACCCAGCGTGTCCTTGAGGGTCTGCGGATCGTGACCGGGCACATTGGGCTGGACGGGATTGAAGACGTCGACGCCGATCTCGGCCAGGTCCTTGAGGATGGGGGCCACAGCGCCGTCGGTGTGGAACATGATCAGCACGTCAGGGTTGGCGCGCTTGAACTCGGCGAACATGGCGGCGTAGCGGGGTTTGAACTCCCGCCGCCACATGCCGGGGGAGAGCAGCATGCCGTTCTGGGCGCCGACGTCGTCGCCAAACCAGAGGGCATCCACGCCCAGCTCCACCAGGCGGTTGCCGACGGCCGTGGTGAAGGCCAGGACGCGGTCGAAGAGGGCGGTGCAGTAATCCTCGCCGGCGGCGAGGTCCATCAGGAACTTCTCCATGCCCACCAGGTGCCATGACATCTCGAACATGGTCAGCTCCAGGTCGCCGATGATGAAATACTCGTCGCGGTAGAGCTGGATATACCTGGCGGCGTCGTCAAAGCGCCCCTCGGCCAGAGGGTCGGGGAAGGAATGAGCCATGATCTCATCGACCGTGGTGGCATCCCGCAGGGGGGGCTGGACAACCTCCATGTAGAGGGGCCCCTGCCGCATGACCATGCCGAACTCGTTGACGATATAGCCGTCGGGCGTGCGGGGGTGCTGGTAGCCGCGGGGCAGGCTGGCGCCGACCACGACGCAGTCGCTGCCCATGGCCGTGCGCAACTCGTTGGCGGAGATGCGGTAAGTGAGATCCTCGAAGTACGAGGTGGTGTAGTGAATGGGAATGCCGAGCTTGGCGCCAAAGGCGTCGGTGAGCTGGCGGCAGAGGTCAAATTCCAGCGGCACCCTGTCGGGCACCCCGGTGCGTTTGAGGGCGGTTAGAACACGTTCGCGCGAATTCATCGGGCTTCTCCCGTTGAACGTTCAACGTTCAACGTTGAACGCATTTGAAGTTAGTCAAGGTGGAAGACTTCCTGGAGCTCGACCATGGACTCGTCGGCGTGGGCGCCGCCGATGCCCTCGAAAAAGGGCGCCATGAACTCCTGCCATTTGGCGTTGATCTCCTCTTTGGCCATGCCGTCGAGCGCCGTCTGGAAGCTGTCCGGGGTCTCGAAGTAGCCGAAAAGGAGGCCGTCCTCACGCATGTAAAGCGAGTAGTTGTGCCAGCCGGTGCGGCGGAGGGCATCGAGCATCTCGGGCCAAACGGCCTCATGGTGCCTGGCATACTCCGGAATCCTGTCCTGTTTGACTTTGAGGAGAAAGGCAACGCGTTTCATGGGTCGGGTCTCCTGGTTTGGTGTGGGCGAAAAACGGTTCAGGCGCAGTGCGGCCTGATGGGCTGTGTGGGTCCAGCAGAAGGCGGGAGGCTGCTCGGCGTCAACTTCCGCTGCGCAGCGCCTCAAGGGGCTTGCGCCAATAGTCGACGGCGGTCAGGCGGGCGCCCAGCTCATCCGGGTCTTCAGACTCGGGCTGCAGGGGGTAGGCGCCCAGCTCGTAGGCGGCGTCAAAGGCGGCCAGGATGCTCTGCGGGGGCACATCGCCAAGGATATTGTGGATGCTGGCAAACACAAAGCCGCCATCGGCGCCGAAAATGCGCAAGCGTCTGCGCACGTCCTCACGCACCTCGGCGGGGGTTCCAAAGGGCAGGACACGATGGGTGTCGACGCCGCCGCCCCAGAACACGATGTCCTTGCCAAAGCGCTGCTTGAGGACGTGCCCATCCATGTTGGCGGCATCGGTCTGCACCGAGTTGAAAATGTCCATGCCGGCGTCGACCAGGTCCGGCATGAGGGGAATGACGCTGCCATCGGTATGGTAGAACACGCCGGCATCGCAGTTTTCGTGCACGGCCTGGAACACCGCCCGGTGGCCGGGGAGCACGAACTGCCGGTAGTTCTCAAGCTTCATCATTGGCCCGCGCTGGTGGCCGATGTCATCGGCGAACATGAACACGTCGATGTATTCGCCCACGGCCGAGAGATAGCGCTTGATGCCTGTCACCAGCTCGTGCGTCAGGCGTTCGAAGAAGTGCGCCGCCACCTTGGGCTTGGACACCATGTGCATGTAGATCTTGTCCCAGCCGATGATGCCCTGGGCGTTTTCCAGCACGGTGCCGAAGTAGTCGGCAACGACGGCCTTGTCGGTCGTTTCGTGCAGACGCCTGGCGAAGTCGCGTGCCCAAACAAGCTCCTCGTCGGTGACACGGATGCGGCCCAGGAAGTTGCCCTCGTAGGTGTCGAACCAGAGGTCGATCTCGGCGTCCGTCTCCACCTCGCGCAGCGGCTGGTAGCGCAGTGAGAAGCCGTGGGTGCCTTCGCCGGGCGCCTCGGCCAACAGCTCACCGTTTTCGAACCACTGGTAGTCGCCCTGTTTGTTGCGGACGGGATTGAAGTCCACCGGCACCAGGAACTCCGTGCCGTCGACAAAAGTCCACGGCTGCCATTCCACATTGGGGATGCCCAACGACATCTTGTAGCGCGGCAACGTCACGGTGTCGGCGTGGAGCCGCTCGCGGACGGCATCCTCCAGCTCGGCGATCTGGAGCCAGGTATGGTAGATGTGGGCCCTGCCTTCAGTAAGGCCCAGGTGTCGTTTCAGATTGCCGTAGGCGATGAGATTAATGCCGGTCACACCGGTGCCGCCTACGTCAATGGGCACGCGGTCAACAGGTTGGTGGCGGATCGTGGCACGGATGCGTTCGCGTGAATTCATGACACCTTTGCGGATGTGAGGGGTGGCGCCGGGAGGCGCAGGCGGGTCAGAGGTCGAAGCGCCAAGACTGCAGCCGCTGGGGGACGTGCACGACGGGCGCCAGGCGCGGGTAGGTACGGTGGAAGCGCCGCTCGAGCTCCGGCTCCGGCAGGGCGCCGCCAGGGTCTTCCCAACCGGAGTAGTGAACGAGATAGGCGCCGTAGCGCTGCCGATCCGGCGCATACTCCAGCTCGAGCTGGTCGAAAAAGCCTGATTCCGCCAGAAGCTGGATGCCGGCGTGGCCGGTCAGGGTGGACATGGGCGTCCACGTGGCGCCCTCGACCAGGGCGAGGGCGGGACGGCGAATGGCGACGATCTGGTCGGGCGCGAGCGGCGGTGTTCGCAAGTCCCACCCGATCAGGACCTTGTGGCCGGGGCCGGCGCTGGCGGTGAAGATCACGGCGCCGGGACAGTGGTCCACCGCCACGGCCTGGACGGCAATGGGGCCGATTGTGACGGTCTGGCCGGGGATGAGCGGGACATGCGCCAGTGTACGCCCGCCGGTGTAGCCCCAGCGATGGGTGTTGTAGAGGTGCTCCTGTGTCTCGGCGGTGCAGTGCACGGCCAGCGGCGGGCGCACGTTGTGGACATAATCGCCGCCGCGGCGTTGGCAATAGATCTCCGCCAGGAGCATCAGCTCGGCATGATGGTCGATGTGACCGTGGGTGATGAAGACGGTCAGTGGCTGATCCCAGACCGCTTCCTCGCCGATTTCGGCGCTGAGGTCGGCCAGACTCTCGAGCGTGCCGAGGCCGCAGTCAAAGAGGATGTTGGCGCGCACGGCGCCGTTCTCGACGTGCGCCAGCAGACCGCTGACGTTGCCGCCCTGGCGCTGCCCGAATCGCCGCTTCTCGATCCAGTAGGCGTAGTCCTTGTTGAGCTGCCTGTAGACGATGTGATTGCTCATGCTCTCAGCGGGTGGCACCGGCGGCCGTCCCGTACTGCCGCGCCAGCTCGCCGACCAGGGTGTAGGCCCTGATCAGCTTTTGCGGCGCAATGTCGGGCTGCACGAAGTGACCGGTATTGAAGATGAAACCGCCACCCGGGGCATAGATGGCAAAGCGGCCGCGGATATAGTCGTCGAGCTCGTCACTGTCCAGCCGGTAGAGCCCGTCGATGACATCGAGGGAGCCGTAGACGATCAGCTTGTCGCCATAGCCGGCCTTGATGGTGGCCGGGTCCATGCCGGCGCTTTCCTGCACGGGGTGCATGGAGTCATAGCCGATGGCCACCAGCTCATCCATGATGTTCATGATGTAGCCATCGCTGTGCAGGTTGACCCACACGCCCCGGCCCTTGATATGCTTGACGACGCGCTCGGCATAGGGAGCGATCATCTTGCGCCACATGCGGGGGGAAAAGAGCATGTTCTGGTTGCTCCCCCAGTCATCGGACAAAGTGACGATGTCCACGCCGGCGTCGATGCAGCTATCGGCCAGGCCGCACAGCCAGTCGGCATAGCGATCGAACCAGCTCGACATCAGGGCGGGACTCTTGCCCAGGTGCATCCAGCTACTCTCGATGCCGATGATGCGGCTGGTGCCCTCGACAATGCCCCACAGATGGGCGATCACTGCCCGCTTGCTGCCCTGCTCCTCGACGGCGCGGGCCACGCTGACGCCGGCGAAGTCAGGGTTCCAGGCCTCATAGGTGATCCAGAAGGGATCACGGGGGTCGCCGGGGTTGAAGTCCGCCAGCTCGCTCACGTCGAGCAGCCGTCCGGTCTGGTTCGGCCAGGGCACGAAGCTCATGAACAGGTCCAGGCCGAATTCGTCCATGAACTGCTCACGCGTGCCGTAGTCGGCCTGGAGCATGTCCAGGAACTGCTTCTGGTAGAGCATGCAGTCGATCGGCGTGCGGTCGGTGGGCTCCCGCCGGTAAGTGGCGAGCACGCGTTCTTTCGAGTTCACTTGTTGTCTCCGATGAGGCTGGGCTAGGCAGAGCGTGGGGTGAGGTTCAGCAGACCATCCCAGGTCTCGATGTCCAGCCCGGCGACGTAGTTGCTGTGGAAGGCCTCGAGGTGAACCTGGTCCCACACCGGCACGATGCTGCGCAGGTCGGGGCTGATCTGCTTGAGGATTTCGGCGTAGGCGTGCTCCATCAGCCGGTAGCCCGAGGTGGGAGAGATGGCAAAGGCCGGATGAGGGGGGATGATGCCGTCCGCCACCATGGTCTCATCCAGGAGGTCCGCCAACTCGTGCAGCAGGTCCAGCTTCCGTTCCCAGGGCGTGGCCAGCAAGGTCGATTCCTCGACGATGGCCTTGATGGGTTGGCCGAGGCGCGGCAGCCTGGGCAGAAAGGCGTAGGTCCACTTGTCATAGGGACAGTAGACCTTTTCCAGCATGAAGCCGAGCTGCACGCCGAGCCGGAGTCCGCGGGCGAAGGTGATGGTGGCGTAGTACTCGTTGTGCCGAAGCAGGGCCCGTTTGAGCGCATAGACGCCCATGCCCGACATATAGCGGCACCAATGCGCGATCCGCCGCCGGCGCACCGGTTCCGGGTAGTAGGCATTGAAGGCCCGGCGAATGGCCGAAAAGCAGCCTGATTCATCCAGCCAAATCTCGCCATTGACGATGTGAATGATGTCCTCTTCGGGGATGCTGAGCCACTCCGCGTCGCTCTCGGGGGGCTTGACAATGCCGATGGTGCGCGCCAGATAGGCTTCCAAGCTGGTCAACGAGAGTCCCTTGCCGCCTGTAAGACCCTCGCGCAGCGAGTGTCCCATGTAGGTGTCCGGCAGATCGGCTTCGATCGTGGACTGGATCTGTTCCAGGCGTCCGCGGATGAGGTAATCCGGCATCAGGGCATTGATGCGGATGCCCCAATGGTGGTCGCTGGAATACTCGTCGTCAAGGCCGAGCACTTCCGAGCCGTAGCCAAACACGCCAAAGGCGGTCTGTGAAGTCTCGACCGGGAACTCCTTGCGCAGGATGGGCAAGAGGACGTCGAAGAAGAACCCTCGACTGACATCGACAATGGATTCGGCCATAGTTGCTCCCGTTTGGGCAGGTGTTGGCGCAGCAAGCGCCACCCAGCATCGCTAGATGGCGCCGCTGGCGTCGATGATCTCGTTCAGACGGTTGCGGTAATACTTGAACTGCTCCCAGCTCACGCCGGGGGAGATGCAGTGATCGCCAAAGGGGACGTAGCCGCCGTGCTTGAGCAAGGCCGCCACCGGCACCAGGAACTCCTCGATGCGCTTGGGACCGAGGGCCATATCGTACTTGGGGACGCCGCCCATCATCTGGAACCGGGGGTACTGCTTGCGCAGCTTGACGACGTCCATGCCCGCCGAGGTTTCCATCGGGTACATCCCGGTGACGCCGACCGCCAGGAACTGGGGGATCAGCTTCTCGATGTTGCCGTCCGTGTCGACCAGGACGGTGTCAACGCCCTTGCCAGCCAGGAAGTCGGTGATGCGGCGGTAGCAGGGGGCCATGAATTCCTCGAAGTGGGCGGGCGACACCATCGTGCCCATGGTCGAGGACATATCCTCCCAAATATGGCAGCAGTCGATATCGACGTCCGCCATGATCTCTTCCCAGACGGAGATCCAAAGGGTGGTCAGATGTCTGAGGATATCGTGGACCAGATCGGGCTGGTCGTAGTACAGATAGAAGACATTCTGATAGCCAATGAGGTGGACGAGCGTGCCGAAGAAGCCGCAGGGGTAGCCGCCCACGGCCAACGGATAGTCGCGCTGTCTATATTCTTCGACCCACCAATCCCAGTTGGCAGGGAAACGGTCGCGGATGTTGTCCAGGCTCAGACGCTCCTCCTTGATGCGCTGCCAGGAGTTCCAGTCCTTGATCGGCCAGTCCACGGAGCTGGGGATGACGCGTTCGTGCTTATGGAACTGGCGTTTGACGCCGTCCACATCGACGTAGGTCATATAGCGCTCATCTTCCTTCAGGACCTCCGGCTCGAAGAAGGGGTGGAAGAGCTGCTCCACCGGCACCATGGCCGTGCTCCTGTCGAAGCCGAAGTAGTCCATCACGTCCAGCGCCAGCGGGAAACCCTGGCTGGGCCAATAGAGCGCCCCGCCCCAAATGGCGATGCCATCGGGGAGCTCAATGTCCTGCTCGCGCTCATCGTAGAACTTCTCAAGGTAGGTGCGGTTGCGCCGCCATTCATACGTCCAGGCGCTGGTGTAGAGCGAGGCGCCGACGGTCGTCAGCCGCGTGGGCAGATTGGTGCCGTATTTCTTTGGCAGTCCTTCCCGATACCACTGTTTGATGTTTTCGCCCCAGAAGCCGAATTCCCATTTGAGGGTCCGCACATTGGGGTTGAAGTGCATGACCTCGAGAAAGCGTTCGCGGGAGTTCATGGTTTGCCTCACTTGACTTTAGGTCGCGTTTCTGAAGCCCAAAACGTGGCCACGCGGGGGATTCTGCGAGAGGGCCGCAGTCCGGAAGGGGCTGCGGCCCTCTGCAAGAGTCAGTTTGTCCGGATCTCCAGGAGGCCGTGGCGAGTGTGCGCCTGCGAAGTGCCGACCTCAGGGATGGGTGGAGTGCAGTTACTTGGCGGCGGCTTCGACGTTGTCCTTATTGTATACCGTGAAGGGGCCCATTAGCACGCGCAGACCATTGGCGCGGGTGGGGTCCTTTTCGATGGTATACGTGCCCATACGGCCTGCCTCGAAACGCTCGCCGATCGTGCCCTTGAGCTGGCCGGTGCCGAGCAGGTAGGAGACGTAGTAGGTCAGGTAGCCGAGGTCGACGAAGGACCAGAGGGCGAACTCAGGGGCGCAGCCGGCCTTGGTGTAGGCCAACATCTCCGAGGGCAGACCCAAACCGGAGACCTTGACCTTGTCACAGAGTTGCTCGTCCTGCATGGCCTTGGCGGCGGCGACGATGCCCACAGAAGTCGGGGCCATGATCAGCTTCAGGTCGGGGTACTTGTCGATCAGACCCAGCGCCTGCTTGTAGGACTCCTCGGACTGGTCATTGCCGTAGACGGTGTCCACAAGCTGCAGCTTGGCATACTTTGGATCCTTCAGAGCCTCCTTAAAGGCTGCAATCCAGGCGTTCTGGTTGGCAGCGTCGGGAGAGGCAGAGAGGATGGCGAATTTGCCGCCGTCGGCGCCCATGATGTTCAGGGACATGTCGGCCATGACCTTGCCGATCTCGTTGAAGTCGACCTGGGCGACGAAGACCTGCTCGCCCTCACCCGACGGAATGGGCGAATCCCAGGTGACAACGCTCATGCCCTTTTCACGGGCGGCCTTCACGGCCGGAACGATCTGATCGCCGGAGTTGTTGGAGATCATGATCGCCTGCTTGCCCTGGGTGGCGGCGTTGGTGACGATTTCGATCTGGCCGGCGACGCTGTTCTCAGGCGTGGGGCCCAGGAACTCCATCTTCTCGGGGTTCTTGAGCTCGGCAGCGGCCTCTTCGGCGCCCTTGTTGGCCTGGTCGAAGGGGAGGATGCCCAGGAACTTGGGCAGCAGCACCATCTTCAGCGCTTCGCCCGTCTTTGCCTTGACCGGAGCAGCCTGGCCCGTCAGCGACGGGGCGGCAGCCTCGATGTTGTCCTTGTTGTAGACCGTGAAGGGACCCATGAGGACGCGCAGGCCCTTCGCGCGGGTCGGGTCCTTGTCGATGGTGTACGTGCCCATGCGACCGGCCTCGAAACGCTCGCCGACCTCACCCTTGAGCTGACCGTTGGCAAGCAGGTAGCTGAGGTAGTAGGTGAGGTAGCCGAGGTCGACGAAGGACCAGAGGGCGAACTCAGGAGCGCAGCCCGCCTTGGTGTAGGCGGCCATCTCCGAAGGCAGACCGAGACCGGAGACCTTGACCTTGTCGCAGAGGCCCTCGTCCTGCAGAGCCTTGGCAGCGGCGACGATGCCCACCGACGTGGGAGCCATGATCAGCTTCATGTCGGGGTATTTGTCGACCAGGGCCAGCGCCTGCTTGTAGGATTCCTCGGACTGGTCGTTGCCGTAGACGGTGTCCAGGAGCTCAAGCTTGGAATACTTGGGATCCTTGAGCGCATCCTTCATGGCCGCGATCCAGGCATTCTGGTTGGCGGCGTCAGGGGAAGCGGAGAGGATGGCGAACTTGCCGCCGTCGGCTCCCAGGATCTTCAGGGCCATGTCGGCCATGACCTTGCCGGTTTCGGCGAAGTCGACCTGAGCCACGAACACCTGCTCGCCATCGCTTGAGGGGATGGGCGAGTCCCAGGTGACGACGGTGACGCCCTTGTCGCGGGCGGCTTTGGCCGCGGGCACGATCTGGTCGCCGGAGTTGTTGGAGATCATGATGGCGTTGGCGCCCTGGGTAGTGGCGTTGGTCACGATCTCGATCTGGCCGGCGACGCTGTTCTCGGGCGTGGGGCCCAGGAACTGCAGTTTCTCGGGGTTCTTGAGCTCGGCGGCGGCCTCTTCGGCGCCCTTGTGGGCCTCGTCGAAGGGAAGGATGCCAAGGAACTTGGGCAGCAGCACCATCTTGGTTGCCTTACCCGGCTCTGCCTTGACGACCTTGGCCTCACCGGTCAGCGACGGGGCGGCAGCTCCGATGTTGTCCTTGTTGTAGACCGTGAAGGGGCCCATGAGGACGCGCAGGCCCTTCTCGCGGGTCGGGTCCTTGGTGATGGTGTACTCGCCCATGCGGCCGGCCTTGAAGCTGGCGCCTTCCTTCGCTTCCAACTGGCCGGTGGACAGGAGGTAGCTGAGGTAGTAGGTGAGGTAGCCGAGGTCGACAAAGGACCAGAGGGCGAACTCAGGAGCGCAGCCCGCCTTGTTGTAGGCGGCCATCTCCGAAGGCAGACCGAGACCGGAGACCTTGACCTTGTCGCAGAGGCCCTCGTCCTGCATGGCCTTGGCAGCGGCGACGATGCCCACCGACGTGGGAGCCATGATCAGCTTCATGTCGGGGTATTTGTCGACCAGGGCCAGCGCCTGCTTGTATGATTCCTCAGACTGGTCGTTGCCGTAGACGGTGTCCAGGAGCTCAAGCTTGGAATACTTGGGATCCTTGAGCGCATCCTTCATGGCCGCGATCCAGGCATTCTGGTTGGCGGCGTCAGGAGAGGCGGAGAGGATGGCGAACTTGCCGCCGTCGGCTCCCAGGATATTCAAGGCCATGTCGGCCATGACCTTGCCGGTTTCGGCGAAGTCGACCTGGGCCACGAACACCTGCTCGCCATCGCTTGAGGGGATGGGCGAGTCCCAGGTGACGACGGTGACGCCCTTGTCGCGGGCGGCCTTGGCCGCGGGCACGATCTGGTCGCCGGAGTTGTTGGAGATCATGATGGCGTTGGCGCCCTGGGTAGTGGCGTTGGTCACGATCTCGATCTGGCCGGCGACGCTGTTCTCGGGCGTGGGGCCCAGGAACTGCAGCTTCTCAGGGTTCTGAAGCTCGGCAGCGGCCTCTTCGGCGCCCTTGTGGGCCTCGTCGAAGGGGAGGATGCCAAGGAACTTGGGCAGCAGCACCATTTTGGAGGCTACTCCCTTCTTGGCCTCAACGGCAGCAGCCGCCTTCGGCGCTTCGGTGGCCTTGGGGGCCTCGGTGGCCTTGGGCGCTTCGGTCGCCTTAGGGGCCTCGGTGGCCTTAGGGGCTTCGGTGGCCTTTGGCGCCGCAGTGGGTGCCGGGGTGGCAGCGCCGCCGCAGGCAGCCAGCAGCAGCGAAGCGATCACCAGCAGATTGATCAGCACCAGCAAAGACTTCTTCATCTGTTCCTCCTTGGGAAGTTGGGTGACGAGGGTGGTGGCGAGTAAGGGCAGTGATGTGAAGTGTGTGTTTGGTTTCGGGTTTGGACCTCCTTGGTCACGCCGCGGACTCTGAGGTGCTGTGCTGCAAACGGCGGCGCCTGGCAAAGTCGCGCGTGCTCTGGATCAGGTTGGGAACGAGCACGGAGAGGATAAGCAGCGCTCCTACCACCCCGGTCTGGACCTGGCCGGAGACGCTGGCCAAACCCATGCCGTTGCGCAGGCTCAGGATGATCAGGATGGACAGCAGCACTCCCCACAACGATCCTGATCCACCGAAGATGCTCACCCCACCGAGGAGCACCATGGTGATGATGTCAAGCTCAAAACCGACGGCGATGTCGCCGCGCACGGCGCCGAGGCGACTGGCGTAGAGAAGGCCTGCGATCCCCGCCACGGTGCTGGCGGCAATGAAGAGCGACCACTTGACGCGCGCCACTTTGACCCCCGAGTAGCGGGCCACGTCTTTGCTGTTGCCGATCACGTAGACGTAGCGTCCAAATCCGGTGTAATGGAGGATGATGATCCCTAGCGTCATCAGCACGAAGAACAGGATCATCGCCAGCGTGAACGGTCCGACCAGGGCCTGCTGCCCAAGCCGATTCATCCAGTCCGGGAAGCTGCCGTAGGAGTTATTTTCCAGGAGAACGCGCGAGAGCCCGCGATAGCCGATCAGCATCGAAAGGGTCACGATGAGGGAAGGCAGGCCGACGCGCGCCACCCAGAAGCCGTTGAAGATGCCGCAGAGCACGCCCACGAGGATCGCCAAAAGCAGCGCGGTGGGCGCCGCGGTGCCATTGTGAAAGAAGTAGCCGAAGGTGCAGGCTGTCAGTCCCATCACAGAGGAGACCGAGAGATCGATCTCGGCGTTGATGATGATGAAGGTCAACACGATGGCGACGATGATCTTCTCGATCGAGAGTTGGAACAGATTGACCCAGTTGCCAACCGTCAGAAACTCGGGCTGGGCAAGGCTGTTGATGCCCACGATCACGATGAGGATGACGAGGAGGATGCCCTCCCAGCGTTTGAGGAAGTTCAACCTAGTGCCTCGTTAGGCCGTATTTTGCATATTCAAATGAAGCCGCTAAGCTGTGCGGCATGGGTAAGCATACGTCCATTGAACTCACATCAGAACAGCGAAGAGAACTTGAGCAGTTGATTCGCACCGGCGACGCTCCGGCCCGCACCCACACCAGAGCGCGTATCCTGCTTCTGAGCGATCGCAGTAAAGGCCAGAAG
>JAKOVD010000168.1 GCA_029782215.1 Chloroflexota bacterium
CACAGATGACGGGGAATGGATGCTCCTGCCGGCTGAACGGGTCCTGCACATCCCGGGCTTCTCGTTCGATGGGTTGAAAGGCCTTTCGCCAATCGCCCACGCTGCGGAGATGGTCGGAATCGGCCTAGCCACCCAGGAGTTCCTGGCTCGGTTCTACGGGCAGGGGATGAACGTAGGCGGCGTGCTGGAGCACCCCGGCAAACTGAGCGACAAAGCCCGGGCCAACCTGATCGCGGACTTGGAAGCCAAGGGCGCAGGGCTGGCCAACAGCTGGCGGCCGCTTGTACTCGAAGAGGGCATGAAATTCAACCGGATCCCTATGCCCCTACGGGACGCCCAGACGGTCGAGATGTTGAAGCTTACCCGGGACCAGATTGCGGCTCTGTTCCGGGTGCCGCCGCACATGATCGCCAATCTGGAGCGGGCCACGTTCAGCAACATCGAGCACCAGTCGCTGGAGTTCGTCAAGTACACCATGCTGCCGTGGATCGTCCGCTGGGAGCGGGAGATCAACCGCAAGCTGTTCACCCGCAGGGAGAAGGAGCAGGGCTTCTACGTCAAGTTCAACGTTGAGGGCCTGCTCCGGGGCGACTACAAGAGCCGCCAGGAAGGGCTGGCCATTCAGCGGCAAAACGGCATCATCAACGCCGACGAATGGCGCGAACTCGAAGAAATGAACCCCATCCCCGGCGGCGCTGGCCAGGTGTACCTGGTCAACGGCAACATGGTGCCCCTTGACGAGACCGGCAGACCCGAGCGGCGAGGGGGTGGAAACGAGTGAAGAAGCGGTTCTGGCAGTTCCGGGCCGCAGCTGAGGCTGGTGTCGGCGAACTGCTCATCTACGGGCCCATCAGTGACGTGACCTGGTACGGCGATGAGGTGACCCCGGCCCAGTTCCGAGAGGATCTCCAAGCCCTCGGGGACGTGGATGAGATCCGGGTCTACATAAACAGCCCGGGCGGCGACGTCTTCGCCGGACAGACGATCCACTCGATGTTGGCCCGGCACCCGGCAACGATTACCGTCTACGTGGACGGGTTGGCCGCATCGGCGGCCTCGCTCATCGCCATGGCCGGAGACGTCGTGATAATGCCCAAGAACGCGATGATGATGGTGCACAACCCCTCTGCCTTGGTCTGGGGAGAGGCGGAGGACATGCGCCACATGGCCGACGCCCTGGACAAGATCCGGGACAGCATGGTGGCTGCCTACCGGGCCAAGACCGGTCTCGATGACGAGCAGATCATTGAGCTCCTGGACGCAGAGACCTGGATGACTGCCGAGGAGGCTGTCGAACTGGGCTTCGCCGACAAGGTCGAGGAGGCCAAGCAGGTGGCCGCGACCATCCAGGGTGACAAGGTGGTGATCAACGGCGTCGAGATGGACCTGTCGCGGTACAAGTTGCCGGACAGGATCCGCGACGCGTTGAGTGCAGCGTCACCGTTGTCCAACGGCCGCAAGAAGCCGGGCCCCGAAGCCCGGCACCCAACGGTGATTCCAACGGGTGGCGCTC
>JAKOVD010000173.1 GCA_029782215.1 Chloroflexota bacterium
GGATTGGGTGGACGTTGTGAATGCGCTGAAGGCGGATCCGCAGAAGACGTCAGATATCCAGCAGAGCCTTTCTGCTTGGCCGCGTTCGTCGGCACGCTATTTCGCGGAAGTGCGTGACAAGATCCAGGCCGTCGTCGACAGCGGTCAATTGTCCATCTTCTCCAACGCCTATTGGGGTCATCCCGGCTACAAGCTGCCGCCGGAGGTCAACCTGCTGGCTGTGGCCCACTACCTGGAGGCGCTGGATTGGCAGAAGGACGTGGTCACCATCCACACCATCCTGGGAGGCAAGAATCCCCATCCCAACTTCGTGGTGGGTGGCATCCCGATGCCGATCGACCTGAACAGCGACACGGCGCTGAACGCCAATCGCCTGTCGATCATCTCCGACACCATCGGCCGCATCATCCAGTTTGTCGATCAGGTCTACCTGCCCGACCTGTTGGCGATCGCTCCTTACTACCCTGAGTACTTCAAGCTGGGCGAAGGCTTGGGCAACTTCCTGACCTGGGGTGAGTTTCCCGGTGCTGACGTCAAGGATACATCGAAGTACCTGGTGCCGCGAGCGCTGATCCTGAATCGGGACTTGAAAAACGTCCAGCAGCCCGACCCCAATGATATGGAGAAGATGAAGGAGTTCGTGACCCGCTCCTGGTATAGCTACCAGGGTGGGGACGGCGCCGGTCTCCATCCCTGGGTTGGCGAAACCAAGTTCAACTTCACCGGGCCGCAGCCCCCTTATGAAGAACTTGAGGTGGAGCAGAAGTACTCCTGGCTCAAGGCACCGCGCTGGAACGAAAAGGCGGTCGAGGTAGGACCGCTCGCACGCGTGCTGGTGATGTATGCCACCGGACAGCCCCAGGCTGTAGCACTGGTGGATGCGACGCTGAAACAGCTCGGCGCCGGCCCCGAGGCGCTCTTCTCGACGTTGGGCCGGACCGCCGCCCGTGGTCTGGAGACCAAGATCGTCGCTGACGCCATGCCCGGTTGGTTCAATGAGCTGATTGCCGAGATCAGCGCCGGCAATACGCAGACCTTCAATGCCGAGCGCTGGGACCCTGCCTCGTGGCCCAGCCAGGCGCGCGGATTTGGTTTCATGGAGGCGCCGCGCGGCGCTCTTGGCCACTGGGTCGTGATCAACAACGGCAGGATCGCAAACTACCAGATGGTGGTACCGACGACCTGGAACGGATCCCCACGCGACAACAACGGCCAGCCGAGCGCCTACGAAGCGGCGCTGGTCGGGACCCCAATGGCCAAGCCGGAATGGCCCCTGGAGATCCTGCGCACGATTCACAGCTTTGATCCCTGCATGGCCTGCGCCATTCACATGGTCGACGCCAACGGGCGCGATCTGGGCAAGGTCACCACTGGCCTTGACGTTTGCGTGAGCTGACGGCACATGGCAGAAGCTCAACGCAAGGTCGTGCTCGGGCTCGGCAACCTGTTGAGCCGGGACGAGGGACTGGGCGTCCACCTGCTGGCCGACCTGCGGGCGACCGGCAGGCTGGACGCTGCTGTCGAATTGATCGATGGCGGCACCCTGGGCCTCAACCTCCTGCCCCTGGTCGAGGAGTGCAGCCATCTCCTGCTGCTCGATGCCGTCGACGCCGGAAAACCGGCGGGCACGGTCGTCGATCTGGCCAAGCAGGACATCCCCCTCTACACCAACATCAAGCTGTCGCAGCACCAGGCTACATTCCAGGAAGTGCTCGGCCTTGCCAGCTTCCGCGGCAAGCTCCCGCAACATCTTCACCTGGTAGGCGTCCAACCCGCTGACCTGACCGTTGGCCTCGAACTCAGCGCCACGATTGCCGCCGCACAACCGGAGGCAGTTTCCCGCTGTCTGGCAGTGCTGGAGAGTTGGGAGCTGCTGATTCCAGATCATGGTGCAGCCAACTCTCCCTGAGGATTCAAACCGATGCCATCTATCCGCCTTCTCGACCTGGGCTTCGTTTCTCCCCTCCGCTCTCAGACCGTCTACCACGCCGTCGCCTATGCAATGGACGAGAACACGCCGGACACCATCATCATGGTGAGTCCGTCTGCACCTTACGTCTGCATCGGCTATCACCAGGAGATGGAGAAAGAGGTCGATCTGGACTACTGCGCGGTGCACGGGCTCCCCATCTACCGCCGTGAGGTGGGCGGCGGGGCGGTGTACCTGGATGCGAACCAGATCTTTGTACAGTGGGTCTTCCATGACGACCACCTGCCCCAGGACTTGAGTGAGCGCTTCGCCTTGTACATCAAGCCCCTTGTGGACACGTACCAGGCGCTGGGCGTGAACGCTTACCTGCGTCCCGTGAACGACATCCACGTCGGCGGCAAGAAGATCGGCGGCACCGGCGCTGCGCAGATGGGCCTGGGGACAGTAGTCGTCGGCAGCCTCATGTTGGACTTCGACAAGGCCACGATGGCGCGCGTCCTCAAGGTTTCCTCGGAGAAGATGCGGGACAAGGTCTTCGAGAGCCTCGAACAGTACATGACGACGCTGGCGGAGCAGGTTGGACAGGCCCCTGACCGTCAGGGGATGACGGAGCTGTACATAGCCAGGTGTGCGGATGTTCTCGGGGCGGAAGTGAAACCGGGTGTGTGGACGGACGCTGAGGAAGCCATGGCACGGGAGCTGGATGCCCGTTTCGTTTCGGACGAGTGGCTGTATCAAAAGGGCGGACTGCGCCAGATGGGCGTCAAGATCCATGAGGACGTCCGCATCGTGGCTGGCGCTTTCAAAGCCCCTGGCGGCCTCATCCGGGTGACGGCCCGGCTGCGCGAGGAGCGCATCGATGACATCAGCCTGTCCGGTGACTTCACACTGCTGCCTGCATTTGCCCTGGGCGCCATCGAGCACAGCCTGCGCGGCGTCGAAATACGTTCCGAGTCCCTGTGCACCCGCCTCACCGAGGTCTACCAGGCTCTGCACGTGCAATCCCCAGGCATCGCGTCTGAGGACTTCGCGCACGCCATTGGCGCCGCTATTGGCCCCGCCGGTGGCCCATCACCTGATCACAACTGACACATTGACCTCGTGCTCGATGTGCTCATGGTGTTGCCGATAACACCGCGTTCGAATTCGCTGCGGAGCCGCGGGCTGTTGATGAGATCGAAGAACCAGCCCATACGGAGCGTCTCCTCGAAGAAATCGTCGCCCTGGGCACGCACGTCGTACAGGATGTTGTCGATATGACGCGTGCGAAAGTCGAAGTCGTGGTGCATGTCAGTGACCTAGCCATCAAGCTGCGCATCGATATCATTCAGGGTGGCAAAGTCGCTCTGCAAGAGCTCCAAGCGCTTCTGCACCGTGGCGCTGCTGGTATGATGCAGATTATCGGCCACTCCCAGCGGGCTCTCGAGCTTGAGGCGCAGACGGTGCTGCTGCTCCAGAGTGTGCAGGACTTAGCTCTCCAGCGCCGGGAAGCGCGAGGCCGGGCGCAAGCTGAGGCGCTGCTCCAGGCCCATTTTTGCTGCCGTTCTCGCCGATGAGGATGCGGGGATGGCCGCCCCAAGGGGTTGCCTGACGGAGTTGCTGTGCCACCCAGGCATCTGTGGAATGAGAGGTGACGGCGGTGTGGATGATCCTGCTTGATGACAGCTCAATGATGACGAAGATGAAGAGGGGAGCGAACAAGAGGTTATGGGTTTGTGTGAAATCGCAGGACCAGATCTGATCGGTGTGTTTCCGCAAGAAAGTGCCTTATTAATGGGTTACCCAATTCTGGCTG
This sequence comes from Chloroflexota bacterium, assembly GCA_029782215.1. Taxonomy (GTDB): domain Bacteria; phylum Chloroflexota; class Anaerolineae; order J102; family J102; genus SSF26. The sequence continues at coordinate 3,726 of JAKOVD010000173.1, forward strand.
GTGGACGAGATTGCACGAGCTGTGTTCGGGGATAGATAGCGCCGGATGGTGCGAAAGGCGCTCACGCCCGCTGACCTTGATGCCCAACTTGAGGAGTTCGCCGCGGATGCGCTCGGTGCCCCAAGTGATGTTTTCGGTCTGCCAACTGGCCTGCAGGTTGGAGCATGCTTCCTGGCGAATGAGGGCGATGTTCCAGGTGTGATCCGGGCTTGTAGTGTCTTGGGCTTGGCCTTGCGGCCCCGTACCAGACGGAACTCTGGCGGTGCCAGCCGAGGAGGGTGTCAGGTTGGACAATGCGGCAACAAGTTGCCGAGAGCAGGGCTCGCTTCCAGAAGGGCGTCGTTCTGTGCCAGGGTTCTTGTTGCGCAAGGCCAGGAGTCTGAACCGGTCCCGACTGCTGATGGTCTTTGACCTGGCGCTGGATGATGATCATCTGTTGCTGCAGGAGGGCGTTCTCGGCAATGAGCCGGGCCTTGCTGCGCATCGCATCCTTGGCGGCCCCTGCGAGCAGTGAGACGGTGTCCGGTTTGGGCACCTTTTGGACGTGCTCATCCTTATGGCGGACGGCGTTGGGAATGCGAGTTCTGAGGCGGTGGATGAAGCCGAACACGCGATGATAACTCCCGGAATCTGGTGGTGAGATCGTGAGGATGCCAGCCGCAGCCGTCTGGATCAACCCTTCCAAGCGCGCGAATTAGAACGGATGACGCTGGCCAGCACGGGCAACGAGGTGGATGACCTGTGAACGGAGGATTATCCCTAACGGATCAACGGATCGACTTGGCCCTGTTTGTTGTTCCCACACCCGAGACAATGAACGGACGTGCGCGGACCCGTCGACATCAAAAGTGGCAACGGCGCAACCTTTCAGAATTACCAACCGAATGTGATGGGAGGACCTTCTCCCAAAACTCCTCGAATTGGTGCGCGCCAGGTCCATTTTTGTGCTATACTCTCAGCAGGGTTCATTGTCTGAGCCGCGGGCGCTGTTAGGAGGCCCGTATGTTTGCTTCAACCCATGCCGTCCCGTTGGGGCATGGCGCCGCCTTCGGCGATTTGCTTCAAGACCTTCGCCGCCGTGTCGGGTCGACGCCGCGCGCGCTGTACATCTTGGTGGGTTGCAGCGACAGGCAGATGGGTCGCCTCAAGCAAGACAAGCCCCTGCCATATCCGGCGGTCATCCTCGCCCACTTCGTCCCGGCATCCGAATCTCAGAATGAGCCGGCCTTTGCGGCGCGGTCATGGGTGCTGCCGGCAGCGGCGTACCGTGTGGATACACCTGCGCCCGGATTGGCACCTGTCAAAGGGCTGCACTATTTCGACGAAGGGGATGCCGACGACTTCTTTGGTCGCGAGGCATTGACGTGGGACTTGCCCATGCGCGTCATCCAGATCCCGGGAGGACGGCCAAAGGCGTCACGCTCTCTGACCGTCGTTGGCGCGTCAGACAGTGGCAAGTCGTCGATCCTGCGCTCGGGACTGCTTCCGGAGTTGCGCTGGCAGCCCGCGTCAGCCGCCAGGTCGATAGTCGCGCTTGATGCGGCCTCTACTCGCCAGCAGTCTGTGCATGGAAACGCCGTTCGTGAGGTAGCACGGCCCTTCACCAGTGAGCAGCCTGCCCACAAACAGTATGCGTTCGTGCGGACGCAAAAATGACTCTCAAGTGACTCTTCTGAAGCAAACCCAGGAGGACCGATGAATCGTCGTTTGCTTGTTGCGCTCGCATTACTGTGCACCGGCCTGGTGGTCTCGTGTGCCGCGCCCGTGTCCATCCTGCCTGCAGTTCCGACCACCGTTCCCCCATCTGTCCCCACCGCCGTTCCAACTAGCGTTCCCACAGCTGTCCCCACCGCCGTTCCAACTAGCGTTCCGGCAGCGGTCCCAACTGACGTTCCGACGCCCGCCGCTTTGCCGCCGATGATCGAGCCAGGAGACAGAATCGGCGACTTCCTCATCACAAAAGGAGAGCCTGGGGACGTGACCTTCCAATGGGAACTGGATTCGACAGAGGGGGCAAACGCCAGTGAATACCACGCTGACGTTGACTGGGGCACCAAGCTCAATGTCTCAACCGGTGTGTACGATGAGTCCCACAGCGGCAAGCTGGATGAGACCTGGGCGGATTTCACCTTCAGGCTGTTCATCGAAGAGCGCCCCGTCAACCTGGCAGCTTTCGGTACTATAGACACAGAGCATCCGGTAGTGGGTGAGATGCGCGCCTGGAACGTGGTTGTCGTAGCCGACAAGCCAGGCGAACTGGAGGTCCATGATCTGGGACAATTCGCAGGCAAACCCCTGGAAGAATCCTGGACCACCTTCACATTTTTGCCTCCCGTCACGGCGGACAGAGTCTATCAACGGCCCCAGACATCGGAAAAGGCGAAGCTCGACTACCTGCTCTATTTGCCGGAGGCGTATGGCAAGGACCCGCAAGAGAAATGGCCGCTGATCCTGTATCTGCACGGCCTTGAAGCGAAGGGCGCCAATCTGTCTTCGGTGGCGAGAGAAGTGCTGCCCAAGAGGCTGAAGACCGAGGGCGATCTTCCCTTCATCGTCGTGTCGCCACAAGGGGATGGTGAATACGAGTTCTGGTCTGAAGACGTGATGGCCGACTCGCTCATGATTCTGCTGGACGAAATCCAGGCCACTTACTCGATAGACCCCATGCGGATCTACCTGACCGGAGCCGATGTGGGCGGGAACGGCACATGGGAGATCGGTCTGCGCCATCCGGAGCGCTTTGCCGCGCTGGCTCCGGTAACCGGCTACTACGACTGGAACGATCCTTCTGCAGTGCCCGCAAATATCTGTGACTTGAAAGATGTTCCCGTTTGGGCATTCCATGGGGAAGACGATACGACGATCGCCGTCGAAAGGCAGCAGGTTCTGGTGGACGCGCTCAAGGCTTGCGGCGGCAACGCCAAGTTCACGGTCTTTCCGAACTACGGCAACGACATCCAGATTCCCACCTATGGTGAGCCCGGACTCTATGATTGGCTGCTTGCACAGTCCCGGCGGTGAGCCTCCACTCGTCAGCCACGGTTCCCCAGAGCCACGCTTCCTGGGATCGGATGGCTTGCGATGAGGTTCTTGCACACTCCCGACGTCTGAGAGTGAGAGATGAAAGTTCTGCTAGTCGCTGTGTTCATCGGAATTGTGGCGGCCAGCCCGGCAGCGCCGGTCGCGGGGGACACCATGCCGCGTCCCTTCCCACCCCGTCAGGGGGCGGTGACCGGGGTCGAGTCGCTGCCCGTCGGCGGATTGGGCTCTGTGATCCTGGCGACCGGCGCCATCACCGGCCGGGTCACAGGCGTTGGCGGCGCCGCGGTGCCCGGCATCGTCGTCACTGCCGGCATTTACACAAGCGCCATCCAATGCCGGGACAGCAGCGGTGTGGCCGCCGGGACTGACAGCCAGGGCCGGTACCGCCTCGATCTGCCCGCCGGCGACTACCTTGTTTACATCAATACCCACGGTTTCACCCCCGGGGTCTATGTGCCTGAGGCGTATCCTGATGTCAACAGTTGGATGCATGTCGCCGACGCCACGCCCATCACCGTGATTGCCGGGCAGGTGGTGGGCAACGTGGACTTCACCCTCTCGCCGGGCTATGCCGTGACCGGTCGCCTGGTGGACGGCCAGGGCCAGCCGATTGCCGCGGCCGGCGGCAACATCCAGGATCCCGACCAGGACATCGAGTACGGATGCGCCCTCGGCTTCGGCACGGGGAATGATGGCCGCTTTCGCGTGCACGTGCCTGCCGGCCTCTACGACCTGAGCTTCGGAACCGATAGCGAGTCCCACGTCGTGCGCCGCAGCCTGACCATCAGCCAGCACACGAACCTGGGCGATGTACCCTTCGTTGCGGCGCCATCAACCCGCGCCTTCAATCCACGCGCGTTGCTACCGGGCTATGCGGTGGAGAGCGTCGTGCCGGGTGCACCCAACACACCGTCCGATGTCGCGCTCACGGCCGATGGCGCCATCTACCTGGCTGCCGTCCGCAGTTGGCAGGTAGACCGGGTCAACGCCGATGGCACGCTGACCGCCGCCGCGCCGGTCGGCGTCTATGCCCTGGATGCCGGGCCGGACGGCAATCTCTACGGCTATTTCATGCCGTCCGACGCCGACAATGTCTTCCGCATCACTCCGGCCGGCCAGGTGACCGCCATCGCCAGCGTGCCGTCAACCGCTTGCGAGAGCACGATGGCGGTCGCGCCGAACCTTGACGTCTGGATCGGCTACAACTACTGCGGCGGGACAGGTTTCGGCGACAGCCGGCTGTACCGGGTGACGCCTGCCGGCCAGGTAACCGCGGTGGCGACCGGGCTGGCTTCGGGCATCGGCGGGCTTGATTTCGACAGCCGTGGCGGGTTGTACATGACATGGGGATCGGGCCTGTACCGGGTCAGCACCACTGACGGCAGCCGCGCCGAGATCGCGACCTTGCCGGATGGCATCGCCGGCGCGTCCCACGGCCTGGTGGCGGCGCCTGATGGCAGCTTCTACATCTCCATCCAGGGCGGCCACGAGAGCGATCGCATCCTGAAGGTCAGCCCGGGGGGCACAGCGTCCACCTTCGCCACTTTGCCGCCCGGTTGCCTGCAAGGGTTGGATCGGCTGCCGGACGGCGACCTGATCGCCACCATGCGCTGCACGAACGCGCTGTACCGCGTCACTGAGGACGGCGCGGTGCACACGCTCCGACCCGGCAACGGCATGGCGACGCCCCAGGCACTGGCCTTTGATCTGGCCGGCCAGCTTTTCGTCAACAACGACGAGTCTGGCCGCATTGTGCGCATTGCGGACGGCCGCGGCAGGTTCTTTGCCCAGGTGGTCAGCTTCATTTCCCCGATGGGCTACCTGGCTTTCGAGCCCTCCGGTAGTTTCTACTTCTCCGAGGCGGCGCCGGGATTCCGGCCCCGGTTGATCGAGGTCTTGCCACAGGGGCAGACCACAGAGGTCACCGGGAGCCTAGATTGGCCTTCAGGCCTCACGTTCGGGCCTACGGGAACGCTGTACGCGGCCGAGTACATGTCCGGCAAGATATCGGCCGTCTCACCCGACGGCGCAGTGATCCCCTTCGTCAGCGGCCTGATCCGGCCGCAGGCGTTGGCCGCCGACCGCGCGGGGAACCTGTACGTCGCTGCCTACGAAGGACCCGTCCCCTTTCCCAATGACCCCGGCACCAACCGGATCTGGAAGATCGATTCGGCGGGGAATCGGTCGCTCTACGCCAAACTGGCGTTGAGCGGCCTGCGCGCTATGGCGTTCAGTCCGACCGGCGAGCTGTACGTCACCGGACCGGCGGGCCGCCAGAGTGGCGTAGCGCGGGTGGCCGAGGATGGCGGCACTATGCCCTTCGCAACCGGTTTCTTGAGCGCAGCCGGCCTGGCCTTTGACCTGGCCGGCAACCTCTACATCTCCGACGACGAGGACAACAGCATTACCCGCATCACCGGCTTTCCCCACGGTACCATCGCCGGCCAGGTGACGGATGCCGGCACCGGCCAGCCCATCCCAGGCGCACGGCTGTCGGTCGTCACGCCTTTACCGATGGTCCTGGGGACGCAGCTCCTCGCCGATGTGCAGGGCCGCTACAGCGTGGCAGCCGCGCCCCGGCCCTATACCGTCACCGCGTCCGCGCCGGGCTACCGCTCGGTCTCAGCCCCGACTGCCGTCACAGCCGGGCTGACCGTGACCGTCGACCTGCACCTGACGCACTATGCCTACAGCGAGTCCTTGCCCGTGATCTTGAGGTAGTCCGACTTTGTGTAGACATCCAGGATCAAATCCGGAGGGACGAATACAATGCGCACCACAAAGAGACTGCCGATTCTGTATCTTGGTCTGATTGCCACAGTCGCACTGCCTCTGTTTGTGGCCAGCGGCAATGCGCCTGTCGTCGTGGCCGCACCGTCCGGCAGTTCGAGCCATCATCCGGCCGAAATACCCTCAAACCCGCTTCCGGCGGAGGTCGTTGCGCCTCAGGGTGTCACCACCCTGACCGCGGACGCCGACGCAACCATCAAGCAGGCATCTCCCGGCAGTAACTTCGGTGGCACCTCCGCACTCGAGTCTGCCGGACCCGCTGCCGCAACCCCTGAGATGCGCCTCCTGGTGCACTTCGACCTCTCATGGATGCCGGCGGGGTCGGTGATCGATTCGGCGAGCATGGAGTTGTACCAGATCGGCCCGAACTCCGGCCCCTCGATCGTCGCCACAGCCTACCAGGCCAAGACTTCCTGGAGCGAGTATGGCGTGACCTGGAACAATAGGCCCGGCCTCAACTTCTTTGGTGTCAATGCGACCCTCGACACCAGCAGTGGCTTGAAGAGCTGGGATCTCACCAACTTCGCGCGGAGCTGGCTGAGCGCTTCGTCCAGCAACTACGGCGTCGAGGTCATAGGCCCAGCTAGCGGGGACGCCTACCTGCGCACGTTCGGTAGCCGCGAAGTCGCAAACGCGCCGCATCTGCGGGTGACGTATCACATACCAACTATCTGCCTCTACGTCACAGAAATCCCCGGAGACCAGTGCGACGCGTTGGTGGCGCTCTACAGCAGCGCCAACGGGCCGGGATGGACGCGCCAGGACAACTGGCTCACCACCAACACGCCCTGTTCTTGGTATGGAGTCCATTGTGATGGCGGCAACCAGGTGACGATGCTTGGTCTGGAATCTAACCAGCTCAGCGGTGCCATCCCGCCTGAGCTGGGCAATCTGACCCGCCTGCGTTCACTTATATTGAACCGCAACAGCCTCACTGGCGCTATCCCGTCGCAACTGGGCAACCTGGGCGCCTTAGAGGAACTCGACCTGACCGCCAATCAGCTCAATGGTTCCATGCCGCCGGCATTGGGCAACCTGACCCAACTGCGTTACCTTTGGTTGGGCGGCAACCAGTTGAATGGCGCGATCCCGCCCGAGTTGGGCAACTTGACTCAACTGCAGGACCTCCATCTGGACCACAATCGACTCAGCGGAGGTATTCCGTGGCAACTGGGCAATCTGTCCGGCAGTCTGCACTTCCTTGACACGTCGTTCAATCAACTTGAAGGAGCCATCCCACCCTATCTGGGCAGTCTGAGCCGTCTGCAAATTCTCAGCTTGAGTAGCAATCAGCTCAGTGGTGAAATCCCGGCGGAGCTCGGCAATCTAGGCACCGTAGGCTGCCTGGAGCTGCAGAACAACAAACTGAGCGGCTCCATCCCGCTGAACCTCTGCGTGCCGCTTTACGGATGCGGCAAAGCCGCTGGCCTGGATCTCGGCTACAACGCGCTGACGTCCGGCCCTCAGTGCATCGCAGACGACGACCCGGACTGGGCGCAGACGCAGACCGCGCCGCCGGCCGACCTGCACGGGGCGCCAACCGGGCCCGGCGCGGTCCAGTTGACCTGGACGCCCATCCTCTACACCGGGGACGGCGGCTACTACGAGGTGTTCTACGCCACGACGCCCGGCGGCGCGCTGGCCCAACATGGAGCCACAGCGAACAAGAGCGCGTCCGGCTACCTGGCCGGGAGCCTGGCGCCCGGAGCCACTTACTATTTCAAGGTGCGCACCTTCACGCCGGCCCACGACGACCAGAGGAACGCGCTGTACAGCATCTGGAGCGGCGAGGCCGCCGTGACCGTGCCGGGTGAGGACACGCCAACTGCCACAGCGACGCCGATTCGTACCGCCACCCCGACCGCGACGCCCACGCGTACCCTCATCCCGACAACGACACGGACGTCTACTCCTGAGGCCACTCCGACCGCGACACGAACAGCCGTGCACACCCTCACACCGACGGCGACGCGGACTCCCACCCGAACACCGACGCGCCGGCCGGGTGAAAGCCTGGACCTCACCCTGCCGCTGGTGCTCCGGGACTACCGCGGTGGAGGCGTCTTTACGGTCAACACGATCGATGATACCTCCAGCGACGGTTGTACGGCTGCCCATTGCTCGCTGCGCGAAGCGCTCGAGGCCGCCAACAGCCACCCCGGTCCCGACACCGTCCGTTTCGCCATCATTGATGACTGCGAAGAGGATGGCGTCTGTGCGATCAGACCCCGAACGTACTGGCCGACGCTCACCGATGATGGCACGACGATCGATGGCTTCAGCCAGACTGGCGCCAGCGCCGGCCCCCCGCTCACGCTGAGAATCGTTCTGGATGGCTACCAGACAGGCGTTGACGGCGCGTTGGCTGTGCGCAGCGCAGACAATGTGATTCGCGGCCTTGCGATCGGGCGTTTCAAGCTTTGTTGCGGCATCTCCCTCATCGGCGCAGGCGCAAGGGGCAACCGCATTGAGCGCAATCACATCGGCACCGACGCCGAGGGAGTCCAGGATTGGGGCAACGGCACGCTGCCCTACACCGGTGCCGGCGTCTGGATCGGCGATGGCGCACAGAACAATACCATCGGGCCGGACAACCTGATCATCTACAACTCCATCGGTGTCAGTGTGTCGGACAGCACCTCCTCCGGCAACACAATCACCCGGAACAGCATCCGGGACAGCGATTGGAGGGGGATCCACGTCTACCAGGTCGGCCCGCCTACGCCCGCTATCACCAGCGCAGCGGCGACGCGTGTCTCCGGCACCGCCTGCGCGGGCTGCCGCGTGGAGGTCTTCTCGGACAGCGGCGATGAAGGGGGCATCTACGAAGGCGCAACGACCGCCAACGCCGCTGGCGCTTGGGTGCTGGACAAACCGGCCGGCCTCACCGGCTTCAACCTCACCGCAACCGCAACGGATGCCGGCGGCAGTACCTCGGAGTTCAGCCCGCCGCTGCCGCTGTCCGTCGAGGAGTAACATCAAGCACAGGTCCCTGAACGGAGGAGCGGCACGGGCGCCGCCCAACAGCAACGAGCGGAGTATCCCACATGAAGCCATCAATTCTCGGTAGGTGGTTGATCTGCCTGTTCGTATCACTGGCAGTTGCGGCATGGATGGGTCTTGGGCCTTCCCCAGGTGTTTCGGCCCAAATCGCGGTCGGTGGACCGATCACTCGGGATACGACTTGGCAGGGGGAGATCCTGGTTACAGACCATGTGATCGTCGAACCTGGGGTCACACTGACCATCTTGCCCGGGACGCATGTTCGGTTTCAGCATTATCGCGGCTATCGTGAACCCGAACGACGGCTAACGATGCAGGTTCAGGGTTCGATCGTCGCTGTGGGGACTGTTGCCCAACCCATCTACTTCACCTCCGATGCCGCCGATCCTCAGAACGGCGATTGGGCTATGCTGCGCGTGGTGGCGCCCACGGGGCCTGTACGTTTCCACTACTGTGTCTTTGAGTTCGCGCAGCATGGGTTGAACGTCTGGCAGGCGTCACCCGACATCGCACACAGCGTGTTCCGCTGGAACAACTGGGAAGGGGTCTACTTCGAGTCATTCAGCCACCCCACTTTCGACCACTGCCAGATCTACGAAAATGGATACAACGGTCTGGCCGCCGAACAATCCAACACCGTCAGCATGGACTACTGTGATATCTGGCGCAACGGCACGAACGGCGTCCACATCGACAACTCGATCGGTGAGGTGCGCCGATCACGGATTCACGACAACCTGGCCAATGGGTTGTCCGTCGATGATGATGGCACGCTGCGGGCCTTTGGGGATGCCATTGATCGCAATCGCAACTGTGCTATCGGTGTGGGCGAGGGAGCCAATACTGTGCAGGTCAGCAATCTCAGCATGGTTGGCAACGGTGGCGAGGTCTGCGGCGGTTCCACCACCGTGACCTCTCCCTACTTCCCCCCTGCTTCCATC
>JAKOVD010000152.1 GCA_029782215.1 Chloroflexota bacterium
GCGCCCCGCTGCGCCCCGCTGACCGCCTCCAGCGTGCCCACAATTCGCACGTCCGTTCTATCAGCGCTCATTCCATCCTCCCGGTCGTACCCGCCTTCTGTCTTCCGTCCTCTGTCTGACTACTGACTACTGACGACTGACGACTCCTCACCATCTCCTCCCACGCCGCCGCCTGCCGGGCCATCTCCGCCGCGATACTTCCTTCCTCCGCCTCATACCGCACCGCCGCATTCACCCCGGGCCGCAGCGCCTCGGCGCCTTCAACCTTCGACCTTGAACCTTCCACCCGCTCCCCGCCGGAAGCGCCAGCGACGGCCCCGCCGGCAGCGCCAGCAACGGCCCCGCCCACCGCCACATGCTGCAATTCCTCCACCAGGCCGTAATACGCCTCGCCCTTCTCACCCGGATTCACCGCCACCACCATCGTCTGCAACATCCGGAGCTGCTGCTCGGCGACGACCACCGGGATCGACCGCACCAGGGCCATGAACCGGCGCCACGGCATCTGCAATGCCATCTCTGCCGTATAGCCTGGGTACGTCGCCAGAAAGCGAGCGAGCATTACGGCCACGTCTATTCCCCCGGCTCCGCTTCCCCCTCCCCGCCGGAAGCGCCAGCGACGGTCCCACCGTCAACCCCGCCCGTACCGCCGCCCGAAGCGCCGCTCGTGGCGTCTTGGCCCGCTTCCTCGGCAAAGCCGTTCGTCACGAAGTTCACCAGGCTCATGATGGCGCCGACTTCCAGCTTCATCACCTCATCGGTCGGCAGCGTCGGCGTCAACAGCCCCAGCAGCTTCATCGCCATCTCGAACTGCGCCTTCTCGTCCGTCGCCTTGTTCAACTGCCCCTGGTAGCTCAGGAACTTCAGGTATGTCTCGCCTGTGGCGCCCACCACCTCATGTTCCTTCCCTTTCCAGATCACGAATCGCTGTTGTTTCTCTGCCAGCACCTCATCCAGGTTGTAAATCTGCTTGTCTGCCATGTCTCCCGACCTCCCGCCGGGCACTCTCGCATGGTCCTTCCGAACGTTCAACGTTCAACGTTTAACGTTGTGCGCAGTCACGCTGCGTCTCTGGCTGCCTGCTTCCTGCCGTCTGCTACCTGCTACTTCGCGATCTCCAGCCAACCCGGCATCGTGCTGGGCGCTGCGTCTGTGAACAGACCCTCGAATGTCACCTTCAGGCCGGTCTCCTTGCCCTTCGCCAGCGTCACCGGCACAGGGCTCGTCACGCGCGCCTTCGGGATCGTCACCCGCATCGCCTTGCCGTCGTTGCGGCTGAACCCGGTGGCGATCACGTTCGTCAGCTCTGTGATGGTGCCCAGGCTGCCCGACCCGATCTTCTCGCTGTTGGCATCGCTGCTCGCGCCCATGCTGAAGAGCGTGCTCAGGATCGAGTACTGCCATTCCGCCAACGTCACATCCAGCTTCGCAGCTCCGGACGTCACCTTGCCTGTGCCCGATACCGGCCCCAGCGCCCGCGCCAGGTCCGGGTAATACTCTTCCGTGGACAATTCCACGGCGATGTCGCCCAGGTAGTGGCCCAAATCCGTGTTGTTGACGGTCACGTACCCGCCATTCCCGTAGACGATCTTTGTGCTGTCAGTTGCCATCTTGTCTTACCTCACTGTTAGGGCGACGCACTGCAATCATGTCTCTCTCTGAGCAGCGCCCATTGGCCGGCAGTGCGTCGCCCTCTCTGCCGCCAAAAAGCTCAGTCAGGTGCAACAGCGCCCGCTCTCCGGCCCGCTGCCACGTCCAGGCTTGCGCCGCTTCCGCCGCCCGCCTGCCAACCGCCGCTGCTGCCGCCCGGTCCTCAAAGCACCAGCGCAGCAAGTCACTTGCCACGTCCTGGTCCGGCGTCTCCTCGTAACAGTCCACGCCGAAGCGCACGCTGTAGCCCACGTTCTTCCGCTTGCCCACGCTGGGCACCAGCAGGGCATTGTCCGCCGTCAGGTAGTCCATCATACCCGTGTTGTAGGCGCAGATCACCGGCAGCCCGCACGCCATCGCCTCCAGCGGCATCAGACCGAAACCCTCGCCGCCAGACAGGTAGACCAGCACATCGCCGCTGCGCAGCCAATCCGCCACCCGGCTCGCCGGCCAGTCCGCCGCAATCACCCGGGCATTCGGCAGCACCGAGCCATCCGGCCCCAGCACATCCCCCTGCCCGTAGTTCGCATTCACCTTGATCTCGATCTCCGCCTCGTCCGCTCGGAAACCGCACTCCATGAACGCCCGCAGCGCCATCAGCGGATTCTTCCGCCCTACCAGCGCCTGCGACCACACCAACACCCGGAACGGCCCGTCCTCTGTACTCCTCGCTTCACCCTCTGCGCTCTTTGCGCTCTTTGCGGTTGCCATCCATCCGACCGCCCGGTCGTATCCGACCGCCGTCCATTTCGAGTAGTAGATGCTGTGGTCCACCCCATACCCTCCCACGAACACCGGCACCTGCACGCCGTTCCCGACGAACACATCCCGGCACCACGTCGAGGGCACCCACACCGCCGCGCTGCGGTTCAGCACCTCCACCCAGCCCGGAGGCAGCACGTCCATGTCGAACATCGTGTGCCACACCAGGTCTTCACGGCGTCCATGCTTGCCCACCGGCCACGCTGCCGGCAGTGACACCGCCACCACGCAGTCCCAGCCAAACGCCGTTGACGGCAGCACCTCCGCCCCCGCACTCCGCAGCGCCTCACTGAGCTTCGACGCAATCACGCCATAGCCCATCGGCGCATCCGGGTGCGCAAACGGCGCCCACGCAATCCGCAATCCGCAATCCGCATCTCGCAATTCCGTCACGCCGCCGCCTCCGCATACGTCATCCGCCAGGCGCACACCACCCGCGGCCAGCCATTGCCCGGGTCCGGCAGGTCCGCCGGCCCCATCTCCAGGGCGAAGCTCTGCACCCGCACGTTCACGCCCATGTCGTAGACCACCGTTTGCGGAGCCAGCCGCCTTGACTGCGGCGCCAGCAAGTCCGCCACCGTCCGGAACACGCTGATCGCCTCGGGCTGCTCTGCCCCGTAGCAGTACATCGTAAACCGCTCCGAGGCCATCGGAATGTCCGGGTTTCCCGGCCCCCCGTCATTGCCGAACACGATTGCCTTCGCCGGCGCCGACATCTTCGGCGGCAGGCCCAACGGCGGCCCGTACACCTGGTTCGAGCACTCCGCCATGACCGCCGTACTGCTGGTCAGCAGCTTGTACAGCACCCGGTTCCCGTTCACCCTCGTAGGCGCCATCCTAGCCCACCTCCGGCTGCCATGTCGCCGACAGCGCCGCATCTACCGCCTGGCGTCCCCGGTAGGGCGCACCCGTCTCGCTGAACCACCGCCGCCCCGTACTGCGGGCGATCTCCGCCCACTGCATCCTTGCCAGCTCCAGCGCCGGCATCAGCCAGGGGTACCGCCAGTGGTTCCCGCTGTGTGGGTTCGTCCATCCCATTTCCAGGTAAAGCCCAGACTCAAGGTCCGTGAAAACGTGCGCCGTCTTCAGGAACCCCATCGCCAGCGCCCGCACCTTCACGCTCTCGCTCAGAGTGCCCTTGTCGATGTGCTCACTCGTTGGCCGGTGCGGATGCGGACCCGGCCCCCGGCCCGGCGCCACGTTTTCCCGCGCCAGGCCCGCTGCCAGCTCCGCCATCTGGTTGGCGAAATCCTGGGCAAAGCCATCGCCCCGGCTTGCCACCTCTGCCGTCCGCATGTTCACCTCGACGCGCGCCGTCAACCTCATGCTACCCTCATCAGGTACAGCTTGAGGATCTCATCGGCGCCGCCCACGTTGGCCGCGTGCCGCACGTCGAAAGGGCCTGCGTCCACGCTCGTGTTGTCCGCCCGCCGCAGCACGTTGATGATGCGGTGCAGGCGCTCCGCCGTTGCCGCCCGCAGGCTGCTCGGCGCATCGCCCCACGCCAACCACATCTCGTGGTCCGCCTGGATAGCGCCCGACGCCAGCTCCGCCCGCGTCTGCATCGACACCTCGCTCAGCCGGCAGGCGATGCCCGTGGTCGTCGTCGCCCCGCTCGACCAGCTCAGCGACGGTCGCCCGTCCTCTGCGCTCGTCGAGGAAGCCGCCGCCAGCACCGAGCATGTGTGCGGGAACGACTCGTCAATCTCGCTGCCCACGCTGGCCTCCGGCATGACCAGTACGCATTACGCAGTACGCATTACGCAGCACTATCCGCCTCCGAGAACACCGTCACCGATGCCCGGCGCTTCCCCAGGCTTGCCAGCGTCCCCGTCGTATCCAGCATCTTCACCTGCTGGCCGTACAGCGTCGCATCCAGCCCCAGGCCCGTCTGTCCCTGGTACGTAAACGACACATCGCCGATGGCGCGGGCATGGACCCTCTGGTCCCGCATCGACAGCAGGTGCGCCGCCAGCCACATCTCGATGGTCTCCAGCAGCTCATCGCTCAGGCCCTTGGCCGCCAGGTTCGTCGTCACCACCAGCGTCGCCGTGTCGATGAACGCCTGAACCTGTGCATCCGTCAGCGTCGTGCTGATGATCGCCTTCACCTGGCTCGTCGAAGTGCGCGCCGTCATGCCCACCACTCCTCGCGCTCAAACGCCGGCATCGGCTGCTCGCTACCTGCTACCTGCCACATGCTATCTGCTACCTGCTGTCTGCTACCTGCTATTGCGTCCCACGCCCGCTTCCCGGCCGCTTCCCACGTCATCCGCCCTGCATCCGCCGCCGCCCGTGCGCCAATCGCCCGCAGATCCCCATCCCGCTCCGCCGAGGTCCAGCGGATCGCTGACACCGCCTCATCGAAATCGGGCCGGAGCTGCATCGGCTCATGGTCGAACTCAAAGCGCGCCGTGTACGTCGTTGCCGGTTCCGGCGTGTGTTCCTTCACCAGCACCGCATTGTCAGGCGTCAGGTAATCCATCATGCCCGTGTTGTAGGCGCAGACCACCGGCGTCCCGCATGCCATCGCTTCCAGCGGCATCAGGCCGAAGCCCTCGCCCCCGCTCAGGTAGATCAGGCAGTCCAGCGACCGCAGCCAGTCAGCCACCTTCGCCGGTGGCCACTCGCCCCGAAACACCTTGATGTCCGGGTGCGGATGCCCCTTGCCGTCCACCCAGAACGGCGCCGCCGTCCCGTCCGTCAGCTTCACTTCCAGCGTGGCTTCGGGCACGCCGGCCGCCAGCCAGGCATCCACCGCCATCTCGGCATGCTTCCGTGTCCGCAGCGCGTCCACCCACACGCCGAATCGCATCGGTCCCCCGCCCTTTCGTGTCTCATCACGTTTAGGCCAAAACACGTTGGGGTCGATGCCGTACCCTGCCACCACGATCGGCTTCCACACGCCATGCCTCTCGAACAGGTCCTTCACCCACGTCGAGGGCGCCCACACCAGCCCGCAGCGGTTCAGGATCTCCACCCAGCCCCGCGGCAGCCGGTCCACCTCAAGCATCGTATGCCAGATCAAGTCCGGTCTCATTTCGCCTGGATAGAACGGCCACGTCTGCGGCAGCCCGAACATCACCATTGCATCCCAGGCCAGGGCAAACTCTGACGTACTCACGGCGCCCGATTGTCGGGCAGCTGCCAGCGTCGCCTGGGCCATGTGCCAGCCCGCAACGCCATAGCCATTCGCATTTCCGAACGTCAGATTCACCCAGGCCAGGCGCATCGTCATGCTCTGGACCTCCGGGACCCCTGGGAACGCCGACCACCAGGTCGGCCCTCTTGTAGCCCTGGCGTTTCCTCAACAACATCAAGCCCTTCGGCTGCTGGCTCGTAGGCTTCGCCAACCTGTTCCAGCTTGTCTCCGAACGCCGCCAGGAGCATCGCTGCTTCCGCCGCGTCCACAAACAGCAGGTCGCCGCCCTTGTACTGCTTCTGGGCGCCGTGGGTAAAGCCCGGTCGTACTCGCAGGGTCACAGTGCTCATCGCTTCGCTCAGGCCGCCGTGGCGTGCACGACGCCGCTGTTGCCGCTGTAGTCCGCCTTCACGCGCGGGGCGCACACGGCCATCACCTTGAAGTGACTGACCATACCATCGCCGCTCGCCCATTCCAGCGTCTGGATCGGCAGCGCTTCTGCCCAGTCGATTACGTTGCGGCTCAGCTCCACCAGCACCACCACGCCGTCGGTCAGGTTCGGCGCCATCTGGAAGGAGGCCACGTTCGGCATGCTGGCCAGGATGCGCTGCACGGGCGACTGCCCGCTGCCGTCGGTGTAGTACACCAGGGCCGCCTGGTTGAACTGCGTCGGCGAGGCGAAGATGCCGAAGGGACCGTAGTACCCATCGGAGTTCGCCTTCCCGATCATGCCGGCGATGGTCTTCTCGATGTTGGTGATCGTGCCCCAGTCGCCGCCGCCGTAGTTGGTCGCCGTGTCCGTGTTGCGGTCGCCGTGGGTCGTCAGGCCGTACAGCGTCCCGCCGTTGAAGGTCAGGTCGTAGCCGTTGAACAGCATCTCCTCCTGCATCTCGGCCACGACGCGGGCCGCTTCATAGGCCCCCGTCACGTCCAGGCCGTCACCCATCCGCCGGCTTGCCGCCAGCGTGCGGGCGCCGATGGTGAACTCCTTGAAGATCACCGGCACCGGCACGTTCTTCACCAGGCTGTCGGGGATGTCCTGCTCGCCCTTGCTCTGCCCGGTCATGTTCACGTTGGCCGCGTTCATGGCGCTGGTCACGTTCCACTGGCTCGTCAGCGTGCCAATGCCGCCCAGGCGCTGCACCAGGCCCCGCTGCTGCAGGAGCTGAACGCCCACCAGCCGCGTCTTGGCTGCCTCGACCACCGCCTGGTCCAGCTCCTGCCACTCATCCTTGCGCAGGATGGAGTTGACCTGGAGCCCGCGCCCGGTGACGATCTTCACCTCGCCCGTCCGGCTGTTCACGATGGGCCGGCTGCCGCCGTACACCGCGGCCCGTCCTGCCTCGCTCTCAAAGTTCAAAATCTGTGCGTTGTTCATCACGCCACCCTCGCCCGGATGCGCGCCCGGCTACCGGAGCTGTTTGTCTTGTCCTCTGCGGCGAAGGCCACGATGGCCTTGGCGTAGAAGGTGTAGGTGCCGCTGCCCGCGGCGTTGACGGCGACCACCGTGTGCTTCTGCAGGCCGCCAGCCCCGTCCGATTCCAGCGCATCGCCCTTGGCGATGGTCTGGCCCGTCGGGCACCAGGCGTAGACCACGTCGCCGGGCTGAGCGAAGACCACCCGGGTCTGCTCGCCGGTCGAGTAGTCCGTGTCGATGGCGGCGGCGCTGGTCACACCGTTGTACGGGTCTTCCACACAGAAGATGGCCTGGGCATTGCCGCCCGCCACCCCGTGAGGAATCAGCTCGTCGTCGGCGTCAAAGGCCAGCAGCTCGCCGGGAGTCAACGCCTCGTTCGCCTCGAACTCAAACACCGGGCGATCCGAACCGTTGACGGTCAACAGAATGGTGTGGGGAGTGCTCGATGCCATGTCACTTCACCTCCGGCGCGGCGAGCACCGTCCACTCGTCCGCCTGCTGATGGGTCCGGGGTCCGCCCCGTCCGCTGTAATCCGCCGGCCGCAGGCTCTGCGCCAGCTTGTCCAGGGTCGCCTTGGGCAGGGCCCGCAGCTCGTCGGCGCTGAAGACACAGCGTTCGTTGGCGGTCAGGTCTGCAATCAGGTTCGCCCGCTCGGTGTCGGCGTTCGCTTTCAGCCCCGCCAACATCTCACGCACGCCCTGGACCCCGCCCAGCTCTGCCATCAGGTTCTGGAACTCCACCAGGTCAGCGGGCAGGCCGGCCGTCTGCGGTTCGGCAGCAGCTTCCGGCGTCCCACCCTCCTGCGGTTCCTCGTTCACATCGTTCGCGTTCACTCTCTGTTCGTCGTCCATGCAGGGACAACCTCCTGAAGTCAACTGCCGGTTCGTCGCAGTGGTTCCCCCGGCGCCGATTGGTTGGTACACGACTTCGACCGGCACGGGATCGCCGAACTCGATCTCGCCCGCGTCGTTGCGTGTGTACGGCACTGCCACCAGCCCTTTCCCCGTGTCTGCGATCACCCGGTCAGTAAAAACCTCCCGAATCCACGGTCCCTCGGCTGGCTCCATTGGAGCCATCATGGTCGCCTGGGCAAAGCGGGCGTTGAACGCCTCGTACACCTGCCCAAGCTGCTCATCCAGGCTCAACTCCAAAGCGATAGTGACCTTCATCTCACCTCCCGTCGCTAGGATTGCATCGTCATTCCCCTCCCCCGTCTGGCTACTGACTACTGCCGACTGGCTACTGTGTACTCTGGGCGCCCCGCACCCATCCTGCCACGAGCACGCCCCCGTCGCCCCCGGCAGCAGCGCCAGGTGGTCCGGCCTGATGTTCCGGTTGATGCCCTCATAGGGCTTCCCGTTCCACTCGCCGCTCACCAGCTCCTGGTCGGCGAAATAGGCCGTGCTCACCTCCATCTGCTCGCCCGCCTCCAGGGCCGCCAGCACCGCCAGCGCCTCTGTCCCGAGCTGGCGGGCCTTCGCCACGTCCAGCCACAGCTCACCCTTCAGCCGATCCTCATCAAAGCTCACATTCTGGAACCGCCCGATCACATCGTGCGCCAGCACATCCAGCGACCGGGCCGACACGTTCACCCCATCCCGCCGGGGATGTCCGATCGGCACCGGCGCATCATTCCAGGCGTCCACGTACTTCGCCACTTCCTCGGCCGGGTTCAGGAACCCGTTCAGCACGCCCGGCACCAGCGCCACGACCGGCGCCACCACATACTCCCGGCCCTCGAACGTCTCCCGCCGCGTCCGCCCGATCACCGCCGCATGCGTCTGCATTTCCTCCCAAACGCCAAGGTCGCCATCCTCTGCCGACTGGCTACTGACGACTGACATCTCCTCCTGCGCCTTCAGCGTCGGCGGCTCCAGCTCCGCATCCCGCAGATGCCGGGCCAGGTGGTCCCACACCCCCTTGTAATCCTCGCTGGGGATTGTCGTTCCGCCCCGGCCTCCGTTCAACACGGCAATGCCTGCCCGGCACGCCGTAATCGACGCCGCCCCTACCGTCCCATCCGTCTTCACGTAATGGTGCGCAAACCGGTACGTGCTTTTCGCATCCGGGTTGCCGTCCGGGTCGTACCACGCAAACATCTGCCGGTACTCCTGCGCCCCATCCTCATTGCGCAGGCGCGTCACATTCATCGGCCCGTCCCACGTCCCCGCCTGCACGTCTGTCGAGTGACTCCTTATCGCCGGCATCTCCCCTCCCGGACCGCCGGCATCCCTGCCGGTCTATCCTCTCTGTTCTGCTCTGCGTCTCTCTGCGTCATCTGCGGATCGCTCCGGCGCCGGAAAACAAAAACGCCCGCCTTGTCTGGCGGGCGTCATGCGGACGATGACCAGAAAAGGCGGGCGTCGTATCAGGAGCGGGGCGGTGACCGGTACTCTGGTGAGCGCCCCTTAGTCTACGAGGGCCGTATGGAAG
>JAKOVD010000110.1 GCA_029782215.1 Chloroflexota bacterium
CGATCTCGTTCGTGTTCTTCCCGTACTTCTGCAGCAGGAGTGGCTGGTATTCCCCGTTGCGGTCCCGCGGCACCTGGATCGTCTGGTCCCCGGCCGACGTCCGCAGCTCCCGCTGGCGCTTGCCGTTGCGGCTGTTCCCGCTGTTGCGACCCTCGGCTGCATAGCGCTCGTAGCCGAGTTGGCCGGTCAACTCCCCTTCCAACATCGTTTCGATCGTCCG
This sequence comes from Chloroflexota bacterium, assembly GCA_029782215.1. GTDB lineage: Bacteria > Chloroflexota > Anaerolineae > J102 > J102 > SSF26. The sequence goes on from JAKOVD010000110.1 coordinate 221, forward strand.
CGCAAATAGCCGGGCGAAGATGCCGTCCTTGCCGAAGAAGTCATCCAGTGACTGCGCCTGGCTCAACTCCTTCTGCATCTCTTCGACGGTCGGTACGGGAAGGGGGCGTTTCAGTGTGGTATTCGTGTCCTGATTCATGGTTCTTGACTCTTGTGGCTGCGATGTGGTGGATTCCAATTCTGGTCTCTCCACCCTCTACTCAACCGTGATTCATTTCCACACTCTTTCTTACATGGTCTTGGGCGACACAGAGCGACGCCACTGGCAGCATTCGCGCGGTGTCGGGCTGGTCTCAAGCGCGAGACCTAACACTGGGTCCCGTCTGACCGTGCTGTCCACGCGCCTCATCGGCTCTGCCTTGAGCGCTCAAGAGGGTTGCCGTCCGAAACTGCGGCTGCGATCCCCCGATCTCTTCGTCAGATTCCGGGAGCCATGGCGTGTTCAACGTTGTCAGTTGTCTCCGGCCTCACAGTCTCAACGCCGCCCACCACGTGGGGGAGTGCATCCAATAGACGCTCAAACACAGCCCGCATCCTGTCCCACCGGTCCGCAGCACAGACTCCCACAACGAGAATCTACGGCGCTTGTCCCCCAAGCGCCGTGAGAGCCTGGTCCTTCTGCGGCTTTAGCTGGTCGTCGTCATACACATCCAACAGCACAAGCCGCGGCTCCATGGCGCCCTGGGCCAGTATCCTCTCAGCATAGCGCAGGCCGGGCACCCCCATCACCTCGTACCCCGCCTCCTCCAGTTCTGCCAGGAGCAGGGTCCGGCTTTGCCGGTCAGGTACGGTCAGAAGGATGTCACGCCGCAGCGGCCTGCCCTCCAAGCCTGCTGGCTTCCCATAGGCGGTCCGCCAGGTCGCCGATGAGGTCGCCCTTGGCCAGGCGCGTCCGCCACTCCTCCAGAATGCCGCTCTCGCCGTAGTAGGCGCCGGCCACCTGCCCGCACACGGCCGCCGTCGTGTCGGCGTCGTCCCCCAGGTTGGCGGCCTTCAGGATGGCATCTCGAAAGGAATCGGTCGTGGCGAAGCACCACAGCGCCGCTTCCAGGCTCTCGATCACATAGCCGGTTCCGCGCACCTGGTCCTCGGACTTGTGGCGATAGTCCCCCCTGGCAATGGCCGCGACCTTGGCCGACAGCCGCTGGACATCCCCGTGGCCGTACAACACCTCCTCCTTGGGCCGCCCATCCAGGGTGCTGATCAGGATGGAGGCGAACAGCCGGCAGGCGTCCAGGCACTCAGGGCAGCTATGCGTCGTGGCCGAACTCAGTCCTGCCTTCTCTATCGCCGCCGCCCGGTCCGGCCAGTAGAACATCGGCACGGGCGCCAGCCTCATAATGCTGCCATTGCCCGCGGTGTCGGGCGACGTGGAGCCGGCATAGGGCTTGTTCGTTTGTCTGTAGCGCCGGAGCGCCGACGACACCGTGCCGCCGATGTCGAAGCACCGTTTTGTGCTGCTCAGATAGCCTTCATCCCGCCAGCGGCAGTAGCGATCCATCTGGTCGCGGGGATCGAACCCCTCTGTCTCCACCAGGCTGGTCGCCAGGCAGAGGGCCATCGAGGTGTCGTCTGTCCATTGCCCCAGCTTGAGTCCAAACGGCCCGCCCCCTACCATGTTCGTCACCGGCGCAAACGTGCCGCGCTGCTTGAACTCCACCGTCGTGCCCACGGCGTCTCCCGCCGCCAGGCCCAACAGGCAACCGCGAAAGCGTTCGTGTGTGTTCATGAGCCTTCAGCCTCCAGGACAGAGCTTAACGTGAGGGTGATGTGCCGTCAAGCCCACAACGTCGCGGAGGTGGCAGCGGCAACCCAGGTGCCCGCCGCAACAAAACAAAGCAGCGCAAGTTCCTCACTTGCGCTGCTAAGGCTTGTCCGTTGACCGGTCGTACGCATCAACAAGGCGCCGGCCCATCATGCAGAAGGACGCGACTCACGTGATGGACTCACAAGGCGAGTTCGAGGATAAGTTCCTCTGCGGGCTCCTGCGTCGGCGCCTCTTCCTCGGCAAGGTCGATGGGGCGTGTCCGATAGGTCTCGTAGTCTGGCACCAGCCGGTCATACTCGCCATCCATCAGCGGCGAGGAGATCATGAAGTCCGCGGACGCGCGGTTGCAGGCGATGGGGATGTTCCAGACGACCGCCATCCGCAGCAGCGCCTTGACGTCGGGATCGTGGGGCATAGGTTCGAGCGGGTCCCAGAAGAAGATCAGGAAGTCGATTTCGCCGTCGACGATTTTGGCGCCGATCTGCTGATCACCGCCCAAGGGACCGCTGCGCAGCTTCCGGATCGGGAAGCCGAGCTCCTGCTCCAGGATGGTGCCCGTGGTTCCGGTCGCGTACACCTCATGGTGCGCCAGCAGGTCACGATTGAACTTGGCCCACTGGACCAGGTCCCGTTTCTTGTTATCATGGGCCACGAGCGCAATCCGCTTGTCGTGCTCCATGGCTATCTTTTTCTGTGTCATCTTACGTGGTTGATCCTGTCTGCCTGGCGGCAGAATGATTGCATGTCAGAGACGCCGGGCCTCCCCGGTCGGACTCTCAGACCGCATGAATAAGGCGGCGAAGCGCCGCCTGTACTCCCACAATGCTCCACCCCGCCATCGATTGCAGTAGTCTTCCTTCCGCGTTTTTCCCCGCGCCCGCGCCAATACCGCCTTGTTCAGTCCCTTTCCTGCTGGTTGACAGGCGTCGAGCGCCTCAGATCGCGGGCCGAACCGGGATGGCGACCTGCGTCTCTAGCTGGCTGTGCGGTGTGGTTCCGGGGTCGTTGAGATAGATCTCGTACGCCGGTCCCGCCGCCTCGTACCGGTTTTCCTTCATCCAGGCCGTCAACGCCGCGTAGGCCGCTCCCATCTTGTTGTAAGGTCCCACGTGCAGGCACACTGCCGTAGCGCCGCCCGGCACAAGAGTCGGCCGCACCTCGCCTGCACCTGGCAAGGGCTGCGCCACGGGGAACCCGATCTCGACATCAAGGTCCTGCATGTCATCGTTGTAATAAGCGCTGAAAGGCGGTCCCGAGGGAGACTGCCCCAGGCTGCCCAGGTGGGCGAAGATGGCACCGTAAGCGTCCCCAAGGACGTTGGGCAGGTTTTGCACTGGCGTGCGGGTTCGCACCACCAGCGCTGGCACGGACTCCCGCTGCTCAAGAGTGACCACGTAAGCCATTTCTGGCCTCCTTTGCTTGGCGAATCGCCATGGCTAGAGTAGGTACGGTCAATTGTTCAACGGTATAGCCTAATTCGGCGCCAGTTGTTTCACAAGCGCCAGGCAGAGGGACGGCGGCGCCCCGTCGCTGGACGCGCAAGCCGCTACCCTCCGGGCCACGGTTCACGAGGTTTGGCAAAGGTAGACCGGCATGAATAGCAGCCCTTCGCCGGGCGTCAGTTCATGGGCCCCTACATCACAGACTGCGCTGCCATCATCGTCGCCGTCCACCGGCCGTGGCCATCCCCGTTGGTCAGTGCTGGGACAGCCATCGTTGGTTCCTCCATCGATCGCGACGCTGCCAGGCCCGAGCGGAAAGTAGGATGGCCAACCTGAAAGCTTGCCCAGCGCAAGCTGGTCCGGTGTAACCTGTGTGAAACCTGGCAAACACGTACCATCAGTGGCGAGGTTGTGACTGCTGGCCGCATCCAGGGATGATGTCAACCAGCACTCTCCACCCGAGCTGCTGTTGCCGACAATCGTGTTCTTGAGGGTGGCCGTGCCGGTGTCGTGGAGGCCGCCGCCCCAATTCCCGGCGCTGTTGCCCCAGAACGTGGCGTTGGTCACGGCCAGCTCCTGTTCGTTGTCAATGCCTCCTCCCACAGTCGTAGCCGTGTTGCCGGAGAAGGTCGCGTTGACCACCGCCAGTGTGCCTTTCAGATTGTTGGCGATCGCACCGCCCCTTCCGGCCTGGTTGTCTGAGAAGCTGCTGCCCGCGATGGACACCGGACCTGCCCAGTTGTCGATGGCGCCCCCCAGGCTCACGGCGTGATTGCCGGTAAAGGCGCTGCCATCGATGCTCATTTGCGCTCCGAAGGTGTTCTCGATGGCGCCGCCCCATTCATTGGCGCCGTTGCCGGAGAAACGGCTGCGGCTCACGGTCAAATGGCTGTCCCCGGTATTGTAGATGGCGCCGCCGGTATCGGCGTTGTTGCCTGAAAACGACGATCGCTCCACGATCAGCGTGCTGTCGCCTCCGTTGTAGATCGCTCCCCCCTGTAAACCATCGTTGTCCGCAAAGGTGCAGCGCGTGAGGGTCACCTGGCTGCCGTAGTTGGTGCGGATCGCAGCGCCGTTGAAGTTGGCATGGCTGGCGGTAAAGACGCTGTCCGCGATCGCCAGCGTCGCGCCGCTCACGTCAATACCACCGCCGATGACGGCCAATCCGTGCGCGAAGGTAAGCCCCTTGACGCTGGATGTGGCGCAGCATTGGAACCAAAAGAAGTAGGTGGCGTCGTTCCCGCTGATCGTGAGGCGATCTGCGCCCGGCCCCAGGATGCTGAGATCCTTGTCGACTTCGAGCCAGCGGCTCAGCACCAAGGTGCCGGTCACGCTGAAGTCGATCGTGTAGCCCGGGCTGGCGACGGCGATGGCGTCCCGCAGCGAGCAGTCCCCGTCCGTGCAACTCCCATCCGCGACATCCGCAAGCGTGTTGACCGTGATCGGGTGAGAGTGGGCAGTCGGCGTGACGGTGGGCGTCCGGCTTGGCGAAGCGGTCGGGGTGGGCGTGCGTGTCGTCGTGGGTGTGGGGCTAGGACCCGAGGTCTTGGTTGCCGTGGGGGTAATGGCCCCCGGATTGGCGCTGGCGTAGTAGATCTCAGGAGCTGTTCCTGCCGTCTGCCAGACGATGTGCGGGACATCCTGCGCACTAACGGCGATAGCCGCGCCCTCACCCTCCGTTCCCACTAACAAGAGCGCCTGGCCTTCCGACCACACACCATCCGGCGAACGCCTGGCGTATGAGGTGCCGATGTGGTGGACCTTCCACACGACGTGAACGGCGCCCGCAGGACCCACGGCCAAGTCATAGTCCCCGATGTCCCCGGCAAGAACCAGGGTTGGAGCGGACCACGCGCCGCCCGGCGGCTTGTCGGCGTACATAAGGCCGCCGCTCTGCCAGACGGCGTGCAGCCCGCCGTCGCTGCCCACGGCCAGTTTGGGCGCCAAGCCGCCCAGGGAACCGGAGATTTTCAACGGCTCGGACCACTTGCCGGCATTGGAGCGCATACTGTAGTAGATGTTCGGGTGGTTGAATTGCTCACGGTCCCATTGCCATACGACGTGTACGTTTCCGGCCGAATCTACAGCCACTGAGGGAGCATGACAGAAGTTGGTCCCACCCGCGACCTTCTCCCGCGCCCCCCACGGAGACCCTCCAGAGCCTTCGGCGTAGTAGATGGTGAAGAAGTTCTCCCATACCAGGTGTGCCGTTCCGCCCGCGCTCACCGCCAGATCGGGCCTGAGCGAAGCGCCGAAGTCGTTGGTCGCCAGCACGGGCACCGCCCAGGTTCCACCGGCTGGACGCCAACTGTACATGATGTCGGCGTCTCCCGTCGTTCGGGACGATTCCTCGTACCATACCGCGTGGACGTCCCCGGTGGCGCCGGCAGCAAGTACTACATTGTCGACGATGGCGGTCGACTCCGGCTTGCGCGATAGGTCGGCAGGTGCAGACCAGGCGCCTGCTAGGGACCGGACCGTCCAGTCGATTCTTCCACCTCCTCCTGCTTCCTCCCAGGCCACCAGAGGGTTGCCCGCGGTGTCCACCGCGATTTCAGGCTCAAGTGAAAGCGCAGCGCTGTGTGACAGGTTCACAGGCGCCGTCCACTGCAGCGACCCGGCTTTGGCGGGCATATGGGATATCTGGGTCCATGCCCATAGCCAGAACAAAACGAAAGCCATGATGCCCGCAAGAACACGCTTGCCCATCGCATCTGGCCTCCTCAAGCCTGATTATAGGACGCTTCCCTGGGCCTGTCACGCGGCCCGAAAACTCCGTGCGCGGCGTCCACGGGACCCGTGCCGCCACCAGCGCCGGCCCCTGTGGGTTGACAATTCACCCATCGCATGTTTTCACGCCAGCCGATAACGTGTAACATGTACCTACCTCGCCGAGCTCTGACCTACAACGTTCAACGTTCAACCTGCAACCCATCTCTATGACCTCTGACGCCCGGGCGATGAGCCGCAATCTCTCGCTCATTACCCTCAACAAGGTTGCCCAGCTCATCGGTGGGATGCTCTGGGCCCTACTCATACCTCGTTGGCTGGGCCCCGAAACCTATGGCATGTTCGCCCTGGCCATGTCGATCTCGCTCCTCCTCTGGTGGGTGGGCGATTTCGGCGGCCTGGAGGTCTTCGGTCGCTACATGCCGGCGCTGCTGGAGCGGCAGCCCGAACAAGCCCACGAGCTGTTCAACCAGTTCTTCATCCTGCGCGTTCTCGTCGCCGTCGCTCTCGTGCCCTTCATGCTGATCGTGGGGCCGATGATCGCGCCCTGGCTGTCAGGCTGGCCGGCAGCCCTCACGGGCTTGTCTGCAGGCATCCACATCGTCTCCTGGACCAGCTACCACACCCTTTTCGCCCGCAAGGAGATGGGCAAGTGGTCGGTCGAGCTGTCCTGGCGCCTGCTCACACAATTGCCCCTGATCCTCCTGGTGGGGCAGTACGGCCTGACTGCCCAGATGGCCGCCTACGCCGCCAACGAGGTCATCTACCTGGCGCTAGGGGTCTGGTGGACGCGCACCTGGTTCAGCCGTGACACGTTCCGGCCGCATCTCGGCTTCCTGCGTCCCTATCTGCGCATGGGCTCGGGTTTCTGGGTGACCAATATCGGCCTCATCCTGCTCTTTCGCTCCGGCACCGTGCTGGTCCAGATCCTGACCGGCAACCCGGTGCAGGTGTCCTACTATGACCTGGCGCTGGTTGTCTTCTTCCTCATCCAGACGATCATCGACCAGTTGGTGCGGGCCTTTCTGCCCACCGTCAGCCAGTTCCAGGAGGGCGGGCAACAGGATCGCGTCGCCTACTGGCTGCAGATGGTCACGCAGTGGGGTGCAGCGCTGGCCGTCATCGCCGTGATCGCAGCCCAGTACCTGGCACGCTGGATCATGCCCCTGATCCTCGGCAGAGCCTTCGCCGAATCGGCGCAGGTCCTCCAGATCATGCTTCTCTCCCTGCCCGCTCTCGTCCTCGTGGGCGTCGGCACGGTGGTTTCCGCCGTCCGCGAATCAGCGCGGGCGAAGCTGATTGCCATCGCCGTCGGCATCGTCGTCTTCTACGGCAGCAGCTACCTGCTCACGACCCGCTATGGCGCCGTTGGCGCCGCCTGGTCCCTGAGTCTGGGCCTGACGGTCTACGCGCTTGTTCTCTTCGCCCTCGTGCGCCACGACCTCCGCCTGCGCTGGGTCGCTGTCCTGGGCCTTATCGCCCTCGGGGCGCCCTTCCTGGTCGTCCGCCCCCTGGTGGCCGACCACCTCCTCCTCGGCATGGCTGCAACGCTGTTGGCCGCAGTCATCTACCTTGGTGTTGCCCTGGCGCTGCGCTTGCTCTCACCCGATCCGCTGCGGCTCCTGCCCCGCCTGGTCGCACGGGCGCGGTAGCGGTTCGCCGACTATCTGTCCCGACCGGCCGCTTTCTTCACGCTGCTGTCCTTCACCTCAGGTGCACCATGCTGCCCGAACTGGCCCTTTGCCTGGCTCTGCTGGACGACCAGCGCCAGCAGGTCATCGATCTGCTCCGCGACCTCCCTGTGGACGCGCTGAACTGGCGTCCCCTCCCGGACGCTGACGGCCACGCCACGAACTCCCTGGCCGTGCTGGCCGTCCACATCGCTGGGGCCGAACATTACTGGATCGCCGAGACCCTCGGCGGCTTGCCATCCACACGCAACCGCGAGGCCGAGTTCCATACGGAAGTGACAGGGGCGGATCCCCTGATCGCGCGCCTGCAGACGGTCGCCGACGAAACGCGCACCGTGCTGTCCGCCCTGACCGCCGAACGCCTGGGGGAGTCAGTACCGGTGCGCGAGCGCGAGGCGCCGGTGCGCTGGTGCATTCTGCACGCCATCGACCATGCCGCCGTGCACCTGGGACATATGCAGCTTACCTACCAACTCTGGATGGGCGGCGCCAGTCGACCCACCCCACGCTGGTTCGAGCCACTGCCGGCGCCCTGAGGTTGGGCTCAGGGCGCAAACTGGTAGTCCCAGGCAAAGTCGACGTCGCCGACGTCGTTGTTGCCATCGACATTGACCGTTTGCATGCCCTTGCCGTCCAGGGGATAGGTCCAGGCGCCCGGCACCAGGATGGGGAGGTTGTAGTCGGAGAGGGGATCGATGGACACACAGTAAGCGCCGGCGACCAGTTCCTTGAAGGTGTAGACCCCATCGTTGCCGGCCAGGGCCGTGCCCAATCCCTCAGAAGGGCATGGCCCCTTGCCCAAAGTGACCTCAGGTCCGCCGATCGGCGGTTCCCCTTCTTTGTAGACGCCATCGGCGATATAGGTGCCATCGAGCTTGCGGATGCATCCAAACGGCGCCGGCGCTGGTGTCCCCGCGGTCTGCTCAGGCGGGCGGCAGAGATCATGCCAGATGCGCCCGCGGATGGTGGAGCCGATGGGGATGGGCGTAGGCGTGGCATCGTCGGTCACCTCGATCTTGACCCAGAAGGGGCGCTTGGTCTCGGCCACGGCAAAGGTCTCCCCGTTGGGAGCGCGCAGTTTCCAGAGGCCCTGGTACTTCCCTTTGGCCAGCGGCGCGACAAGCTGCACCGACACGTCGACAACCCCCTTCGGGGCCACCTTCTCCGCCAGCGGGGTGGACTCAGGCCCACCCAGGGCATCGCCGCTGTCGAAGACAAGGGCATAATCACGCGTCCAGGTACAGGTGCCCGCGTTCTGCAGCCGCCACGTCTTGACGAAGCTGTCGCCCGGCGCAATCGCGGCATTGTCGGGCACCGTCACATCCCGGACGAACGACATCCGGTTGCTGCAGTCTGCCTGGCCTGCGGCCGTCGTTGCGTCACCGTCAGGACGGGCAGCCAGGCCGACGCCGTCGGTGCGATATACATAGGTCTTGTCCTGTGCCTTGAGTGTCACTCTGAAACCGGGCGTCACTTGCGACGCGCAGCTCTCGTTCGCTTCTGGCAGCCCCAGACAGCCGTCCGGCCACTGCGTGGTTTCTACCCTGGTCACCTCGACCTTGTCCGAGGCCACCTTCAGTGCCTGCGCCAGCAGTGCGCGCGCTGCCTGTTCCGCAGCGAGGGTCCCGGGAAACGCGTCGGTCACCACTTTGAAGGTTGGGGTCGCCGGCGGCTGGCTTGCAGGGGTTCCGCCGGCGCTTCCCGCCACATTGTCGGCGCCCAACTGAAAACGGCCGCTTGCGCCTCCCGCCTGCACCGTGTACAGCCCTGCCGCAAGACCGTTGACGTCAAGGGACACGACGTCCTCAAACGTCGGTGGGGTGCTGCCGCAGCCCGCCTCCGCCGTTCGCTTGGTGAGGACCATGATGCGGAAGGTATCGCCCTCCCGCTGGCTCGCGATCCTGTCAACCGAAACGCAGCCGTCGGCCAGCCTGCCGCGCAAGACCGCCTGCACCTGCACCGGCATGGTCTCCGACAGGCGCAGCACGAGGGCATCGACGGTGGCCTCCATCGCCGGCAGCGTTGGCGTCGGTGTGCCCGCCGGCCCCGTCAGAAACTGCGATGAGCCAGCGCTGCAACCCACCAAAACGAGCGCAAGCAGTACCGAAACCATCATAACGATAACAAACGGTCTGGGAACCATGAATTTTCTCCGTTATCGTGCAGTGCCTGGGGGATTGGGCACTGTGACCAAGTATAACCACAACTTGCACAACTGTCATATTGGCCGCGACCGGGTGCAGCAATTGGGTCCCGCGTTCCTTGCCGCCCCTCACGGCCAGACCCCCGCCTGATGTCCTGGTGCCCCAACCTCACCGGCCAACCCCGCGTGCGGAGACGCCTCTCCTTATGTCATGCTGAGTTCTTGATGCTGCTAGGCAACAAGTGGCTAACAAGAGACTCCCGGTTTGTCATGCTGAACAAAGTGAAGCATCTCAGGGGAGCTAATAAGCAGCGGACTTATCGGCCAGTTCTGCTTGCGGAAGGGCGGCAGCGAAGAATCTCCACCTCGCCCTATGTCCTGTGCGGGCGCGGGACAACCAAGCATCTTGCCGCCCGCACAACCCGCGCGAGATGCTTCACTGGTGTTGGTCCACGTCAAACCTTGGCCGATTGACCCGTGCAGCATGACAGGATGGGGGACGCGAGATGCTTCACTGGTGTTGGTCCAAGTCAAACCCTGGCCGATTGACCCGTTCAGCATGACAGGAATGCCGCGCCGTATGTTGGGAGGCGCGGCTTGATAGGCCAACCTTCCCCCTCTCCGAGGGCGCACACAAGGCGCCGGGCCGCCGGACCTCAGAAACCGGTTATGCCAGCCTCCGCCATCGCCTTCTCCCACGCCCGCACCGCCACGGTCGTCGCCTCGGGCGACAGCGGGCGCAGCGGCGCCCGCGGCTCACCCGCCGCATAGCCGCGGTGATTCGCCACCGCCTTGATGCCGGGAATGCCATACCGTCCGAGAACACCCGCCATGGCGCTGATGGCCCGCTGCAGATGGCTCGCCCTCGCCAGGTCATTGCCCTTCACCGCCCGCCACATCGCCACCATGATCTCCGGGATGATGTTGCCAAAGGCCATGATGCTGCCCGACGCACCCATCGACAACGCTGGAAACGCCAGGTCCGGGTTTCCGGAGAAGATGGCAAAGTCAGGGATGTCTGCCGTCAACTGCAGCGCCACCCGCTTCAGATCGCCGGTCGAATCCTTGATGCCTACCACATTGGGATGGCGGGCCAGCTCCAGGATCAGCTCGACCGGCAGGTCGTAGGCCGTATAGGCCGCCACGGAGTACAGCAGAACGGGGAGTGGACTCGCTTCGGCCAACGTTTCGTAGTGGTAGCGCTGCGCCTCACCGTTGCCCCGCGTGTAGTACACCGGCGTCACCACCAGGGCGGCGTCGGCGCCATCCTCCGCCGCCTCACGCAGGTAGCGCAGGGCCTGATCCGTGCTCTCGGCTCCGCAGCCTACCAGAAGCATGCGGTCCTGCGGCACCACCGCGCGGGCAGCCTGCAACAGGCTGCGGCGTTCCTCGTTCTCCAGGTAGACGTATTCGCCCGTGCTCCCAAACACCAGCACCCCATGCAGACCTGTCTCCAGCCAACGGTGGACATTGTCGCGGTAAGCGCCAGCATCGGCGCGGCCATGGATGAACGGGGTGACACAAGCGGGTACGACACCTTGCAGCTTCATGAAACCTCGGACTTGAGAGCAGACGGGTCAAATACGTTGGCGCCAAGCATTGCCTCCGATCTCCTTTGGGGTTGACGGAGCCGCAGGCGCTGGAGTAAAGTGGCGTCCATTGTAACACTCCCCTTTACCCGGCACGGAAAAATGTTCGACATCATCGATCTGCACTTTCAGGGCCAACGTGAGGTCATCGCCAGCTATCTTCTGCACGGACCCCGCGGCGCCGCCCTGGTCGAAACAGGGCCAGGCTCAACCCTTGCCGCTCTTGAGGCCGGGCTCCACGCGCGGGGCATGGAATGGCGGGACATCACCGACGTCCTCGTCACCCATATTCACCTCGACCATGCCGGGGCCGCCGGCGCTGTGGCGCGCCTCACTGGCGCCCGTGTCCATGTCCACTGGGTTGGCGCTCCCCACCTGGCAGATCCCAGCCGTCTCCTGGCCTCAGCGCAGCGCATCTATGGCGACCAGATGGACACGCTTTGGGGCGAGTTTCTGCCGGTGCCGGCGGAGCAGATCGTCATCCTCCACGACAACGACGTCATCGACGCCGCCGGACTCCGGCTTGTCGCCCTGGACACGCCCGGCCATGCCTCGCACCACATGGCCTATCTGCTGGAGGGCGTCTGCTTCACCGGGGACATCGCCGCTGCCCGCCTTCCCGGCTCGGCACACGTCCGCCTGCCCACCCCTCCCCCCGACATCGACATCCCGGCCTGGCACGCCAGCGTCGACCGCCTCCGGCGTCTGCGCCCCGACAGCCTGAATCTCACCCATTTCGGACCTGTGACCGGCGATCCCCTGGCGCACCTCAACCGGGTCGACGCCAACCTGGAGGCAATGGCGGCGTTTGTCCACGAACGCTGGCAGGCCGGCGCTAGCACCGAGGCCATGATCCCGGAGTTCACCACCTGGATCGCAGGACTGGCTGCCCAGGACGGGGCCGACGATGACACCATCGAACGCTACGAGGTCGCCGTCCCCTCCTATATGGAGGTGGGGGGTCTCGTCCGCTACTTCACCAAGGCCGCACGCTCTGCCTGAAGCCGGCTCCTGGTGGTCCCTCTTGGCGGCCGGCGGGCGGGCGCTGCCCTTCGCGCCCGGTGATCAGCGCTTGTAGGCGACGATAAGGCCGTCGCGCAGGGGCGCCAGCGTCGCAATCCACCCTGGATCAGTGGTGATGCGCTGCGTGAAGGTGCGCACGCCCTCAGTGCTTGCGTCCCGATCGTCTGCGTCGAAGATGCGGCCGTGCCAGAGCATGTTGTCGATGATCAGCACGCCCCCCGGCCGCAGTTTCCGGTTGATGACGTCGAGCGACGCCGGATAGGCCTGTTTGTCCACGTCGTTGAAGATCAGGTCGAAGGAGCCCTCGCTGGCCTTGAGCGCCGCCACAGCCTCGCCCACGTGATACCGCACGAGATCGTCATAGCCCAGGGCGCCCAGGTGGCGGGTCGCCAGGGCCGACAGCCTCTCATCCCAAACGACATGGTGGACCACCCCACCGCCGTTTTCGCGGACGGCGCGGCAGAACCAGGCCGTCGAGTAGCCATATCCTGAGCCCATCTCGAACACGCGCCGGGCGCCGATCAGCCTTGCCACCTGGTAGCAGAAGTACCCGGCCACCGGGCCGATGATCGGGAAACGGTGCTCCTCCGCATACGCCTCCATCTGCACCATTTCCGCCGGTCGCGGCGGCACCAGGCCTTCGAGATAGGCCTGCACCTGGTCGAAGTCGAACTCATTGGGCATGGGTCAGTTCTCCGAAATCATGGGGGCCGCGACGGCGGCGATCGGCGCCGTCGCTTCCTGCAGCCGGAATTGGGTCTGGTACAGGCGAGCATACAGCCCGTCCTGGGCCAGGAGCTCGCTGTGTGTGCCGTGCTCCACCAGCCTGCCCTGGTCGATGACCAGAATGATGTCGGCGGCAAGAATAGTGGACAGGCGGTGGGCGATGACGATGCTGGTGCGTTCGGCCATGAGCGGTTCCAGCGCCGCCTGGATCAGGCGCTCCGACTCCGAGTCGAGGGAAGAAGTAGCCTCATCCAGCACCAGGATGCGCGGATCCTTCAGGATGACACGGGCGATGGCGATCCGCTGCTTCTCACCGCCTGAGAAGCGATAGCCGCGCTCGCCCACGATCGTGTCGTAGCCATCCGGCAGAGCGGAAATCAAATCGTCGATGTTGGCAGCCTTGCACGCCGCCATCATCTCCGCCTCGGTGGCATCGGGCTTGGCGAAGAGGAGGTTGGCGCGCAGGGTATCGTGAAACAGGAAGCTCTCCTGCGTCACCATGCCGATCGCATCCGCCAGCGAGGCCAGGGTCACCTCGCGGAGATCGTGGCCGTCGATGCGAATCGCGCCCTGACTTGGATCATACAGCCGCGGCAGCAGGTAGGTCACTGTCGTCTTTCCTGCCCCCGAAGGTCCTACCAGCGCCGCCAACTGCCCCGGCCTGACCACGAAGCTGAGGTCTTCAACCGCCCAACGGCGCGACGTGATCGGCCGGATCGGACCGCTGGCGTCGCCTTCGCGCGGGGTCAGGATGGGGGTTTCGCCCGCGACCTCGTCGAGATAGGAGAAGGAGACGCTCTCAAAGGCGACTTCGCCTGCAACCGGCGGCAGCGGCCGGGCATCCGGGGCGTCGGCGACCTCCAGCGGGAGGTCAAGCACCTCAAAAACGCGCTCGAACGAGACGAGCGACGTCGCCAGGTCCACCCGCGCGCTCGCCAGCGCCGCCAGGGGGCCGTAAAGCCGCGGCAGGTACATGGCGAAGGCGACGATGTCGCCGACCTGGAACGTGGTGGTGGTGATCGCCAGGTAGCCGCCCAGCCAGTAGACCACCGCCGTGCCCATCGCTGCCACCAAACCCACCACGACGAAGAAGCCCCGGCCTACCAGCGCCGAACGCACCCCCAGGTCGCGCACCTTGCCTGCCCGCTCGCTGAACTTCGCCAGTTCCTCGGGCTCCCGCCCGAAGAGCTTGACCAGGAGGGAACCGCTCACGTTCAGGGTCTCCTGCATCTGCGCTGTCATCGTGGCGTTGGCATCCATTTGCTGGCGGCTGATGCGGCGCAGCGTCCGGCCGACCCGCTGCGCCGGCAGGATGAACAGCGGCAGCACCGCCGCCGCCAGCAGCGTCAGCCGCCAGTTCAGGCTGAGCATCACGACCAGGGTGATGCTCAGGGTGACCACGTTCGTGATCAGATCGATTAGCGTGCCGGTGATGGCGCGCTGCGAACCGACCACATCGTTGTTCAGCCGCGAGATCAGCTCGCCGGACTTGGTATGGGTGAAGAACCGCAAGCTCATCCGCTGGATGTGGCCATAGAGCGCACAGCGCAGGTCACGGATAATGCCCTCCCCGACGATGGCCGAGTGGCGTCGCTGCCAGACGTCGACCAGCCCTCCCAGCGCCGGGATGGCAACCAGGCCCAGCGCCAGCAGGTTCAGAAGAGCGAAGTTCTTCTCAGGGATGGCCGTATCGATGAGCGCCCGCACGATCAGGGGCATCATCGTGTCCAAAAGCGTTTTGACGACGATTGCCCCCAACACGTAAACGATCAGCTTACGATAGGGCCGCGCATAGCCCCACACGCGCATCAGAAGGCGCGTGCTGATGTCCGGACGAGCATCTGTATCGCGTGTGAAGCCCCACCAGCCGGAGCCATGAACCATTTGTGTATCCTTGTGAAACCTATCGGGTGGGCAAGCTGCGCCTGCGCACTGCCTACGTCTCGCCGAACAGGTCGCCCGTAGGCCGCTTATCCAGGATGATTCCTTCGCGCTCGCTCCCGCCGGGAGCGGCATCCACGCCCACGGGCGGCTGCAGGCGCCTGCGGGCGAGCTGCAGCCGCAGCGTCTCCTCGACGGTCAGGCCAAAGCGGTCCTGTCTGCGCAGCAAATAGTCGATCAGGTCCTGGGACACGGTGATGCTGAGCTCGGCCTCGCTCCGAAACATCTTCCATTCCGTGGGCGTCACCAGCAGTGAGGTGCTGCGCAGGAAGTGTTGGGCCGCCGGGGTCAGTTTGCGCGCCGTACGCAGCGGCACCAGGGAGCGTTCGAGCTCCACCGCCAGGTCCCATTCGCTCCCTGCAGGCGCCGTGATGTCCTGACCAAGGAGAAAGTAGACACGGTCGACGTTGCTGATCAGCTCAAACAGCGTATCGTAGGGCACACCTTCAGGCGGATAGCGGCGAATCTCGGCGCCGATCTGCACGGGCAGCCCGGCGATGGCACGGCCGATGACGCCCCGCTCTGACTCCAGATCACGGGTCGCGCTCACGTAGATGCGGAGGGTCTCAGCCATGATCGCTTAAGGCCGCCGGCGCCGGTCGTCTAGGATGCCACCCGGACGGTCTGGCCGATACGGTCTTCAGCATAGCCCATCCGCCGCAGGGACGCCAGCAAGTCAGCTTCCAGATCGGGCACATAGCAGCGCAGCAGGGTCGCCGGTCCCGCCCCCGCGACCTCGAACCCTCCCAGACAGGCTGGGGCGACAAGCGAATCCCCCACAGCCAGGCGCTCACCCGCCACCTCTGCTTCGCCGCTGATCAGGCTCCAGATCTCGAAGCTGGTGGGACGGGTGCGCCAGCTCACCCTTCCCGGCACGGTAAGGCGTTCCAGGGCAAAGTACGGGCAGGCCACCAACAGCTCACGGCCCTCCTCCAGGTCCAGAGGCGCCGACTTTGCCACCGTGAGCGGTTCGTACGTCATCACCGCCAGGGCCTTATCCAGGTGAAGCTCCCGCAGCCGGCCCTCGGCGTCACGCCGGTTGTAATCGTAGACCCGGTACGTCAGGTCGGACTTCTGCTGGATCTCGAAAAGCAGGATGCCCTCCCCGATCGCGTGCAGGGTGCCTGCCGGTACATAGAGCACATCGCCTGCCTTGACAGACACATAATTCAGCCAAGATTCCAGGTCGCTGCCGGCAATGGCCTCGGCGAGGCTCGACGGATCACCCTGACGGTTCAATCCATACACCACTTGCGCCCCCGGCCCCGCTTCGAGGATGTACCAGGCTTCGGTCTTGCCGTGAAAGCCGGTGTGGGCCTCCACCGTATGTGCATACTCGTCGTCCGGATGTACCTGGAGCGATAGGGCCACATTGGCGTCCAGATACTTGGCCAGCAGCGGGAAATCCCGGCCGTAGCGGCCCGTGTTCAGCGTGCCCACCAGTTCTGGTCCGAACTCGTCCACCAGGCTGGCGAGGCTGCGACCGGCGTACGGGCCGTTCAAGACCACATTGGCCTCATAGACCTGCCACGATTCGGCCAGATCCTGCGGCCAGGGCTTGGGCAGACCCAGCCAGGCCGCCAGCCGCTGCCCACCCCACAGGCGACGCTCAAGCTTCCGCGCCAAACGGAGAGGATACGAAATCATGCTGCGATTCTAGCATAGGCGCGCGGGCGTGTATAATCCCCTGGACTCGTTTCCCATATGCACCCTTGTCCAATTCGCCCCGCTCGCGTCCTGCTGTGGGCCGGCCTCTCCCTTCTGACGCTTTTGGTGGCTGGCTGCGGCCAGGTTACCACGCGACCGACCGTGCTGGTTCCCACGGCCACGCGGACCCTGACGCCCACCTCCACGCCCACAGCGAAGCCAACGGCGACGCCTGCGCCCTACACCCCCGCGCCCACTGCCACCCCTACGGTCACGCCGACACCCATCGTCCACGTCATCGCCCGCGGCGAGACTCTGCTGGCGATTGCCAACAAGTACGGGGTGAGCGTCGCCGATATCCAGGAGGTCAACGGCATCAGCGATCCTCGCCTGCTCCAGGTGGGCCAGCAGATCTTCGTCCCCGCGCCAACGGTCGCGGTCGAGGCTGTCGCCGGCGCCAGTCCCACCCCCATTTCGACGCCGCTGCCGGTCACTGTGGGGGCGGTGTATTTTGGAACAGACGCCGGCGGAGGTCTCTGGGCGCTGGGCGAGGTCACCAACCCCGGCGCCGATCCCCTTGAAGGTGTCAAGGTCGCGCTGGCGCTGCTGGATGACAGCGGGGGCCAGCTTGCCGCCGGAGAATCTCTCACCCAGCTCGATGTCCTTCCGGCCGGCGGCAAGAGCCCCTTCGCCGTCTACTTTCCCACGCCGCCGGCGCGGTTCGCCAGCTACATCGCCCAGGTCGGCAGCGCCTACCCGGCCCATATCGGCTCCTTTTACCTCGACCTCAGCGCCAGCGACGTCACGGGTGAGGGTGAGCGCAACCATGCCTATACCGTCCATGGCGCCATTGACAACACCGGCCCCGAAGACGCTGTGGCGGTGGACGTCAATGTCATCCTGTACGATGCCATCGGCAACGTCATCGGCTACAGCCGGGGCGCGCCCGCACATAACGTCATTCCCCGCGGCGGCAAGACTACCTTCAGCGTGACCGTGCTTCCCTTGGGCGGGCCGGTCGCCACCACCGTCGTCATCGCCCAGGGCCGCCGCGCCGAGACTCCGACGCCCACCCCATGAGCACACCCAACCCGCTTCCCTTCGGCTTTCGCGTCGTGCAGGCCATGGCCCGCTTCCTGTTACGCTTGCTGACGCGGCTTGAGTTGGAGGGCCTCGATCGCATGCCCCAGGCCGGGCCCGCCATCATCTGTCCCAACCACGTCGCCTGGACCGATCCCGTGCTCATCTTTGCCTATGTCAGGGGACCGACGACCGTGTTCGCCGCCGAGAAATGGGAACGTCGTTTCCCCGTCAATCTTCTCATGCGCTATCTCGGACACGCCATCTTCGTCCAGCGCGGCGAGGTCGACCGCCAGGCCCTGGGCAGGGCGCTGGAGATCCTCAAACAGGGCGGCATTCTCGGCGTCGCCCCTGAAGGCACGCGCTCCTATACGGGCGTGCTCGGCAAGGGGCATGATGGCGCTGTCTACTTGGCCAGCCGCACGGACGCCGCCATCGTCCCCGCGGCGATCTGGGGACACGAGGACGTCATCAGGCAGTGGCTGCGGCTGCGCCGCCCGCGCATCTGCTTCCACGTCGGCGAACCCTACCACCTGCCCGCCGAAGCCCGACGGGCGCGGTCCGGCGATCTTCCCGCCTATACAGAGGACCTCATGCGGCGCATTGCCGCCATGCTGCCTCCCGAGAACCGTGGACCCTATGCCTGAGGGGGCAAGCGCCGCCAGCGTCTGTCCCTACCTGCGCGGGCGCTACCGCAGTGAGCCGAACCTGGCGCCGAGCGATGCCAACGCCTGCGTTCTGGCCGCCTTCATCTATCTGCCAAAGCCGCAGCAGTCTCGCTACTGCCTGGGCGGGCAGCACTTGGCCTGTGCCCGTTTCGTCCGCCAACAAATGGAGCCGCTGCCCAGGTACCTCACCGGTATCCCGACAGCGCCGCCGCCGGAGCGCCTCGCGCCGGCTGAGCTGCCCACCCTCTGGTGGCGGCGGCGCGCTGGCAAGGTCTTTCTCAGGCTGATCGTCGTCCTCTTGTTTGCCGGACTGATCGTGTTCGGTTGGCACTGGCGCAGCACCAACATTCTGGTGCCGCTGACCCCGCGCCCGCCTTTGCCCACCGCCATTCCCGCTCCTACCCTGCCGCCACCCGATCTGTTCAGTCCGCCAACAGCCGGACCGCCCGCTCACTAAGGTTGCCGAACAAAGGATGGGCGGCAAGGGTCGCCCACTGTGCCAGATCGAGCTCCTGGGCCCGGACGTGTGGGGACAGCCCGGCCTCGGCCAACGCTGCCGCCACGGCCCGGTCCGGCAGCGCCAGTCCCGCCGCAAGGCTGTTGTGCAGCATCTTGCGCTTCTGGGCAAAGCCCGCCCGCACCACGGCAAAGAACAGGCGCCGCTGCTCCACTCCTACCCAGGGCTGTTCCAGCGGGTCGAGACGCAGCACCGCCGAGTGCACCTTGGGCGGCGGCGTGAAAGCGCCGGGCGGCAGCCGACGCACGATCTGCGGCCGTGTGTAGGCCTGCACCGCCACCGCCAGCAGGCTCATCTGCGGTGGTCTGGCTGCGATGCGCTGCGCTACGTCCAACTGTACCGTGACCACAGACCGGCGCGGAGGCAGATCGCTTTCCAGGTAGTGCCGCAGCAGCGCCGAAGTGATGTAGTAGGGCAGGTTGGCCACCAGCGAATAGGCCGTGACACCCCCGGTCTGCGCCAGGGCGTCGGTGGGCATCACCTTCAGAGCGTCCGCGTGCACCAGGTGGAACTGCGGCCACCCACGAAAGTGCGCCGCCAGCCGGGGCGCCAAAGCGTTGTCCAGCTCGATCGCCACCAGGCGGGCGACGTGCGGCAGCAGCGCCGCCGTGAGGGTGCCAGGCCCCGGACCGACCTCAATCACAACTGCCTCCGGCGGCAGCTCGGCGGCGGCGACGATGGCGTCAAGGATGTTCCGGTCCGTCAGATAGTGCTGGCCCAGGGCCTTTCGCGGCGCCAGGCCCTCTGCACGCAGGAGGGGGAGGAGTGAATCCGTGGTCATGGCGAGCCGGCGGCGCCTACCGCCGGTCCGGGAAACGCGGATAGTTGGGCAGCATATATTGGATGGCATAGGCGGGCGGCGGCGGCCACAGCAAGTAGACATCGCTCCACCAATGCCACGATTGGTAGCTGGCATCGTCATAGCCAAGATCGACGAACTTGCCGCGCACACCCCCCCCGGTATCCCCTGCCAGCGCCAGCCCGTAGCCGGGGACATAGAGCCGCGATCGCAGAGGGATGAGCGCAGGATCGACGGCGGCGATGCCCTTCGCGAGGGTGAGGCCGATCCGCGTTCGCCCGTACCAGGGCGCCGAGGTCGGAGTGCCCGACCGCGCCGGGCTGTAGGAGGTGGTGTAGGCACGGACCTTGCGCCAATAGGTGATGGGACCCTCTGGGGTGTCCAGCGTCTTGGGCTCGATCTGGCGCCCATAGGCAATCACGCGATTCTGCGGCTCCGATGCCAGCCAATCGTCTTCCATCTCCCTCGCCACTTCTACGCCGTCCTCCCAGCGAATGCGGAAACGCTTGCGGCGGACACCCTCGACACCCGGATTGGCCACCCGCTGGCTGTCGATCGGTAGGCTGTCGTCGCCTGAGTACACCGTTTGAAACGGGGTGCGCTGCTCTTCGTACACCACATCCTCGCGCACCCGTGTGATCTTAATCTCCAGCTCGGGACGCAGCGCCGTCTCCAGGGACGGGAACACAATGTCAAGGCCCGTCGCCATCACACCCAGTTCTGCCAGGGCATCGCCGACGCTGGAACGCTGCGTGCGCGTCCCCATCGTCCGTCCGTCGGCAGTCACGCGGATCGGGGTCGACCGGGTGATCACGATGCGCTGTCCCGGCTGCAGCCTGGCATCGAGCGGAGGAAACACGGTATCTCCCTGGTAGACCGGCGCCTGGGCTTCTGCCAGCGCGCCGCCCACGGTCAGGGCAGTCGTCATCTGGCGGGCGGGCACGGCGCCTCCGTCCTCCAGGATGAAAGGCAGCGCTCTGCGGATGCGCAGGTCCACCGGCGCCGGCGCCTGCTCGGTCTCGCTCACCAGCAGGTTGGTGCGCCGCCTGACCCAGGGCGCCGCCGGGAGGACGGAGTCGACCGTCACCGCGGCGTCGCCAAGCAGGATCTGGTCGTACGGCTGCACACGCACCCCTTGCTCCGCCAGGAAAGCTCCCACGGTTTGCGCCCGCGTCCAGGCGAGCTGGCTGCCGTCGCTCCCGCGCAGACGGACAGGCCGCGCACGGTCCAACACGATGCGTCCCGCCTGGGGAAAGGCTACGTGATCCTCAGCCCGCACCTGGTAGCCCAGCCGCGCCAGAAGTTTCAGGCCGTCGGGTTCGTTGGTGCGAACGATGCGCTCTACGCCGTCCACGACCACCGTCACCGGCGTCAGGCTGGCATAGTACAGGCGGGCGCCGGCCGCCAGTCCGGCGACGATAAGCAGGGCCAGGACCGCCACGAGGACGCGCGGGGACGGTCGGAGGGTCTTGCCGCTCAGGCGCTGCCGCAATGTACCGGAGGTCGCTGTGGCCACGGTTGGCGCGCTCTCAACAGGTCGCAGGACGTCTCTCAGACGCCCATCGGGATGACCATGTCATAGGGTGAGGCCGACAGGTTGACGACCTGGCCTGCGCTGTCGATCGCCACTGTATCTTCAATGCGGATCGCCCAGCCTTCGTCAGGATCATAGAGGCCTGGCTCGATGCTGATCACGTGTCCGGGCTGAAGGCTGGCGCTGTTGCCGGGAATGATGCCCAGATAGGGGCCTTCGTGGACGTCCAGGCCCACGCCGTGGCCGAGGCTGTGCGTATAGCCCTTGAGCGTGCGCGGCTCGCTGCGCAAGGTGGGATAGCCTGCGTCTTCGAAGAAGTCGCAGGTCATTCCCTGGTACGAGGCGACAGGCTCGCCCACGCGCAGCGCCTGCAGAAGCAGGTCGAAGATGGTCTTGACCTGCCGCCAACGCGACGCGAGCTGCGGCGGCGCATAGCCCAGGAAAAAGGTGCGCGTGATATCGTGGAAATAGCCCGAGGCGCGGTCGCGCGGGAAGAGGTCGAAGACGATACTTTCGCCCAGGCGCAGCGGCATATCCGGTTGGCCCGTGTTGTGGCCGACGGCCCCATCCCGGCCCTGGCAGAACAGGTTCTCGTGTGCTTCATCCAGGTTGCGCTTGGCCAGCTCCGTGCGGATCAACGCTTTGCAGTCGCCGATGGTCAGTGGGCTGCCATCCGCCTTATAGACGCCGCCGTTGCGGACGGCATGGGACTGGATAAAGGCGATGACGACGGCGATGACCTCGCCGGTGAGCTCGCCGGCACGGCGCATCGCCGCAATCTCACGATCGTCCTTCGTCTCCCGCGCAATCTGGAACAGGGTGGGCGCCAGATCACCCGTCACCTCCAGGTGCGGGTTGGCGCTGGCCAGGCGTTGCAGCAGCGCGAAACCACTGCCGATATCCCCCACAGGCACCCGATTGCTGGCGCCCGCGCCAAAGAAGCCCACGCGCCCGGTGATGCCAAGCTCGGCCAGGATGTCGGTCCATTGGCGGGTGACGGCGGCCAAACGATCCCCCTGGCTGGCTAGCAGGTACTCGTTCAGATCGTAATCGCTCCACAATCGCACCGGATGGCCGGTGCTTGCAGCCAGCTCCCGCTCCAGGGGGCTGGCGAACAGCGCCGCGGCCCCATCACGGCGCAACAAGTACATCGCGCCTTCGAGCTTGACACCACCCGTCACATAGGCAAGGTCTTTGCAGTCGTCGGTGTTGCCGGTGACGACCACGGCGTCAAGATGGCGTTCGTCCATTAAGCGGGGAATATCGGATCTCATTGGCTGGAGGACTCGGTTGGAAGGAAATCTAGAGGCGGCGAGCCGGCTGCCGCTTGCAGACGGTCAGCGAAGCAGACAAACTGCAAGCCTAGACCGTCGGCACGGTCCTGTCAAGCAGGCCGCGGCTTGCGCGCCAGGAGCGAAGCGGTGCAGGCGCTGCGACCGGCGCCAGGATGCCAGCGCTGCTCTTCGAAAGCCATGATCTCCCAGCCCTCAAACAGCGCTACAAGCTCGCCCGGCTGCAGCAGGAAGTCGGCGTTATAGTCGCCATGGGTGAGCAGCAGGTCGGTGTGGTAGGTGGTGTAGAGGAAAAGCCCCCCGGTCTTCACGGCGCCCTGCAAGGGCGCCAACAGCTCGCGATTGAGGTAGAGCGAGACCAGAACCAGGTCGTAGGCGCCCGGCTCGGGGCGCCAGAGTTCCAGGTCCGCACAGATGGGCAGGATGGCGTCGGCGCAGGCCAGGCGCGCTACCTGCTCGCGGAGGTGCGCCAGCCCGACCGGGCTGATGTCGACCGCATCGACCTGATAGCCAAGCCCCGCCAGCCAGATGCTGTACCTGCCGGCGCCGCACGCCGCGTCCAGGGCGCGCCCGCCTGCCAGGTGAGACCGTTGGGAGGCTGCCCATGAACTGATCGCGGCCGTCAAAGGGCCACGCCCAGCCCGGTAGCGTTCGTCCCACCGCTTCTGGTCGGCCTCGGCCCGGGAAGCTGGGGCCTTCGGTTCGTCGTCGCTCACCTCGCCCGCGCCTGGCATTGGGAAGGATGACTCCATAGGCTACCGATTTTAGCACGGCTGCGGTAGAATACGGAACCGCTTGCCGGCCTTCAAACACCCGCAGCGCCGGACCTGGCTCCCTGTCCCGGCCCGGCTTCCGATAGAGCCATTCTCACCGCAAGGAGCACCGCACGATGGCTGCACCCTCCGTCAAGATCACGTACGCCACTCTCTCAGCCGATAACGCCGAGCTGCACGCCGCCTATGAGGCCGCTCTGGCCAGGACCCGGGCCGAGCTTGGACGCACCTATCCCCTGCTCATCGGTGGTCAGGAACGTCGCGCAACCGAGACCTTCCGCGACATCACACCCATCAATGCCAGTGTACTGCTCGGCTACTTCCAGAAAGGGAGCCGCCAGGATGGGCTGGATGCCATCGCCGCCGCCCGCCGCGCCGCCCGCGACTGGGGACGGCGGCCCTGGCAGGAGCGCGTCGGTATCCTGCGCCGTGCGGCCAGCCTGATGGATGAGCGCACCTACGACATCGCCGCCGTCATCAGCCTGGAGGTGGGCAAGAATCGCCTGGAGGCCCTCGGCGACATCGCCGAAACTGCGGACCTCATCCGCTATGCCTGCGACGACCTTGAGAAGCACGATGGCTATGTCCGCCCGCTGCTCGCCGAATCCTCCCGGCACGCCAACTTCAGCGTGCTCAAGCCCTACGGCGTTTGGGTGGTGGTGGCGCCCTTCAACTTCCCCTCCGCGCTTGCCGGGGGTCCCACCGGCGCCGCCCTCGTCGCCGGCAACGCCGTCGTTCTCAAGCCTGCCACCGACACGCCCTGGACGGCCTGGAAGCTCGTGGAATGCTTCCGCGATGCCGGCGTTCCCGAGGGGGTCATCAACTTCGTGACCGGCCCCGGTTCCACGTTGGGCGAGGCCCTGATCAGCAGCCCGGACGTCGATGGCTACACCTTCACCGGCTCCTATGATGTCGGCATGCACCTCCTGCGCACGGTCGCCCAGGGCCGCTACCCCCGCCCCGTCGTGGCGGAGATGGGCGGCAAGAATCCCGTCATCATCAGCCGCCATGCCGATCTGGAAAAGGCATCGTTGGGCTGCTTGCGCTCCGCCTTCGGTCTCCAGGGCCAGAAGTGCTCGGCGGCCTCTCGTATTTATGTCGAGCGGCCCGCTTACGACGACTTCATGCACCACTTCCTGGACCGTACTTCCGCCATCGCCGTGGGCGACCCCACGGAACGCCAGGTGTTCATGGGACCGGTCGTCAACCGCAAGGCCTATGAGGACTACCAGGGCTATGTGGCCGAGGCGCGCGAGGGTGGCGAGATTGCCTTTGGCGGCCAGGTCCTTACCGAAGGCGCCCTCGCCGACGGCTTCTTTGCGGCGCCCACCGTGATCACCGACCTCCCCCTCAGCCACCGCCTGTGGGAGGTGGAGATGTTCCTGCCCATCGTCGCCGTGCATGCCGTCGACAGCCTTGACGAAGCCATGAACCTGGCCAACGATCATCTGTACGGCCTCACCGCCGGTTTCTTCAGCGAGAACCCTGACGAACACCGCTGGTTCTTCGACAACGTCGAGATCGGCGTCTCCTACGTCAACCGCGCCGCCGGCGCCACCACCGGCGCCTGGCCCGGCTACCAGGCTTTTGGCGGCTGGCGCGGCTCGGGTTCCACCGGCAAGGCGGCCGGGTCCTTCTACTACCTGCCTCTGTACATGCGCGAACAGAGCCAGACCACGGTGGGCTGAGGCCAACCCTGCCGATGACCTGGCGCCATCTGCCCTTGCTGGTGTTGGCGGTGCTGCTGGCTGCATGCGCCTCGTTCGCCGTGCCGCTCCCCGCGCTTGACGGCGCCCAGCAAGCTCCCGACTTGACCCTGCCCACCCCAGAGGGTGGGACCTTCAAGCTCTCGGACCTGCGCGGCAAGGTCGTCTTCGTCAACTTCTGGGGCACCTACTGTCCGCCCTGCGTGGACGAGATGCCGGCGCTGCAGAGCGTCTACCAGGAAATGGCCGGTGATGGCCTTGTGGTGGTCGGCGTCAACGTCGAGGAAAAGCCCGCCAAGGTCGCAGCCTGGACGCAGGAACACGGCATCACCTTTCCCATCGCCCTGTCAGATGATGGCACGGTCAACCCCGTGCTGGCGCTGCGCCACATGCCGACCACCTGGTTCGTCGACGCAAACGGCGTCCTCCGCGGCAAGATGATCGGGCAGATGGACGCCCGGATCGCTCGTCGCGTGGCCGAGCGCCTGCTCGCCGAATCACGCCCCTGACCTCGTCGTCTCGTCCCGTCCGCTGGCGCCGCCGGCGCTGCACTCCCTTCCGCACTCCCTGCCTGCACTATGCTCCCTGTCGAAGAACAACTCGCCATTCTCATGCGCGGCGTCGACTTTGGCGACGCCCAAACGTACAAAAACATGGAGGCCGAGCTCCGCGACCGCCTGGCCCGAAGCATCGCCAGCGGCAGGCCTCTGCGTGTCTACTGCGGCTACGACCCCACCTCGCCTGACCTGCACCTGGGCCACACCGTTTCGATGCGCAAGCTGCGGCAGTTCCAGGACCTTGGCCATGAGGTGGTGTTCCTGATCGGTAGCTTCACCGCCCTGATCGGCGACCCCAGCGATAAGGACGCCGCCCGGCCGCAGCAGAACGAAGAGCAGGTGGCCGCCAAGGCCAAGACCTACACCGACCAGGCTTTCCGCGTGCTCGACGCCGAACGCACCAGGGTCATGTACAACGGCGAGTGGTTAAGCAAACTCACCTTCAAGGACGTCATCGGCCTGGCCAGCAATTTCACCGTGCAGCAGTTCCTGGCCCGTGACAAATTCGCCAAGCGCTACGCCGACGGCGACGCCATCTGGCTGCACGAGTTCTTCTACGCCCTGATGCAGGGCTATGACGCCGTGGCGCTGCGGACCGATGTCCAGCTTGGCGGCTCGGAGCAGCTCTTCAACCTGATGGTCGGACGCCGGCTCATGGAAGCGTTCGGCTTGCCGCCGCAGATCGCGCTCACCTTTCCGATCCTCGTCGGCACCGATGGCCACCTTCGCATGAGCAAGAGCACGGGCAACTACATCGGCATCGCCGAACCCGCCGAGGACATGTACGGCAAGGTGATGTCGATCCCCGATCACGCCATGCGCAACTATGCCGACCTGGTCACTTCCTGGCACCCGGACCATATCGCGCAGCTCTTTGGCGACCTCGACGGGGGGCGTCTTCACCCGCGCGACCTCAAGATGGCGCTGGCTCGTGAGATCACGGGCCTCTTCCATGACGCCGGGGCCGTTGAAGCGGCCGAACAACACTTCGTGCGCACGATCCAGCGCAAAGAGCTTCCCGCCGACATGCCCATCCTGGTCGTCAAACCCGGCGATACCCTGGTCGATCTGCTCGAACGGGGCGGCATGGTGCCCAGCCGCAGCCAGGCGAAGCGGGACATCCAGGGCGGGGGGGTCCGTCTCGACGGCGCCGTCGTCACCGATGACAAGATGCAGCCGGCGCCGGGTCCCGCGGGCATCGTGCTGCAGAAGGGTAAACATCGCTTCCTTCGCCTGGTGGCGGGAGATGGCGCCTAACATCGGGATGCGGGACCTCCTGTCCGCGGCAGCCGGTCCTGTGCCATGACCGTCGCCCTGCTCCCCTCCTGTTGGGCCCAGGCTTTCCGGCCCGGACTGGTGACGGCGGTCCGGCAGGTCGCCGGCCTACTGGGTCTTGACCTCGTCGTCCCCAAAACACAGACCTGCTGCGGCCTTCCCGCCTGGGACGCCGGTCAGTTGAACGCCGCTCGTGTCGCCGCGCTCCGCACGCTTGACGTCTTCAGCGCCGCCGACCACGTCGTCGCACTCTCGCCGGCCTGCCTGCGCATGTTGCAGCAGCACATCCCCGCGCTTCTCGACGGGCAGCCCGCAGGGGCGGCGGCGCGGGATCTGGCCGCACGCAGCGGCACATGGCTGGCCTTCCTGGCCGGAAACGCCAGCGTGGAACGCCTTCAGCTCAGTCACGAAGGACCCATTGCCCTGTTCGAGCCCTGCATGGACGGCGATCTTGCCAGCGCCCGGCGCCTCCTCGCACAGGTCAACGGTGCGACGTTCCTGGCCACGCACGGCCAGCAGTGCTGCGGCTGGGGCGCCAACCTGCCCTGGCGCCATCCCCACGTCAGCGCAGCGATGGCCGGTCCTACTGTCACTGACCTGGTCATGGGTGGCGCCCGGCTTGTCCTCACGACCGACGTTGGCTGCTTGCTGCACCTCGACCCCCTCCTGACAGCAGCCGGTGGTCCGCGCATCCTCCACGTCGCCGAATTTCTGGCCCTTGCCAGCGCTTAGCGAACGGCGCCCCTACCGCTTCCTCGCCATGCTCGCCGATCGCTACACCCGCAACGCCCTCCAGCGTCTGTATCTCTACCGTGCCCGCGGCGTCGCTCAAGCTTCGCCAGACACCGCACAGGCAGCCGTCGCCCGCCAGCGCGTGCTCGACGACCTGGGGTCCTACCTGCGCCAGATGGAGTCGCAGGCTGTGGCGAACGGCGTCAGCGTCCACTGGGCCGACGACTTCCAGGAGGCAGACCGCTTTGTCGTCAACCTCCTGCGGGCGTCAGGCAGCACGGCGGCACTTCGCAATCATGCCCCGCTGCTCGACGAGATCGCGGTGGATCGGGCTGCCGCGGCCAACCAGATCGACATGCAGCCGTTGTCGCCGGGCGACCTGTACGTGCAGTTGGTCGGCAGCCGCCCCTCGCATCCTGTCTTTCCGGCGGCCCACCTGCGCCGCGAGGACGTCAGCGCCGCGGCGCACGCCCAGTGGCGGGTTCCCGTCACGTATGACACCGAGCTGCTGGCGCGTTCCGCCTTCCTCAGGCTCCGGCCTGCGCTTCTCGATGCCAAGGCCGCCGTCATTGGCCTCAACTTCGCCGTGGCCGCCACCGGCTCGCTGGTGTGTCTGGACAACGATGGCCATAACGCCGGCCTTGTCAGCCTGGCTGACCACGTGATCTGCCTGTTGGGCATTGACCGGGTGGTGGCCAATCTCGCCGATCTTCATCTCCTCATCAGCGCTTATGCTCAAAGCGCCTGGGGACGACCTCTGCCCTCCTATGTCACCCAGGTGACAGGGTCGGATGCTGGCGGGCACAAGCAGCAAGTCGACCTCATCCTCGTGGACAACGGGCGGAGCCGGCTCTTGGGCGGCCCGTTTGCGCCGGCGCTGCGCTGCATCGACTGCGGCGCCTGCCACAACATCTGCCCCGTGTTCCGGCAGGTGGGAGGCGCTGGCTACGGCGCCGCTGCCCGCACCGGTCCGATCGGCGCCGTCACCAACCCGGTCGTCGTCCGCGCCCGGGCGGCCAACCTGCAGCCTTTCCTCAGCAGCGGCTGCAACGCCTGCGCGCCGGTCTGTCCCGTGGGCATTGACCTGCCGGGTCTGCTCCACGACCAGCGCGTCCGCCAGGCTCCCAGGACTGCCCTGAAGGAGAAGGGCGCATTCTGGGTGTGGCAGCAGCTCCTTTCGCACCCGCAGCTCTTCCACCAGGCGCTCCGCCTGGCGCGCCGGATACGCATGCGCTGACGGCCATGTCACGCGAAACCATCCTTTCCCGTCTGCCCCGCGCGGCCCCGCTCGCCGGGCCGCCTGCCTCTCCTCCTGCTCGCGCCGGAGCGGACATCGATCCGGCCGCCTTTGCCGCAACCTTCCTCGCAGCCTGGCAAAGCCTGGGTGGCGCCTGCGAGTACCACACCAGCATGCCGGCCGCACGTCTGGCGCTGCTCCTGCGTCTGCGTTCGCTTGGCCACAGCGAAGTGCTCACCTGGGCGCCTGCCGAGCTTCCAGTGCCTGGGCTGCAGGAGGCCGCTTCTGATGCGGGGTTCACCCTGGCGCCGGCGGGACCGGACAACCCCCGGTTGGACTTCGCCGTGGGACTGGTCGGCGTCGATGCCGCGCTCGCGGCTACCGGCTCCCTGGTCCTGGTGCCGCACCCACAGCGCTCATGGCTTCCGGCCCTGCTGCCCGTCAACCTCATCGCCCTCGTTCTCACCTCCCAGCTCCATGCGAACCTGGATGCCTGGCGCCAGACCTGGTTGGCGGATGGGCGCGCCGGGGCCGTGGCAGGGGCGCTGATCATCACCGGTCCCAGCGTCACCACTGACCTGGAGCTGCAGCCCATTCGCGGCGTGTTCGGCGCCGGGCAGGTCCACCTCATCCTGATCCAGGACTGACGTCGGGCCGAAACGTATGGTCAGGAGTTGCCCTCTCCTGTCGCGAACACAAGACCCTTCTCCCCCGCTGTCACGCGCACTAAAGTGCCCGGCGCCATATCGCCCTGGAGCATCGCGTCGGCCAGCGGCTCCCGCAGATGCTTCTGCAGAATGCGCCGCAGGGGCCTCGCCCCCCATTCGGGATGGTCGTTCTGCGCCAGCAGCCAGGTACGGGCGCCCGCATCGACTTCCAGCCTCAGTCCGCGCGGGGCCAGCAGCTCGGCCTCCTTGTTCAACATGAGGTCGAGAATCTGCCGCAGGTCGTCCGGCGACAGCGCATGGAAGATGATGATCTCGTCCAGACGGTTCAGGAACTCCGGCCGGAAGAACCCGCGCACCGCCTCCATGACCCGATTCCGGTCCTGTTCGTCGACCAGGGGCTCGGTCAGGAACTCCGACCCCAGGTTGCTGGTGAGGATGAGCACCGCCTCGTTGAAGTACGAGGTGCGCCCCTGGCCGTCGGTCAGCCGTCCTTCCTCCATCATCTGCAGCAGCAGGTCCAGCACCCGGGGATGCGCCTTCTCGACTTCGTCGAAGAGCACGATGCTGTAGGGCTTTTGGCGGATGTAGTCGGTGAGCTGGCCGCCGCCCTCGTAGCCGACGTACCCAGGCGGGGCGCCGATCAGGCGGGCCGCCGCGTGCTCCTGCTGGTACTCGCTCATGTCCAGTTCCAGCAGCGCCGTTTCGTCTCCGAACATGAACTCGGCCAGAGCCTTGGATAACTCGGTCTTGCCAACGCCAGTCGGCCCCAGGAACAGGAACGAGCCGATGGGACGTTTCGGATCCTTCAGGCCCACGCGTGCGGTCTTGACCGCCCTGGACACCGCCAGCACGGCGTCGTCCTGCCCTATGATGCGTTGGCGCAGCGCCTCCACCATGCCGGCGTACTTCGCCCTCTCGTCGGTCCCCAGGCGCGAGATCGGAATGCCCGTCATCAGGCTCAGGGCCAGGGCGATGTCCTCGTCATCGAGCTGCGTGCCGTCGCCGGCCGCAGTGGGACGGAACGGGTTCTGCTGCTGCGCGCCCGCCCGCACCAGCGCGCAGCTCCGGTGCAGAAGCTGGAGCGCCGAAGCCGGCAGCGGTGTCTCCGTCAGGTAACGCTTTGCATAAGTCGCCGTCGTTTCCAGGCAGCTCGCGCTCAGGTGCAGACCGTACTCGGCCTCGATGTGCGGCTGGTGCACCGCCAGAATGGCCGCCGTTTCCTTCACGCTCGGTTCAGGCACCTCGAGCCGCTGGCTGTTCTCCGTGATGGCCGGCGTCTTGGCCACGAACTTGTCGAAGTCTTCCTGCCGCAGCGTACCGATGACAACCGGGTCCGTCGCCAGAAAGGCCTTCAGCAGCCCCTTCTCCGCTTTGGGAAAGACCGCGTCCAGCATCCCTCCCAGGAAACGCTGGATGCCGGGGATGAACAGGATGCCTCCCTGCGCCTGGCGGGCGCCCGCTTCAAGCGCCTGGGCGGCGTCCACCAGGAGCGCTGTCTCGGTGACGGTCACCACCGATTTCAGGCCCGAGGGGCCTTTGCCCTCCGCGATCAGCAGGCCCAGTGATTCCACCAGCGAGCGCTTGCCCACGCCTGGGGGCCCGATCAACAGGACGTGCCGGTGGCCCGCCAGCGCCAACAGGGTGCTCAGGTCACGCAGCAGGTCCTGGCGGTAGTACACGGGCTTCAACTCCCCCGCCTTGGCCTGCGCCACCAGGTCGCTGGCCGTCTGCCGCTTCACCGCCGCCGCCTGCATGAGCTGGTCGGTCATGGCCGCCGGTGTGACGCCGTAGCGCTGCAGAAGGGCGCTGGTGCTCACACCCCGTTCCGCCATGGCGCCCAGGGCATGGTGGGTACCCACCTGCACCTCGTCCAGGGCTTGCGCGATGCCCCTGCCCTCGTCCAGAACGATGATCATCTCATCCGACAGCGGCACTTCGCCGCTGTCAGTGATGAAGCCGAGCTTGCCATCCCGGCCCTGACGCAAGCGCGCCATCTGCTCCACCGTCTGGGTGAACTGCTTGAGATCGAAACCGCGCTCCCGGCTGAGAAGCTGCAGCACCCGGTTGGCGTTGTAGACCTCGCTGCCCGTGAAGGTATAGAGCAGCACCTCCGGCGTGAGAATGCGCTGTCCAAACGCCTTCATCGCCTTGGCAGCTTCGTTGAGGGCCGCTGCCAGCTCTGGTGCGGGGATATCAGGATTGAGCGTGGTCACCACAACCTGCCTTGAACAAGAGTCCACCCGGCCTGGCGGGGCCTAGATCGGTGGCCAGGGATGGTTGCGCCGGTTGGGATCAGGATAAGGGAACTCGGCGCTTTCGATCAGTTCCTCCAGCCTTCGCCGTAGGGCCGACACTTCGCCGCGGCTGAGAAGCTGGCGCAGGTTCTCGCCCAGGGCCTCTGACGGCGCCAGTTGGGCGCTGAGGCGCTCCAGGTCGGCCAGCAGGGTCGGCGGAATGGGCTCCCCGGCGAAGTCCCAGATCACCGTGCGGAGCTTGGCCTCGACGTGAAAGCAAATGCCGTGGTCAATGGACCAGATGTGGTCCTGTCCGTCCAGCAGGCAGTGTCCGGCCTTGCGGTCGGCATTGTTGATCACGATATCGAACAGCGCCACCCGCCGGAAATCGTCCCCGTGCCTGGGCTGCACATTGAAGTAGTGCTGTTCCGGGTCTGCATCGATGTAGACCTGCAGCGTCCCCGGCCCATGCGGCCCCTTGCGCAGGACCGTGGGCGGGACCAGCCGCCAGCCGAGAGACTCCGACACCAGGAAGGCCGCGTACTCGCGCAGGTAAAGCGTGCCGGCGGGGAAGTCCCACAGCGGCCTTTCTCCGCGCCGCGGTTTGTAGACGGCGTAAACAGACTCGTCATCGCAGTGAAGCCGCGCCAGCAGCGCGTAGTTGGAGCTCCACGGTATGATCCCGACCTCCTCTACCTCACCTTCGGCCAGCAGACGAAGCGCCGTGGCAAAATCGATCGCCCGCGTCGCCTCGGGCTCACCGGCCGTCCCTGTCATTGCACGTAGTGCTTGCCGTGTCCGTTGGACTTGGGGCAGAAATGGCCGCCCGGATCGATGGGCTGGCCGCAGAACGGGCAGATCGGACGGCCACCGGCCACGACATCCAGAATGTGGTGGGCAAACGCAAAGGCCAGCGCCCGCGACACGGTGAACCGCGCCGTCTCTGCCAGGTCACCTTCGTCCGCCAGCTCCTGCAGGACGAGCACGATACGGTCGTCATCCTCCTCATAACCGACGCCCAACTGCGCTATCCGCCAGACAGGCACCATCGGTTCGACGAGATCAAAGTCATAGCCGGCATCGAGATCGGGCACCGGCCGCTCGAACGCGTCGCCGATCTGGTCCAGCAGCGAGAGGAGACCTTCGCCGAGCGACCGCATCTGCTCCTTCTCACAGATCATAGAAACATACTCAATGCCCCGCCCGGCCTGAAAGTAGAAGGTGCGGCGGCCCGGCTCGCCAATCGTGCCAATGGTCAGGTGATCGGCTGGGTCGAAGTCGTAGGTGAATTCAGACATGGCTCTCAGGGCTCTTGTTTTCTTCCGCCGGCTTCTCCGGCGGCGATGGCGGACAAAGGTCGCCGGTGTCGTTGACGCACACCACTCGCGGTCCGTGAGCGCCAAAGCGCACGATGCTCACAGAACCCGGCGCCACCTCAATGCGCTGGTAGAGGTCGAGGTGGGCGCCGAAACAGTGTACCAGCACCGCCCGGATGGGATCGGCGTGCGAACAAATGATGACGTTCTGATCGGGATGCAAGGCGGCGATCCGGTGCACGGCCTCCACGGCGCGATACTGCATGGCTCGCAGGCTCTCGCCCCCCGGGAAGTGGGCAAAGCTTGGGACCGACTGCACGACCTTCCACAGGTCCTGCTTGGTCAGATCCTCGATCGCCTGGCCCTGCCAGTCACCGTAGTCGCTCTCCAGCAGCGCCTCCTCGAACTGCAGCGGCAGCCGGTGCGGCGCCGCCACGATCTCGGCAGTCTCGTGGCACCGCTCCAGCGGCGAACTATAAACGGCGGCGATGGGCCAGGCGGCGAGGCGCCCGGCCACCCGGCGCGCCTGCGAACGCCCGGTCTCGTTGAGGTGGACGGCAGGGATACGCCCGGCGAGCTTCCTGGAGCGCACCCAGTCGTTTTCGCCGTGCCGGATCAGGAGGATCGTCGTGGGCATGATCAGGTGACAGGCGGCGCCGCGGGCTGCGGCGCCGCCCGGTGAGCAAATGTCAGACCTGCGCCATCAATTTGCGGATGCGTTCCACGGCCCGTTCCAGGTCGGCCATGGCGGTGGCAATCGAGAAACGGACATGGCCCTCGCCGGCGCTGCCGAATTCGACGCCCGGCGTGCAGGCAATGTCCGCCTGTTCCAGCAGGCGATCGGCAATTGCCATCGAATCGGTCCCCAGGCCGGGGAAGCGCACGAACAGGTAGAAGGCGCCCTGGGGCGAATCGCATTCGACGCCGGGAATCGCATTCAGCTCGCGCGCCATGTAGTCACGGCGTTCCTTGTAGGCCAGCCGCATCTGATCCACCACGTCCTGCGGCCCGTTCAGCGCCGCCGCTCCACCCACCATGGTGAAGGAAGCCGCCGACGTGACAGACTGGCTCTGCAGGTTGGCTGCCAGCTTCAAAATAGAAGCCGGTCCCGCCGCCCAGCCCAGGCGCCAACCGGTCATGGCATAGGCCTTGGAATGACCGTTCAACGTCACGGTTCGCTCGGCCATTCCCGGCAGCGACGCCAGGTTGATGTGGTGGCCGTCAAAGATCAGCTTCTCGTACATCTCATCCGATAGCACATACAGGTCGTGGGCGATCGCAGCCTGGCGGATGACCTCAGCCTCGGCCGGCGTCAACACCCGTCCGGTCGGGTTATTGGGCGAGTTGACCAGGATGGCCTTGGTGCGAGGCGTAACGTGCGACTCGATGTCCTCGGCCGTGATCGTGAAGCCATCGGACGACCGCAGCGGGATGGTCACAGGTTTGGCGCCCACCAGGATGGAAAGCGGCACGTAGGAGACCCAGTAGGGTTCAAAGATGAGGACCTCATCCCCAGGGTTGCAGATAGCGGCCAACACCGCATAGATCAGGAACTTGCCGCCTGGCCCTACCAACACCTCGGTGGCCGGGTTCAGCTTGACCCCGTACTCAGCCTCCTGTTTGGCCGCAATGGCCTTGAGGAGCGCAGGTGTGCCGCGAGAGGGAGGATAGTGCGTATCGCCGGCCCTGATCGCGGCAAAAGCCGCTTCCTGGATGTGGACCGGGGTGTCGAAGTCGGGATCGCCGCCGGCCAGGGCCACGATATCGCGCCCGGCGGCCTTGAGGGCTTTGGCTTTGTCGTTAATGGCGATGGTCGCCGACGCTGGGATGCTGCCGATCAGGTTGGAGAGCGGTTTCATAGTCGTGAACCTTGTGGCCTTTGGGTGCCTATGATTGAAATACGGGAACAGATCGCTGTTTTTGGCGACCACGCCTATTGTACCTGCTTCCTTGGGATCAATGGAAACCGGCTCGTGTCCCTCCCTCGCCGGGCGCCGCATCTCGCCACCTAAGAATTTGCTGAGAATGGAAAGCTCGCTACTTAACAAAACCTTTTCAATTGCTTTATTTAAGTTCGACAATCTCAGTAACTTCCTTTCGCTCGTTGTTACGACTCACACCAAGGAGACCCATTCACATGTCAAGCTCGAAACGATTGCTCTACGCTGCGCTCGTCGTTGCCATGGCCCTATCCATGGTTCTTCCCTTTGTCTCTACTGGAGCCTCGCCAGCGAACGGCATTACGGCTCCCAAGGATGGCGCCACCGCCAGTGGAGTAGTTAATGTCCTGGGGTTCGCCGATGATCCCAATTTCCTCAAATGGCAGCTAGATGTTCTGCCGGGCGGGAACGCCGACCAGGCCATCTTCGTCGCCCTCGGCGCCAAGCCAGGTGAGTTCGCCTACGACCTCGACACCACCAGGTTCCCCGATGGCGAGCACGCTCTACGCCTGCGCGTCGTCCGCAGCGACAGTAACTATGATGAGTATCTCACCAAACTGACGATAGCCAACGCAGCGGCGGCCACGCATGCTGCAGCGAGCACTGCAGCACTCGCTGCCAATCCACCTAGCGCCGCACCCGACATCATCGACACTGCCATTGCCTCCGGCGAATTCGGCACACTGGTTGCCGCCGTGCAAGCCGCCGGTCTGGCGGATGCGCTCAAGGGCCCAGGGCCATACACCGTGTTTGCGCCCGATCAGAAGGCCTTCGCCGCTATTCCTGCGGCCACCCTCACCGCCTTGCTCAAGGACCCCAAGGCTCTCTCCAACATTCTCCTCTACCACGTCGTCCCCGGTAAGGTCATGGCGGCCGATGTGAAGGACGGGCTCAGTGCCAAGACGCTCCAGGGTGGAAACGTGACCTTCAAGGTGGCGGACGGCAAAGTGACGATCAACGATGCCAACATCGTCAGCACCGATATTGCTGCCAGCAACGGTGTCATCCACGTCATCGACAAGGTGATCTTGCCGCCTACTGCAGCACCCGCCGCCAAGACCGCCAGTGCCGCGTCCGACATTGTCAACACTGCCGTCTCCTCCGGTCAATTCGGCACCTTGGTCGCTGCCGTCCAGGCCGCCGGTCTGGTGGATGCGCTCAAGGGCCCAGGGCCATACACCGTGTTTGCGCCCGATCAGAAGGCCTTCGCCGCTATTCCTGCGGCCACCCTCACCGCCTTGCTCAAGGACCCCAAGGCTCTCTCCAACATTCTCCTCTACCACGTCGTCCCCGGTAAGGTCATGGCGGCCGATGTGAAGGACGGGCTCACCGCCAAGACGCTCCAGGGTGGAAACGTGACCTTCAAGGTGGCGGACGGCAAAGTGACGATCAACGATGCCAACATCGTCAGCACCGATATTGCTGCCAGCAACGGTGTCATCCACGTCATCGACAAGGTCATTTTGCCCACTGCCGTCGCCAATCCAAATGGCATCAACAGCCCAAAGGAGGGCGCCGTCGTAAGCGGCGCTGCTGAGGCAAAGGGTTTTGCCCAGGATCCCAACTTCCTCAAGTGGCAGCTCGATCTCCTGCCCGGCGGTGATGCGTACCAGGCGATCTCGCTCGCCGTCGGCGACAAGCCCGGTGATTTCACCTACAGCCTCGACACGACCAGCTTCCCCAATGGCGAGCATGCACTCCGCCTGCGCGTCGTTCGCACTGACAGCAACTACGACGAGTACTTCACTAAGTTGACTGTGAAGAACTAACCTCCGGCATCCCCCAACCGCAGTCGCTGTCCAAGAACTTCAGAGGACCGGGTGCAACACGGCACAAAAAGCCGGCGTTGCACCCGGTTTCTTGTTCATTCCGGACGGTTCTGGGCTATTTAGCAGGGGCCGGCTTCTTCGCAGGCCGCCGCCAGTCCTTGCTGGAAGCTAGCAGGGTCGCCGCCGGCAAGATACTGCGAGATCGCGGCATCGATCTCGGCAATCCACTCTTCGCGGGCGACCACCCCGTGGGTGAGACTGCCCACGACCCTGCCCGTCGCCCAATCCGCCATCGCTTGCTGCCAGTAGGCATCAAATGACTGCCTGTCCACGTCTGTCCGCGCCGGCATCGCGCCTCCAGCCAGGTTGAAAGCGAGCTGTCCCTCCTGCGAGCCCACGGCTTCCAACCAGGTGACGCCCTCCGCACGGTGCTCGGCCCCCGTGGCCAGGACAAAGCCATCGGCCAGGAACTGAAAGACGCCCTTGGTGCCGGGGAAGGGCGTCCAGCCGAAATCCTCTTGTGGTTTCAGGCCCTTGGCCTTCAGGAAAGGCTCCACCCAGTCGTTCATCACATAGAAGGCAGCCTTACCCTCGGCCAGACGCGTCCCCGCCTCCTCCCACGTCATGCTCTCGCGATCGGGGTTGGTGTAGGTCATCAGCTTGCCGAAGTTCGCCAGCGCCTGGGTCACCCCTGGGTCTTCCCAGGATGTGTCGCCCACCCACAGCCCCTGGTAAGCGTCCGGGCCCAGCGTCGACAGCAGGACTGTCTCCAACAGGTGCATGACCGTCCATTGCTCGCCCAAGACCAGGGGCGTTTCCACGCCGGCGGCTTTCAGGGCGTCCAGGGATGCAATCAACTCGTCGAAAGTCTGCGGAACGGCGATCTGATTCGCTGCCAGCAGCTTCGTGTTGTACCAGAGCACGTTGCCGCGATGGACGGCAAGCGGCACTTCATAGTAGTTGCCGTCCTTCTGGAGCAGGGGCAGCAGCGACGACGGCAGGACATTCTCCCAACCTTGCTGCTCGAAGATGAAGTTGAGAGGCTCGAGGAAACCGGCGCTGCCGTATGCGGCCAGCGAAGCCTGACCGACCGGCGCCTGCCAGCTATCGGGAGGCGCTCCCTCGCCCAGGCGTTTCATCAGCGCCGCCCGCGCCTCAGCGTCGCTGCCGCCGGTGTGCGCTGTGTTGATGAACTTGAGCTCTGGATGCCGCTGCGCCAGCACCTCCAGCAGCGCATCCAGGCCCACCGACTCACCTCCCTGCGTCCACCAGGAAAACACCTCCACGACGGAGGCCTGGCGCACGGCGGCGGTAGCAGTCGCCTTGAGCGGTTCGCTGGGTTTGGGCGCCTCGGCACACCCTGCCAGGAGAATGACCATCAACACCCGCAGAAGGTATTGGAAATGGCGCCGCGACATCATGATGGCAAGGCTACAACAGGGCCGCGGGTGTGTCAACACCTTCACCCTGTGTGAAACCCCTCAGCCGCAAACCGCTCCACTCCTTGACAAACGCGCGCCGACTCGCTATGCTGGCATCCTTCCTACGCCGCCCGCCGAAGGTTCGGCGGGCGGGTCTTTGCTCCCGTCCAACTGAAAGGTCATGTTGCGCTACTGGATCGGTTTCAATAAGGTGCCAGGCATTGGCGCCAAGAAGCTGCGCGCCCTGCTCGACGTGTGCGGCAGCATCGAGTCGGCGTGGCTGGCCACACCCGCCCAAATGGCGGAAGCAGGCCTCGATCGTCGCTCAGCGGCCAGCCTGGTGGAACTTCGCCAGCAGCTTGACCTCGAAGCGGAGCTGCACCGTGTCCAGCGCGCCGGCATCGAGGTCCTGACCTGGGACGATCCGCGCTACCCCTCCCTGCTGAAGCGCATCGATGCACCACCGCCGGTCCTGTTCATGACAGGCAGTCTGGCCACCGTCGACGATTGGTCTGTCGCGGTCGTGGGCACCCGCCGCGCCACCGCCTATGGCCGCGAGTGCGCCCTGCGCCTGGCAAGCGATCTTGCCAGGGCCGGCGTCACCGTAGTCAGCGGTCTTGCGCGCGGTATCGATGCAGTCGCCCATGAAGCGGCCATCAGCGCCGGGGGTCGCACCCTCGCCGTGCTCGGCAATGGTCTCGACCGCATTTACCCGCCCGAACACCGTCAGCTTGCCAGTCGCGTGGTCGACCACGGCGCTCTCTTGACCGAGCAGCCGCTGGGTGCGCAGCCCGAAGCCCGCAATTTCCCCGCTCGCAACCGCATTATCAGCGGTCTCAGCCTGGCCGTCGTCGTGGTTGAAGGCGATTGGACCTCGGGCGCCGTCATTACCGCCAAGCAGGCGCTGGAGCAGGGACGCGAGGTCTTCGCCGTCCCCGGCAGCATTCTCTCCCCGTCCAGCGAGGGACCCAACCGCCTCATCCGCGAAGGCGCCACGCCCATCCTCAGCGCTGAAGACCTGCTGGAGGCGCTGAACCTGAGCAAGGCAGCGCAGCAGAGTGCTGCCCGCCAGGTATTGCCCACCGATCCGGTTGAAACCCGGCTGTACGATCTTCTCTCTTCCGAACCTCAGCATGTCGATGAGCTACGCCGGGCGGCCGGCCTTCCTATCAATGTGGTCACCAGCACGCTGGCCCTCATGGAGCTGAAAGGACTCGTGCGCCAGGTCGGCGGGATGCAGTATGTGGTGGCGCGTGAAGCCTCCGCGACCTACCGCATCGACTGACGCCGCCGCCCATCCGCTTGCGCCTCATCCATCGCTACCACCCACCCAATCTTCATGGAAGCTTACTGCGTCAAGTGCAAGACCAAGCGCAAGCTGGTCGATCCCACCCCCGTCTTCACCGCTGCCGGCGTCCCTGGGACGCGCGGCCTCTGCGCCGTTTGCGGTAGCGCCTTGTTTCGCATGGGCGCGACCCCTGCCCACGAGGGGCTCGCCAAACCGGTCGCCCAGCCCAAACCCGCCAAACCGGCAGCGGCAGCCGCCAAGAACACCAGAACCAGCAAGACAGAGGCCGCCAAGAACGCCAAATCGGGCAAAACGGCTGCCAAGTCCAAGAATGGCCGTAGCTCGTCGGCGGCCAAGGCGCCCGCTTACACCGGTCCCCGCAGCGGCAAGCTTGTCATCGTGGAGTCGCCGGCCAAGGCCCGCACGGTCAGCAACTACCTGGGCAAGGGCTACACGGTCAAGGCCTCGGTTGGCCACGTCCGCGATCTCTACAAATCGAAGCTGTCTGTGGACGTCGACGAGGGCTTCCGGCCCGTTTACACCATCCCCAACGACAAGAAGAAGGTCGTCAAAGATCTGACCGATGCCGCCCAGCGCGCCGCCGAGATCTACCTGGCCACCGACCCTGACCGTGAGGGCGAGGCCATCGCCTGGCATGTCTTTGAGACCGTTGGCGCCAACCCCGAGCACACCCATCGCGTCGTCTTTCACGAGATCACGAAGAACGCCGTCGCCGACGCCTTTGCCCACGCCCGTGCCATCGACATGGACCTGGTCAACGCACAGCAGACGCGGCGCATCCTGGATCGCCTGGTAGGCTACCAGGTCAGCCCCTTGCTTTGGCGCAACGTGCGCCGCGGTCTGTCGGCCGGTCGGGTCCAAACCGTGGCCCTTCGCCTCATCGTCGAACGCGAACGCGAGATTCAGGCCTTCATCCCCGAAGAGTATTGGTCCATCCTCGCCGAGCTCGCCAAGCAGGAGCCTGAACGCCGCGGCTTCCGCGCCCGCCTGGTGCGCATTCGCGGCGAAGAGTTCAAGTTGGTCTCCGGCGCCGAGGCCCAGGCGGTAGTCGCCGATCTGGAACAAGCCACCTGGACGGTCACTAAGGTCCAGCGTGGGGAACGCAAGCGCCGTCCCGCCGCCCCCTTCACGACCAGCACCCTCCAGCAGGAGGCATCCCGTTCCCTTGGCTTCAACGCCAACCGTACCATGCGCATTGCCCAGGACCTCTACGAGGGCATCAGTCTGGGCGCCGAAGGGGCCACCGGCCTCATCACCTACATGCGCACGGACAGCACCAACATCTCGACCGAAGCACAGGCCGAAGCCCGCGCTTATATTCTTGAGGCCTTTGGCGAGGCGTACCTGCCCGAAAGCGCCCCCGTGTACCGCACCCGCACCCGTTCGGCGCAGGAGGCGCATGAGGCCATCCGCCCCACCTCCGCCATGCGCACCCCAGAGGCGGTGCGCAGCTTCCTGGACAACGACCAGTTCCGGCTCTACAAACTAATCTGGCAGCGTTTCGTCGCCAGCCAGATGGCCAACGCCGTCTACGACACACTCACGGTCGAGGTGGAGGCGGGACCCGCCGCCGGGCCGAAACCCTATCTGTTCCGGGCCACCGGCTCCTCGGTGCGGTTCTCGGGCTTCCTCGCCGTCTACGAGGAGTCCCGGTCTGAGGATGACACCTCGGAGGATGACCTCGGCATCGCCATTCCTCCACTCACGGTGGGCGAGTTACTCGACTTGCTGCGGCTCCTGCCGGAACAGCATTTCACGGAACCGCCGCCGCGCTACACCGAGGCCACCCTGGTCAAGGCCTTGGAAGAGGATGGCATCGGCCGGCCCTCGACCTATGCCGCCATCATCTCCACCATCCTCGAGCGCGGTTATGTCGAAAGGGAGGCTAAGCGCCTCTTCCCCACCCAGCTCGGCTTCGTGGTCAACGACATGCTCGTCGAGCATTTCGACGAGTTGTTTGAGGTCGGTTTCACGGCGCGCATGGAGGAGTCCCTGGACCAAATCGCCAGCGGCGAGGAAGATTGGGTCAAGTTCCTGCGCGACTTCTACGGGCCTTTCGCCAAGCTGGTAGAGGATGCGGGCGCCAGCATGCAGCGCCAGTCCGTTGAGCCGGTCATGCTGGAGGAGTCATGCCCCACGTGTGGCCAGCCCCTGGTGATGCGCGAGGGCCGCTTTGGTCCCTTCATCGGCTGCTCAGACTACCCCACCTGCAAATACACCCGTCCTGTCGTCAACACGACCGGCGTTCGTTGTCCCAAGGATGGCGGCAACATCGTACAGAAGCGCAGCCGCAAGGGACGCACTTTCTACGGCTGCGACAACTGGCCCAACTGCGATTTCGTCGCCTGGAACGAACCCCTGGACATCATCTGCCCACGCTGCCAACGCAGCATCCTGACCAAGGTGGGCAAACGGGCGCGCTGCGCCGATCCTGAGTGCGGCTACAGCACCTCACTTGAGGATGCCGAGCAGCGGCTCGCCCCCCAGGCGGTCCCGGCCTGAGGTCTGCGAGGGGTGGAAGCGGACCTGCGGCGTTTTCTCACCTACCTTGAGGTCGAGCGCGGCGCTTCCCCCTTCACCTTGCGCAATTACGGGAGCGAGATCGCCGGCTTCATTGGCTACGCCCACGACCGGGGGATCACGGCCTGGCCCGAGGTGGAGACGGCTTTGGTCCGATCCTGGCTGGCGAATCTCCATCGCCAGGGCTACGAGGCGGCCTCCGTCGCCCGCCGGCTCTACGAGCTGCGGTCATGCTTCCGCTTCCTGGTCCGCGAAGGCGTCGTGGGCGCCAATCCCACCCTCAGCATCCACACGCCCAAGCTGCCGCGCCTCCTTCCTGACTATCTGACCGTCGAACAGGTCTTCGACCTGCTTGCGGAGCCCGATGTTTCCACGCCCCTCGGCATGCGCGACCAGGCGATCCTGGAAACCCTGTACAGCGGCGGCTTGCGGCGCGGGGAGCTGCTGGCCCTCAAGGTGCGCCATCTCGACCTCGACCAACGTGAGGTGAGGGTCTTCGGCAAAGGGCGGAAGGAACGCATTGCCCTGATCGGTCGCCCAGCCGAGCTGGCGCTGCGGCGCTACCTGGCGGACGGGCGGCCGCAGCTCTTGGCCGTCAACCCGCGGGCCGCCACGCGGCCGCCGGAAGCGCTCTTCCTCAACCACGCCGGCAGTGCGATTACGTCCGCAAAGACCGTTAGTAATATACTTGACAAATACGTCCGCCAGGCTGGCCTTCCGTCGAGCGTCACGCCCCACACCCTTCGTCACTCCTTCGCCACTCACCTGCTCGAGGGGGGCGCCGATCTCCGAGTCGTGCAGGAACTTCTCGGTCACGAAAACGCCCAAACCACAACCATCTACACCCAGGTCACGTTGAGCCACCTGCGCGGCGTCGTGCAAGCCGCCCACCCGCGCGCCCGTCCTGCTTCTTCTCCCCCGGAACCATGACCTACGGCAGAAACTCTGAACCCGCGCCCAACGCCTCTTCCAACGACTCCTCCTCGGGCATGGGGGGCTTCACCAAGGGCGGCAGCCCGCTTCTCCGCTATCTCCTGGTGTTCGGGGTCGGCGCCTTGATCGGCCTGGTATTGTTTGGCTGGATCCTGTTCCCCGTGCGCTGGACGCAGACGCTGCCCAGTGACCTGCGCGGGGATGCCCAGGAAGACTACTTGCGCCTGGTTGCCGACTCCTATGCCGGCAGCGGTGACCTGCCGGCGGCGATCCAACGCCTGGAGTACTGGTCGCCGCAGCAGTCCACGGAGATGTACAACAGGCTGGCGGACAAGTTCACGGCGGCGGGTGATACCGCCACAGCCGAGCGGCTGCGCGCCGTCGCCGAGGATACGAACCTGATCCGGACAAATAAAGCCACGCTGCCTCCTCCCACCGGCACCGTGACGCCCTCCCCCAACAGCGGCCAGTACACACGCCGCGCCAGCAACCTGAACCTGTTCCTCTATCTTTTTGCCGCCCTCATCATCCTGGCGCTGCTGATCGTCATCGCCCGTTCGCTGCGCGTCCCACTGCTTCAGGGTCGCCTTGGCCGCTCGCAGCCGGGCCCGGCACAGGCCCCCCCTCCGGCCAAACGGCAAGCGCAGCCCCCCGCGTCTGCCCCTCGCTCACCCAGTGCCCAGGCGCCTGACCGCTACACGGCCGCGCCTCCCCCATCCGCCGCCGTGCGCGACGCCGGTCCCGCTCCTTCCGTATCCAAGCCCGGAACCTCACCCGGCGCGCCCACATCACGTCCTTCACAGCCAGCGCCTGCCCCCGACCGCGGGACGGCCCCGCCCCCACCTCCGGCCCGCCCCGCCCCCCCAGCACCTGCACCCTTCCTGGCCCCCAGCTCGGCGGGCGGCGCCCGCGGCCTCA
The DNA here is from genome assembly GCA_029782215.1 of Chloroflexota bacterium. Lineage (GTDB taxonomy): Bacteria > Chloroflexota > Anaerolineae > J102 > J102 > SSF26. Next base: position 44,118 of record JAKOVD010000110.1, read on the forward strand.
GCGCCGCCGAGGTCTTCCGCTTCACCGGCGACCCCAACTACAACGAGGTGCGCGAGATCGCCCAACACAACGAATACCTGGGCGAATATGGGATGGGAGCCGGCTATGGTGGCCAGGACAACCCCGATGCCACCTATACCATGGAAGTCTGGCTCTTCGACAAGAGCGACATCCGCACGGTCACAGCCGTCCTGCTTCCGCCCGAGGTCTACAACGACGCCGAGTTGCGCACCCAGGCCGCCGGCAGCGCCACCCCAGTTCTTCTCGCCAATGGCGCCGCCATCCAGCTCCAGACCAACCAGTTGATCGTCGAGGGCCGCATCCGCAGGGTGGCTTTCGGTCGCACCGACAGCGAAGGCACCCCCATCAGCCAGCTCGAGGTCGAAATGACTGGACGCACCCGCTGACCCCTCTCCATCTGTCATGCTGAGTGGGTCCTTCGGCCAGCCATCGCCATCCGCCAACCCCAGCGAAGCATCTCGCTCCTCCTTATGTCATGCTGAGTGGGTCCTTCGCCCAGCCCCCACCATCGCCCAACCCCAACGAAGCATCTCGCCCCTCGCTGTGTGCCGGCAAGCCCACAAAGCCCCGCCGGCCCCCTTATACCCGCTCTTCCGGGTCAAACAGCCGCTGGTACTCCTGGATCGCATAGCGGTCCGTCATCCCAGCCAGGTAGTCACACAACACGCGGTGCAGCCCCTCTCCTGATTGCTCCACCTTCGCCAGCGTCGGCGGCGGAAGCTGGCGGGGCTCTCTCACATAGGCATCGAACAAGCGGGTCAGGATCATCTCAGCCTTGCTCGCCATCCGCACCACGCGGTAGCCGCGGTAGAACGTCTGGTAAAGGTACCGCTTCTGCACGGCGTTGGCCAGTGCCAGTTCCGGGCTGAAGCCTGCAAGGTTCTCGCCCACCTGGCGAAGCTCATCCACCGAGCCGATGCCGGCAGCTTGGAGCTGGACCGACGTGTGCTCGATCGCATCCGTCACCTCGATCCCGACCAGTCGCCGGATGATGCGGGCGCGCAGCAGGGCGTCAAGTCGCGCCGGCTGGTACGGTTGCTCCAGCGAGTCCATCACGCGCTGCCACAGCGGTTGACCCGCCAGGTCGCCCACGTCCAGGATGCCGGCATAGAGCCCATCGTCCAGGTCGCTCGTATTCCAGGCCAGCTCGTCGGCCACGTTCGCAAGCTGGCACTCCAGCGTACCTGCCAGATCAGGCTCATAGCCCTGGGCATTGGTCGTGTCATAGTCCGTATCATGCTTGACCAGGCCCTCCCGCACCTCGTAGCTCAGGTTCAGCCCTGGGAAATCGGGAAAGCGTTCCTCCAGGCGCTCGATGATCCGCATCGTCTGCCGCTGGTGATCGAAGCCGCCGTGGCCAACCATGAGCTGGTCCAGCACGTGCTCGCCGGTGTGTCCAAACGGCGGGTGGCCGATGTCATGGGCCAGGCAGATGGCCTCGGTCAGATCCTCGTTGGCGCCGAGCGCCCGCGCCAGCGTCCGGCCCAACTGCGCCACCTCCATCGTATGGGTCAGCCGGTTGCGGTAGTGATCCCCCTCGTGGTAGACGAACACCTGGGTCTTGTAGGCCAAACGCCGGAAGGCCGTGGTGTGCAGGATGCGGTCTCGATCCTTCTGGTAGACCGACCGGTACCCGGACTCATCCTCCTCATGCACGCGGCCCCGCGTCGCCGCGCTCTTCATTCCCCACGGCGCCAACATCTCCAATTCGCGGGCTTCAAGCAACTCACGCGTGATCATCGACATAGGGCAAATGGACTGGACTGGCGATCAGTAGTTCCCAGGATACGAAGCGCATGCACGTGCATTCCAACGCCGTTCAGTTTAGCACAGGCGCGAAGGCAGGCCAACGACATTCGATCGGGGCAACGCCACCAGGTGCGCCGGGCAGCCCTCCCGGCAGTCGCTGCTGCCGAAGCCCGGCGCAGGCACGGTGGTCCCTGGCAGCGCCAACAGCCGCCGCACCCAGGCGCATTCCCGCCGCTCCTCGCCCACCTCGCTCTCCCAGGCGACGGGCGTACACACCGTCGTCAGGTAGTCGATGTGCCAGTGCAGACGCTTGTCGCGCCGCAGATGGCGCTCCAGGCGGCGCCGCAGCCCCCCCGGTCCCATCGCCGAGCCCACGTACGCCAGCCACCCTGCCGGCAGCAGAACGCGCCCCAGACGCCCGGCGTCAAGCTCAAGCGGCTCCTCCAACCTGAACTGGAGAAGATAGGCGCCCCACGCGCCCACGGGCGGCAGCCCTCGCATGGTATCATACAGGTCCACGCATCCATGATAACACCTGCTTTGACAGAAGCCCTTGCCCCTGTTATAGTGCGCGGCAGTACAAACCGTATGGTCGTCGCCCTTTCCCACTCCTGCGCCGCTGTGCGTCCCACCTGCAGCACCCATCACCACACCTGATCGGGTGAGAGCGGCCGCGCAAGGGCGCTCTGGCTGCGCTCACCCGAAAAGACTAGCGTCCTCGCTAGTCTTTTTTGTTTCCCGGCCCCTCCCAAACCCCGCCACCGGCCACTACTCACCCAACGTTGAACGTTCAACGTTCAACGCTAAGCCCATGTCCTCCCTCCCTCCCGCTCTTCCCCGCGGCGTCGCCGACATCTTCGGCGGTGCCGCTGTGGCCAAACGCCAGGCCGAAGCGGCGCTGCGCGAGCTGGCGCGGCGGTGGGCCTACGTCGAGGTCATCCCTCCCACCTTCGAGTACGCTGAGACGCTGGCCGCCGAGGCCGGAACGCAGTTGGCCGAGGAGTTGTACCGTTTCCTGGACCGCGATGGCCACGCCCTGGCCTTGCGCCCCGATCTGACCATTCCCACGGCCCGCCTGGCAGGCTCCAAGCTTGCCGACGAGCCGCTGCCGCTGCGTTTCTTCTACGCCGGCCCCGCCTTTCGCTACGAGGAACCCCGCGCCGGACGCCAGCGCGAGTTCTGGCAGGCTGGCGTCGAGATGATCGGCGCCCAGGGCGCCGACGCCGACGCCGAGGTGCTGGCCTTTGCCGCAACCTCCCTGCAGCTCCTGGGGCTGCCGGTCATCCAGTTCACGCTCGGCCACCTCGGCTACTTCCACGGTCTGCTCCAGCAGCTCGCCCTTGCGCCTGCAGAGGTCCAGACCCTGCACGATCTGCTGGACCGCAAGAGCCGGGATGGCCTGGAAGCCTTTGCCAGTATGCAGGGCTTGTGCGGCGACGACCAGGCGGCGGTGACCGGTCTGCTCGACCTCTCCGGCCAACCCGCGGACGAGGTGCTCGATCGCGCCGCCCGCCTGACCCGCAACGAAGTGATGGGGCAGGCCGTAGCTCACCTGGCCGCCGTCGTCGCACGTTTGCAGCACTACGGCGTCGCCCCCTACTTTGCCATCGACCTCGCCGACGTGCGCGGCATGGACTACTACACCGGCATCACCTTCAAGGCCTACACCACGGCCATCGGCTTCTCGGTCGTCAACGGGGGACGCTACGACAACCTGGTGGGGCACTTCGGCGCCGCCCGTCCCGCCGTGGGCTGCGCCTTCTACCTCGACCGCATTCTCCTGGCCCGCGCCCGCCAGTCCGGTCCCACCCCTGAACCTGTCTCCGACTTGCTCATCCACCCCTGCTCGTGCGGGACCTACGTCGCCCTGGCCAGACAGGCCCGCGCCGCCGGCCTTGTCGTCGCCCTGGCTCTGGACCCTGACCAGGCGCGGGCCGCGCTCGTCCGGGTCCGCTGCACCTGCGACGACCGGGTTTTCATTGAGAAAGACGGCGGCAGCGAAGCCCACACGCTCGACACCTGGCTCTCTTATGTTGACCGTCGCCCTGCCTAAGGGCCGTCTCACCGCCGACGCCCTGGCCTGGATGGACCGCGCCGGATGGCCGCTGCCCGCGGGCGGCGATGGCCGGCGGTTGGTGGTGCCCAGCACCGACGGCACGCTCAGCTACGTCATGGCCAAGCCAATGGATGTGCCTGTGTTCGTCGAACAGGGCGCCGCCGACCTGGGCATCGCCGGCCTGGACGTGCTGCGAGAGCGCAACGCCGATGTCTTTGAGCCCCTGCGCCTGCCCTTTGGCTACTGCCGCCTTTCGGTGGCCGCACCCGCCGCCCGCCCCGAACGTCCTCTGCGCCTCGAGATCAACCCCCGCGTCGCCACCAAGTATCCCCGCCTCACAGAAGCCTTCTTCCGGCAGCGCGGCGTTGCGGCCGAGCTCATCGTCCTCAGCGGCTCGGTGGAGCTGGCGCCCCTCGTCAACCTGGCGGACCTCATCGTCGACATGGTCGAAACGGGCCACACCCTCGCCGCCAACGGCCTGATCGAACGCCGCACCCTCCTGGACTCCCAGGCCATCCTGATCGTCAACCGCGCCAGCTACCGTCTCCACACCGCTGCCATCGAGCATCTGATCGATTCTCTCCGCCACGTCGTGCTGACGGCTGGAGAGAGGACCACACGCCCAAAAGACCAGTAGACCTCGCAAACCCGGTCTCCCGGCCTCGCGTTCCCCAATCCGCAGTTCGCAATTCGCATTCCCCAATTCCCTCCATGCTCTTCCCCATCTACGACCTCCCCACGGCCCAAAGCAGCATTCTCCAGCGTCGTTCCTGGGCCGAGACCACCTACCCTGCCAGTCTGCTGGACCGCATCCAGGCGCTCTTCGGCGAACCGTTGGCGCCTGCAAATGCGGTCGACCGCATCCTGGCAGACGTCCGCACTCGCGGTGATGCGGCGCTGCACGACTGGTCCCGGCGCATCGATGGGGCTGCCGGCGCCCTCCTGCGGGTCCCGGACAGCGAAATCCAGGCCAGCCTGCAGCGGATTGACCCGGCGCTGCGCCAGGCACTCGCGCGGTCTGCCGACCGCATTGCCGCCTTCCACCGCCGCCAGCCGGCGCATTCGTGGATGCACGTTGACGGCGACGGCACGCTCGGCCAGATCGTTCGCCCCCTGGCCTCTGCCGGTGTCTACGTGCCCGGCGGCACGGCTCCCCTGCCCTCATCGCTGCTCATGGCAGCCGTCGTTGCCAGGGTCGCCGGGGTCGAAACCGTGATTGCCTGCTCTCCAACCGACCGCGTGACCGGCCAGGTGCCCGACGTCGTGCTCGCCGCCGCCGCCATTGCCGGCGTGGACGCCTTGTTCGCCCTCGGCGGCGCCCAGGCCATCGCCGCCATGGCCTTTGGCACCGAGTCCGTGCCGCGCGTCGACAAGATCGTCGGCCCTGGCGGCTTGTTTGTCACGCTGGCCAAGCGTGCGGTCTTTGGCGCCGTCGGCATCGATGGGCTGCCCGGGCCCACCGAGACCGTAGTGGTTGCCGACGCCAGCGCCGGCCCTGAACGGGTGGCCGCCGACCTGCTGGCGCAGGCCGAGCATGACGTTCTGGCGACGGCCATCCTGCTCACCCCCAGCGTCGAGCTTGCAGGCGCCGTGCAGGCGGCCATCGCCCGCCGGCTTGAGGACCTGAGCCGGGCCGAGATCATCGCCGTGTCGCTGGCAGGCCGCGGCGGCGCCGTGATCACGCCCGACCTCCCCTCGGCCATAGCCCAGGCCAACCTGTTTGCACCTGAACATCTGTGTCTGTCCGTTGCCAGTCCCTGGGACTGGGTGCCCAGCATTCGCAACGCCGGCGGCATCTTCGTGGGCGAATACAGCTTTGAGGTGCTGGGCGACTACATCGCCGGCCCCAGCCACATCATGCCCACGGAGGGCACCGCCCGCTACGCCTCGCCCCTGAACGTCGAAGACTTCGTGAAGCGCATCAGCCTGGTGGGACTGACGCCCCAGGCCAGCGCGGCGCTGAGTCCGATCGCGGCCGCGCTGGCCGAGGCTGAGGGGCTGGACGCTCACGCCGCCTCGGCCCGCGCGCGCATCTGACCACCCCACCTCCCAGCTCATGGCAACTCCATCCTCTCGCAGCACTCAGTCCGCAATTCGCAATCCGCCATTCGGCATTCCCCAAGTCCGCTCCGACATCGCCCGCATGGAGGAGTACACGCCGGTGCAGCCCTTTGAGGTGCTGAGCCAGCGGCTGGGGCGGGCGCCGGACGCCATCGTCAAGCTGGATGCCAATGAGAACCCTTACGGCCCCTCGCCGCGGGTAGCGGAGGCCCTGAGCCGCTTTCCCTGGTTCCACATCTATCCCGACCCACAGCAGGGCGCGCTGCGCGACGCCATCTCCGGCTATGTGGGCGTGCCCGCCGGGCACATCCTCCCCGGACACGGCGCCGACGAGCTGCTGGACTACCTCTGCCGGCTGTACCTCATGCCGGGCGGCAATGAGAGCAGCCGCGACGCCATCGTCAACTGCCCGCCTACCTTTGGCATGTACAGCTTCGACGCCAAGCTCAGCGGCGGTGTCGTCATCGACGTGCCCCGGAAAGAGGACTTCAGCCTGGACGTTGCCGCCATCGAAGCTGCCGTGCTCGGAGCTGATCCGGCCCCCAAGCTCCTCTTCCTGACCTCCCCCAACAACCCGGACGGCAGCCTGGTCCCCCTCAGCACGCTGCGCCGCCTTCTCGATCTGCCCGTGGTCGTGGTGGTGGACGAGGCCTACGTCGAATTTGCGTCGGGCGACGTCTCGGTCGCCCAATGGGTGCCGCAAACCCCCAACCTGATCGTCCTGCGCACCTTTTCGAAGTGGGCCGGGCTGGCCGGGCTGCGCCTTGGCTACGGCATCTTCCCCCTTGACATCATCCAGCACCTCTGGAAGTTCAAGCAGCCCTACAACGTCAACGTGGCGGCCACGGTGGCTGGCCTGGCGAGTCTGGAAGACGCCCCCCTGCTGCGCCAGCGCATAGCCAGCCTGGTCGCCGAACGCGAACGTCTCCAGCGCGAATTGGCGAAGTTTTCGTTTCTGCGGCCGCTGCCCTCTCAAGCCAATTTTGTACTATGCGAATCACTGTGCGTTCCGGCCCGCCAGGTGCAGCGAGCGCTCGCCGACCAGGGGGTGCTGGTTCGCTATTATGACAAGCCCGGCCTGCGCAACTTCATACGCGTCAGCGCCGGCCGCCCAGCCGATACGGATGCCCTGCTGCAGGCGCTGGGCTCACTAGGCATCGAGTGACGATCCCAACATGGTCACAATCACCCGTACAACCAAAGAGACAGACATTACCCTTGGCTTCGAGTTGAACGGCAGCGGCAAGGCCGAGGTCAACAGCGGCATCGGCTTCCTCGACCACATGTTGGTGCTGTTCGCCGGGCACGGCCTGTTCGACCTCACGCTGGCGGCCAGGGGGGATCTCCACATCGACGAGCACCACACGGTCGAAGACGTGGGCATCTGCCTGGGCCGCGCCATTGCCCAGGCCCTCGGCGACCGGTCGGGCATCGTTCGCACCGCCCACAGCTACATGCCGATGGACGAAGCCCTGGGCTTCGTTGCCATCGACCTCAGCGGCAGGCCCTACTGCGTGTTCGAGGCCGCCTGGCACACGCCGCGCATGGGTGGGCTGGGCACCGACCTGGTCGGGCACTTCTTTGAGTCTGTGGCGGTGCACGGAGCCATGAACCTCCACGCCCGCATCCTCTATGGCCGCAATGACCATCACCAGTGCGAGGCGCTCTTCAAGGCATTCGGACGGGCGCTGGATGCCGCCACGCGCCAGGACCCCCGACGCCAGGGCGTTCCCTCCACCAAGGGCACCTTGACTGTATGACCGCCACCGTCGATCGCCTGGCTTTGCGCCGCATCAACCTTGGCCAGGCAGGTCAGAGCGGGCCCATCGCTCGCTACCGCCGTTTCGCCGTTGGCGAGTCGCTGCTCGAGGAGTTCTGGTGGGGCGAGCTTGCCGCGCCGCTGGTGGGTGACGCGGGTATCATCGCCGACAGCGGATGGCTTTGGGCACGGTGCTGGCTGACCGACACCGAGACCGTCCTCGACCGCATCTTCGACGCCAGCCAGGTACCCGTCGGCATCCACGTCGACGTCACGCTTCCCATCATGCGGGCGACGAGGCAGTGGTACACCACCGACCTCTACCTGAATATCTGGATCACGCCCCAGGGCCAGGTCACGCTGCACAGAGAAAGCGAGTTCGAGCAGGCCTGTGACGAGCTCAGACTGACCCAGGGCGACATCGAAACGGCCGAGGCCCACGTGCGCGAGCTGACACGACTCATCGCCGCCCACCGCTTCCCCCCCGCCTGGGTCATGCACTACCGCCCATCCCCCTAACCCGCCACCCTCTCACACGCTTACGCATCGCGCAGTACGCATCACTTCCTCACGCCACCCGCCACCCGCCACCCGCACTCCCCACCTCCCTCACGGTCGGTGCTCGGCAGCCACCTGCCAACTGCTACCCGCCACTTGCTCCCTATGATCGCTATCGTCGACTACAACATCGGAAACGTCCGCAGTGTGCAGAAGGCGGTTGAGCGGGCGATAGCCGACGCCGGAAGCCAGGAGACGGTGCTCCTGACGGGCGATCCGAGATCCATCCTGGCTGCCCGTAGCGTCATCCTGCCGGGCGTGGGGGCCTTCGGCGCCTGCATCACCAACCTGCGGCAGGCACAGCTTTCCTCCATCGTCCGGGAGGTGGTCGTGCAGGGTGTGCCGCTCCTGGGCATCTGCGTCGGTATGCAGATGCTCTTCGAGCTGAGTGAAGAGATGGGCGCCTGGCGCGGCCTTGGGCTGCTGCCCGGACGCGTGCGCCGCTTTGAGCCACCTCTGCGCGTCCCCCAGATCGGCTGGAACCAGCTCCACCCCACGCGACCTGACCCCCTGTTGGCAGGCGTAGGCGACGGATCCTTCGCCTACTTCGTCCACTCCTACTACTGCGACGCTGCCGACGCCGCCGACGTCCTGGCAACCACCGACTATGGCATCTCTTACGCCTCCGTGGTCCAGCATGGTCGCATCTGGGGCATTCAATGCCACCCGGAGAAAAGCCAACAGGTCGGCCTGCGCATCCTGCGGAATTTCGTCGGCCTCACGCAGACATGAGCCGCGTCATGGCGGCCCCGGCTGCCTGCCGCTATCCTGGTACGGAATCAGCGCCCGTTCTCAATACACACACATCGAGAGGAGGTTTGCACCATGCTTGAAGCCCAGGTTCTCCACCAGCCCCGCACCGCCACCCGCCTGGCCCTGATCACCGGCTTCGCCATCTTCACCGGCATCGCCGCCCAGGTTCGGATTCCCCTGCCCTTTACGCCGGTCCCCATCACCCTCCAGGTCCTGGCCGTCATCCTGGCAGGGCTGCTGCTCGGCGCCCGAGATGGCTTCTTCAGCCAGTTGCTCTACCTGGGACTCGTGGCCGCCGGACTGCCCCTGGCGACAGGTGGCCTTGGCGGCTTTGCCCCCTTCATTGGACCCACCGCGGGCTATTTGCTCAGCTTCCCCTTTGCCGCCGCCCTTGTGGGCTACCTGGCGGGCGATGGCTCCCGCCGCCTGCACAGCTTTGCCGCCGCCCTTGCCGGCATTGCCGCCATCTACCTTTGCGGCGCCACCTGGCTGGCGCTCACGCTCCATCTCGGTCCGGCCCAGGCTCTCGCCCTCGGCGTTGCGCCCTTCTTCCTCGCAGACCTTGCCAAGGCTCTCCTCGCCGTCCTCGTCGCCCGCTCCGGCATCGCCCTCATCGGGCAGATAGCAGGTAGCAGATAGCAGGTAGCCATTATTACGCATTACGCATTACGTAGTACGTACTCCGTAATGCGTATTCCGCAATCCGCAATCCGCAATTCCAAATTCCCATTTCCCTTCATGCGCCTCGAAATCCTTGGCAGCGGCGGCGCCAGCCCGCCGCCCCGGCCCGGCTGTTTTTGCCGCATCTGCACAGAAGCCCGGCGTCTCGGCGCGCCCTACTACCGCACCGGACCTAGCTACTTCCTCCACGACGCCAACGTGCTGTTCGATACGCCGGAGGTAAGCGCCTACCAGGTCAACCGCGCCGGAATCGCCCGCGTCGAGGCCGCCTTCTACAGCCATTGGCACCCCGACCACACCATGGGCCGGCGGCTGTGGGAGAGCCTGCACGCCAGCTACCGTGAGTGGCCGCCCTCGCCTGAAGGCAGTGACATCTTCTTGCCTCCCCAGGTCGCCGATGACTTCGAGACGCACCTGGGCCTCCAGGCCCATTTCGACTACATGGCGGACCGCGGCTGGGCACACCTCCGTCCCCTGGCGCCGGGCGCTACCGTCGTCTTCGGCGACATCGTGGTGATGCCCTTCCCGCTGGCCGAGAGCTACGTCTATGCCTTCCTCCTCGAACAGAGAGGCAAACGTGTGCTCCTGGCGCCCGATGAGCTGCTGGGTTGGGAGCCGCCCGACTTCGTCCGCGGCGTCGACCTGGCCATCCTGCCCATGGGCATCTGCGAATTCGACCCCTTCACCGGCGCCCGCCGGATTCCCATCGAACATCCCATCCTCAAGGCCGAGGCGACCTTTGCCCAGACACTGGACATGGTCAGGTCGCTCGGCGCCGCCGAGGTCGTCCTCAGCCATATCGAGGAGAGCGACGGCCTTTCACACACGGATCTGCTCAACCTCAGCGCTCGTCTCCAGGCTCAAGGCCTGCCCGTCAGCTTCGCCTGGGATGGACGCATCCTCGAGGTAGCCTGAGCCACCCCATCCTGCACGCCCTTATGATTCTCTTCCCCGCCATTGACCTGCGCCGCGGCCGCTGCGTACGGCTGCGCCAGGGCGATCCCGGCGCCGAGACCGTCTACAGCGACGACCCCGTCGCCATGGCCCGCCACTGGGTCGCCCAGGGCGCGGCCTGGCTGCACGTCGTCAACCTTGACGGCGCCTTTGGCGATGCCGTGCCCGCCGACGCCGGCGCTCCCGACTTTGTCGAACGCCTGCCGCTCAACCTGCAGCGGCTGCACGCCATCTGCGCGGCCGTGCCGGCGCCCGTCCAGTTCGGCGGTGGCCTGCGCAGCCTGGAGGATGTAGCGCTGGCGCTGGCGCTCGGCGCCCAACGCGTCGTGCTCGGCACGATGGCGGTGGTGCAGCCCGGTCTTGTGCGCAGCGCGGTCGAGCGCTTCGGCGCCGGGCGCATCGTCGCCGGCATCGATGCCCGCGACGGCTATGTCGCCACCCACGGCTGGCTGGAAACCAGCAGCCTTGACGCCGTCGAGCTGGCCCGCACGATGGCCGCCGCCGGCGTGCTCCGCGCCGTCTACACCGACATCCAGCGCGATGGCATGCTGACGGGCGTCAACGTCGCCGCCACCGTCCGCTTGGCGGAGCTCTCCGGCCTCAAGGTCATCGCTTCCGGCGGTGTGCGCGGCCTTGAAGACATCGTCCAGCTCCGCGAACACGAGAACGCCGGGGTCGAGGGCGCCATCATCGGCCAGGCCCTCTACATCGGCGCCGTCGATCTCGGCCAGGCGCTCACCCTCGCCGCCGCGCCCTCCTCGCCGCCCCCGAGCGCACCCTGATGAAACTCCAGCTTCGGCCAGCAGTTCCTGACGACGTCACTGCCATTTCGGAGCTCATCGACGCCGCCTATGCACCGCAGGTGCGCCGGTTGTTTGGCGACAGCCACCGAGGCCACTGGGGGCACTACGACGAAGGCCGCGTCGCCAGCTACCTCCAGCGCGAGCAGCAAGGCGTGCGCGTGGGCTTCGCCCAGGGACGGTTGGCCAGCGTCGTCGTCTGCCGCTGCTTCGGCGCCGTTGGCTGGTTCCACAGCCTCGCCGTCCATCCCGATCTCCAGCATCGCGGCTTTGGCCGGCAGGTGGTCAACGATGCCCAGACCTATCTTGCCGGCCAGGGCGTACAGGCCATGGGCCTCATGACCTGGCCGGACGCTGTCAACAACATCGGGTTCTACCAGCACCTCGGCTACCGCCCCACCGGTCTCTCCCTCTACGCCTACCGTCTGACGCCCAGCGCCCTGGCCACAGGCCGCCCAGCGCTACGCGCCGACCTCCTCTCGCGCATGGACCACACTCTCCAGCAGCGGGCGCTTGAAGCCGTCAGGCAGGTCGGTGAACGCCTCATGCCGGGCATGGACTACCGCGCCTGGATTCGCTGGACGCTTTCCCGCAAGCTCGGGGATGCCTTGCTCGTCTGGCGGGACCAGGAACCGATGGCCGTGGCGCTGGCGAATCACAGCGGGGTCAAGTCGGACTGGCTGGAGGGCAAGCTTCTGTTGGTGAGTCCCGACGCCAGACCCGACGAGCTGGTCTGGACACTCGAACACGTCCGCCGTTGGGCAGCCGACCTCCGCTGCGCCAGCTTCGGCTTTCCCGTGGACATCACCCACCCGGAGACCGCCGCATGGTGCCATCACCTGGGCTTCCGTCTCTTCGGCGACAGCATGCTCAACCTCATGCGCGGGGGCCCCTGGCCGCCGCCCGGCGTCCACCTCGTGCGCTTCAGCGGATAGAACCCCATGCTTGCCAAACGCATCATCCCCTGCCTCGACGTCAAAGACGGGCGCGTGGTCAAGGGCATCAACTTCCTGCAGCTCCGCGATGCCGGCGACCCCGTAGAGCAGGCAGCGATCTACGACGCCCAGGGCGCCGATGAGCTGGTCTTCCTGGACATCACCGCCACGCATGAAGGCCGCAACATCATGCTCGACGTGGTGCGCCGCGTCGCCGACGCCGTCTTCATCCCCTTCACCGTTGGCGGAGGCCTGCGTTCGGTTGATGACATGCGCAGCATGCTCCAGGCCGGCGCCGACAAGGTCTCGATCAATTCCTCTGCCGTCGCCGACCCCGATCTCATCACCCGCGGGGCGGAGCAGTTCGGCAGCCAGTGTGTGGTTGTGGCCATCGATGCCCGCCGGCGCCCCGAGGGTGGCTGGGAGGTCTATACCCACGGTGGCCGGCGTCCTGCCGGACTGGACGCCGTGGCGTGGGCGCAGCAGGCCGTCGCCCGTGGCGCCGGCGAGATCCTGCTGACCAGTATGGACCGCGATGGCACCGCCGGCGGCTATGATATTCCCCTGCTCAAGGCGGTCGTCCAGGCGTTGCCTGTGCCCGTGATTGCCAGCGGCGGCGCTGGCACCCCCGAGCACTTCCGCGAGGCCCTGATTGACGCCGGCGCCGACGCCGCCCTGGCCGCGACGCTGTTCCACTACCAGCAGCTCACCGTGCCCGACCTGAAGGCTTACCTGCGGGCGCACGGCGTGCTCATCAGGCCCTCAGAGACCGCCCATGACTGACTTGCCACCGTCACCATCCGGCGGCGCCCTGCTCGACCAGGTGCGATTCGACGCTGCCGGTCTTGCCCCCGTCGTCGTCCAGGATGCCGCCACCGGCCAGGTGCTCACCCTTGCCTATGCGAATCGTACGGCCCTGGCAGAGACGCTGAGCACCCGCATGGCGACCTTCTGGAGCCGCAGCCGCAACGAGCTCTGGCGCAAAGGCGCCACCAGCGGCAACGTCCAGCATGTGGTCGACGTCCGGCTTGACTGCGATGGCGACGCCGTGCTCTACCAGGTGCTGCCTGCCGGTCCAGCCTGCCACACGGGGCACGTCACCTGTTTCTTCCGATCATTCTTCCAGGAGCCAGCACCCGCCGATGAACAGCAGCGTTCTTGACCAACTTTGGGCCACGATTCAAGCCCGCAAACAGACCATGCCCGCGGGCAGCTACACCGCAGATCTCTTCCGCAAGGGCGAGAACGAGATCGTCAAGAAGGTGGGCGAGGAAGCGGTTGAGGTGGTGGTCGCCGTCAAAGGCGAGACCGACGACCGCGTGATCTACGAGTCTGCCGATCTCGTCTACCACCTGCTCGTCCTGCTCGCCTGGAAAGGCCTGACTTGGCAGGAGGTCGAGGAAGAGCTGGCGCGCCGCTTCGGCTGACGCTGCGGCTTGCAGTTACAAGTCGTGGTGTGGGATTGTGGTGTAACTGCCAAATGGGCGTAACTTTGGCCGATATTTCGTGTCATGAGTAGTGAACCTCACTTAGCTTTAGAGCGGCGGACACGGTGAGGCAACCTTCCGTCACGCGCCGAGCCTCCTGGCCATGTTCCACGATCCAGAACTCCACGACCGACCTCCGCATGTCCTGACGGCTTTGGATTTGGCGCCGCCGCCAGGCCAAGGAGCATGGTCGGTCCCCGCCCGCGAGGTGGAGTTGCTCACCCCGGTTCAGGGAGGGCTTTATCACAGCCCCCTCCAGGTCATCCTCCGCAAGCCACCGGGGTCCGCTTCGCTCGTGGTGCGTTTGAGAAACGCACGTGGCCACACCCTGGCTGCATACACGGTCGTCGGGGACGGCGAGTACGGCTTCGTAAGCGCTTCTCTCAACTTTGCCGTTCCGCCCGGACTGCCGCAGAAGGCGGAGTTGACAGTCAGCGACGTGGGGCGACCGAAGCAAAAACGCGTCCTTCTGCGCTTGCCGCTTGCCATCGAGGCTGGTCCGCGAACGGTCAACGTGACCGCCCCTCAGGCAGGGTCCTACTCCTCAGAGCCTATTTATGTAGACGGATCGGCCCTGGCCTACGAGGGTACGGTCATCGTCACCGCCGAAACCCCGTTTGGCCAGCGCATCGGCCGCTGTGTTGCCTGCGGCGGCGTCTTCGACACGGCCGGATTCACGGTTGAGCTGCAGCTTGCCCTGCACTACCCGGAAGTGCTGGTGAGCGTTTTTGCTCCTACACCGTCCAAATACAGGACCATAGATTACACACGCATCCCGGTCATCGTGGGGCCGGAGGCGCCCACGTAGGACCGGGATGCCGCGCCTGACCCGGCGGGCGCCGGCCAAGTCTGATCGAAGGCTTCGGACGCGCAAGCGTGTCCGAAGCCCTTGTGCTGGCAAGGCCGTCCGGAGCTCGACCCTGGGGAGACCTCACTCGGTCTCAATCTCGACCTGCGCCGTCATATTCCAGCGGAACCTGGGGTCCACCTGGTTCAGGGCAATCGTCGTTTTGTACACGATATCGCCCTGCTGATTGCGCCCCAGTGACTCGATGTTCGTGACGGCGCCGTCGAATTGCTCGCCTGGCAGCGCGTCCAGCAGCAGAGTCACCGGGCTGCCCTCGTGTACGTTAGCGACCTTGATCTCGGTCAGATCGGAGGTTTCCACCTCCCACTTGGCGGGATCGGCCAGATACGCCAGCGGCGTGCCCGCCGTCACCTGCTCCCCCACCCGGGCGTCAAGACCCACCAGCACGCCCGCAAAGGGCGCTCGCACCTCGGTTTGCGCCAGTGCGGCCTTGGCTCGCTCCACTTCTGCCTTGGCCGCAGCCACATCGGCCTCTGCCGCGGCAATCTGCTCGGAACGCGCGCCTGCGCTCACCAGTTGGTACTGCGCCTCGACGCGCTTCACCTCCGCCCCCGCGGCGGCAATGTCCGACGGTCGCGCTGGCGCCTTCACCCTGTCCAGTTCAGCCTCCGCCTGCAGCACGCCTGCCCGCGCTTTCGCCAGTTCGGCCGCTGTGCCGCCTTTGGCAAGATCGTCGTAGCGCGCCTGGGCCGCCGCGACGCTGTTCGTGGCCTGCTGCAAGGCCAGGGCTTCCGGACGGGCGCCCACATCGGCCGTGCCGGCCACCCGGTCATAGGCAGCCTGCGCGTTCTGGAGGGCGGCCTTGGCGTTGGCCAGGTCCGCCTGCGCCGCGATGAGCTGGCTCGATCCGGCGCCCTCCTGGACGCGCTGCAGCTCCGCCCGCGCCGCCGCCAGGCCTGCTTCGGCCGCAGCGATGTCTTCCGGCCGCGGTCCCTCGGTGAGCTTGGCCAATTGGGCCTTGGCCGCATCGAGCGCCGCGGCGGCCGAGCTCACCTCCTCTTTGCGTGGTCCCGCCTTCAGCTCGTCAAGACTGGCCTGCGCCCGCAGCAAGGCGGCCTCAGCCTGCGCCACGGCCGCGGCTTGCTGGCTGTTATCCAGGCGGAAGATCACCTGCCCTGCTTCGACCTTGCCTCCGTCCGGCGCCGGTACCTCGGCCACCTGGCCGGCGATCGGCGCACTCAGCGACGCGCGGCGCACGGGCAGCAGCTTGCCTTCGGCCACCGTGTTTTTGCTCACGCGCACCGGCGCCGCCGTTGCCGCGGGCGTCGCCTGGCTGGCCGGGGTCGCCTGCCCGCGGCTGCACGCCGCAAGCACGGACAACCCCATCACAAGCAGGGTAAGGGCGATAAACAGCGAAAATGGTTTTCGCCTGTTCATGGTTCCTCCTGGGTAAGAATGAAGTCGTACTGAGCAGGTCCCGGCAGGTCTCGGCGCCGTCACTCGTAGGCGAGCACCTCGCGCACGGTCAGCCGGCCGGCATTCCATGCCGGCAGCAAGCTGGCCAGCACCGCCAAAATCAACATGACAGCCAACCAGATCAAGAGACCTTCTGGTTCAAAGTTGAAGTTCAGCGGCACCGTCACAAAGGCGATGCCGACAAGGGTATTAAAGAGATAGGTCAGGGGCACGGCGACCAGCACCGCCAGCACCCAACTCAGGAAGCCTATCATCATTCCCTCAAAGATGACCAGACGAAGGATCGCCCCGCGACCGGCGCCCACCGCCCGCATCACGCCGATCTCGCGGGTACGCTCCAACACGTTCATGCTCATCGTGCCCATGAGTCCCAGCCCACCCACGGCGGCGATCTGCACAGCCATGATCATCAGGAAGACGATGAAGACGTTGATCGTGGTGGCTTGCTGGGCCCGTGTGGTCGCACCCGTCGTGATGCCCGCCACGCGCACGCCTGCCGCCCGCAGCCGCCGCTCGGCCTCTTTGGCCACTCGCTCCTCAAACGCGGCATCCGCACTGCTGGTCACCAGCCTGAACGAGCCTGCCCTTCCGACGCCGTTCATGACGCGGCTCAGGTAGTCGAAGTTGGTGTAGACGAACGGCGGCTCCACGTTGGCCGGCATCCGGTAGATGCCGACGATGCGCCAGGTGTGTTCCTCCGTCCCGATCTTGATCACCAGGTCATCTCCGACCTTGAGATCGGGCCGCTTGCGCACCATCTGGTTGCCGATCACGAGGGCGTTTTCGTCGTCCGGCAGGAGCCATCGTCCCGAGGTCATGATCGGACGGATCAGGCTGGAGTTAGCCGGCGGCGCCCAGAGGATGACGTCGTTGGCCGACTGCTTGTCGTGCGTCAGCGCCTGGCCCGTGACCACGCCCCACGCTTCGACGCTCTTCACCCCGGGCGTGTCCATGACGATGCTGGCGATGTCATCCTTGCGATAGGCTCGCGCCAGGTCGATGTTGACGTCCGACAGGAAGTAGCCGATGACCTCGTCGATGTCGATGATGAAGGCGCGCTGCAGGTTGAACACCGCCATGAAGATGGCGCCCCCCAGCACAAGGGTGGAGAGGGTCAGAATCAGCCTTGTCTTGCGCCGGAAGGTGTTGCGCACCGAGATCAGGGTTGGCCGTGAGAGGAAACGGATGCGTTCGAGCAGCCGGTCGAAGCGGCTGCGGCCAAAACGCCCCCTCCCCAGACCGTAGCTTGCCACCGCCTCGCGCACGGTGATGTGGGTGCCCATCCGCACGGGCAGGAAAGCCGCCGCCAGCGGCACCACCAGCGCGACGATCACCTGCAGAATCAACGCCAACGGCGGCACGCGGAAGCCCGCAAGATCGAAGTTCAGGAACCCGGCCAGGAACCCTGCGATGGCATACCCCGCCAGGGCCGACAGCGGAACCGCCACGATCAGCGCCAACAGACCGTACGACGCGACAAGCACAGCGTACATCGCCAGGATCTGGCCCGAGCTGGCGCCCACCGCCTTCATGACGCCGATCTGGCGCACGTGCTGCGACAGCAGCGATGTCATGGTGTTGGTCACCAGGAAGGCGCTCAAGCCCACGATCAGGATGCCCAGCAAGGCCAGGATGACGAGCATCGCCCGCGTCAGGAACATGGCGGGGTGTTCGCCGGGATGATAGACCAACGTGACGTAGACGATCCGGCCGCCGTGTTCGACTTTGTCTGCCACGGCTCGCGCCACCTGCGTGACGTGCGCCTCGTCTCGCGGCCGCTCGGTCACCGTCAATACCATCTGGTTGTACAGCCGGCCCTGCCCCAGCCATTCCATGGTGTCGAGGGTGACATAGCCGTTCAACTGCCCTGAGAAGGTCGTCATGACCCCACTCCCGTCGTGAACGATCCCCGCGACCCGAAGCGGCCGCTGGCGCCCCTTGTCGATTTCCACGGTGATGCTGTCGCCAACGCCCGCCCCGGCCGTGCCCACGCTGGTGCGTTCCAGGTACAGTTCCCCATCCGCCAGGGGCGGAGGCAGCGCCTCGCCCGGCAGCCGCGACCCCAGCTTGTCGACGTGCATCTTTTCCAAAGCTGGAATGGCCTGGAGTTGGATCGGGTGCCACTGGCCGTCGGCGCCCTTCATTCGCGTGCTAAATGTCAAGCGCCCGTCCACATCCGAAACCCCTGCCACCCGCCGCGCTGTGCTCAGGACGGCATCGTCAAAGGGATCCGTGTACAGGGTGGCCACATGGGGGTTGACGCTCTGATAATCGCTCTCCATATCGGCCAGGACGACCTGGAAGGTGGTCGCCAGGGAGCCGACCGCGAACACGCCCACGGCGATGGAAAGCACGACCAGCACGGTACGCGTCTTGTTGCTCCACAGGTCGGCCCACACCTTCTGCCAGCGCGGGGCGATCATGGCGCACCCACTGCGATGGTTGGTTCGGCGCGGCGCGCGGCCACATTTTCCCGCAGTCGCTGCCGCACCACGTGTTGGATGGCGTCGCGCGTCAATTCGGATTCCGCCAGCAGATCCATGAACGCATCTCCGCTCAGGGTCACGACCTCGACCGGCGCCTCCCCCGCTCTCACCGTGGCCACGCTGCGGTCGTGACGGACCAGCTCGATCTCGCCAAAGTACTGCCCTGGTCCCATATGGGTCACCACGACCTCCGAGCCGCCGGATCGCGCCAAGGCAATGTTCACAGTGCCCTCGACGATGATGTAGAAGCGGTCGCCAGGCTGCTCCTGCTGCATGATCACCTGCCCGGGGCCAAAACGCTGGTGCTCCAGCTTGTGCGACGCCTCCAGCATCTGCGCATGCGTCAACGTGGGCAGGGCCTTGACCACCCATTCATTGACGATCTCGCCGTCAGCGATCAGGACAGTCCGCGTCACGCGCTTGGCCAACGAGGAATCGTGCGTCACCATCACGATCGTCTTCCCTCCCTTGACCAGACCCTCGAACATGCGAAAGACATCTTCGGCGGTGCGCGAGTCCAGGTTGCCGGTCGGTTCATCCGCAAACACCAGGGGCGGATCGTTGGCCAGCGCCCTGGCGATGGCCACGCGCTGCTGCTGCCCACCGGATATCGCCGTAGGCAGCTTGTCCGCCTGGTCCGCCATCCCCACCATGTCCAGCAGCTCCATCGCCCGCGGCCGGCGCTCCGACGGCGCAAACATGTGGCAGAAGTCCATCGGCAGCATGATGTTCTCCACCAACGACAGCATGGGCAGAAGCTGGAAGAACTGAAAGACGATGCCCTGGTTACGGCCCCGCCATACGGCCATTTCGTTCTCATCCAGGGTATTCAGCGACATCCCCCCGACAACAACCTCGCCGGAGGAGGGTCGGTCGATGCCGGTAAGCATGTTCACCAGGGTCGACTTGCCGCTGCCCGACTTTCCGATGATGCCGACGAACTCCCCCTGTTCGACGGCCAGGTTGATGCCCTTGAGTACAACGACATCTCCCGTCCCCACCTTGAAAGACTTCACGACGTCTTTCACCGTGATGATAGCGGCGGCCTCACCAGTGCCAAACCCGGCAGGCACGGTAGGATGGTTATGGCGAAAAAGATGGCCGAACACAGTCTCCTCCGCAAGTACGATCAACCTGATCACTTATTATACGAACAAAACGCCGTCCGGTAGCACCCATTTTGATCGCGATTGTGTTCGGATCGCGCCGCGGCGGCGCCCCTGCCCGGTCCCCCCCCCAACAAAGAGCCCGACCGCTTCCGCAGGTCGGGCTCTGTTACCAGTGAATGATCGCAGGTCCTAAGGGTGCAGCTTGGCGACCACCGTGACGTTGGGGACGGCGGCCAGCGCCTTGGAGACGGGGCAGTTGGCCTTGGCCTCAGCAACCTTCTCCTGGAACGTCGCTTCGTCCAAACCAGGCACCTTGGCCTCGGTGTGCAGATCGATGCGGGTGATGGTCGGTCCCGCCTCCAGATGGACGGTCGCCTTGGTGTGAATGTGTGTGGGCGTGAAGCCCGCCTTGGTGAGGAGCGCCGACAGGAACATCGAATAGCAGCCGGCGTGGGCTGCACCCACCAGTTCCTCGGGGTTCGTGCCTTTGGCCTCTTCAAACCGGGATGCGTAGGTGTACGGTCCCTCAAAATAGCCGCTCTGGACCTTCATTGTGCCGCTGCCATCTCGCAGTGTGCCCAGCCAGGTCGCTTCTGCCTTGCGAATCGTCATGGTGTCTCCGCCTCATTTAGGGGTGAATCGAATGGTCTCTGGCGCGTATGCCAACCTTTTGTCGCGGCGTCCACCCAACTTCTTACGCGTATCCCCTCCCTATGTCATGCTGAACGGGTTCCTCCACCCAACCCTCTCCCTCACGCAGCTCCGGTGAAGCATCTCGCCCCGCCTTATGTCATGCTGAACGGGTGCTTCGGCCTGCCACCGCCATCGCCCAACCCCAGTGAAGCATCTCGGCGGATTCTGAGCAGCCAGATTACCCCTGATTCCCGTTCTGCAGCCGCGGCAGATAGACACGCACGACCGCCGCCGAACCCACGGCGTACTTCAAGTCGCTGTCGGTGGCGTCATAGTAGCTCAGGCGGGGACCGCCATCGCCGGCCACCGCCAGCGACACGAAACTGCCCGCGTCGCTGCTGTCGTCCACCGTCTCGACCGTCCACCCGGACTCCAACCGCCTGGCAAGCTTCAGCGAGCTGGTCAGGTCGTCGTAATAGCCGATCATCGGGTTTCCTGCTTCATCAAGGCCGAGCGCATCAAAGCCGGCAAGACCCGACGCCGCCACAGGCTCCGCCTGCCAGGCGCCGTCCACCTTCGCGGCGAACATGAGCTGCAGGGTGGTCATGTCGTAGTAGCTGATGCAGGGGTCGCCGGCCGCATCCAGCTTCAGCGACGGGTAGTTGCCCGTATCACCCTCACTGCTGGCCGTCTCCACGTCCCACCCGTCCGCCGACTCCGAGGCATACTTCAGATCCTGGTTTCCGGCATCGTAGTACGCCACGTGGGCGCGGTTGGCGGCATCTACCGCCAGCGAGACATAGCTGAGCGAACCGGTCGAGTCCACCGTCCCGATCTCCCATCCCGACTCGGTCTGGCGGGCAACCCTCACCGTTCCGTCACTGCCATCATAGTACGCGATCCGTCCCCTGCCGTCGGCATCCAGGGCCAGCGCGATGCTGGCGCCAAGCGGCGCATCGGCTACCACCGTCTCGATCTGCCATCCGTTTTCCGTTGCTGCGGCGTACTTGAGCGTGCTCTGTGAAGCTGCCAGGTAGGCGATGCGCGCTTCGTCCGACCCGGTCAGGGCGAGCGCCGTGGCTCCACCTGCCCCCGGCTCATCGTCCACTGTCTCTGTGATCCAGTCGCCGGCGGCATTGGTCGCGACCTTGAGTGCATCCCTATCGACGTCGTGATAGCTGATGTGTGCCATCCCGGCCCGATCGAGGGCCAGCGAGGTCTGGTCGCCCGCCTGTCCGGCGCTGTCAACCACGCGCACCCTCCACCCCTCAGGGCCGTGCACGCTGTACTTGAGCAGACTGTCAGCCGTGGCCAGGTAGGACACCTGCTCGCGCCCCTCACCGTCGATGGTGAGCGACGTCGCCGCGCCCGCCCCTTGGCCGGCATCGACGACGCTGATCTCCCATTTGGCGCCGTTAAAGTGCGCCAGCTTGAGCGACTCCTGCTGCCAGTCGTGATAGCTGATCACGGGCAGCCCGCCGCTGTCCAGTGCCAGGGACGTGAATGCGCCCACGTCGCCTTCGGCGTCGACCGTTTGCAGGTCCCATGCATCCCCCGTCCAGTGCGCCAGCTTCAGGGTGTGTTGGGTCTCGTCATTGTAGCTGATGTAGGGGTTGCCATCGGCGTCGAGCGCCAGCGAGTCGTCCTTGCCCACGTCCCCCTCGGCATCGACCGTCTGGACCTCCCAACCCCCAGGCGTTTGCCGCGCATAGACCAGGTCACCGCCGTTCAGATCATAGTAGCTGATGTGCAGCCCACCCGCCCCATCGATGGCCAGGTTGATGTTGCGCGCCACCCAGTTCAGAGGGATCGCCTCGGTGACATTCCAGGCGTTCCCCGACCCTTGCGCGACCTTGATGGCCGGCGTCGAATCGTCGTAATAGGCGATGGCTGGACGTCCGAGGCCGTCGAGAGCCAGCGCCGCGCTGGCGCCCACTTCGCCGGCGCTGTCCACGACCTCCACCTTCCAACCCTGCGGCGTCTGCGACGCGTACTTCAGATCGCCCCGGTAACTGTCCTGGTAGGCGATGTGGCTGTAGCCGGCCTTGTCCACCGCCAGCGAAGCATAGGCGCCCACGCCGGGACTCACGTCAACCGTGGCGTACTGCCACACGCCCTCCTCCTCCCAGGCGAAGTAGAGGTGGTCCCCGCCGTAGGCAAGGCGAGGGTATCCGGCGTCGTTCACCCGCAGGCTGTGGTTGCTGACCTCGTCGAAGCGCTTGGGACAGTCGACGCATTGGATGTCCCAGGTGGCCTTTGCTGCCGGCGGGCGAGCGGGAGCAGCTCTTGCGCTGGGCGCCACCAGCGCCCGCAGCGTCAGGGAGCCTATCAGTGCGCCGAGGAGCGCCAGGGCAAAGACCATCGAGCGCAGCCACGTCCTGCGGCCCGAACGCGTCGCAGCCGAAAGTGCACCCCGGCGTCGATCAGCGCCTGGCTGTAAGGCGATGCTCCCGGCCTTGGGGCGATCGGCGCTCAGTACTCGAACCCTAGCTCGGCGTAGTCGACTTTGGCGTGCTCCCTGTGCCCGCCATCTTGGTTTGGATCACGCACAACCAGGCGGAACTCGCTGCTTGCCAACTCACCCAGCGTCGATGCTCGCCAGACGTTGAAGGAATAGACGGCACTAACGTCCTTGTTCCACAGCACCGGCGCCGCCTGTCCCAATTCCAGCACGGTTCCATCCTGCAGCACCTGCTGCGCTGCCAGCACGGCGCCATCATAGAAAGCCTGCACCTTAACCCGCAGGGTTGGCCGCAGAACGTTTGTCGCCACGGAGAGTCCGCCCGGGCTCCACCTGCTCAGGATGGCGGGTGTTTCCAACTGCATGTCAAGCGTCCCCCCGCTGGTCCGCAAGGGTGACGTGACGTCCTTTCCGTCATACAGCCCATAGGCCAGTCGCGCTGTGCTGTGCTGGCCATAGCCGACGCCTTTCCCCTTGTTCACATTCTCAGCGATCTCGGCGACCCGTTTGAGGTCCTTGTCCGTAGCCGAAGGAAGCAGAATCCACGTTTCGAGCTCGATGGCAACGCCGCCAACCGTGGTGACAGGCGTCAGACCAGGCAGGTTTACCGGTGTCGGCGGCAGCAGGCGTCCACTGGCCATGTTGAGCTGCAGCGCCGCATCCTGCTTCAGCGCCCGCCCCATCTCGCCGCCGCCCGGCTTCTGGAGGATCTCACAGATCCCGCCCTTTTCCCCAAACACCTGCGATGTCTCTTCGGCCTTCTTCACGATCAATGCCAGGTCCGCCGGTTTGTAGGTCGGATGTCCGACCTGTCTGCACTCGCGGTTCCATTCTGCTGGCTTCAGCAGGTCATAGTACCCGAGGTTCACCTCGTTGGCGCCGCTGCTCACGGCAATGCTGACCGGAGACCCGTTCTCCGCCACCCAACCGGCGGGCACGCTCAGCGGATCGACGCTCAACGTGTGCAGGCCAACCGCCAGACCGCTGTAGACAAAGGATCCATCGTGATCGGTAGCCAGCGAAACGCCTCCGTCCAGGCTGACCAGCGCATTGGGCAGGGGCGCTTCGTCCGGATCGACAACGCCATCGCCGTCGACATCCTTCCAGACAGTCCCGGACAGGACGCCAGGAAGTGCGCCGAGGTCTGCCTCTTGTGTGCCTGTCACTTCTCCGCTCACGATGGGGAGGGCTTTGGCATTCGTCTGGCACCCCCCCGGCAGCAGACTGCGGAGCAAGTGCTGCCCCGGAGGCAGTCCGTTGAGGCTGTACCAACCGGAGGCATCCGTGAGGCCTGATGCCAGGATGCTGTCCCCAAAGTTGATCGTGCCGCTGTGGTCCACATCACGATAGATCTCCACGGTCGCTCCCGCGATGCCAGCCTCGCCTGCATCCACGCTCCCATTGCCGTTCAGGTCCTGCCACACGGTGCCCTGGACCGGCATCGGCCAGCTCATGCCGAACGTCGCCCCTGTCGCGTTCTGACCATCGGCCAAATCATACGTGATTTCAGCCGGCAGTGTGGGCAAATAGGCTGCGGGGACGTTCACGCTCAGGCGGTAGCTCCCGGCATTCAGTCCGGTGAAGCTGAACGGATAGGGACCGTGATTGGCGCTGGCCTCGCAGTAGCCAAAGGCGTCTGGGTCCGGCGTGATGGCCTGGCTCATGGCATATCCCGAACCATCGGCCGCCTGCAGGGTCACGACGACGCCGCAGAGCGCCGCCTGGGCCTCAGCGCTGTCCATCTGTCCATCGCCGTTCATGTCGTTAAACAAAGACCCGCCGATGCCTCCTGAACCGTCCACCACCGCCACACCGGCTTCGCCCGTGGGTCCTGAAGAGGCAATCACGGGCAGGGCGACGGTCAGAAGGATGATAAAGGAAAGCGCAAACGACCTTTTGATTCGAATCATGATCATTTTCCGGTGAACGAGCAGGGTCAGGTGAATCGGCATAAGAGCTGTTGCCTGAAAAGCATAAAAAGACCCTTATACATCATACCGCGGTATTCCCAAGTTTGTGCCTTACAATTGGCTTACAATTGCCCGCAACCCCGATTTCACCTCACCTACGTCATCCCCGTGCCGGGGTGGGACGGCCGTTGCGACCATCCCACCCCGGCAGACACGCTACTGAATCCGGATAGCGGAAACCATCGGCAGCTTGCTGCCCCCGTTCTGGGCAAAGGCGATGTTCAGCACACCGTCGGTGACGGTGGTCGTGTAGGTCTTTTCCAGGGCCGTGGCGCTGCCCACCGTGCCGTACACGCTCAGCGCGTTCTCAACCACCACGCCTTCGATCATGATCTTCATCAACCGGCTGGAAGCCTTCGTCACCTCAAACTCGGCGAACCTGAGCGTGACCTGGTAGGTTCCGTTCGGTACGGCGAACCGGTACTCGCCGGGATTCTCACGCCAGTACTGGTAGAGCGGATCGTCGACCGTGCCGTTCACGCTCTTCGTCGTGTACTTGGCGGTGCCGCCCGTGTAGCCCCAGGAGCCAGCGTTGTACGGCTGGTCGGCGGCCCAGGTCGTCCCCGTGGCATCGGTATAGGCCACTCCACCGGCGTTCACCTGCCAGCCGCTGTAGTAGGGCGCAAAGGTCAGCGTGGGCGTCGCCGTAGGCATCGGGGTCAAAGTGGGTCCGCCCGGCGTGATCGTCGGCGTCCATGTCGGTGTCGGCGCCGTCGACGCCGGCGCCGCCGAAACCACCTCTACGGCGGAGACCATCGGCGACTTGCGGCCGCTGACCTTGGCAAACACGATGTTCAGGAGGCCATCGCTCACCGTCGTCTGGTAGGTCCTGTCCAGGGCCGTCGCTTTCCCGACCATCTTGTAGACATCCAGACCCGTCTCCACGTCCACCCCTTCGATGCTGATCTTCATGAGACGGTCGCCGATCGTCGTGGTGCCAAACTCGGCGAACTTCAGGGTCACCAGGTAAGCGCCGTCCGGCACGGTGAACCGGTATTCAGATATCCCCTCCCGGTATTTCTGATAGAGCGCATCGTCGACCGTGCCGTTGACCGCCGTCGTGCTCGATTTGGCGCTGCCGCTCACGTAGCCCCACGTTCCCGCGGTGAATGCCTTGTCGGCCGCCCACCCTTGGCTGGCTGAGTCCGTGAACAGTTTGCCGCCCGCATTGACCCGCTGGACGTACGGCGCCATGGTGGGGGTAGCCGTCGGAGGCAATGTAGGCGTGCTGGTCGGGAGCGAAGTGGGGGTACTGGTTGGAAGCGGCGTCGGGGTAGGTGCGGGGGTGGTTGTCGACAAACCGCCCGGGCCCGGAGTGGGTGTATTGGTCGGCAGTGGCGTTGCCGTGTTGGTGGGCAGCACCGGCGTGTTGGTGGGCGACACCGGCGTGTTGGTGGGCGACACCGGCGTGTTAGTCGGCGGCACCGGCGTGTTGGTCGGCGGCACCGGCGTGTTGGTCGGCGGCACCGGCGTGTTGGTCGGCGGCACCGGCGTGTTGGTCGGCGGCACCGGGGTGTTGGTCGGCGGCACCGGGGTGTTGGTCGGCGGCACCGGGGTGTTGGTCGGCGGCGTTAGTGGCGTCGGGGTCCTCGTCGGCGTGGGGGTGGGGAGCGGCGTCGCCGTCGAGGTGGGCGCCACCGTCGGAGTGTTGGTGGGCAGCGGCGTCGGTGTCGGCGCCATCGTCGGCGTGGGTGTATAGGCGGCCCAGGTCTGCGCCAGGGCCAGGGCTGCGCCGGCATCGATCCGGCCCCACCCGTAGTAGTCATCGCGTCCTGCCGTTCCCAGGTCCACCGCCGACCGCTGGATGATGTCGCGAACGTCCGCCACGCCCAGCTCGGGGCGAGCCGACCGGATCAGCGCCGCCAATGCGGCGACATGCGGTGAGGCCATCGAGGTGCCGCTCAGGAACTCATACGTCGTGGGATCGGCGCTCGAACGCCAGTAGGTGCTCCAGATCCGGTCGCCCGGCGCCACGACGTCCAGCCAGGTCCCGTAGTCCGACGTTGAGACTCGCGTATCGGTGCTGTCGGTTGAGCCTACGGCCAGCACGCCTGCCAGCGCTGCCGGATAGAAAGGTGTATAGGTACCGTTGTTGCCCGACGCGGCTACCACGACGACGTTGTTATTCAGCGCATTGTTCACGGCGTCGCGACCGCTTTGCGAGATCGACGTCCCCCCCAGGCTCAGGTTGATGACGCTGGCGCCGTGACCGACGGCATAATTGATGCCGGCGGCGATATTGGCCCAGGTTCCTGAGTTGGCATAGTTGAGCGCCTTGATGGGCATAATCCTGACCCTCGGCGCAATGCCCGTTGACCCCAGGCCGTTGTCCATGGCAGCCGCGATGATCCCAGCTACGTGCGTGCCATGTCCCTGGTCATCCGAGGGGTCAGCATCGCCGTTCACAAAGTCCATGCCCTCCGCGATGCGGCCGTTGAACTCGGGATGCGTCAGCGAAAGCCCCGAATCCACCACGGCGACGATGAGGTTTGGATCACCGGCTGTCACGTCCCAGGCGCTCCCAGCATCGATCTTCTGCGGCGCGTATACGCGCAGGACATTGCCATAATCAGGGTCGGTGGGCGTCAGCTCGCCCTGGACGATGCCGTTGGGCTCGGCCCAGCGCACGTCCGCCAACTTGCTGAACCAGGCCACGTAGTCAGCGACCCGACCCACTGGCACCCGCACCACGTAGATGTTCAGGTCGGGGATGCGCTGCCGGATCGCCAATCCCTCGACCTGCAGCAGCCTGGTCACCGCTTCAGGCCCCATCCCCTCGACGAAGCGCACCACCACCTCGTCGGCAACCGCATCCGGATGACCGGCGCGGCGCAACGCCGTCGCCTTCATTGGGCTACCCCCGCTCAGACCGATCGCCAACGACACATTGCCACTGGCATCGTCGTCGCTCAGCGTGAGCGCCGTGCTCTTGGGCGCCGAGTTTCCCCCCGGCTGCAGCACACGCACCACCTGCGGTCCGGGCGTCAGGTAGCCGATCACCCAGTTGCCCTGGTCGTCCGTGTTGGCGCTTCCCACCAGCGACTCACCGTATTGGTAGACGCCGTCACCGTCGGTGTCAGCATATACTTCCACCAACGCCCCAACGACAGGCGCTTCCTCCAGGCCAAAGTATCCATCCTGGTTAAGGTCGTTGAACACCGTCCCGTTGATGACGATCGTGGCGGCGTCGCCGAAATCAGCCGTTGCAGTCGCATTGGGCGCAACGTTGACATCGACGCTGTTGGCCGTCGTGCTCTCGAAGTAGTGGAAGTCCGTTTCGACCACACTGTAGGCGCCCGCGCTCAGCCCCGCAAAGACGTAGCTGCCGTCGCTTCCCGTCATGGTTGTCGCCTGGAAGACCTGGCCGCCGCTCGCCGTATCGCTGATGTCAACCCGCACCGATTCGATTCCCGCCTCGCCGTCGTCCTGGATGCCGTTCCGGTTATGATCCAGGAACACAACGCCACTGATGGCAGCACCTTCTGTGACTTCAGGACCAGGTCTGCTGCCGGCAGATACCGACAGGATGGCGCCGGCCAACACAACCAGGGTCAAGCTGAAGGTCAAGATGCTGCGCAAAGTTCTGTTCATGGTGGCAATGATTCTCGAGACAAAAGCGAACTAAGCATTCCGTGCTGCGATCCGATCGCAGGTTCAGCCAGGCTGAACCTCGATGGCAGCGACAATGGGCGGCTTGTGGCCGCCGTTTTGACTGAAGCTGATATTCAGAACCCCGTCGTTGACCTGGATCCTGTAGGTGAGGCTGAGGGCTGCGGCGCTGCCCACCTCACCGAAAACGCTGAGCGCATTCTCAACCATGGTGTCCTCAATCGTAATGGTCATGATCCGGTCGCTTGCCTTGCTGACTTCGAACTCGACAAAATGCAGTGTGACGTCATAGACGCCGTCCGGCACGACAAACCTGTATTCGCCAGGGTTCTCCCGCCATTGCTGGTACAGCCCGGCCTCAAGCGTTCCCGCCACCGGCTTGGTGGTTGCCTTGGCCGTACCGCCTGTGTAACCCCAGGTGAGGTCATCGTACGCCTGGTCGGCATCCCACGTCTGGCCAGCCGCGTCCGTGTAGGCAACCCCACCCGCGTTGGCACGTTTTCCGCCAAAAGGCGCCGGTGTGGGCGTCTCCGCGGGCGCTGCCGATTCCGTGGGCAGAGGCGTCGCCGTGCCGCCCAAACCGCCTGCCGGCCCACTGACCTGCTGCATCAGGATCGCCGACACCATCGGCGACTTGCGTCCACTCACCTTCGTGAACGCAATGTTCAACACCCCATCGCCGACCGTCACCTGATAGGTCCTGTCCAGCGCCGTGGCCTTGCCAGCCGTCTTGTAGACATCCAGGCCCGTTTCCACATCTGCACCTTCGAGGGTGATCTTCATTACTCGATCCCCAACGGTCGTCGTGCCGAACTCGGCGAACTTCAGCGTCACCTCGTAGTTCCCGTTGGGCACAGTGAACTGGTATTCGCTCATCCCCTCACGGTATTTCTGATAGAGGGCGCCGTCACTGGTCCCATTGACAACCGTCGAGCTCGATTTGGCACTCCCTCCCACATAGCCCCAGGAACCGGTCATGCCCTGGTCCGCCGCCCACTTGTCGCCCGCGCCGTCCGTGAACAAGGCCCCGCCCGCATTCACCCGTTGCAGGTAGGGGATCGGAGTCGGCGTGAAGGTTGCCGTGGGCGTTGGCGTCAGGGTCGGTCCTCCGGGTGTGATCGTCGGCGTGAAGGTCGGCGTCGGCGTCGGAGGCAGCGCCGGCGCCACGGCAATCGCCGACACCATCGGCGCCTTGCGTCCACTCACCTTCGTGAACGCAATGTTCAACAGCCCATCGCTGACCGTCGCCTGATAGGTCCTGTCCAGCGCCGTGGCCTTGCCCGCCGTCTTGTAGACATCCAGGCCCGTCTCCACGTCCACACCTTCAATCGTGATCTTCATCACCCGCTCCCCAACGGTCGTCGTCCCAAACTCGGCGAACTTCAGCATCACCTGGTAGTCCCCGTTGGGCAGCGTGAACCGGTACTCGGTCATGCCTTCGCGATACTTCTGGTAAAGCGCATCGTCGGTCGTGCCGTTGACCGCACTTGTGCTCGACTTCGCGGAACCGCTCACGTAGCCCCAACCGCCGGCGGTGAATGCCTGGTCAGCCGCCCATGTCGCGGCGGTCGCGTTTGGAAACGCCTTGCCGCCCGCGTTCACGCGCTGGACGTAGGCTGGCGGGGTCGGCGTCGCCGTCGGCGTCGCCGTCGCCCTCGCAACCGACCACGCTCCGCTTGCCGCGAGCGCCGCCCCGACGTCCAGGCGCCCGTAGCCGGTGAAGGCATCGAGGCCGTCGCCTCCTACGTCAAAGGCCGTTTGCTCCAGGATGGCCTGCAGGTCACCGGGCGTCAGGTCCGGGCGGTTCGACAGCAGCAGCGCCGCTGCCGCGCTCACGAACGGCGCCGCCATCGACGTTCCGCTCAGGAATTCATAAGCGCCGGGATTGTCCGACCGCCAGTAGGTGCTCCACACCGTGTCTGCAGGCGCCGCCAGGTCCACGTCGCTGTTGAACGTCGACTGGTCCCACCAGCCGCCAGACATGTTCGTCCCGCCCACCGACAGGGCCTCCGCATACGAACCAGGATACCAGGCGCGGTTGTCGGCGGTATTACCCGCGGCTGCCACCACCAGCGCCCCCTGGTTCGTGGCGGCGATGATGGCGTCGTGGAGCGCCTGTGAGTCGTTAGGGCCACCTAGGCTCAGGTTGATGACCCTGGCGCCGTGCTGCACCGCATAGTCGATGCCGGCGGCAAAGGTGGCATAGTTGCCCGAGTTGGCGCTGTTCAGGACCTTGACCGGAAGGATGCGGACCCCCGCAGCCACGCCGGCGCTCCCCTGCTCGTTGTTGATCGCCGCCGCCATGATTCCCGCCACATGCGTCCCGTGGCCGTTGTCGTCGCTGGCGTCCCCGTCGTTGTTGACGAAATCCCATCCCGGCAGCAAGGCCGCGCTCAGCTCCGGATGGATCGGTGATACACCCGTGTCCACGACGGCAACGATGATGGCGCTGCGGCCGAGGCTGATGTTCCATGCCGCCGGTGCGCCCACCTGGTGCGGCCCATAGCCCTTGGTCGGGTCGGCGAAGTCGGGATCGTCAGGAAAAGTGCTCTTGACGCCCTCGTCGACTACCGGAGCGTTCGCGTCCGCGGTTGCCGCCTGGGTTTCCTGCGCTTGCGGCGGCGAGGCTGGCGGCGCATCGCCGCCCACGTAGTTCGGTTCCGCCCACTTCACCTCCGGGTAGAGGTCGGGGGTATTGAAGTCGTCGATATCCTGATCCATGCGCCCCGGCGGTGTTGCGATCACCCAGGCGTTGATCCCGGGCACCTCCCACAGCGGCGTATTGCCCTTCTCATTGATGATGGTCTGGATCCGCTCGGAAGGTGTGCCGTCCTTGAAGCCTACGATCACCTGGCTCTCGACAAAGCGCTTCTGAGCATGGCCGAAGTTGATGCCGGTTGCCGCCTGCCCCACCGCCTCGAAGGTCACAGCAGCGTAGCTGCGCGACGACAGGGTCTCGTGACGCGGAAGCGTATGCGTGTCCGGTTGGATGAGATAGGTCCCCTGGCCGCAGACCTGCAAAACATAGTCACCGTACCAGTCGGTGCTTTGCGTGTCCAGGACCGTTTCCTTCTTGCCTGGCTTCGCGTCTCCGTCATCGTCGCGGACCAGCCGCATTGTCACCCCCTCTGTCCCCGTTTCGCCGTCGTCGAGCACACCATTGGCGTTGGCGTCGGCGAAAACCTTGCCCGCGATGGAATTCATCGCTTCCGGCGCGCAATCGTCGGCGCGCGCGGCAAGCGTCCCAACGCCAGCCAGCACACCGATAAGGATGATGACAAGGCACATGGCCAGAAGCCGCATCACCTTCCTCCTGAGAGTCATGTCAAAGCAAAAGGGAAAACCAGCAGCAGTCACGGCGATCAAAGGGGTCAGGCAACAATCAGGCGGCCATTTTGGCAGCCGGGGACACACCGCGTCACATATCCTCGGCCATGCCGCAGGCGACGCCCAATGCTATCAGTCATTTTACGATGCGGCGATTGACGGGAAGCTTACAGTTGGCTTGCAATTGGCACTAACCGATGATTCGCTGTACGAAAGATGTGAGCAATTATACTTTTGCATGCAGCCGCTTCCAAATGCGCCCGCCGTGCTCATAGACCTTCGCAAAGCGCCCAAGGCGGCAGCCCATCCGCGCCCTGCTCCCCACACCCACGTGCTGTGGCAGCGTGCTCGCGCCTTATGACGCGGGCGGCGTCGCCTCGAGCCCCAAACAAACAGGCGGTACGCATGCGTTCCGCCAGCGCCATTTCATTCTTGCGGCAGTCTTCGGCGCCAACGGCGCCTGGTCAGGGCCGCTTAGTTGGCTGCCGCCACCTCAACCGCCGACACCATCGGCGCCAGCTTTCCGCTCACCTTGGCAAATTGGATGTTCATCAGCCCATCGCGCACGGTCACCTGGTAGCTCCGGTCCAGCGCCGTAGCGCCAGCGCCTGCCGTCCTGTAGACATCCAGACCCGTTTCAACGGTGATGCCTTCGATGGTCACCTTCATCACCCTGGCGCCGGCGGCCTTGGCCGCGAACTCGGCGAACCGCAGCGTCACTTGGTAGCTCCCGTTTGGAACCGTGAAGCGGAATTCCGACAGCCCCTCCCGGTACTGCTGGTAGAGCTTGTCATCCACTGTCCGGTTCACCGCCGCCGCGTTCGACTTGGCGCTGCCGCCGACATAGCCCCATCCGCCCCGCGAGTACGACTTGTCGGCCGACCAGCTCTGCGCCGCGCTATCCATGAAAGCGGCGCCGCCGGCATTGA
Source organism: Chloroflexota bacterium (assembly GCA_029782215.1). Taxonomy (GTDB): domain Bacteria; phylum Chloroflexota; class Anaerolineae; order J102; family J102; genus SSF26. The sequence continues at coordinate 76,740 of JAKOVD010000110.1, forward strand.
TGCGCTGCGTGTACGTAATCGGCGTTGCCGTCGGCAGCGAGGTGGCCGTCGCCGTTGGCAAGGGCGTTGGCGTCCAGGTCGGCAGCGAGGTGGCCGTCGCCGTTGGCAAGGGCGTCGGCGTCCAGGTCGGCGTCGGGGTTGCCGTCGGCAGCGGGGTGGCTGTCGGTTTGGTCGTCGGAGTCGCGGTCGGCAGCGGGGTGGCCGTCGCCGTTGGCAGGGGCGTTGGCGTCCAGGTCGGCAGCGGGGTGGCCGTCGCCGTTGGCAAGGGCGTTGGCGTCCAGGTCGGCAGCGGGGTCGCTGTTGGCGTGGGTGTGGACGTGGGCAGCGGGGTGGCCGTCGCCGTCGGCTCGGCCGTCGGTGTCCAGATCGGCTCCGTTGTGGCCGTAGGCTCTGGGGTGGCCGTAGGCTCTGGGGTGGCGGTAGCGCCGCTGCCGTCCACGGCCAGGCTGACTGCTGCTCCCGCATCGAGGCGTCCCCATCCGTAGTAGTCGTCCCGGCCCGGGTCGCCCAGGTCCAGGGCTGTCTGCTGGATCAGCTCGCCAATCGCGGCGGCGCTCAGGTCGGGTCGCACCGAGCGGATGAGCGCTGCCACACCCGCAACCTCAGGCGAGGCCATGGAGGTGCCGGTCAGGAATTCGTAGGAGTCTGTCGCCGTGGAAGTCCGCCAGTAGGCGTTCCAGATACGGTCGCCCGGCGCCGTCACGTCGACGTACGCGCCGTAGCTGGAGCTGGAGACCCGGGCATCGGCAGCGTCCGTGGACCCCACGCCGATGACGCCCTCCAGCGCCGCAGGGTAGAAGGCCAGGTTACTGCCGTTGTTCCCAGCGGCGGCCACCACCACCACATTGTGCGCCAGGGCATAGGCCACGGCGTCGCGACCGCTCTGCGAGATCGAGGTCCCGCCGAGGCTCAGGTTGATGACGCTGGCGCCATGGTCGACGGCGTAGTTGATGCCAGCGGCGATGTTGGCCCAGGTCCCGGAATTGGCGTAGTTGAGCGACTTGATCGGCAGGACCTTCACATTCGGAGCAATGCCGGCGGTCCCAAGGCCGTTGTTAATCGCCGCTGCCACGATCCCAGCCACGTGCGTTCCGTGTCCCTGGTCGTCCGCAGGATCGGCGTCGCTGTTGACGAAGTCCCAACCGGGGACAATGCGGTCAGCGAACTCGGGATGCGAGGCCGAGATTCCGCTGTCGACCACCGCCACGATCAGGTTCGGGTCGCCCGTGGTGATGTCCCAGGCGGTGTCGGTATGGATCTTCTGCGGTGCGTAGACGCGCAGGCTGTTGCTGTAGTCGGGATCGTTGGGGGTCAACTGGCCCTGCACGATGGCGTTGGGCTCCGCCCACACGGTGTGTGGAAGCTGCCCCAGCAGGTTGACGTATTCGTTCACCCGGCCCATCGGCACCCCCACCACCACCATGTTGAGGCCGTCCACGCGGAGCCTGGTCACCAGACCGTTGGCGGCCAGGATGGCGTTGATGGCTTCAGGCGACGTCCCTGCATCGAAGCGAACCACTGCCTCATCGGCGACCACCGCCGGCTCCGTCCGCAGCGGAGGCACCACACCGTCGCCTGCCTTGTGGGTCCGGATCGCACCCTTCAGAATTCCGTTTTCGGTCACGGTGCCGGCCACGGTGGCCGCCAGCGCTTCCAAGTTGTTCGACATGAGGCGCAACACATAGGCCGACGGCTTCAGCGTACCGGCATCGTAGTTGCCCGCGCCATCCGTGATGGCCGTGGCGACCAGCGGCTCGCCGTCGTCGACGGTGCCGTTCCGGTTCTGATCCTCGAAAACCTCGACTTTGGCGCCCGCAACGCCCTGTTCGCCCAAGCTTTGGTAACCATCGCCATCACGGTCGTCGTAGACCACGCCGTTGATGGCGGCGCTCGCCATGCCGTCGGTCGCAACCGTTCCCACTGGCTGCCCAGCGCTGGCCAGGGGAACTTCCCGGTAGATGCATGCCTCGGCCGGAGGGGCTACCACAGTCGCCGTCCCCAGCACAACAAGGACGGCGATTGACCGTAAGGTGGCATTCAGTTGCTTCATGGCGTCTCGGTTCTCCCTGTAATATTTTGCATTCCATCATACATTGATAACTGATATTTAGCAAAAACAAATATCGGCTTTTTGTGTGCATGCGTGCGCTTTGGCATTGCCATCAACCGTCCGTCGCAGATGTCGACGGCTCTCCCTCGCCAAGACGGGACGCATGCACCCAGCCTACGGTATGGCAGCCGCTTTGAGCAGCCAGGCGCTGCCCTGCGCAGCGCCTCCGCCGCATGTTTTGGCACACACCACCCATAGCACGACTGCCTGCCGCATCCCGATCGGCGCCTGGCATTGGAAGCACCGATTTCCTATTCCTCTGCCGTCAGCCCCACACCTGCACACGTTATTGCGGCCGGAGCCGCAAGTCCCCCGAACATGCACGCGCCCTCCTTGGTCGCTCAGTGCCTGGTGTCCGCGGTCTCGGTCACCGGCGCCTCATCGTTGGGTGGAAGCGCCAGGCCAGGGTCGTGCCTGAGCCATCCTCCCTGCTGCCATGGCTGTCAAGAAGGTGCAAACAGCCTGGCGCGGCATCTTCTCATGAGATGCCGCGCCAGGCTGCGAAAAAGAAACTGACGAGCGCTGCCGTGCCGGGTAGGGACGGTCTTTCCGGCGGCTCGGGCCCGCGCCCACCAGCTAGCGGTCCTGCAGGTACACCGGCGCAAACACGCGCAGCCTCTGCATCTCCAGGGAGGCGGGACCGACCTCCTCGTTCCGGCCGTCAGCCGTCATGACCTCCACCTTGTAGGCCACTGGCGTTGAACCCGGCGCCGTCCTGTCGACAAACTCATACGCATTGCCGGTGTTGCTGCCTGCGGACTGCGCCGCGATCAGGTCCTGGTTGAGCGCCGCGTAGTCGCCGCCGTTCTCGCTGCGCAGGACCACAAAGCCAGCGATGCTGCTCTCCGAGGCCGTCTTCCAGCGCACGACGACGTCCATGCCCACCGGCGTCGCCGAGAACCCGTAGACGCCCAGGCCCGTGGGACGCTGGATTCTCACCCCTGCCTCGCTCTCTTGGGCCGGCAGAGGCGTTGACACCGGCGGCAGCGGCCCCTGCGCGCCATCTGGATCAGCCACGGCATTCTTCACTGTGGCTGTGTTGAGCGTCGCCCCGTTTTGCAGCGTTGTGGTGTCATCGCGCGCCGTGAACCACACCGTCACCGTCGCCGTCCCGCCCTTCGGCGCCAGGTCGCCCAGGTCCGTAGTCACGTCGGTCCAGGCAATGACCCCATCGTTGGCGTGGTCGGTGGAGTCCGGGGTGGCAAAGTCGCCGCCGAAGCCGTACGTCAGGAAGGTGTTGTTGTAGGTATCCTCCAACGGCAGCGTCGTAATCCAGGTGCCGCCCGTATTCGTAATCCGGATGGTGAAGCTGATCGGTTCGCCCGGCCGCACCGGATCCCGCGTGTACAGCGTCTTCGTCACCTGGTAGCTGGAGACGATATTCACGCCGAAGTCCGTGGTCGTGTTCGCCTGCCCAGCGCCCAGGATCACCGTCATCTGCGCCGGATTCGGGACAGTCGGGGACCAGTTTTCCAGCGTGCCGCCTGCCTGGAACTCAGCCGGATCGATCGCCACGCAGTAGGTGCCGGACGCCAGGCCGTTGAAGACATAGGCGCCGCCTGCCGCCGTCGTCGCCGTGGCGAGGGGACCGCCAACACCCGGGCAGGCGCCCGTAAACAGGTCAAGCGTCACGTTGTCGATGCCCGACTCGCCGCCGTTCACAGAGCCGCTGCCATCGGCATCCCACCACACCAGGTCGCCGATGCTCGCTGTCACCAGGGAGTTCACGTCGTCATCCCTGTTGTTGTCGGGCGTGGGGTCGGCCCCATGGCTGCCGTCATCGCGCACGCTGGCCAGGTTGGTGATGCTGGTCGCGCCTGGAGCCGGTAAGTCCACTTTGACTGCGAACTGCACCCTTGTCGTGCCCGACGCCGCCAGCGTCCCCACAGAGTACTGGCACGTCGTATTCGCCGCGGCGCCATCGGCGCAACTCCAGCCAGCGCTGCTGCCCGCCGTGTTGAACACCGTGTGGAGCGGTACTGTGTCCGAGATGACGACGCCTGTCGCGCCCACCGGACCGGAGTTGTGCACAGTCAGCCCGTAGACCACCAGCGCCCCCGGCTCCACAGAGCCTTGTCCGTCGTCTTTCGTCAGCTCCAAGTCAGGTGCGATCACCGTGACAGCAGCATCGTCCGTGACGTTCGCCTGGAAGCGTTCGCCAGCGTCCTGGCCCGGCAGGGTGGTTGCCTGCGTCACAGTGGCCGTGTTCTTGATCACTTGCCCGTTCACCACATTACCATCCAGCCTTGCCCGGAAGCGGATCGTGCTCGTTTCATTCACCTGCAGGGATGTCCAAGCGGCGCTGACCGTCCCTCCCGACTCCTGGAGCGACAAGGGCGTCACCCCACTCACATAGGTCAGACCGCCGTCATACGTCAGGCCCGTGGGCAGCGTGTCCTGCGCTGCCACCTCAAAGCCGGTGGCCGTCCCGGCATTCGCAAAGGTAAGCGTCACCGTCACCACGCCGTTGGCGGCAGCCTGGACAGGGTCGATGTCCTTGACAATCGTGACCTGCGGCTCGACCACCACCGTCGTCACCGTGCTGGACTCTGCCACGACTCCCGCCGCGACTTGGGCGGTGGCGCTGTTGGTCAGGAGCGTTTGGCCAGGCGGCAACCCATGATTGCCCGCCACATCCAGCACGCGGCAGCGCAAACGGATCACAAAGCCGTTGTTGTCAGGATCGTTGTCCGCAGCCACGGTGATGGTGCTGAAGTCGATCTCGACGTCCTGTCCGTCGGCGCCGTTTCCCATCGGCGTCACGGTGGCTGCAGGCAGCACGCCGTTGAACCCGGTGGCATCGACAACGACCGATCCCCCTATGTAGCCCATGCCCGCCGGCACCTTGTCAACCACCTTCAGACTGGGCATCGTGCCCTCGGGGAGGTCGATCGCCAGTGTGTAGGTCACAACCTCGCCGATCGTGACGTTGCTCCCGGTCGTGTGCGCCGCCGACGTCGAGTCGAGGGCCTTGCTGATTCCGTAGCCGGCCGTCACGAACTCGGCGCTCGCCTGCACCTCGTAGTCGTTCAGCCCGCCTGCATTCAGCAGGCCGTCCCCGGACGTGCGCTCATCCACTGCCGCGCCCTTCTGCGACGACCACGTGACGTCGCCGGTGTTCCGAATGTTTTGACTGGGCGTGACCGTGCTTGCGATCTGCGCCTGGAACTTCACCGTAACGCTGGCGCCGAGCGGCAGATCGAAGCTGCCATCTGCGAGATTGGGTACTCGCAGCACCCCGCCGGAGATCTGGGCGGAAGGCGTTGGAATGCCGCTGGCCGTGACGCTGACCACCGCCGGGTTGGTCAGCCCGGAAGGGATGCTGTCCGCGAACACGGCATCGTAAGCCGTGGCGCCGCTCACGGCGGCGTGGTCGATCAGCACGGTGTAGGTCACGATCCCGCCGGCATCGGGCGGTGATGCCGCGCCGGTGAGGGCCTTGCTCAGTCGCAGCACCGGTTCCACCACCTGGAACCCGTCGGACGCCGACAGCGGCGGCTGGGGTACGCCCAGGGCGTTGTTATGGCCCAACGCCGCCTGGTTCGTGCGCGAGACACCGTGCTGGTTCGCCATCACGTTGGCCACGCGGGCGCTGAAGGTGATGCGGGCAGGTGAAGAAGTGACCACCGCATCGCCAAACGTCCAGGAGAGCGCCAAAGCGGCCGAGCCATCGTTGGGCACGCCGGCCGCAAAGGTGGGAACGGTGCTGATGCCGCTGACCGCCTGATCGCCGTTGTAGATCAGACCGGCGGGCAGTGTGTCCGTCACCACCAGGTTCCGCACCGTGCCCAAGGGGCTGGTGATCGTCAGCGTGTAGTGGAGGGTGTCGCCGATGGTCGCCTGCGTCAGGCCGCCGTCGGACTTAGCAAACTGCGGCGCCCCCACGCTGAAGGCGGCGCTCGCCGTGTCCTGCGTGCCGTCCACCGTGTAGCCGGGGGTGTCGTCGTAGACGCGCTCTCCTGCCACAGCGCCGTTCAGGCTTGTCCAATCCGCATCGATGCTGTTGGTATGGCTGCCGTTGACATAGAGGCTGCTGAGAGCCATCGTCTCATAGATGCAGGTTAGGGCGCTGCCCACGGGAATGTCCCAGCTTCCCGAGGGGCTACCATCCAGATCGACAAACCCACTCCCGGGCGTCGCCGTGCCAGGCAGGTTGATGGCGCCCGGGTTGAGCGTGCAGCTCACCAGGCTGGCAAAGGCAATGCCCTGCGCCAGTGTGTCGCGCGCCGTGACGTCATAGGCCGGGCTGTTTCCCGTGTTCGCCAGCACGACCGTATAGGTCACGATGTCGCCCGCCTGCACGCCCCCCGTGGGGTTGACCGTCTTCGTCGTCGTGATCTGGGGCTCGATCACCGTCACGGTCCGTGAACCCGCCGGAACGCTTTGGTTGGCGCCGGCGCTGGCACTGTCGTAGATCAGCGCTGCCGTGTTGGTCAGCGTGCTGCCAAGCTGGTTAAGCGGCGTCGAGGCGTTGAGCACCCGCGCCACGACCTGGAGCAGGAACTTGTTGGCCGTTGTGCCCGCTGCCGGCCCGCCGCCGTTCGTCTGCGTGCTGCCGAAGCCGAAGGTCAGGAGACCGCTTTGTCCCACAGTGCAGCCGCTGCACGTTGGCGCCGCCAGCGCGCCGTTGTAGTCGGCCGCCAACAGACCACCGCTGGCCGCCGCCGCCGTGATCACGTTGTGACTGACATAGCCAAGCCCCGGAGGCAGGTTGTCGGTCACACGTAAGTTCTGGGTGTTGCCTTCAGGCAGGGTGACCGCCACCGTGTAGACAATGGTGGCGCCGATGGTGTACTGCAGCGGGTTCGGCGCCATCTTGTTGGCCGTCGGCGCCGCCAGCGGCACATTCACGGCGGAAACGGCAGCGTAATCGTTCAGGGCTCCACCCACGCCATCGGCGCCGGTGCGCTCGCCGGTCGCCGACCCTGCCGTTCCGGCGCAGGAACCGGTCGCGTTGGCGCACGTGCCGGCGCCGGGCAGGCTGGTGTAGGTCAGGCTGGCGCTGTTGGCAACGGTCTGGCCCGTGGACGCGGTTGCCGCCACGGTGCCCGTGATCGTCATCGTCGCTGTGGCGCCTGGGTTCAGGCACGTCACTGTCCCCGTGACCACCTGGGCAAGCGCCCCACCGCTGAAGGTCGAGGGCGTGCTGCCGCAGGCTCCCCCTGTGGTCACGCCGCTCAGACTCCCAAACACGAAGGCTCCGTTCAATGTGTCGGACAGGCTCAGGTCAAAGGCCGGCGCGGCGCTGTTGCCGCTGGCCGTATTGGTGAGAAGCAGCTTGAAGACGACGGTGTCTCCGGCGTCGGTGGGGCTGGTGGTGACGCTTTTGACCAGGGTGACGATCGGCTCGGCAACCGTGACGCGCAAGTCAGGACTCGACGTCGCCAGAACCGTGGCGCCCGTCAACACTTGGAAGTTGTTGTCACGGCTCGTGCCGCTCTGATTGCCGGAGACGTTCTCGACGATGGCGTTGAAGTCGACCACCACGTATTCGCTGTCGACGTCGCTGTCGCTGTTGAGCACGTCGCCGAGCTTGAAATACGGGTCGGTGCCGCTGGCGAAGGTGTCATCGTTGATCGTGGGGCTGCTGGAGACGGCCGCATCGGGCAGCGGGCAGGTCGGCGTCACATTGGGTGAGGCGCCGGTGATATTGAGACCGGCGCAGTTAGGCAGCGTCGAGGTGATTGTGGTCGAGGTCAGACCGGGCCCATTGCTGATGAAGGCCACCATAGCCGTGCCGTCGTTCAGGAAACGCAGCCCCGCGGGTAGTTGGTCCCGCAACTGTGCATCGGCGTAGCCCGCCTCCGGCACCATCACCACCAGATGGTAGCGGACCACCTCACCGATTGCGACCCGTTCCACGCCTCCGACCACGCCGGTGAACGCCTCCGAAGTGGCGGCGATGCTCTTGGTCGGGACTACGTTGGTCACCGTCACCGTCGCCGAACCCGACGCCGCATAAGTGTTGGCGGCGCCGCCCGGATCCGAGGTGCTGCCGGTCCGCTCTGTCGACAGGGTGTTGTAGGTAGACTGCGGGCTTGTCACTGTGCCCGGCAGGCTGGTCCACTTCAGGGCCGCTAGATTGGTCAGAGATTGGTTCGGGGTCACTGTCGCGTCAAGCCTGACCTTGAACCGGAGGGTGCTGCTGCTCCCAAGGGGGAAGGCGTTCCAGTCTGCCGCCATCGTTCCCCCACTGTCGCTGAGCGTCGTCGGCGCCAGTCCTCCCGTGTTGCTCAATGAACCGGCCACATAGGTCATGCCCGCTGGAATCACATCGCTCAGGCTGGCGTTGAAGGCATCGGCGTTGCTGCTGCCGGTATGGGCGATGGTGAGGGTGAACGTGATCACGTCCCCCGCATCGCCGCTGGTGGGGCTGGCCCCTTTGCTCACCTGCAGGGTCGGCTCCACCACGGTGACGTTGGGCGCCGCGCCTCCCGTGGACCCCAGGCTCCAGGCCCAGGTGGCGGCGTTATTCAGGTTGGTGCCGCGCACGTTCCCGGGGCTGTTCAGCACCACCGCCTTGTAGGTCACGGTGATCGTCTCGGCGGTCGCGTTGTTCGTGTTGCTGTTGGTCACCGTGCCGAAGTCGAACACGAGGGACCTGCCCTGATTGCTTACCGTGGGGTTTGAAGACGTACACGCCTGGCCAAAAGTGCCAAGGCTGGTGCTCAAGCCCGGCGATCCCTCCACCTTGACGCAGTCGACAAAGGCCAGGCCCGCATCCAGCACGTCCGTCAGCGACGCCGACGGCGACGTGCCCTCCGGCACCGTGATTGTAACCGTGTAGGTAATGATCTCGCCGACCGCGACCTGGCTCCCGCTGGTATGGCCCTGGTTGGTGCCATCCAGGGCCTTGGTCAGGGACGGGGAGGCAATGGTCGTGCCGGCCGTGCCTGCGCCCGGGCTCATCTCGCCGCCGAAGCCGGCCGCGGCGAAGTCGGGCCCGCCCTCGCTCCCGCTGTAGTGGAACACCTGGGCGGTGTTGTCGATCTTTTGCTTGGGCTGCACCGTGCCGTCCACCAACAGGTCGAAGGTGATGACGGCGATGTTGCGCCCGCTCGTCGCGTCAAAGGGGTCGATGGCGCCTGCCGGCGGATCCGTGGGCCCTGGATCGGTCAGCTCGATCCCGCCCGCCGGGTCCAGCAAACCGCCGCCGATGTTCGTAAAGGGGATGATGTTGTTCCCCGTGGCATCGCTCCCATCGCTCACGCAAACGTTCAGGCCTCCCGGCGGCACCACGAAGCCCGCGGGCAGCGTATCCCTCACCCGCACGTCGAAGGCGCCGTCCAGACCACTGCCGCTGTTCTCCACGACGATGGCGAACGTCACCAGGTCTCCCGCATCGACATCTCCCAGGTTGCTCTGGATGGGTGTTGCCGCCAGATTGGTTGAAGTGACCTGCCCGCTGAAGCGCGGGCATCCGCTTCCCGGCGCCGTGAAGCTCACAGGCCCCACGGTCGCGGGTGTGAACACGCCCACCGGGTTGTCGGTCGCCACCGCGCCCTTGCTGTACTTCAGCAGCGGTTCCGTCAGCCTGATCTGGACGATCGCATCCTCGATCAGGTTCCCGGCATTGGTGGTGCCGTTGATCGAACGCACCTGGTTTGTCAGGAAGAGTCCGTCGGCAAAGGGGTCATGCCTGACCGTCACGGTGAATAGGAGGTCGATCACCGACCCCGTGTTGGCCGTGGTGGAGAAGGTGCCGAAATCCAGCGTGAAGCTGTTCGCCCCCGCATTCGTGCTGAACGCCGGCGTCGTCGCGCCGGGCAGCGTGTGGTAGGTGTCGGCCGGGCCGTAGGTTACCACGCCCGCCGGCGGCGGCTGGGCCGCCCCCGGCACGAAAGCGGTCAGTTCCGTGACGTGGAAGACGGGCAGCGGCAGAAAATCGATGAACTTGAGGGTGTCGAAATCGGTCAGCGGCTGGTCGTAGCGGATGCGGTACGTGACCAGGTCCCCGGCCTTGACCTCCACCGGGGTGGCAAACGTCGTGCTCCCATTGATCGCGTAAATGGATTTGGCCAAGGCCCCCGCAACGATCGTCAACCCGGCGGCGCTGCCGTCTGCTTCTGCGAAGCCCGTGGGCGCCAGGGTGGCGTTATTGAGGACATCTCCCTCGACCGTCACCTGGTTGTCCAGGACGTCCCCCTGGTCGACGTTGGGCTCGCCCGAAGGGTAGTCGTCGCTGAACTGGTGCTGGATGATGGTGTGAAAGCGAATGATCGCCGTGGTGGCGCCATCGTTCTGGGCGCCGCAGTCGGCCTGCCCCCCCGCCGGGGGCACGCAGCCGCCCAGGAGCTGTCCGTCACTCCGGCCGCGGCTGATCAGCTCGTCTGACACACGGAAAATCAGGGTGGTCGTGCCGTCATTGGGCGGTGTACTGTCAGGCGTGTAGTTGGGAACCACGTCGAAGTTGGCCCCGGCGATGGCTGCCGCCGCCAGCGCGAAGGTATTGCCGTTGACTTGCAGTTCGGGCGGGTAGCTGGGATCAAAACGCTGCCCGTCAGAAAGGGTGTCGGTGATCACCAGGCTTTGGAAGGCGAAGAAGTCAGAGACCTGGAAGTTCAGCGAATACTCCAGCACGTCGTCCGGGCTGGGACCGCTCGGATAGACATCGGCCACATCGGCCACACCCTTCTGGATGGCGATCGACTTGTCGGTCAGGACGTGTTCAGGCCCAGGTGGGTCGGCGACGGCGTTGCCTGTCCCCCCCGGGTCACGGGGATCAAGCGGCGTCCAGTCGCCCACCGCCTTCGCCTGGTTCTCGGAGATGACGTCGTCGCCCGTCGCCGGATCGATGACGGCAGCGTTGCTTGCGTCCAGGCGCGGAATGAAGTACTCAAAGGTGACGGTCGCATCGGTGCCCCCGCTGCCCGTCACGCTGGCGAAGCGCACCTTCAGCTCGTTGTACGGTGGATTGGCGGCGCTTCCCACGTTCGGCGTCAGCACGATAGTTGCCGAGGGGCTGGTGGACACCACGCTCAGAAATGCCATATTGTCCGGCAGCAGGTCGGAGACATCCAGGTTGGTCACGGTCTGGCCGGGAGCGATGGCGACGCTGATGGTGTATTGGCGCGGGTAGTTGGGGCCGGTCGCCGTTTCATCCTCCGGCCCGCTGTAGGTCTTCACGAGCGTGATCAACTGCGGCGTCACGTTTGCCGTCGTCACCGGCCCCACCACCGTCGGGTCGTCGGCCGGGTTCGCCAATGGGTCATTTCCGAACCGGAAGCCGCCCTGGCCGGAAAGGGTCAGGGGCGTGCCCAGGTCGGCCAGATTGCTCAGGGTCGCGTTCACTGTCACTGCCGCCGGCGGCTGGTCGTTCGTAAAAGAACCAAACGGGAGCTGCAGCACGACCAGCTCGTCGCCCACCGTGCCGCACACCTGCAGCGGCTGACCTGTGTTGTCCACCGCATAGGGATGCGTCACGCAGCCCAACGGCGCCGGGAAGGGCAGCACCGTGCTGGTCACGGCGGCGCCCAAATAGGTAGCGCTGACAAAGGTGATGCCGTCATCGATGGCTGCTCCCGCCCCATCCGCGCCCGTGACCGGAAAGACCAGGTCAATATAGGGCCCGTAGCCCACATCGGTCGGCGACGCGTTGTCGAACGTCGCCGTGAAACTGAAGTCCTGGCCAATGAAGATCGGCGACGGGACACTCAGGGTCACCACCGGCGCCGCCGCCAGTGGCGCCATTTCCTTCGGCGCTGCCAGAGGCGCCATTTCCTTCGGCGCTGCCGCGCTTGCCTCCGCCTTGCGGTTGCCGGGCGCCAGGCCCAGCAGACTGCTCGCGGCAAGGCTGAGCGCTACCAGCAGTGGGAGGATGCGCCGGCAGGTTGACCTGAACCCACCCGCGGCGAACCGGGTTCTTGCACTGTGACGGTCGGCTGGCAGGTGCTGCATTGTCCCATTTCTCCTCAACGAGTGTCGGCGGCGGTCAGTCCCACACCTCTAGGGCTGGTATCTTATTGTTCATGACGAAAGAGCGACCAACGAGTAACGAGAATTCTTTGTAAGTTGGTTCACCAATTTTACCATGATGCATGCCTCGGACGATTTGAAGCAACGGCCATCGGCGCCGCGTCGTCGCGCCGCACACAGCCCGCGCTGATCAGTGGTATCGCTCACCGCTGCGCCGTACCTTCCCTGAGGCGCGCGCAGCCCTTCAGGACGGCAGCACCGCAGCACTGGCGCTGGCTCAGCGTGCGCGCAGCAGCAGAGGCTCGAACACCTTGTTCTGGCCTGACGCTGCCAGGACTTCGCCAACCCTCGCAACTTCCCCATCCGTCGTCACGACCTCGAGCTGGTAGACGCACCGGGCGTCACGGCAGCCGCCTGGGTCCGCGAAGCGATAGTGAGCCCCCGTACTGCTGCCTGGAAACTCGGCTGCCAGTAGGTCGGGCGTCAGCAGCGTCGCTGAGCCATCTGCCGCCACGCGCAGCACGCGGAACCCCACGATGCCCGTCTCAGCGCCGGTCTGCCAACTCAGAACGATGTCTCCGCTTACCACCTCTGCCCTCAGATCGTACACATCCACCCCTGTCGGACGCATGATGCGCACGGCGGCCGCAGCCTGCTGTCCTGGTGGCGCGCCCAGCGCCGGCAGGGGCCCTGCCGAACCGTCCGGATCGCTCGTCGCTCCCGCCACCTGGGCGGTGAACGTCGTGACGCCGCCCTGCAGTCCGGTAGTGTCCTGAACGGCCGTCAGCCACACCACTGCCGCAAGGCTGGCGCCGGGCCCCAAGTCGGTGCCGAGGCCTCCCGCCGGCCCGCGCTGGGAAGCCAGGGCATGGGCGCTGCTTGCCGTCAGGTTCTGCCACTGGATCACCCCGTCGTTGTTGTTGTCGCCGGACGCGGGCACGGCGTACATCCCTCCCACACCATATTTGACGTAGGTTGGAGAGTAGGTTTCGCTGAGCGGCAGTCCGGTGATCCAGGTGTGCCCTGTGTTCGTGATGCGTATGGTCAGGCTGATGGGATCCCCGATCCTCACGGTGCTATAGGTGTTGAGCTGCTGTGTCACCGCCAGGGCCGACGCGATCTGCAGGCCGAAAGCGACGGAGAAGTCCTCCACACCACTGCCCAAGGCCTGCGTCAGGCTGTGAGTGACCGGATCGGCGTCCGAGTCGCTGGCATCGCTGCCAACGTTTTGCGGGCTGCCGGTCCAATTGGCCAGCGTGCCCCCGCTCGCAAACTCGGACGCGGCAATCGCCAGGTTGTATGTGCCTGCCGCCAGGTTGGTGAACGCGTACAAGCCGCTGGCATCGGTTGTGGTCGTGGCGCTGGCTGCGCCCGACAAGACCACCGTCACGTCGGGGATGCCGGGCTCGCCGTTGTCCTGCTGGCCGTTGCCGTTGACGTCCCACCACACGCGATTGCCCAGGGCGCCCCGCGTCTGGCTGTGGAAGGGGAAGTTGTTGTTGATGATGAAGGGATCGCCGGGCTGCAGGTTGAAGCTGCGGTAGAACTTCGAGCATTGACTCGATGACAGATAGGCGGTGCTGGCATAGCGGCCTCCACCCAGGTTCGTCGGATTGGGTCCTCCCGTGGGATCGAAAGCCGGCGGATCGCCTGCCAGACAGCTTGGGCTTGCCGTGTAGCCGGGCGGCGCCGTCACCGCCAGGGTGTAGACGCCGGCCGTTCCGTCGGTATAGAATGCGTAGGCGCCGGTGGCGCCGTTGCTCACGACCGCGATCTGGCCCGGACCGTTCACGCTGACGCTGCCGCCGCTCAGGATCTGTCCCGTGTAGATGTCGTACAGGTACCCACTGGGATCGTAATCCAGGGCATTGGGAACGCCGTCCTTGTCGCGGTCCGTATAGCCTTCCAGCCCGTCGGGAATGCGGTCGCCATCCGAGTCGAAGTCGTCAAGGAAGAAGTTGCCATTGCTTGCCTGCCCTCCGGTCACCTGGACGCTGATGCGATCGTCGTTGGCGCCCTCGCTGTCTCCCGTGCTCACATAGCCAGACCGGTTAGTCTCAGTGAGCGTATAGGCGCCAGGTAGGACCACAAAGCCGAAGAGGCCGCTGGCGTCGGTCTGCATCGTGCGGCCGTCGCTCAAAGAAACGGTGACCTGAGCCAGCCCAGGTTCATTGCTTTCGTGGGCGCCGTTCGCGTTCAAGTCCCTGTACACATTGCCCCCGATCTTCGCAAAGACGACAGACGTGGGGCTGCTTTCACTTGGATTGCCATCGCCGCTGGGGTCCGGGTCGGCGCCGTCTTGCGAGAGGTCGCTCACCGGGGCATTGGATGGGTCCATGGCCGCGACGGTCGCCAGATTGCCGAACGGTCCCAGGGCTGCGCCGGGAGTCACTACGGCTGTGAGCCAGATCGACGCGGTCAGTCCCGGGTCGAGCGCATCCACACCCGCCAGGATATTTGCGTTCGTCACCCCGTTAAAGGCCGCATTCGTGGTCAGGGTGGGGCTGCTGGCATGGACGTCGCCTATCCCGGCGACGCCGGCAAACGCAGCGCCCAGGTTGTCCACCACCTGCAGGTTGTGCAGCGGCGCCCAGCCCATGTTGGCGACCCGCAGCTCATACGTCAGCTCGTAGCTGGCGGGTCCCGTAGGCACAGCCGCCGTCAGGCGCATGGCCAGGCCCACGGCTTGGCTTGCGCGAACATAGAATAGCGTCGCATCATCCTCACCTGCATCTGCAGCGCTCCCGTTGTGATTGGCGTCCGGCTCTATCCCGGCATCCGAAAGATCGCTCACCTGGGCGCCGGCCGGACTGGCGCCGCTGCCCAGCGCCTGGTTACCATAGGGTCCCTTCTTGCCGCCCGGCCTGACCGTAGCGTCGATGGTGACCGCACCCACGCGCCCCGGCGCCAGGGTGTCCGTCCCGGCCAGGACCTGCACGTGCGCAGCGCCGTCGTAGGTGTCGCTGAGCGTGAAGTCCGGACTGCCGATGGTGTCGACCGTGAAACTGTTGGCCCCGCTGAACGACGCCCGCAGATCATCTGCGACCTGGATATTGCTCAACGGCACATCGCCCAGGTTCTGGACCCGCAGCTCGAACGTCACGGCATATGAGCCATCGCCGTTGTCGCCGATGTTCTGCACCTGCTTGGCCACCCCCAGCGCCGGATGCTCGACGAACTGCACCGGCGTCGGGTCGTTCTCGCCAGGTTCGGTGGCGTCGCCGTTGTGATTGGCGTCAGGCTCCAGGCCATCGTCAGATACATCAGCCACGGTCGTACCCGCAGCCGTGGTGCCGGAAGCAGATGCCTGGTTCTCGTACCCTCCCAGCAGGCTGCCCGGCGTCACACGCACCCGCAAGGTGACCGTCCCGGCGCCGGCGATGGCCAGGGTATCGCTTCCCGCCAGCATATCCGTGCGCGTGTCGCCGTCGTAGGCGGGGGCGACGGTGAACTCAGGACTGCTCACCTCGACCACCGCGAAACTCTGTGCGGCGGCGAACGTGGCCGCCAGGTTGTCCGACACCTGCACGCCGGTCAGGCTCGCCCCCCCCAGATTCGCCACGGTCAGAACGAACGTCGCCGTGAAGCTGCCGTCGCCGTTGCTGGCGATCCCGCTCAAGCTCTTGGCGAGGCCGATGGAAACCGGGCCGTCCTCGAAATCCTTGCCGGTGAGGACCTGGTTGACCCCCGCGGTGAGATTGATCTGGTCCGGCGCTCCCCCGTCGGCGTCGGCGAGTGAGTTGTACGCTGGCAGGTTGGTCTCGACCACGCGAAAGGCGCCCGCCGGCAGACCGGTGAAAGCGTACACCCCATCGGCATCGGTCGCCGTCGTACGGGTGATGTCATCCCCCGTGCCAAAGGCTCCATCCGCTCCCGCATACGTCAGGCTCACAGTCACACCCGGAATGCCGGCTTCCCCCAACTCACACACCCCGTTCCCATTGCTTCCCTCGCACACCGTGCCGCTGAGGCTCCCGGCCAACGGTGCAGCGGCAGAGGCGTCTCCGCCCCCAAGGGCTGCCATGAACAGGACGGCAGCTAATACCCCGCTTCGGACCGCAGTGGTGCCGGCAGGCCGATGGGTGAGTGTCCGGAGCCTTCGCAGAACCACGCTCATACCCGATCTATGCCGGGCGTTGGACGGCGTCTTCATCTCCATGCCGCAGACAACCTGGTGCTGCTTCCCTGATTGGGAAGCAGCACCAGGAGGGCGTTGGCCAATCCAGCGGGGTCCGGGTCTCGGTTCGGGGCACGACAGCGCCGTCCGAGGTCCGGGCCCCTTGCGGATCAACGATCGTGCAGGTACAGGGGGGCAAAGGCGCGGAGTCGCTGCAGCTCCAGGTAGGCGGGACCAACCTCCTCGTTCCGGCCGTCAGCCGTCATGACCTCCACCTTGTAGGCCACCGGCGTTGAACCCGGCGCCATCCTGTCGACAAACTCATACGCATTGCCGGTGTTGCTGCCTGCGGACTGCGCCGCGATCAGGTCCTGGTTGAGCGCCGCGTAGTCGCCGCCGTTCTCGCTGCGCAGCACCACGAAGCCGGCGATGCTGCTCTCCGAGGCCGTCTTCCAGCGCACGACAACGTCCATGCCCACCGGCGTCGCCGAGAACCCGTAGACGCCCAGGCCCGTGGGTCGCTGGATTCTCACCCCTGCCTCGCCGCTCTGGGTCGGCAGCGGCGGCTCCGGCGGCAGCGGTCCCTGCGCGCCGTCCGGATCGGCCACGGCACTCTTCACCGTGGCTGTGTTGAGCGCCGCCCCGTTTGGCAGGGTTGTGGTGTCTTCACGCGCCGTGAACCAGACCGTCACCGTCGCCGTCCCACCGTTCGGCGCCAGATCGCCCAGGGCGGTCGTGAGATCGCTCCAGTTGATGACGCCGTCATTGACGTGGTCGGTGGAGTCAGGAACGGCGAAGTTGCCGCCGAAGCCATAGGTGAGGAAGGTGTTGTTGTAGGTGTCCTCCAGCGGCAGCGTCGTGATCCAGGTGTCGCCAGTGTTGGTGATACGGATGGTGAAGCTGATCGGTTCGCCCGGCCGCACCGGGTCGGGCGTGTTCAGCTTCTTCGTCACCTGATAGCTGGATTCGATAGTCACGCCGAAGTCGGTCGTGGTGTTCGTCTGCCCTGCGCCCAGGACCACCGTCATCTGCGCCGGATTCGGGACGGTCGGTGTCCAGTTCGCGAGCGTGCCGCCCGCCTGGAACTCCGCCGGATCGATCGCCACGCAGTAGGTGTTGGGCGACAGGTTGTTGAAGATATAGACGCCCCCACCCGACGTCGTCGCCGTCGCCAGGGGTGCGCCGATGCCCGGGCAGGCGCCCGTGTACAGGTCGAGCGTCACATTGTCGATGCCCGACTCGCCGCCGTTCACAGTACCGCTGCCGTCGGCGTCCCACCACACCAGGTCGCCGATGGAGGCGTTGATGCTGAACGTGACGGGCGTCGGGTCGTTTTCGCCCTGCTCCGAGGGGTTGCCGTTGCCGTTCGGGTCCGGGTTCGTGCCGTTGTCTGACAGATCGCCGACCACGGTCCCGGCCGGGCTCGTGCCTGTCGCCAGCGCCTGGTTGGTGTAGGGACCACCGTTCCCGCCTGGCGTCACCTTCACCGTCAGCCGGATGGTGCGCGAGACGCCCAGGTTCATGGTGTTGCCCGCGGTGAGCAGGTTGATGTCGCTGCCGCCGTTGTAGCCGCCGTTGAGGGTGAACGCGCCGACCTGGTTGACCACGCTGACCACGCTGAAGCTCGTGGCCCCGGCAAACGTCGTTGCCAGGTCATCCACCACCTGAACGTTGCTCAGCGACACATTGCCCAGGTTCGTGACCAGGAGATCGAACACCACGTTGAAGCTGCCATCGCCGTTGTTCGTGTTCGACACCAGGTTCTTGGCGATGCCCAGGGCTGGACTCTCGGAGAGCTTGACAGGCGTGGGGTCGTTCTCCCCCGGCTCGTTGGCGTTGCCGTTGCCGTTGGGGTCGGGATTGATGCCGCTGTCCGACGGATCGCTCACGACGGTGCCAGCCGGGCTTGTCCCAACCGCCAGGGCCTGGTTGGTGTAGATCGTCGCTGTGCTGGCGTCGCCTACCGTCACCGTCACCTGGAGCGCCTTGGTCTCGCCCACCGCCAACGTGTTCCCGGCCGCCAGCAGGTTCGTGTCGCTCACGCCGTCGTAGCTTCCGTTGACCGTGAAAGCGCTGCTCGTAGCGCTGACGCCGCTGAGCACGACCGGCAGCGGGAAAGTGGCCCGCAGGTCGTCGATCACCTGCACGCTGCTCAGGGGCACATCGCCCAGGTTCTGCACCACCAGGTTGTAGGTCAGGGTATAGGTGCCGTCGCCGTTGTTGATCACCGCGGCGACCGCCTTGGCGGCGCCGATGGCGGGCCGCTCGGCGAACTTGATCGGCGTCGGGTCGTCTTCACCCGGATCGCCGGCATTGCCGTTGTGGTTCGGATCCGGAACCACCCCATTGTCCGACAGGTCCTGGACCGTCTTGTTGGCGGGGCTGACCCCGGATGCCGTCGCCTGGTTGTCATAGGTCGTCGTCGTGTTGACATTGCTGACGGTGACCGTGACCTGGATGGTCTTGGTCTGGCCGACGTTGAGGGTCTGGCTGGCTGCCAGCAGGTTGATGTCGCCGCTCCCATTGTAGCCGCCATTGACGGTGAAACCGCTGCTCGTGGCGCTGGCGCTGCTGATGGTCGCCGGGCTGAAGGCCGCCGCCAGGTCGTCCGTCACCTGTACGTTGCTGAGGTTGACGTCGCCGATATTCTGCACCACCAGGTCGTAGACGACCTTGTAGGCCCCCCCGCCCAGGTTGGTGACCGAAGCGACCGCCTTGGCGACGCCGATGGCCGGGTTCTCGCCGAACGTGATCGGCGTGGGGTCATTCTCACCCGGCTCGGTGGCGTTGCCGTTGTTGTTCGGGTCGGGGATCAGGTTGGCGCTGTCGTCCGACAGATCAGCGACGGTGGTGCCCAACGGGCTGGTTCCCGTCGCCGCTGCCTGGTTGTCGTACGGACCGACCTTGCTGCCCGGCGTGACCTGGACCGTGATGCGGACGGTGGCCGAAGCGCCAACGGCGAGACTGTTGGAGCCGCTCAGGAGGTTGATGTTGCTGCTGCCGTTGTAGCCGGCATTGACCGTGACGCTTCCGCTCTGCAGGCTGACGCTGGCTCCGCTGAAGCTGGTCGCGCCGGCAAACGTGGCCGCCAGATCGTCGGTCACCTGCACGTTGCTGAGGGTGACGGTGCCGATGTTCTTGACCAGGACGTCATAGACCACCGTGTAGGTGCCGCTGCCGTTGTTGGTGCTCGACACCAGGGTCTTTGCCGCGCCGATGGCCGGGCTCTCATCCAGACGCACCGGCGTCGGATCGTTCTCCCCTGGCTCGTTGGCGTTCTGGTTGCCGTTCGGATCGGGATTGATGCCGTTGTCCGACAGGTCGCTGACCGCCGTGCCCGCCGGGCTGACGCCCGTCGCCGTCGCCTGATTGTTGTAGGGACCCGGGGCAGCCGTCGTGACCGTCACCGTCACCTGAATGGTCTTCACGGCGCCCACGGCCAGCGTGTTGCCCGCCGCCAGCAGGTTGGCGTTTGTGCCGCCGTTATAGCCCGGGTTCACGGTGAAGCCGCTGCTGGTCACGCTGTTGACGATGATGCTCGTGGCGCCGCTGAAGGTCGCCGCCAGGCTGTCCGTCACCTGCACATTGCTGAGGTTGACGTCGCCCAGGTTCTCCACGACCAAGTTGTAGACCACGGTGTAGGAGCCGCTGCCGTGATTGGTCACCGCGCCCACCGACTTGGCGACGCCGATCGCCGGCCGCTCGGTCAGATCGATCGGCGTCGGATCGTCTTCCCCGGGTTCGCCGGGGTTGCCGTTGTGGTTCGGGTCAGGATCGACGCCGTTGTCGGACTTGTCTGTCGTCGTCACCCCGCCCGGGCTGGTCCCGGTGGCCGTCGCCTGGTTGTAGAAAGGACCCATGAACTCCGGATCCGGAGTGACCGTCACCGTGATCAGGATCGTGCCCGAGCCGCCCACCGCCAGGCTCTGGCCCGAAGCCAGCAGGTTGTTGTTGCCGGTGCCGGTGTACCCGGGATTGGTGGTGAAGGTGGGGCTCGTGACGCTCACGACCGTGATGACCTGTGCCCCGGCGAAAGTGGCCAGCAGGTTGTCGCTCACCTGCACGTTGCTCAGCGCCACATTGCCCAGGTTCTTCACCAGCAGGCTGTAGACGACGGTGTAGGAGCCGTTGCCGTTGTTGGTCACGGCCGCCACCGACTTCGCCACGCCGATCACGGGATTGTCGAAGGTGATGGGCGTCGGGTCATTTTCACCTGGTTCCGACGGATTGCCGTTGTTGTTCGGGTCCGGCGCCGTCCCGTTATCCGAGATGTCGCCAACCACCGCTCCCCCTGGCCCCACACCGCTGACCAGGGCCACGTTGAGGTAGGGACCCGGGTTGGCGCCCGGCGTCACCTTGACCGTGAACTGGATCGTCCCCGAGGCGCCTGCCGTCAGGCTGTTCGTCCCGCTCAGGAGGTTGACGTTGCTGGCGCCATCATAGCTGCCGTTCGCCGTCAACCCGCCTGTCGTGCTCACAGCTCCCTGGACCGCAAAACTGCTGGCCCCGGCGAAAGTCGAGCTCAGGTCGTCCACCACCTGCACGCTGCTCACTGTCGTCGCGCCCACGTTCTTGACCACGAAACCGAGAACCACCGTGTAGGTGCCGTCATTGTTGTTCGTATTGGACACGACCCGCTTGGCCACCCCGATCGCCGCCGGCGGGTTGCTGAAGTCCACCGGCGTGGGATCGTTCTCACCCGGCTCGTTGGCGTTGTTGTTGCCGTTCGGGTCGGGATTCAGACCGTTGTCCGACAGATCGCTGACGGTCGTGCCCGCCGGACTGACGCCGGTGGCGATGGCCTGGTTGTTGTAGGGACCCGTCTTCGCGCCCGGCGTCACCGTCACCGTAAGCTGCAGGGTCTTGGTCTGGCCCACAGCCAGGCTGTTGCCCGCGGCCGCCAGCAGGTTGGTGTTCGTGCTGCCGTTGTAGGAGCCGTTGACCGTGAAGTCGCTGCTGGTGACCACGGCGCCGCTGAAGCTCGTCGCACCGGCGAAAGTCAGCGACAGGTCGTCAGTCACCTGCACGTTGCTGAGCGTCACATTGCCCAGGTTCTGCACCACGAGGTTGTAGACCACGGTGTAGGTGCCGTTCAGGTTGTCCTTGACCGAGCCCAGGGCCTTGGCGATGCCGATGGCCGGCGCCTCGCTGAACTTGACCGGTGTGGGATCGTTCTCGCCCACCTCGGTCGGGTCGCCGTTGCCGTTCGGGTCGGGGTTGGCGCCGTTGTCCGAAAGGTCCGTGGCCGTCGTGTTGTTGGGCCCGCCGCCGGTCGCCGTGGCCTGGTTGTTGTAGGTCGTCAGCGTCGAAGCGTTGGTCACCGTCACCGTGACCCGGATCATACCCGAGGCGCCTGCCGCCAGCGTGTCGGTTCCCGCCAGCAGGTTGGTGTTGCCGTTGCCGTTGTAGCCGGCGTTGGCTGTCAGGGTCCCGCTGAGAATGCTGGCGCTGACGCCGCTGAGGCTGGCGCCGGGGAAGGCGGAGGCCAGACTGTCGGTCACCTGGACATTGGTCAGGGCCACGGTGCCGTAGTTCTTGACCACCAGGTCATACACGACGGTGAAGACGCCGCCGCCGTTGCTCGTCACCGACGCCACCGACTTGGCGGCGCCGATCACCGGCCTCGTGTCCTCGAAATCCTGGGCCGTCTTGTTCTGACCGATGGCCAATTGGACGGAGATATTGTCCGGGTTGCCGCCGTCCGCATCCGACAGGCTGCTGTACCCAGGGGGATTGGTTTCCACCACCTGATAATAGCCCGGCTCCAGGTTCGTAAAGCTGTAGGCGCCGGACGGACCGGTGGTGACCGGGCTGCCCACCTGCGTGAACGGGTCGCTCAGCGTCGGTGCGTAGTAAAGCGTCACTGTGGCGTTCTGCAGGGGCAGCTCACCGCCGTCGCAGACGCCGTTCGTGTCGCCATTGCAGACCGTGCCGGCGATGCTGCCCGGCGTCTGGTGGAACCCGAAGTTCAAATTGCCTTGGCTTGAGTTCACGGTGATCGGCGTGCCGGGGATCTCGGTGGCCACGTAGTCGGTGCGCGGGAGATCGGTCTTGTCCGCGCTCAGCACCGTGCAGGTGCTGCCGTTCGGGATGCCAGCAATCGCCCAGTACCCGGTGTTGTCTGTTTGGGTGATGAAGGTGCCGCTGACACAGACTGCCGTGACGGTCACGTTGTTGAATCCCGGCTCCGTGCCGCCGTTATCGGTGCTGCTGTTGTCCTGGTCATTGTAGACGCGGCCGCTGAGCGTATAGTCCGACTGCCCACCAACGCCCGACCCCTGGTAGCCGAAGTCCAGCGTCAGGTCGCTGCCGCCTCCCGTCACCGTGGCCTCCCCGCGGTTGTCGCAGGCCGTGCAGGTGTTGTTCTCGTCCGGGTCGCCGGTCGGGCCCATATCCGGCGGCAGCGTGTTGGTATCCACCGCCACGATGTAGGTGCCGTCGGGCAGGCCGGGGAACAGGTAGCCCCCCTGTGGATTGGTGCTCGTGGTCGCCAGCAGCGTGGCGCCGTTGCTCGCCAACAGGTTCACCGTCACGCCGCCGATGCCAACTTCGGACGGGTCCTTGACACCGTTGCCGTTGGCGTCATTCCACACCAGGTCGCCCACCTTGCCCGTGTTGTCCACGCCGAACAGGAGGTTGACGTGCCAGTCCGGGCCCGCCAGCGGCGACACCGTGTAACTCGTGGGAGTCGTCGTGTCGCCCAGGGCCGGATTGATCGCCAGGACATCTGGCTGGCTGTAGGTGATGGTATAGGTTCCTTCCGGCACCAGGAATGAGAAGTAGCCGCCGGCGCCGCTCGCCGTAGATAGGCTCACCGGGCTGCCGAAGCTGTCCTGGCCCGTCAGATTCACCGTGACTGGCGTCAGCCCCGTCTCGCCTGGGTCGATCACGCCGTCGCGGTTGGCGTCCCAGAACACGTGTCCTTCGACCAGCGCGCCCTTGTAGTAGCCGAAGTCGGCGGTGAGGACCTGTTGTCCCGCCGGCAGGTTGATCGCACGCACGTCCGGCGTCGTCGGCACCGCATCCCGATTCCCGTTCACCGTAAAGCTGTCCTCGTACACGTCCACCAGGTAGTAGCCGGGAGGCAGCCCGTTCATGAAGTAGAGGCCGTTGGGGTCCGTGGTCTTCATCGCCAGCACCGGCGTGTATTCAGTCGGGTCCAACACGCCGTTGTGGTTGCTGTCGTAGTACAGAAAAACCTGGGCGCCGGGGATGCGTGGTTCGAAGCCGTCCACCACCTGGTCGCGGTTGTTGTCGTACCAGACGGTGTCGCCGATTACGCCCTTCCAGTTGTAGCCGAAGTCGGCGTCGGTGATCGCCTGTCCTGCCGTCGTGATCGCGACGTCGCGCGGGTTGGTCGTGCCCGTCGTGGCGGTCATCCCCGCGGCGATCGTCGTCGTCACGGAGGCGTCATACGGCGACGTCACCGTGCTGCTCTCGTCGACCTGCACCAGGAAATTGCCCGGATTGAGGCCGCTGAACAGGTAGTTCCCGCTGGCGTCCGTCGTCGTCGTCTGCAGGAGGACGTCCCCGGCATTGATCGTGCCGCTGTTGTCGCTGTCGCGGTACAGCTTGACGGTCACGTTCGGCAGACCGCTCTCCGAGCCGTCCAGGCTGCCATTGTTGTTGGCGTCCCACCAGACGGTGTCGCCAATCGTGGCGGTGCCGGGCGGCTGCAAGCCGAAGTCAGCGTTGTTGTACTGCTGGCCGCTGGCCAGAACCACGCTCAGCGGGATCGTCGTCGTTGGATAGTACCCGGCAGGGTACGTCGCGGGGTCGGTGCGCACCGAGTAGGTAGCGGCAGTCAACCCGTAGATGCGGTACAGCCCGCTGCCATCCGTGACGGCATAGGGCTCGCCAGTGTCCCATGACCCATTGGTGTTGCTGTCGACAAAGACCTTGACCCCCGCGATGCCGGGTTCCCCTGTGTCCTGGGCGCCATTGCCGTTCAGATCGGCCCACACGAAGTCGCCGATGCTGCCGGCGGTCGCTGTCTGGGTCGTATTGCTGAGCTGGGCATCGAAGGTGCCGCCGGTCTCCACCAGCAGGCCCGTGTCCTTGATCACCGCCGGCGCCCCCGACGCGTTCACCGACGCCTGGAAGCTCAACACCGGGCTGACCAGCACCGTACGCGTGGTCGCCGTGGGAAAGACCGGGGTTGTGGCCGGGCTTGTGGTCGCCGAGGCGCTCCACTTCAGGGTGCCCGGGCTGCTCCCGGGCGTGACCGTACACGTCCACTCGTACACCACCGGGTCGGTGATGTCGGTGATGTCGTCGTCCGCGCTCTTCAGGGTGGCGGCG
This sequence comes from Chloroflexota bacterium, assembly GCA_029782215.1. Lineage (GTDB taxonomy): Bacteria > Chloroflexota > Anaerolineae > J102 > J102 > SSF26. Next base: position 101,183 of record JAKOVD010000110.1, read on the forward strand.
CCGCAGGCGGCAGAGGCGCTGCCCGTGGCGGTGGGTGTCAGGCTGGTGGGCGTGACATTGTTTGCCGCCTGGTCAGCCGTGAACGTAAAGACCACCTTGACCGTGTTGCCGCTTGACACCAGCGTGGGCGCCGCCGAGGCGCTGCTGTAACGGCCTACTGGCGTGACCGCCGGCGTGAAGGCCAGCGCCCCACCCTGCCCCACGCTGCCCGTGAAGTTGACAGCGGCGGGGGAGGGGCTGGCCCAGGCATTGGCCGCGGGGTCGTAGCGCCAGAAAGTCTTGGACTTGCCCTGAAGGGCGTAGACATAGACGCCGTCGGTGGTGAGGCGGCCGCCGTCGGCGACAGCGCCGAGGGTGACGGCCAGGGTGCTCCAACTCGTATCGCACGAGCCAGCGCTGCCGGTGGTGGTGAAGTTGCAGCGCCAGAACCCAGTCTTGCCGTCGCCCTGCGTGGCATAGACATAGTTGCCCAGCCGGACCAGGGCGCCGCCCCAGCCCACGTTGCCCGGCGTGTTGGCCAGCGCCGTCCAGGAACCGCTGGCGCCGGAACAGGCGCCGGCGACGTCGTTCGTGGTGGCATTGCAGCGCCAGAAGCTTTTCTGCCTGTCGCCGCGCAGCGCATAGAGATAGGTGCCGTCCGTGGTCAGCGATCCCCCTTTCTTCACGTTGGATGGCGTGGTGACCATCGCCGTCCAACTGTTGCCGCTGACGCTGTAGCGTGCAAACTTATTGCCGCCGCCGAGCAGCGCAAACACATACTCGGTGCCGCTGACGTTCAGATACTGGACGGAGCCGCCTTCGTTGGCGTTGGCCGATATCTGCGCCAGGGAGCCGCCGCCCGATGCTGGGCTCCAGGTGTCGCTGGCAATGGTGTACTTGTAGAAAACCTTGGAGTTGCCTTCCAGCGCATACAGCGTGCCGGCGCCGTCGCTCGTCAGCGAGCCGCCCTTTTCGATGCCGTTGGCAGGCTGCGCCTTCGCTGTCCAGGCGTTGTTCGAGATGCTGTACTTGGAGAACTCCTTGGTGTTGGCCCCGCGGAAGGCAAAGATGGCCGCCGGCGAACCGCTGACCAGGGTCGCGCCCGGGACGCCCGCGGTGTTGCTCCCCAGGCTCCAGGTCACCACATTGGGTCCGCCGTCCGGCGCCGACAACACGCTGGCAGAAGCAGCCGCAGGCCAGCTATAGTCGGCGCCGCCCGTGGCGTTGTCCTCGGCGCCCGCGCTGAACACGAACTCGCCGGCGCTGTCCAGCGTGCACGACCAATCGAAGTTGACGCCGCTGCCGCCCGCGGGCACGTTGGCGCTGGCCGGCGCCGGCCCCGTGCAGGTGGCGCTGCCGCCGCTGAAGTCGAAGTCAACAGGCGATACGTTGTTGATCGCCGTACTGCTCTTAACGTTCAGCCTTACTTGACTGACGGTGCCGCCCACATTCACGAAGTTCGTGTTGACGGTCATGGTCGTGTCCAACTGTACGCCGCCAGCCGGCCCCCCGTCGGGGTCGCTGCCGGCCACGGCAGCCAGCGGCGTGTAGGGACCGTAAACGCCGCCGGCGTTAGCGCTCGCGGCGATGTAGGTCGTGCCCGTGGGCAGCGGGTCGATCACCCGCACGTTGGACAGCAGCACACCGCCCGGATAGTACGGTTTGAGCGTGAACGTCAGCGTACGCGCGGCCAGGGTCCCCCCCGGGTCAGCATAGCTCTTGTCCACGGTCTTGGTAACCTGGCGCACGAACGGAAAGTCGGCCGTCAGGTAGCTGGTGTTCGCGGGCAACGGCACGCGATACTGGGCCACCGCAGGCGCCACTCCAGCGGGCAGATCAGGATCCGAGCTGTCTACGACGACGATATAGTTGTCGGGTCCCAGGCCCGAGAAGAGATAGGTCCCGGTCGGGCCGGAAACCGTCGTGGTCACCAGCTCGCTCGGTGAGCCAATGCCGTCGTTGTTGAGGTCCCGGTAGAGGTTGACGGTGATGTTGGGAATGCCCGGCTCGCCGGGGTCGCAAACGCCGTTCAGATTGCTGTCGATGCAGACGGTGTCGCCGATACTGCTGGGCAGATTGGCCTTATAGCCGAAGTCGGCATCCGTGACATTGTTGCTTTGCGCCGCAAAGTCGGCAGGCGACACCGTCTGCGGATTGCCGGTCGTGCTGACGAAGCTGTCGGGGTTAAAGTAGCTGATCAGGTCCGTGTCGGTCTCGTCCACCTTGACGATATAGCTTAGCGTGGGGTCGAGCCCGGAGAAGCCGTAGACGCCTGAGCCGTCGGTGACGTCGGTCGCGATCAGGAGGTCGCTGCCGGCGTTGATGACGCCGTTGCCGTTGGTGTCCTCGTAGAGATTCACCGTCACATTGGCGATGCCCGTTTCCGAGCCGTTGATGACGCCGTCGCCGTTGGTGTCGCCCCACACGGTGTCGCCGATGCTCCCGTTTCCGCCTGGCTGATAGCCGAAATCCGCCGTCAGGTTGGTCTCATTGGTCGCGAGCGTAATCGAATAGGATGGGTTCCCCTGTGTTGGCGTAGAGCCCGCCGGCGGGGTGCTTACAGTCACCGTTTTGGCGCCTGCCGTCAACCCGTTGATCAGGTACTTGCCATTGGCATCGGTGGTGGCGCAGATGTTGCCCGGGGTAACACACACCTGGATGCCGGGAATGCCTTCTTCGCCCGGATCCTGAGCGTTGTTGCCGTTCCAGTCCCGGTAGACAGTATCGCCAATGCTCGCTCCACCCACCTGGACACACGCCAGCGAGCCCGTGCTCACGTTGATGCCGTTCTGCGTGCTCATGTACGTGTTGCAGTAGGCGCCGCCGGTCTGGGTGGCGGCTACGTGCGCTGTGAACTTCAGCACCAGGCTTGCGCTGGCGTTGATCGGCGACGGCACCGTAAAGATGGGCTGGTTGGGGTTCGCGGTATTGACGGTCGTCCCCGCCGTGACGTCGGCGCCGTTGACGATGACGCTGTCCTTGCTGGCATACGTGAAGCCCGCCGGCAGGTAGTCGGTTACCAGCACGGGGTTGGCCGTGGCGCCGCTGCCGACGTTGAGCATGGTCAGCGTATACTGGACGTTACCGCCGGGCGCCACCGAAGTCGGCGTCACATCCTTGCTCTGGCGCAGCAGCGGCTGGTTTCCCGACACCGTGATATCCTGCCCACAGCTGTTGATCGTCTGGTTGCCCGTGGTGATGCCACTGGCGCAGACCGAGTTGTTGATCAGGCCGCTGCTGGTGGCTTTCACCGTTACCGTCGCCTCGAACATCTGGCTGCGCAGGAAGGGCGCCACTGTCCAGGTCAGGTTGGGGAGGCTGATGTTGCTCGGCGCCGGCACGGCGCTGACAAACGTAGCGCCCGCAGGCAGGGTGTCCTGGATCTGCACGGTGCTGAAATCGTTGTTGCCGGCGTTGTACAGCTTCACCTTGTACTGGTAGCTATCACCCACCTTGACCAGCTCGCGCGTGGCCGGCTTGCCGATCGCCAGACAGCCGTTCAGGGTCACGCTGTTGGGGTCATAATAGCGCCAGATGTGGTCCTTGCCGCCGCTGTCGCCGCCGGCGTCGCCGCCGAAGGTGTCCACGGTCCATTTGGGGCAGCCCGTGGCGTCCAGGATCGCCTGGTTATCAATGACCTTGACCTTGATCCAGACGTACTCCGGCTGGTAGTAGGTAAGCTGGCCAAACGCCCAGCGCACCGCCTTCGGGCTCAGGGTGTCAGTCTGGAAGGTAGTCGCCGTCAGCGGAGTGGCGGGGCTGAGGCTGAAACCGACATTGCTGGCATCGGCGCCGCGCGTATAGGGCTGCACATAGGGCGGGTTCGGGGAGCCGCCCGGTGGGTCATCCGAGATCTGGCTGCCTGCATACTTGATGCGCTGCCAGGGGCCCATGGCCTGCGTGGCCTGGTTGATGCAGTTCGCGTCCGGCGTGATGGTAGGCGTGGGGTCGCAGGCGTCGTAGATCGGCTTGTTGAAGCTCCAGGCGTAGCCGCTTTGCGGGCCGGCCACCACGTTCGCCATGCCCCAGGGGGCGTAGCCGCGTTGGTTGGAATCGACCAACGCCGCCGCCGGATAGCTGGGGTTCGTCGTCGCCTTGATGCCGAACGCCGCCATCTGCCAGGCGTCGTAGGCGTTGAGCGGCTTCTGCAGGATCGTGCGCAGGCCGACGATGTCACCGCTGTTGTTTGTGATGCTCTGGGCTGGGCCGGTGTAGCTCCCAAACGCCGTCTCCGGCGCCGTGGAATAGAAGATGCCGGTGTCGCCGTAGACGCCGACGACGGTGCCCAGGTTGGTATTGGCGGCAGTTACCACAGGACTGGTCACGCCCAGGATGTTCGGGCCGCGCGTGATCCCCACCAGGCTGACCGTCGGGTCACCGCCCGCGCCCACGATGGGCATACGCGCCTGTCCCTTCATCGGCACCTTGTCCCAGCCGGTGATGCCGTCACTGAAGAGGTCGCCGGGCATGATGTAGGCGGCATCCTCTACCTGCAGGCCGTTGGGCACGTAGAACGTCGTGTACCCGCCCACGCCGGTCTGCGTTCCCAGGTCGGGCACCGCCTTGATGATCATGCCCAGCTCATCGCCGGCGCGCAGCAGCGGTTGGCCGACGGGCCTGCCGCCCGGCGCATTGCCCAAGGCGATCTTGGCGTCCAGCCACGCCTGCGTGTCCGGATCGAAAAACACGTAGACGGCGCTGGCGTTCAGGTTGTGGGCGCTGGCCTCGGGCGTCTTGGCCCCGGGAATCAACGCTGGCACAAAACTGAGCACCATCGCCAACACGGTGGCGATGGTCACGATGAGCTCGCGTCGGCTTGGTCGAACAGTCCGGTGGCGTTTCATAAGCTGCCTCCTGGGGCGGCAACGATGCTGAGGGCGTGCAGGCCGGTCCCCGGCGCAATCGCCGGCGCCTGACGTCGTAAGAATTACTTAGCCGTGCGATCTAATTCTACTCGATCCACTCAAAATCGTAGACGGCTGGGCGGACAAATAGTGATGTGGCGATCAGCCGCACGGCCGCGCCGGCGGCCAGTCAAGCGGCGGTCGCAGCAACTGCAACCGCCGCCATGCGGAGACGAATCAGTTGCAGCGGACCTCTTGCTGCTCAGGAGGGGCTTCATTGCCAACAGATCACTGCACTTCGGCTCGTCATTTCGATGTAGGCTTCGCACCCACGACCACCGCCAGCGGCTCCGTGCGCCAGGTGCTGCCGTTCAACTGCACAGCCTCGATCACGTAGCGGTAGAGACCAGGCTCCAGATCGGCGTCGAAGACGTGATAGCCGCCGCCCTGGTTGGCGCCGGGGAAGTTGGCCGCGACCAGGGAGGCGTTGACGGGCTCATAAGCGTCGATGGCAGCGCCAGGCAGCATCATGCCGCCGCTGCGGTAGACATTGAAGCCGAGTAGGTTCGTTTCGCTCCGGGTCCGCCAGCGCAGGACCACGGTACTGCCGCTCGCGCGAGCGCTGACCGCATCCAGGGTCAGGCCCGTGGGCTTGATGATCTGGACGGGATCCACCGCCTTCTGGTCGGGCAGCGGCTCATCCGCCGGCAGTGGTCCCTGGGGGCCGTCGGGATCAGCAAAGGCCCCGCTGATCTCGGCCACGTTCACGGTCCGGCTGAACGGCAGGCTGCCCGTGTCGGCATTGGCCGTGAAAGTGACGATCAGGCTGGTGCTCAACCCCGGCCCCAGGTCAAGGCCCGTCCCATTGGGGGGCGCCGCCGTGAGATCGCTCCAGTCAATCTGCCCGTCGTTGACATTGTCGTCAGAGGTGGGCGCGGAGTAGCTGCCCTGGTAGCCAAAGGCAAGATAGGTGGGCGTATACACATCGGTCACCGGCAGCAACGTGATCCAGCTCTTCCCCGTGTTGGTAATGCGAATCGTGAAACTGATGGCCTCCCCCACGGCAAAGGGCTCGAAACCGTGGAACTGTTTCGTCACCGTATAGCTGGATGGCAGATCGAAGCCGAAGTCCGTGGTCGGGTCGACCTGTCCTTGCAGCAGAACGACGTTGGCCGCATGCGTGTTCGGATCCGCGTCCGAGTCCTTGGTGTCGTCGCCTCCCTGATTCTGGGGGCTGCCCGTCCAGTTTTCCAGGGTGCCCCCGCTTACGAACTCGGACGCCAGGATGCTGACCGTGTAGCCGCCGGGCGGCAGATTGGTAAAGGTGTAGATGCCGTTGGCGTCGGTCGTGAAGGTCTGACTGACCGGTCCGGCCAGGACGACGGTGACTCCGGGGATGCCGGGTTCGCCTGCATCCTGGATGCCGTTGTCGTTGATGTCCCACCACACCAGGTCGCCGATCAAGCCGCCCATCTGCACCACGGCGTCGTCTTCATCCCGAACCGGCCCAATGCCGGGCAGCGGTCCGCCGTTCGCATCCGTAGGTTGGCCGCTGGCCGTGGCAATGTTCGTGGTGTTCTGCGTCAAGGTCGTCGTGCAGGTATAGGTCCACGTCTCGGTCAGGTCCAACCGCCCATTGCTGTTGGCGTCGCCGCCCGCTTGAGGTCCGAGCACGGGCGAACAGGTGTTGTCGCCCACCGTCACGCTCGCCAACGGCGTGTCACCGGTATTGGTCACCTTGTACGTGTAGGTCACCGGCGAGCCGGGCATGACGTAGAGAATCGTGTTGTCGGCAGCGTTCCCCGCGGTCTTGACAACCTGGATGCCCGGGTGCACCACGTCGACGAACGCCTGGGCCTCGTCCGACACGGGCTTGTCGAAGCGATCCTTACCGCTCACCGTGGCCTTGTTGGTGGTGTCCTGGCTGAGGGTCGTGGTGCATACGTACAGCCAGCCTTCGCCAGGGTCCAGCTTGCCGTTCAGGTTGCTGTCGCCGCCGACGAACTGCACAGGCGAGCACTTGTCGTCACCCAGGGTGACGCCGCTCAGCGGCTCGTCGCCGGGATTGGTCACCACGTAGGTGTAGAGCACGGCGCCGTTGGCAAGAATGGTGGTCGGCGTGGCCTGTTTCACCACGTGAATGGCCGGGTGGATCACCTCGACGAAGGCGCTCGCCTCGTCGCGCAAGGGGTTCTGCAGGGCATCCTCACCCGTCACCGTGGCGATATTGGTCGTGTCCTGTATCAGCGACGTCGTACAGGTGTAGATCCAGGTCTCGCCCGGCTGCAGGATGCCATCGTTTCCCGTGTCGCCTGTCGGGCCGGTCACCGGGCTGCAGGCATTGTCCCCCACCGCCACATTGAACACAGGATCCTGGCCGTTCGTGGTCACCGTGTAAGTGTAGACCACGGTGTCGCCGTTGTAGATCACGGGCTTGTCCACCTGCTTGTCGATCTGCAGGCCCACGATCTGCACGTCCACGAACGCCGTGTCTTTGTCCTCAACGGGATTCCCCAGGCTGTCGTCGCCGGTGGCGGTGGCGGTGTTGATCGTGTCCTGGTTCAAGCTCGTAGTGCAGGTGAACAGCCAGGTCTCACCGTTCTCCAGCTTGCTATTGGTGTTCGCGTCCCCGCTTACGTAGGCGACTGGCGAGCACTTGTCGTCCCCCACCGCCACATTGCTCAAGGGATCGTCGCCCGGGTTCGTGACGGTGTACGTGTAGGTGACGCTGCCGCCCGGCAGCACCACCGTCGGATCGGCGGTCTTGACCACCTTGATGGCCGGGTTGATGACGTTGACGTTCTGCGTATCCTCGTCCTGCACCGGCCCGATATCGGGCAGGGGCTGGCCCTGGTTGTCCACCGGCTGCCCCACGACCGTGGCCTTGTTGATCGTATCCTGGGTCAGGGCCATCGTGCACGTGTACTTCCAGGCTTCCGTCAGGTCCAGCCGCCCGTTGTTGTTCGCGTCTCCGCTCACGAACGTCAAAGGCGAGCACTTGTCGTCGCCCATGCTGGTGATGTCCAGGGGCGTGTCGCCGGTGTTCGTCACGGTGTACGTATAGATGACGGTATCGCCGCTGTAGATGATGGGCTTGTCCACCGTTTTGACGATCTGGATGCCCGGCGCCACCACGTCCACCACCGCCGGGTCCTTGTCCTCCACCGTGCCGATATCCGGCAGCGGCGTCCCGTTCGCATCCGTCGGCGTCCCCGTCGCCGTCGCCGTGTTCGTTGTGTCCACTGACACATTCGTCGTGCACGTGTACGTCCACGTCTCCGTCAGGTCCAACCGCCCATTGTTGTTGGCGTCTCCCCCAGCCTGCGGGCCCACAAGCGGCGAACACTTGTCGTCCACCACCGTCACGCTCCCCAGCGGCGTGTCCCCCGTGTTCGTCACCGTGTAGTGGTACACCACCTGGTCCCCTGCCTTGATGTACTCCACCGCCCCGTCCGCCGCATTGTTCGCCGTCTTCACCACCTGGATGCCCGGCGCCACCACATCCACCACCGCCGGGTCCTTGTCCTCCACC
>JAKOVD010000190.1 GCA_029782215.1 Chloroflexota bacterium
CGCTACAAGGGTTTCAATCTCCTCGCTGAGGAGGACGCCTCCCTGCTCAGGCTCTTACTCCACGGCGAGTTCATGATCTCTGGTTTTACGAACAAAGCCCTGCGCCGCTGGCTGCCAGACAGATCCCCCGCCCAAGTCAGCCGCCTCCTCAAGCGTTTGCACGTCCACAAGCTCGTCAAGAAGGTCAGCCAACGCTACAAGCACTACTTGACCGACTTTGGCCGCCAGGTAGCTACGTTGGTGCTCGAACTCCGGGAGTTCCATGTCATCCCAAAGCTGGCGCATCCACCCTCAGCAGGCTGAAATTGCTGCTTTCTGTGCAAGAATTTCACTGATAAGGTACTAAAGGTCTTGAGAGACCTTTAGGGTCTGCATCACACGCATTCTCCAACTTCTTCAATGCCTACGCCAAGGCCATCAACAAGGCCTATGGACGCACCGGCGGCTTGTTCCAGCACCCCTTCGGTCGTATCCAGGTGGGGACAAAGGCCTATCTTCTGCACCTGGTGCGTTATGTCCATTTCAATCCACAGAAGCATGGACTGGTGGCCGACTTCAGAGAGTGGCCCTACTACTCCTACCACTCGCTTACCAGCCGCGAGCCAACGCGATTGCAGCGCGAAGCTGTGCTTGGCTGGTTCAACGGCGTCGACGGTTTCCTGGCCGTCCATCGAATCCAACCCGATGAGGGCAAGCTAGCGCTGTTGACGCCAGATGATTTTGACTAACCGAGAACTCTCCAGATGCTCAAGACCCTATCCGTTTGGGGCCCCGGTTCACTTAACGTCTCGAAGCGGCGACGGCGACGCGTTCGGAAATGGGCGAGACGGCTTGAACGTAATATTCATCCAGGACTTCACATCCGTAGTGGGCAGCCTTCGGAAAGAGTGACGATGAGTCGCTTCTGACTTGCAGAGCCTGTTGACCGAGCAAGCGCCAAACAATCCAAGGGGCGGCAACAGACGCCCTACAGGAAATACACGAGGCGAACGCAGCTCGATGCACCGTCATCTGGCATGGGCGCAGCCTCGCATACGCAATTCGACAAGGCAGATCCACGCGATGCAGCCAAACCCACAGCCCGCTCCCCACACCAGACCCTTCGAGCTCGGCATCTACTCCTTCGTCGAGATCACGCCCGATCCCACCACCGGGCGCCGGGAAAGCCCCGCCGAACGCCTCCGGCACTTGATGGAAACCATCGAGCTGGCCGACCAGGTGGGGCTGGACGTCTTCGGCATTGGCGAGCACCATCGTCCTGAATTCGTGGCCTCCACACCGGCAATCATCCTGGCGGCAGCCGCGGCCCGCACAAAGCGCATCCGCCTGACCAGCGCCGTCACAGTGCTCAGCTCGGACGATCCGGTGCGCGTTTTCCAGGAGTTCTCCACCCTGGACCTGCTGTCGGGCGGCCGGGCCGAGATCATGGCCGGCCGCGGCTCCTTTATCGAGTCCTTCCCCCTGTTCGGCTACGACCTGAAGGACTACGACTCGCTGTTCACCGAGAAGCTCGACCTGCTCCTCAGGCTCCGCCAATCGGAGCGGATCACGTGGTCGGGACGGCACCGGGCGGCGCTGCCGAACCTGGGCGTCTACCCGAGGCCCGTTCAGGACCCACTGCCGGTGTGGATCGCGGTCGGCGGGACGCCCGAGTCGGTGGTGCGGGCGGGGACCCTCGGCCTGCCGCTGGCGCTGGCGATCATCGGCGGCATGCCCGAACGCTTTGCTCCCCTGGTGGACCTCTATCGCGAGGCGGGACGCCGCGCCGGCAGGAACCCGGAACAGCTCATCGTCAGCATCAACTCCCACGGCTTCATCGAGGACGACTCCCAGCAGGCGGCCGACGACTACTACCCCGGCTTCGCCCAGATGATGAACAGGATCGGCCGGGAGCGCGGCTGGGGGCCGATCAGCCGCCAGCAGTTCGAGGCCTCACGGACCCTGCGCGGGTCTGACTTCATCGGCAGCCCGGATGAGATCATCGCCAAGATCCTCTTCCAGCACGCGATCTTCGGCCACCGGCGGCTGCTGCTGCAGCTCGGTCTGGGCGCGATCGCACACGACAAGATGATGCGCGCCATCGAGCTGCTGGGAACCAAGGTGGCGCCAGTCGTGCGCGAGGAAATCGGGAAGCGGGAGGCGGGTGTGGCCGCTGCTTCTGCTTCCGGAAGCGAAGGCTGACCGGCCCGTTCAGCCTAGCAGAGGTCGGTCGAACTCCGTTCGCCGCCGGGCCGGGCCTGAGCCCGACTCCGACCCGGCGACGCAGCGCTCTCATGGATCGAACGCAGGCGCCGGACGCATGCCGTCAGGGTGCCACCTCGTAGCGCAGCAGTACAACGCCGGAACGGAATACCCGTGTTTCGAGCAATCTCAGGTTGAGCCTTTTCCCTATCGCCGGCAGCGCAGGCTTCCCGCTGCCCAAGACGATGGGATTGACGCGAAACCTGATCTCGTCAAGCAGGCCAAGCTTGATGAGGCTCGCGGCGAGATCGGCGCCGGCCACAACCATATCCTTTCCAGGCTGCTCCTTCAGGCGGGCGACCTCGGCGGCGACATCGTCCCTGACCAGCCTGGCGTTGCCCTCGACCGCGGGGAGGGTCTTGGAGAACACAACCTTGGGCATACGGCGCCAGATTTCCGCAAACTCCAACTCCCACGGCAGGCTCGCGGGACCCACTGGCGCTGTCTCCCAGTACCTCATTGTCTCGTACATGCGCCTTCCGTACAGGTGCGCGCCGATGTCTCTCTCCTGGTCGATGATGTAGCGATACAGCTCCTCGTCGACGATTCCCCACTCAAGGTCGTGGTCCGGTCCCTCGAAGTAGCTGTCGAGGGAGACCGAAACTGGGTAGATCACTTTCCTCATAGCATGGGCCTCGTCTGATCAAGGTTGGTGCGAGTGTTTGAGGCGCAAGAATAGAACAAATGTTCCTCTCTGTCAAGCGTCGCTTTCCAGCGGTCTTGACGGCAGAATGCCGATGCATCTCAGGGTCGCGATTGCGCTTGTTCGCGCCCGGCCGTTGTCTCGATGCCGTGGATGAAATCGGTCTTGGCGTCGGTGTAGGCGTTGCGGTCGTCGCGGTAGCGGGCCGCCAGGTCCACTTTCAGGCGTTCGTACTCAGCCGCCGCATCTGCATGCGCCCGCAGGTAGTCGCGAAAGAGCAGGTGGCGGGCGATCGCAGGATCGCCCAAGGCAAAGCAGTGGACATTGTGCGTGCGGACGCCATCGGCTCGCTTGAGGAAAAACCTGCGGCCAGGGATGCCAAATTCGCCCCTGGCCTCGTAGCCGAGGTCGATCAGCGCCTGCTGGCGCTCGTCCAGGACACTCACTTCAGGGACGACAACGAGCAGATCGATGATCGGCTTGGCCTTGATGCCGGGGATGGCCGTGCTGCCGATATGGTGCACGGCCAGGATCAGGCCGGGCAGAGCCCTGCGGATGGCGTCCGCTTCGGCTGCAGCCAGTTCGGGCCACTGAGGGTCGGGATCGACCAGGATGACGGGGTCGGTCATGCGTTCATCCTCACACGGGTGACGCCTCTGAGGCGGTGAGACACGGCGATCTTGGGACTGCCTGCCGGCTCCTGCTGTGCCAGGAGTGACAGACACATTCTCTCGTTTCCTGGCCAGGAAGCAAGTCCGGTCTCGTTCGAGGACACATCCGGTCACATGGCTGCAACTCGACGAACCGCGCCGAGCGGCGTTTCTCGCCCTGTCCGGAAGGCACTGAGAACCCACCTTGCAGGGCCATGGGGATCGGCGTATGATGCCCTGGCATTTGGGCAACAGGCAGCGCGGGAACGCTGCCCATCCACATCACAGGAGACCGCAGACCGATGTTTCAACGATCACGACGTACAGCAACCACGTCTCACGCCCTGGCATTCCTGGGCGCCCTCCTCCTCTTCGTGTCGCTCCTGGCCGCTGTCGCAGGCAACTCGGAGGCACAGCCAGCGCCGGTGGGCGCTGTCCCACCTGGACCGCAGGCGCCAAACGCAGAGACGCCGCAGATGCAGCTTCGTCTCGACGGCCAGCTTGGGGGACTGAGCGACGACGTCGCGGTCAGCGGGGGGTACGCCTACATCGGCAATGGACGCCGATTGGTCGTGGTCGATGTGAGCGATGCCGCCCATCCCCATATCCTCGGCCACGGCCCGCTGCTGCCCGGCTTCGTCGAGGAAATCGCGGTGCAGGGCGCCCTGCTGTTCATCGCCGATGGCGGCGGCGACCTGCAGGTGGTCGACGTGGCCGACCCGGCGGCGCCCACCGTGGCGGCTTCCCTGAGCCTGCCAGGCTCCGCGTATGGCATTGCCCTGGCCAACAATCGGGCCTATATCGCGAGCCAGGGCGGAGGGCTGCAGGTCGTGGACGTCACCACACCCACGGCGCCCGCGCTCCTGGGCTCCTACGGGGGTTTCACGGCCTATGGGCTGGCGGTGGACGGCGACAGGGTCTACATGGGAGCCGGGGCCAATGGCTTCCGCACCTTTGACGCCACGGATCCCGCCCACATCACGCCTGGCGGCAGCTTCGACACGAAGGGCAGCGCCTGGGGCGTGGTCATCTCAGGCCACTATGCCTACCTGGGTGACGGCGACGGCGGGCTGGCCGTGATCGACATCGCCGATTTCAACGCCCCGGTCGAGGTGGGATCCCTCCCCGCGGAGGGCTACGTACGGCACCTGGTCGTGAACGGCGGCCTGGTCTACGCTGCAGGGGGTTGGGCGGGACTCAAGATCGTAGACGTCTCGCAGCCGGCGCAGCCCAAGGTCATCGGCACCCAGTCTGTGCCGGGCTATGCCTACGGCGTGGACCTGGCCGGCGGCAGGGCCTATCTGGCCGACAACTACACAGGGCTGCGCGTCGTCGATGTGGCTGATCCCGCAGCGCCGGCCGAGGTGGGCCACGCCGCCATGATCGGGCAGGCCAACGGCATCGCCGCCACCGGCACGCACGCCTTCCTCACGAGCTACGCCGGGGACTTCAATGCGGTGGATGTGACGGACCCGGCGGCGCCCGTTCTGGTGGGGCAGATGGAGACGGATGATGAAGCCAACGCCGTCATCGCCGCGCCTCCGTACGCCTTTCTGGCCAATGGCGGCCGCGGCCTGCGCGTCATCGACATCAGCGACCCGACCCTCATGACCGAAGTAGGGTTCTATGACACGCCGGGCAACGCCCAGGGCCTCAAGCGCGCCGGCAACCTCCTGTACGTCGCCGACGGCAACAGCCTGCAGATCATCGATATCGCCAACCCGAAGATGCCTGCCCTGACCGGCGCCGTGGCCCTCCCCGGCGGCGCCCGCCGGGTGGACGTGGCAGGCAACTATGCCTACGTGGCCGCGGGTGAGAATGGCTGCTACGTCGTCGACGTGTCCAACCCGGCCAACCCGATACTCAGAACCACGCTCGCCACGTCCGGATACGCCGGGGCCGTGGCCGCCTTTGGCGGCGACGTCTATGTGGCCGACAGTGACGCTGGCCTCCGCATCCTCGATTTGGCGGACCTCGACAACCCCCTTCTGGTCGGCACCCTGGCCAGTGCCGGGGATCTGCGCGACCTGCAGGTTGACGGCCACCTGGCCTACGGCGCCAATGCCAACGGCAGCGCTATGGTCATCGACCTCTCGGCGCCCGCGAATCCGGTGGTCTTCGGCGAGTACTACACCGGCGGCCAGGCGCAGGGGGTGGCGCTGGCAGGAGATCGCGTCTTCGTGGCGGACGAATACAGCGGCCTGCTGGTCCTGGGGCAGGTGCCACCCTTGTGGATGCCCCTGGTGGTACGGCCGCCGTCATGACGGAGCGCGTCGCTGCCTGCATGGCGGCCTGGTCGCTGCTTGCAGACCTTGCGCGTCCGCGGGCTACTGGTAACGCCCGTACTCCCGGGCGGTGGCCGTCATGACCTCGATCATGCCGGGGTTGGCGTGGAAAATCTGGCCGGAGGAACGCAGGATGTAGCCACCCCCCTCCATGGCAGCGTCCAGGCAGCGGCGCACCTCGTCGCGCACGAGCTGCGAATCATCCTCCTTGAGGACGTGTTCGTAGAAGCCGCCGAACAGACAGACGCGCTGGCCGACCCGCCGCTTGACATCGGCCAGATCGAAATCGCCTGAGGTTCGGTTCGACGTGATCGTCTCCAGGGCATCGGGTCCGGTGTCGATCATGTCCTCCAGGAAGCGCGTGCCGCGGCCACAGTTGTGGAAGCTGACCAGGTAGCCCGCTTCATGGGCGGCGGCGATGCACTCGGCATCGTAGGGCTGGATGAACTCCCGGAACACCTCCCGCGACAGACCCACGCCCACCCAGGTCTCGTTCATGGAGATCGAGTGGATGCCGGTCTCTCCCAGGCGCCTGTAATAGGGCTTGAGCCAGTCGGTGCAGAAGCGCATCAGCTCGTGGACAAACTGCGGGCGTTTCTTGAGGTCCATGGAGATATTGACCAGGCCGCGCACTTCCGCGGCCATGTCCCAGGGACCGATGACGTGGTGCGACCAGAAGGCCTCCTCGCCCACCTTGTCCACCATCCCCTTCAGGACCGACATGTCATAGACATCGGCAGTGGGGAAGTAACGAAAGGCCTCCAGCTTGTGCTCGGGGCGGTCGCCCTTCAGCAGGAAATCCTGGCTGGCGGTGCCGTAGCCGTCCTCGGTGCGGTAGCTGTAGTCGAGATCGCCGGCAGGTGTGCGGATGAGGTGCTGGTGTTCACGCCAGCCCTTGCCGCGCCCCGTCTCGGTGATGGTCTCGTGCCAGGTATCGGTCTCAAGGGGTCGCGGGATGAGCATGCGCGGCCAGATCTCTGACTCGCCGATGTGCTGGCTGTGGGTCCAGATCATGGGGTCCATGCCCAGGTCGGCCTGCATCTTGACGATGCTGCCCAGGGGATCGTCGATCCACCACTGCAGCATGTCGTGCATCGACTTCCCTTTGGGCTTGAGCTGGCGAATCAGCGGCAGTCCCAGCCAGGAATGAATGGGAACGCGATCGGGAATGCCGCGCTTGAAGGCAATGATGCTGCGTTCGGCTGTGTTCATGGAAGGGCTTGCTCCGAGACCGTGGAAAAGGGGTTCAGCGGGCTGTGTAGAGGCCGGCGTCCTTCGCCAGCGCACCCTGCGCCAGCAGATACTCGAGGGAGCCGGAGAGCGCGTACATGTAGTTGGCGTCCTCCCCTTCGGGCCAGGTGCGAAAGCGATCGTTGAGGACGCCGATCAGGGCCGCGAAGCTCTGCGGCTGGCGGCCGCAGGCGGCGAGGATGGTCTCCAGGTCGAGCATCACCCGCTGGCGGCTGAGGGCCAGGAAGCCCGTGAACTCCTGGGCCGTCATGAAGGGCCAATGGGCGGTGAGCACCTGCTGCACAGGCAGATCGGCGAGCCTGGCGATGGTCGCCAGGTAGTCAGCGATGAACTGGTGGGTGGAGGGCATGGAGGGGATGCCGGCCGGCGTCGGCGGGCCGAAGCCCAGCACCGCGTCGGAGGCCAGCAGGATGCCGTCAGCCTCGGACCACAGGGCAAGATGGCCAGGGCTGTGACCCGGCACGTGCAGGACCGTCCAGCGGCGGCTGCCGATGGGCAAGATATCCCCGTCAGCCAGCGTGCCGTCGACGGTGAAGTCCGGCCCACAGGCATCCCACAGACCCTGGAGCGTGGTGGCGTCGTAGCCGAAGCTGTGGTCGGCTCGGGCATGGTCATAGCGCGCCTGGGCAAGGACCCCGTGAAACTCAATCCAGTGCCGGTCGGCGGCGTGACAGAAGACCTTGAGCTGCGGATGGCGGGCGCGCAGGGCGGCGGTATCGCCCAGGTGGTCGGCGTCGGCATGGGAGATGACGGCGCGATCGACCCGGCCCAACTGGCCAGCGTCCTGCCAGCCGGTGACGACCCCGGGCAGGGCTGTGTCCCACAGGGTAAAACCATCGCCATCCGCCAGGGCGTAGAACTGGAGGTAACGGGCGCCCATCGGCTGGCGGAAGCAGAAGATGCCGGGGGCGGGTTCGAGGCGAATGGTATCCATGGTGATTGAAGGTTGCAGGTTGAAGGTTGAAAGTTAGAGAGGGTTTAGGCCTCGTCGAACCAGGTCGAGCCGGGAAGTCGGTAGCGCTTGCCGACCGCCTCGTCCAGCTCCACGCCGAAACCGGGCAGGTCGAGGGGGCGCACCCAGCCGTGGCGGAACCACGCCGCCGTGCCCCCGGATGCCAGGTCGTGGAAGAAGGGGACGTCGTGGGCGTGAAACTCGCAGACAAGCAGGTTGGGAAGGGTTACGCCAAGATGGGCGCTGGCCATCAGGGCCAGGGGACTGCCAATCATGTGCGGGGCGTAGGGCTTGTTGGCGGCGGCTGCCATGTCGGCGATCTTGCGCCCTTCCGCCAGTCCGCCCGCCTTCTGCAGGTCCGGGGTGATGACGTCGCAGAGGTCGTTGACGATCAGATTCCAGAATCCCTGGCGCAACTGCAGGTTCTCGCCGGTGGCCAGGGGGATGCGGGTGTGCTGGCGCAGGTAGGCCAGCGAGGCCTGGTCGGTCGGGGGCAGGGGATCCTCCAGCCAGAGAAGGTTCAGCGGCTCCAACTGCACAGCCACCTGCAGGATGTCGTTGGCGCGGTAACGCCAGTGGGCATCCAGGGCCAGGTCGACATCAGGGCCGGCAGCCTCACGCAGCCGGGCGCCCAGGGTGACCATCCAGTCGACATCACGCGGGCGCAGGGGATAGCCCGTGGCGGAATCGAAGGTGGTGCCGGGGAGGTCGAGGTCGAACTTGAGGGCGGTGTAACCGAGAACGGCCATTTCCCGTGCGCGCTCCGCCGAGGCGGCAATCACCTCCGCCGGCGACATCTCGGGCGTTCTGGGCGCGACATCCCAGGCCGGCGTCGAAGGCTGCAGCAGCGACGACAAGCTTTCCAGGGCGCCGGCGGCATGGCAGTCCAGGTAGAGGCGCACCTCATCGCGGAACTTGCCGCCCAGGAGCTGCCATACGGGCAGCCCCAGGTACTTTCCCTTCAAATCCCACAGCGCGGCTTCGATGCCGGTGATGGCGTTCCAGACGACACCGCCGGCCGAACCGGCGCCGGAGGCGGCCCAGCGCATCTTCTCCACCAGGCGCTCGATGTGGTTGAAGTCCTCCCCAACCAGCACCTCGGCGAAGTCGGCGATGACGCGGGTCAGGCCGGGCGCGAAAAAGCACTCTCCCGTGCCGTAGAGCCCGCCGTCGACATCGCTGTAGATGCGCACGTAGGTCCAGTGGAAGTTGGCCTGGACGACCGCAGTGGACAAACCGGTGATGTTGGGCATGGCTCCCTCACATGATGCCGAAGGTGCGGAAAGCCGCCTCGGCGCCCATCCCATCGAGCAGGGCCTGCTGGACCCGTTTCTCGCCGCGGGCCTTGTCCAGCGCCCGCACAAAGACCTCCTGCTCCGCCTCCTGAGGTACGACACAGACGCCGTCCACGTCGCCGAAGACGATATCGCCGGGGCGGATGCGGACCTGCCCGATCTCGATGGGCACGCGGAAGTCGATCACCTTGCCGCGCGGGCCCTGGTCCTGGGCATAGCTGCCGCAGGCGAAGGTGGGAAAGCCCAAGCCCAAGATGCCGCGGGTGTCGCGGATGTAGCCATCCAGCACGGCCCCGGCGGCCCCAAGCTGCTGCGCCCGGGTGCTCATCAGCTCACCCCAGAGAGCATAGCTGGGCGAGGCGCCGGTGCAGATGTAGATCTCCCCCGGCTTCAGGTTGTCCAGCGCCCGGAACATCAGACCGAAGGGTTGGGACAGGTCGGAGGCCATGTTGCCTCCGGATTCGCCAAACACGTCGGCTTCCAGCACCGGCATGGCCCGGCCAATCAGAACCATGGCAGGGTCCAGCGGCCGGATCTGCGGCGGCAAGAACTGCTTCAGGAAGCCCAGTTTGTCCATCACATCGCCCACAACCGCCGTGAACAGCTCGCTTTGCGCCAGCGCAAACAGCTCCGCATCGGAATTCCAGACTTGCATGCCACTACCTCGGAAGAAACGTACCGCCGGCGAAACCGGCGCCTGACCAATGTGCGGAGACGGATGCTAGCACAGCCCTGTCCACCTGTCAAACAGGTTGATAGGTATACCGGTGTTGTGGTAAGATAGCGACTGGCCGCACGGAGTGCGCGACCGACCAAGGTGCCCGATGCTCAAATCCGTCAATCGCCAAACCTATGCAGACCAGGTCACAGAGAGCCTGATCGAATACATCGCCTCATCGCAGGCGCAGCCGGGGGAGCTGCTGCCCTCCACCGCCGACTTGGCGGCGCAGTTCGGCGTCAGCCGGCCGGTGGTGCGTGAGGCGCTCAAGGCCCTGGAGGGACAGGGCGTGATCACGATCGTGAACGGCAAGGGCGCCATGATCAGACCCGTGAGCAGCGAGACACTGGAGACCTTCTTCGATCGCGCCGTGCAGATGAACGACGAGACGATCGTCGAGCTGGTGGAGGTGCGCCAACCCCTGGAGGTGCAGAGCGCGATGCTGGCAGCCAAGCGCCGGACCGAGGAGGATATCGAAGGCCTGTCCGAGCTGATGACGGGCATGCGCCAGCATCTGCACGACTTCGAGATCTATGCCAGGCTGGACATCGAGTTCCACCTCCGGCTGGCGCAGGCCGCGCACAACCAGATGCTCTACCTTCTCATTGCCTCGATCCGCGAGACGCTGGCCGAAGCGGCGCTGGCGGGGCTGCGGCGGCGGCAGAATCCGGCGGAATTGGAGCAGGTTCAGGTCCTGCACGAGGCGATCCTGGACGCCGTGAGCGCGGGCGAGGCCGAGGCCGCCGGCGAAGCGATGCGCCGGCACTTCGCCGAGACCGTAGCCGGGCTGCTCAGCGGAGATCGACCGCACCAGCCATAGGCAGTACCCCGAATGGGAAGGCTGGTTCCCAAAAGTGCCGTGTTCGTGTTAAGATGGGCAGGAGAATATCGACGGCGATGACGCCGTTCTGCTGACTCCAATCATGGACACGCGGTCATGGATGACCAAATCACCAAGCTAAGGGAGATGCGGGATCAGGCGCTGATGGGGGGTGGCGCCGAACGAATCGAGCAGCAGCATGAACGCGGCAAGCTGGCGGCACGCGAGCGGCTCGGCCTCCTGCTCGACAAGGACTCCTTCCAGGAGCTCGGCGCCCTCGCCACGCACCACGCAAGCGAGTTCGGGCTCGACCAGCAGCGCTACCCCGGCGATGGCGTCATCACCGGGTTTGGCAAGATCAACGGCCGCCGCGTCGCCGTGTATGCCCAGGACTTCACGGTGTTGGGCGGGTCCTTTTCGGAAGTGCAGTCCCACAAGATCTGCCGCATCCAGGACCTCGCCCTCGAAAGCGGCATCCCCATCATCGGGCTGCACGATTCGGGCGGCGCCCGCATCCAGGAAGGCGTGCGCAGCCTGGCCGCGTACGGGGAGGTCTTTACGCGCAACGTCATGGCCTCCGGCGTCATTCCTCAGATCTCGGTCATGCTTGGCCCCTGCGCCGGCGGATCGGTCTACTCCCCGGCGTTGACCGACTTCGTCATCATGACCCGCCAGACGAGCTTCATGTTTCTGACCGGTCCAGAAGTGATCAAGACCGTGACCGGCGAAGATGTCAGCTTTCGCGACCTGGGAGGCACGCTGGTCCACAACACCAAGAGCGGCGTGGCGCACCTGGCGGCGGAAAACGAGAACCAGGCCCTGGAGCTGGTCAAGCTGCTCCTAAGCTACCTGCCTCAGAACGGCACCGAAGACCCGCCGCCCCTGGCCCCCTACGATCCGCCCAACCGCATGTCGGAGGTTCTGAACACCCTCGTGCCGGAAAACGAGGATGAACCCTATGACATGAAGGAGGTGATCAACGCCGTCTTCGATGAAAACAGCTTGTTCGAGATCCACCCCTACTACGCGCGCAACGCCATCACCGGCTTTGCCCGCCTGGACGGTTACTCGGTGGGCGTCGTGGCCAACCAGCCCGCCTTCCTGGCGGGCGTCATGGATATCGACAGCAGCGACAAGATGGCGCGGTTCATCCGCATCTGCAACGCCTTCAACGTCCCCATCGTCACTTTTGTCGACACGCCGGGCTTTCTTCCCGGTCTGGAACAGGAGCACTACGGCGTCATCCGGCACGGCGCCAAGGTCATCTACGCCTACTGCGAGGCCACGGTCCCCAAGATCTCGGTGGTGGTGCGGAAGGCGATCGGCGGCGCCTACATTGCCATGAGCTCCAAGCAGATGCGCACCGACCTCGCCTTTGCCTGGCCCACGGCCCAGATCGCCGTCATGGGCGCCGAGGGCGCTATCCGCATCCTGCACCGCCGTGAGCTGCAGACGGCAGCCGATCCGGAGCAGCTCGAGCAGAAGTTCATCGACGAGTACCGCCGCAAGTTCTATAACCCCTATGTCGCCGCCGATGTGGGCCAGATCGACGAGATCATCGAGCCGCGGGAGACGCGCCCGCGGCTGATCCGGGCCCTGGAGGTGCTGCGGACGAAGGTACAGCAGAATCCACCCAAGAAGCACGGCCTGATGCCGGTTTAAGCCATGACGACATCACTTGCGATCGGACTGCAGCTCACGGTGATGGGCATGGGCTTGGTGTTCGCCCTGCTGGCCCTGCTTTGGGGACTGATCGCCCTCCTGGGCTGGACCGACAGGCGGACCGCCGCTTCGGGCGTTACAGCTCCTGCCGCCGAGGAACCGGCAGCGGAGTTCACGGTGCCGCCCGAGCTGGCAGCAGCCATCACGGTGGCCGTGCTGGCCCACCGTGCCGAGCGCAGACGCGAGGCCGGGCCAGAGGTGCGCAGCCAGCCGCCGAGCACGCGGGCGAGCCGCTGGGTCGTGATAGGGCGGGCAAGGCAGACACAGGGTTGGGAGCCAGGGAGGCGCGGCTGATGAGACGCTATACCGTATTGGTCGATGACACCTCGTACGTCATCGACGTCAAGGAGATGGAAAGCGGCCGTTTCCGCGTGCGAGTGGACGGCAAGCAGTTCGAGGTCGAGCTGTCGGCGGAAGAAGACATCCCCGAAGCCATCATCCGCCCCGAGATTGTGCCGGAAACGGAGGAGGCCCCTGCGCCCCCGGCAGCGCCCCCGGCGGCCTACCGGCCTCCGAAGCCGGAAACTCTGCGCCCGCTGCCCGGCACCCCCCAGCCGCCGCAGCCCGAACACCGGACGGGTCCGGATGAAGGCGCGGCGAATGCGCTCGTGGCCCCCATGCCAGGCGTCATCCTCTCGGTTGCCGTCACCCCGGGCGAGCAGGTGACCAGGGGCCAAACCCTCCTTGTGCTCGAGGCGATGAAGATGAAGAATCCCCTGCGCGCGTCCCGCGATGCCGTCGTGGCCGCGGTGCTCGTGCAGGCGGGCCAGGCCGTCGGCTACGGCCACACGCTGGTGCGCTTCAAGGAAGGCTAACCCCGTGGAAAGCGCCATCGCCGCCCTGCTGCAGGGTCTGATCTACCTCACCCCCGGAGAGGTGTTCATGTGGGCGGTGGGCGGGGTGCTGATCTACCTGGCCATTGCCCGCGATTACGAGCCGATGCTGCTGCTGCCCATTGGCGCGGGCGCCATCCTGGCGAACATTCCCCTCTCGCCCCTGGTGGAGGCGGGCGGGCTGCTGAACCTGCTGTACCAGGCCGGGGTCAGCACCGAGGTCTTCCCGCTCCTGGTGTTCATCGGGATCGGGGCGATGACCGACTTCGGCCCCCTGCTGGAGAATCCAAAGCTGCTGCTCCTGGGGGCGGCGGCGCAGTTCGGCATCTTCGGCACCCTGCTGCTGGCGCTGCTGCTGGGGTTCAGCCTCAACCAGGCGGCCTCGATCGGGATCATCGGCGCCGTGGACGGGCCGACTTCGATCTACGTGAGCAGCAAGCTGGCGCCGGAACTACTGGCGCCCATTGCCGTGGCCGCCTACAGCTACATGGCCCTGGTGCCCATCATCCAGCCGCCGATCATGCGGGCGCTGACGACGCCCTCGCAGCGGCGCATCCGCATGCCCTACAGCCAGCGCGCCATCAGCCAGCGCACGCGCATCCTCTTTCCCATGGCCGTGACCCTCCTGGTCGGCGTCCTCGTGCCCATGGCGACGCCCCTGATCGGGACGCTGATGCTGGGCAACCTCATGCGGGAGTCCGGGGTGGTGGAACGCCTGACCAAGGCGGCCGAGAACGAGATCGCCAACGTCGTCACCCTCTTCCTGGGCCTGGCGGTGGGCGGAACGATGCAGGCCGACGCCTTTCTCAAGCCCCAGACGCTGGAGATCCTGCTCCTGGGCATTGCCGCCTTCGTCCTCGACACGGCCGCCGGCGTCCTCTTCGCCCGAGCCGTGAACGCCGTGAGCGGCGGCAAGTTCAATCCCCTGCTGGGTGCAGCGGGCATCAGCGCCTTTCCGATGGCGGCGCGGGTGGTGCAGCGTGTGGCCCAGGAGGAAGACTTCGAGAACTTCCTCCTCATGCACGCGATGGGCGCCAACACCGCCGGCCAGATCGGCAGCGTCGTCGCCGGTGGGGTGGTGCTGGCGCTACTGGCCGGGATCTAGCCAGAGGCCCGAGGCTAGGGCTTCGGGCTGAGGTCGGCCGTCGCAAAGGCCGCAGTGTGCGGGAGGTCCACCGTGAGTTGATCGAGCTCGTCGATCGCCAGCGTGCCCCCGGCGATGCTGGCGTCCAAGACGTGGCCCGCCACCTGCCGGTCATCTGAGATGAAGTGAAAATGATACCCGGGCGCGTTGATGCCGGCGAGATGCTGTGGGAACCAGTACCCCACCAGGGAGCCGCGAACATCCTTCAGGTCCCATACCACCTGCTGGGCCACGACGTCGGCCAGGGGCGGATAGGGCTCGCTCTGCTTGGGCACGCTGCGGATCTTGAGAGCAGGGAAGACGCCGTCGATGCGGAAGGCGTAGGGCCGGTTTGCCGGGGGCGCCACCTGGGCGAGATAGGCTTTGAGATCGTCGTAGCTTGCCACCGGGCCAGCCAGCGGCAGGGTCCGGTCGGGCTTGAAGAAGGTCACGGTCGCAAAGGGCGTTTCCTGGGTTCGGGTAGCGGTCCGCACGGACCCGTCGACGCGGGCCTGGTAGAAGCGCCCGTCCAGCGCCACCATTTCGCCGTCCATGCCATCGAAGGTGCCCAGGCCGAAATCGCCCATTCCGGCGAGCTGCGCATAGGTCGTATCGCCGTCATAGAGCCCCTTCTCCAGGGCCGCGTAGGTGGAAACCTGGGCCACGTCCCGGCCGGGCTCTGGCTGCCCGGCGCAGGCAGCCAGAGCCACCAGCAGAACGGGCAGCAGGAGGAGAAAGCTGCGAAGGGCGAACCTGCGGGATGGCCGTCGTGCAGTTCCGAGCATGGGTAATGTCCTTATCCTTTCGTCTTCAGGGCCGACCGCCGGATGGGCAGCGGGCCACGAGGTGCGCGGCCCATCGGTGAGAGCGGCGTCAAGCGGAAAGGCACTTTAGCAGCAGGGCGGCGGCGCCTGCAAACACGAGTCCAACAAAGACGCCCGGGAACCTACCCGGGCGTCTTCGCAGTCCACCTCTCAGGAGAAACACCGCTGGGACTCAGGACAGGCTGCTGATCACCTCGCCGGCATGGTTGATGAGGCAGCCGGCGTGCTCGGCAGAGATGTGCTTGCCGGACTGCGCCTGCACGTCCTGGATGAAGGCATTGAGCAGGCTGGCGGCGACGGCCGGCTGGCCGCGGTCGAGGGCGGCCTGGGCGGCATCAAGCTTGGCCACCAGGCTCCTGGCGACGCCCTGGTTGTCGATGTGGTTGCCCATGGCGACGTGGTCGCGCAGGGAGACAAGGGCGGCGTCATGGGCGCAGTCGTGCCCATCCATGGCAAAGGCCGGCAAGGCCAGAACGAGGCTGAGAACTGCAACAACCAGGGTGAGGAAGAGAAGTTTGCGGGTGAGCACGATGGGTTTGGCTCCAGCAGAGAATGCAGATGAAATGTTGACTCTGCTGAAAGAAGCTGATCTTTAACAACTACAACCAAGCTCGGCGTGTGACCAGCGGCTGGTAAGCGGCGGTCGCGGATACGAGCGAGATGCCACAAGGTGCGCTGCCGCGATGGCCAGTGGGCTGCGGCTTGCGTACAGGCTGGGGTCGGAATGCGAAATGTGGCCTGGCTGGGGGCTGTTGTCGCGGCGTTTGGCCGATTCAGGTGATTTGCTTTGCAAGTAACGCTGGATGCGGCGCACATTGGTCATGGCAGCGGAGCCAACGAT
>JAKOVD010000200.1 GCA_029782215.1 Chloroflexota bacterium
GCGTCAACGGCTGCACGACCGCGGCATTACCGATGACGTCATCGACGAGTGCGGGTTCCGGCCTGACGGCGAGGGCTGGAGATACCCCACGCCCGGCGGCGATGCCGACCGCTGGAAGGCCTACGACAGCCGCGCTAAACCCAAGTACCGCTGGGTGCCCGGCAAATCAGATTACCCCTACTACCACCGCCCCGACCTGACAGATGCGGTCCGTGACGCCGGCGGCGATTGCTGGTTTGTCACCGAGAGCGACCTGTGGGTGATGCTGTCCGCCGGCATCCGCAACGTCGTCGCCACCTACCACGAAACCGCCCTGCCGGCGGGGTTCGCGGGCTGGCTCGACGAGCTGGGGGTGACGCGGCTGCTGATGGCCCCGGACCTCGACGACACGGGAACGCGCAGCGCGCAGCGCGTAGTCGATGCCCTCCACGCCAGCCCGACGGATGTGGTAGTGTTCCGCCTGCCCGACGAGCTGGGCCCGGGTGGCGACATCACCGACCTGTGGCTGCACCCCGCCTACAACGGCCCGGCTTTCGAGCGCCGCCTGCTGACGCTGCCTCAGTGCACACCCGACCCCACGCCGGCACCGGCAGTAGCAACCCCGCCACCCGCCGACTCTGAGGTCGGCGGCTGGCTTGACGAGTTAAACCCGCATATCGCCGCGGCGCTGGGGGTGACAGGCTGGCGCGACGATGGCACCAGCAAGCCCGTATCCTGTCCCAACCCAGCGCACGACGACCGCCACCCGTCCGCGTTCTGGCACCGGGACAAGCACTTCTGCTACTGCAATACCTGCGGGCAGACGTGGGGGGCCGTCACGGTGGCGGGTTGGTTGGGAATTGACTGGCAGGCCATCAAGCGTCAGCACGACGACACGAACGCCAGGCCTGCGGCCGCCAGCCTGCCCAACGCCATCCGGGAAGCGCTGCTAGGCCGCCGCATGGCCACAACCGCCCGCGCCCTCGATGTCCTGCTATCAGCCGGGTTCCGTGCCGGTGACGCCTTCAGCGTCAAGCAGCTTGTGGCTGCAGGCATGCCACGACCGACCGCCTACCGTGTGGTGAAAGCGCAAATAGACGGACAGGTTATTTTTTCTCAAAATGACACCCTAACCTATACAGCATTAGGGTACCCTGAAAATTTGAGAAAAAATACCCGGGGACGCCCCGCGACATACTACACGGTGCCCTCGACGGGCGAACT
>JAKOVD010000048.1 GCA_029782215.1 Chloroflexota bacterium
CGAAGCCCACGGTGGCGTTGACGAGATCGCGCAGGATCAGCTTGGCGGATTCCGGCTCACCGTTGACGAACAGGGTGATGGCCTCGTCCAGGAGGGCTTGGGCGAAGGCCGGATCGTTCTGCACGCGCGCTGCCACGGTCTCTTTGAAGTCACGGGTCAGTGCCATGTCACTTCGCTCCTTTCTGGGTTGATGCCTTGCGGCGCTTGTAGTCCTCCCACAGAGCCACCGCCTGCTCGATGTCTTGCTGCTGGCGCTTCTTAGTTCCGCCGCCGATCAGGATGATGATCTTCAGGCCGTCCTTGGCCAGGTAAATGCGCAGCCCCGGGCCCCAGTCGATCTTGTACTCGCCGATGCCACGGAACCACTCGACGTTGGACAAGTTGCCCTGTTCCATCCGGCTCACGGCAACTCGCACCTTGGCAGCGGCCACGGCTTCCAGTGAGCCGAACCACTCACCGAAAGGGCTGTGGCCATCGGCCAGCAGCAGTTCTTTGATCTGGTATGTCACCATGCAGATGGTAACGTAAATGTTCCTATTTTGCGAGCGCGAGGATGCCCCCGGTACCGTTCGATGCTTGGCCGGTTTCCGCGGTTGACGATGAACCGCCGCGCGTAAGTCATTGATTTTTCCAGGCCAAGCCCTGCGCGTACCCGCAGGCCAACCAGAGAAAAGAGACGGCTGCTGTCGGTGGCGGGCGTAATTTGCACAGATCTGGCGGACGAATTTTGCACACTCGGGCACGTTGCTCACTTTGTGAGCGACTGTGGAGCCGCCCATGCATGGGAGGGAGCAGCGAGTGTTGTTGCGTCACTATCTGGAGCAAGGGCTGAGCAAGGCCGAGGTCGCGGCACGGCTGGGTATCAGCCGGCGTACGGTCTACTACTGGGTCAACTCCGGCCAGCTCGACCGGGAACTCGATGACGAGCCGGTCAGGTACAGGCCGAGGCCGGTGGTGGCGCGCAAGGTCGATGCGTTTCGCGGCATCGTCGAGGCGCGCCTGTCGGAGTACCCGAAGCTGTCGGCGGTGCGCCTGTTCGACGAGATCAAGGCGGCCGGCTACGACGGCGGCTACACGCAACTCAAGGAGTTCGTCCGGCATGTCCGGCCGACGCCGCCAGCCGATCCGGTAGTGCGCTTCGAGACGGCGCCGGGGCACCAGGCGCAGGTGGACTTCGCCGAGTTCCGCCTGCCGTGGGGCAAGCGCTATGCGCTCGTGGTGGTGCTCGGTTACTCCCGGTTGCTGTGGCTGCAGTTCTTCACCCGCCAGACGATGGCGGTGCTGATGCGCGGGCTCGAGGAGGCGTTCGAGTTCTTCGGCGGGGTGACCAGCGAGTTGCTGTTCGATCAACTCAAGGCCGTCATCGTCGAGGACGATCGCCTGAACGGTGGCAAGTTGCTGGAGAACGCGGAGTTCCTGCGCTTTGCCGCCCATTGGGGCTTTCGGATCAGGGCGTGCCGCCCCTACCGGGCCAGGACCAAGGGCAAGGTCGAGCGGCCAATCAGCTACGTTCGCCAGAGCTTCTTCTACGGTCGCAGCTTCCTCGACGACGACGACCTCAACGCCCAGGCGCTGTCGTGGATGGCGCGCACGGCCAATGTCCGGCTGCACCGCACGATCCTCGAAGCGCCTCAGGCCCGCTTCGAGCGAGATGAGCAGGGGCTGCTCAAGCCGCTGGCACTTCAGCCCTACCGCTCGCTGGTTCTGGAGCCGGCGCGGCCTGCGGGCAGGCTGCGGCTGCCGCAGGTGCTGCCAAGCGTCGAGCGCAGATCGCTGGCGGTGTACGAGCAGATCGCCGGGAGCATCGCATGAGCGTCTCGCAGACCCAGCGCCATGCGATCCGCGGCATGCTGGCCGACCTCAAGATGCCGGGTTCGCTCGAGGCGGTCGACGCCATCCTGAGTGAGGTCGACGGCGGGCGGGTCGGCGCGACCGACGCCATCAGCCGACTGCTCGGCGCACAGATCTCGCTGCGCAACAATCGCCGCCTGCAGGCGGCGATGCGCTCCTCGCGCCTGCCGGCGGTCAAGACGCTAGAGGGGTTCGACTTCTCCTTCCAGCCCTCGATCAAGCGCGAGCAGATCGAGAGCCTGCATGAGCTCGGTTTCATCGAGCGCAAGGAGAACGTCGTCTTCCTCGGGCCGCCGGGGGTGGGCAAGACGCATCTGGCCATCAGCCTGGCGATCGCCGCGGCCAAGGGCGGGCGGCGGGTCTACTACGGCACGCTCACCGACCTGATCCGCTCGCTCGAAGAGGCGCAGGCCGCCGGTCAACTCTCGCGGCGCCTGGCGGTGCTCACGCACCCGTCGCTGCTGGTAGTCGACGAGATCGGCTATCTGCCCGTCAGTCACGCCGGCGCGGTGCTCTTCTTCCAACTCATGAACCGGCGCTACGAGCACGCCTCGACGGTCCTGACGTCCAACAAGGGCTTCGAGGAGTGGGGTGCCGTCCTGGGCGACGAAGTCATGGCGGCCGCGCTCATCGACCGGGTGCTGCATCACTGTCATCTGGTCAACATCCGGGGCAACAGCTTCCGGATGCGCGAGCACACTGCCTTGCATCAGGCCCTTCAGGCCGACCTGGACGTCCAGGCCGGCAGGAAGGCACCCAGATCCAGGGCCCGATCAACCAACTGAGGAAACCGGGCGGTCCGCGTGTGCAATTTTCAGCCGCCGCTTCTGTGCAATCTTCGTCCGGCGTTGACA
>JAKOVD010000054.1 GCA_029782215.1 Chloroflexota bacterium
GCAATGGCTTGATGATGACGACGCCAATAGGACCATGCTAAGACGAACGCAGGTTGCGGCACGACCATCCAGACGATTCGCCACAGCAACCGACGAATTTCGGCGACGCTCAGAGGTACGAGAGACCTCGCTGCCTGCGGAAGGCATTGAGGCTGTGGCTGGGAAGGGAGACCAGGTACCCCCTTTTTTCTGGCTCTTCCAGCGGCGATGCAACCTTGGCTTTCAAAACTGCCAGCATGGCATGGGCCAGACAAGCGAGCGTGATATGGCGATACCAGCCCTGCCAGGAACGCACCTCATAGTGGTCAAGACCCACCTCGCTTTTGGCTTGTTCGAAACAGGCTTCAATCGTCCAGCGGCTGCCTGCTACCTGCACCAAGGTCGTCAACGGCGTTTTGGCCGGGGCAAAACAGGCGTAGGCGGTCAACTCGGTGGGTTCCTCCAGGCTCCGGCGCACCAGGAGCCAGCGCTTCCACCCCGGCGCAAAGGGGTCGTTGAGAGGCAGGCGCTGCCACTCATAGAGACGAGGACCCTTGGCGCCGGCGCCGGCACTGAGGGTTTGCCAATCCTCCTCGGACAGAAGGTCCCAGATTTCACTGATGCGTACCTGATACCAACCCATCGGCACATACTCCTTACTGGAGACCGCCAAAACATAGCCCTTCTCCTGCTCCTCCAACCATAGCCTGAGACGGCGGTCATCACCGTAGATGCTGTCTGCCGTCACCCAGGCGCAAGGCACCTTCTGGCTCAGAGCCCGCTCCAGCATCGCCCGGCCCAGCGCCGGCTTCGTGGCAAAACCCACCGTTTCCGGAACGCTAGCTCGCCGGCAGCGTTCACGATCCTCGGTCCAACTCTGCGGCAGGTAGAGGCTGCGGTCGATGAAAGCGCTGCCGTGGCGACTACTGTAGGCCAGGAAGACGCCGATCTGACAATTCTCAATCCGTCCCGCCGTCCCGCTGTACTGCCGCTGGACGCCAACCGACTGCGTCCCCTTCTTCAAAAAGCCCGTCTCATCCAGTACCAGAATCGCCTCTTCGTCTCCCAAACCGGCCACGACATAGCTGCGCAGATCATCTCTGAGCGCATCCGCCCCCCAGCTGCTGCGATAGAGAAACTGCTGGCAGCCATACGGCGTGGCCTCTCCCAGCACCTCCGCCAACTGCCAGCTGTTCTTCCGCTCCACCGGGCTCAAGAGACCCATGAGATAGGCTTTGGCTCTGCTACGGGCCTCACTCCGGACGAAGCGCCCGCCGATACGTTCCATGACTGACTCCAATTCTTGGGACCATTGTTCGACATCATTCATGTTGATGTACCTTCCATCGCTGACTTGTGACGTCGCGATTATACACCAACATCTACAACTGTAGTACTAGTCCGGTCCGGCTTCCGGGGCGGCATCGCGGCAGCGCAGATAGATCGTCTTCTCAACCTCTGCGTGCACCACGCCCGCGGCGTCGGCCAGCGCGATCACGTAGAAGGCGTCGTACGACCGTTGGGCGGCCAGCAGCGCCCGCAGGTGCTCGATCTCGGCATCATCCAGGACAAAGCGGGCATAGAGCGCCGTCTTCCCGGGCTTCCGGAAGCGGATGCTGGCCGACCTGTCCCAGACAACGTAGTCCGGCCCCAGCCGCTTCATGAGCATGATCATGTAGACGGGGTCGACACCCCCATAGAGGCTGCCGCCAAAGATCGAGCCCACATAGTTGCGCGTCCGCCAGTTCAGCGGCAGCTTGACGCGCACCTCGCTTCTCGAGATTCTTCGTGACAGACCGTATCCATTTGGTCTCGCGTGCGTTAAGGACAGGTGAGTCTTCACCCTACGCTGACGCTCACAGGAGAACGCAATGAGTTTGCATCCTTCACATCCCAGGTCCTGGTTATGGCGTTCGCTCATCGCCGCCGGACTTGTGCTGCTGGCACTGGCGGCCGCAGCCAGCCGCCAACAGCCCGTGCAGGCCAAGCCCGACTACTGGACCGCCTTCCGTACGACCTATCCAAGTGTGCAGGGCACCATCCTCGATTCCTGCTCGACCTGTCACACCAGCGCCATACCGGCCTTGAATCCCTACGGGATGGACTTTGCCGGCAACGGTCATAACTTCAAGGCGATTGAGGCGCTCGACTCTGACAAGGACGGCTGGAACAACCTCGCTGAGATCACGGGGCTGACCCTGCCAGGCGACCCCAACAGCCACCCCGCCCCCGCCGCCACGCCCACGCGCACACCCACACAGGTGAGCGCCGCCCCTACCGCCACCCCCACGCGCACGCCCACCCAGGTCAGCGCCGCCCCTACTGCCACCCCCACGCGCACGCCCACCCAGGTCAGCGCCGCCCCTACCTCTACCCCCACGCGCACGCCCACCCAGGTCAGCGCCGCCCCTACCTCTACCCCCACGCGCACACCCACACGGGTGAGCGCTGCCCCTACATCCACACCCACGCCGGATGGCGATGATGACGATGGGGACGATGAAACGCCTGAAGCCACCCGGACGCCGCAACCCACGGCAACTCCGGATGGCGATGATGATGACAGGGCGCCCACGGCCACACCTACTCGCGCCTACCCGACTTCGGCGTCGCCTACGCCCACGGCGACGCGTGAACCGGCCGAAACCGGCGAGCCGACCGAAACACCCGAGCCCACGCACACGCCCACGCCATCTCCTGCCGCCGCTCTGACCGCGACTCACACCCCCGAGGCGAGCGAGACGCCGGAGCCAAGCGAGACGCCAGAACCGCAGGAAACACCAGGCGCAAGCGTCGCCTTGCAGGGTATTATCGAAGATCTCGGCCCCGGAGAGTTCACCATGAGCGGCCGCCATGTGCAGGTTGACACCGACACTGAAATCCATCAGGATCACGGCGCTTTCGCCGTGGGCGCCCGGGCTGACGTGCAGGCTGTGGCCTTCTCGAGCACAGCGCTCTATGCGCGGCGCATCGATAT
Organism: Chloroflexota bacterium; assembly: GCA_029782215.1. Taxonomy (GTDB): domain Bacteria; phylum Chloroflexota; class Anaerolineae; order J102; family J102; genus SSF26. Next base: position 2,957 of record JAKOVD010000054.1, read on the forward strand.
CCTGGATTCCCCTGTGGCCGTCACCCACACCTACCTTCCTCTCTTCATACACAAGCGCTGACTTCAACCGGCGCCGGATTTGCAGCATCTCGTGATCCTTCTCGCCCTCCAGACCGCCTTGCACGAAGCCACAGCGCCTGCGCCCTTCACGGACGAAGCCGCGCTGGTGGAGGCTGCTCGGCGGCTGGAGGACGGCGCCTGGCACATTATCTATGAACACCATTACCCCACCCTCTACGCCTACCTGTTCTATCGCGTGGGTGATGTCACCACCGCCGAGGACCTCGCGGCGCAGGTATTTGAGCGGGCCGTGCGTGGGATTGGCCGCTACCAACTGCGCGACGCCGGGCTGGGCGCCTGGCTCATGCGCATCGCCCAAAACCTGGCGCACGACCACTACCGCCGTCAAAAGGTGCGCCCGCCCGATCCGCTTGAGCTAAACGAAGCATGGTTGCAGGGCGGCAGCGACCCCGCCCACCACGCTATCCAAAACGAATCGCTGCGCCTGTTGCGCCAGGCATTGGGCAGCCTGACCCCGGAGCAGAGGGATGTCATTCTCCTCCGTTTTGTCGCCCGCATGACCTCGTCCGATGTCGCCAAAACAATGGGCAAGACCGCCGGCGCTGTCAAAGCCATCCAGCATCGCGGTCTTGCCGCACTGCGGCGCGAATTGGAGGCGCTTGGCTACCATGACATCGCTTGACGACAGGCTCGATGTCGCCATCGACCGCCTGATCGCAGGGCAAGCGCCCGGTGAGGAGCCCGACCTTCAGCCACTGTTGGCCGCGGCCTCGGCTCTCACCGCGCTGCGCCCTCCGGCCGCGGCTGGGGAGAGTCGCGCCCGCCTCCGGGCCGCGCTCCGCTCAGAACGCGAGCGCCGGACTGGCGCAGGCCAGACCCACGGGCATGGTCCCTTCACACGCATTCCGGGAAAATGGTGGGCAGTCGCAGCAGCGACCCTCGCCGTGGCCGCCGTTGTCCTGCTGGCGACACGTGCGCTCCCTGGACAGCCGCAGTATGCGCTTAAGCGCAGCCTGGAAGCGCTGCCCTTCCTTCTCGAACACCAGCCAGACGAGCTCACCCACTACTACACCAGGTTAGCCGACCGCAGCCTCGATGAGGTCGAGCGTCTCCTTGCCAGCAGCCAGCCCGTGCCCGGCACTCTGCTTGACGACGTGCGTCGATCCTGGGAGATGGCGGCGGCGGCGGGCGGCAACCGGAACATCCTGCTGCTGGCTGCGGAGCGGCAGAGCCAGCGTATCCGGCAGTTTCTGCCGTTGCTGACGGGGCAAGCGCAAGCCGCAGCGGTCCGCGCTTTGGAGGCGATTCGCCTTGCGACTGTCGTTGCAGCGTCCCCAACACCCCCCGAAGCTGCGCCCGCGCTGGCAACACCAGCGCCGCCTACCCTCTCGCCCACCACAGCGCCCGGTCCTGCCGAACGCGCCCAGACGAAGGCCACAACGCCGTCGCCTGAACCGGTCCGCGCACCCGACACGACTAAGCATGCCGCTTCCCCCACCGCGGTGATGGGACCGGCCGGGGCCGCTGAGACGCCCATACAAACACCACAAACCCCGGCTCCAAGTGCAGGTTCCTCGACGCCCGCCCCAGTAGCGACACCGACTCTGGAGCCAACCGAGACGGCGGGAACGGACGAGACTCCCGAGCCAACCCGTGCGCCTGGCCCACGGCCCACGGCAACCGTCAGACCAGAAGCAACGCCCGTACCTACGGCGACGCAGAAGCCCACTGACACCCCGCGTCCGCCGGCGACGGCATCGCCTACGCTCCATCCGACCGCCACGCAAGAAGCGGCCGAGACTGAGGTGCCGACGCCTACCCGTGCGCCGACGCTAACCCATCAGCCCAGCCCAACAACCGCCCCCACCGCCACCCGCGCCCCGACATCCACCCGCCAGCCTAACCCTACTTCCGCACCCACGGCGACCAAAGAACCTTCGCCAACCAAGGTCCCGTCACCAACGAGGGAGACGTCGTCTACACCTGAGCCGACCCAGGCGGCTGAGCCCACTCACACCCCCGAGGCTGGCGAGACGCCGGACAGTCGTACACGCCATTGACGGGTCCATCACAGGTCTTCACGTTCGAAAACAACTCGCACGAGCGTGATGGCTGTGAAAGAAATGCCCAGCAGGATCACCGAGAGGGTCAGCGCCGTCTCCATGTTCATCTCGAAGCCGAGGTAGATGGCCAGCGGCATCGTCTGCGTCCGCCCCGGAAAGTTGCCGGCGAAGATAATGGTGGCGCCAAACTCGCCTAAGGCCCTTGCCCAGGTCAGCGTGGCGCCAGCCAGGAAGGCGCGGCGGGCCAGGGGAATGCTGACGTGCCGGAAGGTCTGAAGCGGTTCGGCCCCGTCCAGAGCCGCGGCATGCTCCAGGTCGGCGGGAATCGAGGCGAAGCCCGTGGCCGCCGAGCGGATGAAGAAGGGCGCGGCAATAAAGATCTGGGCCAGGATCACGGCCGTCGTCGTGAAGGCGATCGACACCCCCGCCCCCTCGAGCAGCCCACCGATGAGCCCGCGGCGGCCAAAGGCGATCAGCAGCGCCACACCCGCAACCGCGGGCGGCAGCACCATTGGCAGCTCCACCAGGGTTTCGACCAGGCGTCGGCCCCGGAAGCGGCCCCTGGCCATGAGATAGGCCAGGGGCGTTCCGAAGAGGACGGTCAGAAGCATCGACGCCGTGCTTGTGACCAGGCTGAGGCGGATGGCGGTCCGCGTCAGCTCGTTGCTCAGGCTGTGCGCGAGCTGCTCAGGACTCGTGCGCAGCAGAAGGAGTAGAAGGGGTAACGTGAGAAACAGCAGGATTGGCAGGCTGGCCGCCCACCACAGGCGGGATAGCGGCTGCTGCTCGGCGCCCGACGATCGGCGCCAGCGGCGTGGTGAACCGTCGCCCGCCATAAGCGATCAGGGAGCGATGGGCTGGAAGCCGATCTTGCTCAGGACGGCCTGGCCCTGCGGTGCGCGCACGAAGTCCACAAAAGCCTTGGCCAGTTCTGCATGCTTGCTGTCGGCCAGCGCCGCCATCGGATAGACCGCCACGACGTTCACATCATCCGGGATGGCGAGACTGGCCACCTTGTCGCCGGCGGAAGCGGCGTCCGTGGCATAGACGACGCCCGCATCCGCCTCGCCCAGGCTCACCTTCGTCACGACTGCCTTGACATCCTGCTCGTAGGAGGCGACATTGGCCAGGACCTTCTGCTTGAAATCCGTCCCATACGCCCCGCTCTTGTCGGCCTTGTCCAGGAAGTCAAACGCGTACTGGCCCACAGGGACCTCCTTGGCCCCCAGGACGATCTTAAGGCCCGGCCTGGCCAGGTCGTCAAGCCTTGTCATCGCCCCTGCCTGCTTGGCCGGCGCCACCACCACAAGACGGTTCTGCACGAAGTTCACCGGCACATCCTTGCTGATGCGGTTGGTCTGCACGGCGGCGTCCATCTGCTTCTTGTTGGCGCTCGCAAATACATCCACGGGCGCCCCCTGTGCAATCTGCTCCGCCAACTGTTGGGAGCCGCCGAAGTTGAACACCACCTTGGCGCCCGGATGCTGCGCCTCGAACTGGCTCCCGATCTGCTGGAAAGCTTCTGTCAGAGAAGCGGCGGCCGAAACGTTGACCGTAACGGGTTGAGGCGTGGGCGTGGGTGCCGGCTGCAGCCCGGAGCACCCGGTCAGAAGTACCAGAACGAGAATGACTGCGGCGAAGGCTCGAACCATGAAACGCTCTCCTCTGAGGTCTACAACTGAAAGGGGCTGCTCAGCAACGAACTAGCCCTGGGCTGACCCCGGGTCCAGCGCCAGCTCGCATGCCTCCAGCCAGACGATGATGGCGTGCACCTGGCTGGCGCGGTAGCTGCCGACCAGGCCGAGGAACGTGGAGGGTTCCTGGCCCATCGCCGGCTTCGCCTCGTCCCAGCCGGCGCACGCTCGCCGCTGCGCCGCCACAAGCCGCCTCACCGTCTCCTGCCCTTCGCCCTCGGCAAAATACAGCTTGGCCAGGAACTCGTTGCGAAGCTGGCGGCCGCGCGGGAGCGGCGTCTCCATCCACTCCTGGAAGGCAGACCGCCCCTCCGCCGTCAGGTCATAGACCTTGCGCGGCGGCCGTGGCTCCTGCGCCTCCAGGCTTGCGGTCATATAGCCATCCTGCTCCAGCCGGGCCAGGATCGCATAGAGATGCGCCTGTTTCAGCCGCCACACCGCCGCCATCCCATCCGGCCGGCTGAGCTCCTGGTAAAGGTCATACCCGTGCCTTGGTCCCTTCTCCAACAGGCCGAGGAGGGCGTGCTCGATGCCAAGCGGCTGCCGTGATCTCATCGCTTGCTCACAGTCTAATTACTCAAATTCTGAGTATCGCGATCATAGGCTAGGTCCTGTCCGATGTCAAGCCAACTGCATCTCCGGCGCGACCCGTAGTAACGACTTCAGTCGTTCAGAACCCGTGGCAACGACTCCAGTCGATTTCTTGACCACCCAACGACTGAAGTCGTCGCTAGCGCGTTCACTCCCACCTACCGCGCCGCCCGCTGCCTTTCTAAGCTCGCCATCCAACGCTTCAGCAGATCCCAGCGCAGGCTGGTGTACACCTCCGGCCAGCGCTCCACCAGCAGGTTGGCGTAGGCGTGGGTGAGCGTTTCCATTTGCTCCTGCTGCGAGCCCTCACCTGGGGCGAGCGGCGCACCCACCTCAATGTGCACCCGCCCGCTGCTGGCCATCCGGCAGAACACCGGCGCCAACGGCGCCCCGGTTTGCAGCGCCAGGTAGGCGCCCCCCTGCCGGATGCGCCGCAGTCCGCCGTAGAAGGGAATCGTGACCGACTTCCCCCCTTGCAGGCCGTCGCCCGCAATCGCCACACCCTCGCCGCGCAGCAAAGCGTGGCGAGCGCGGTAGACCTGGACCGCATGGTCCTGCGCGCGCGACTCCGTTTCACCGGTAATGCCCGCAATCACCATGACCTTCAGCCCCGTCTCCCGGCACCCCTCCGTAAAGAGCTGCTGCAGGGGCGTATGCTGGATGAGAAAGATGATGCCAGGAGCCCCGGGCGGCCGCCGCCAAAGGGCTGGGTCGCCCTGCACCTGAACCCAGGGCGAGGCGCCCAGCGGCGCTTTCAGCGCCTGCCGGCGCCAGCCCAGCCAGGTGTTGGCCAGCAGGCTCTGCAGGATGCCGTCAGGCCCCGGCTCTCTGCCCACCAGGTCTCCCCAGCACCGCAGAAGGGCAATCTCATCCGCAAACAGCCTCTTCTGAACGCCGGGCGCCTGCAGCCAGGCTCGCTGCAGCCGCACCCCCAGGCCGTAGGGCAGCGACCACCCACGGAAGGTAGGGCCTCTGACAGCAAGACTCTGCTGCCCGCCGGTCCCTCCGGACGCCGGTTGGTCCGCCCCGGCGCGGCGCCCCTCCGTCGAAAGTCGGCCCCGGCTCAACTACGGCAGCGGACGCCGCACGGGCTGGATCCAGCAGTCGCGCCAGGTTGGCCACGGTCGGATGCTGGAAGAACTCCGTCGAAATACTCGTCCCGGACTGCTTCTCCAACTGCAGCAGCATGTTCAGCGCCAGAAGCGAATCACCGCCCAGCTCAATGAAACTCTCCTGGACGCCCACCTCGTCCAGGTCAAGCACCTCCGCACACAGGTCGGTGATTTGCTGCTCCAGCTCATCGCGTGGCGCCACGTAGGCCGTGCCCAGCTCCGGCCGGGCCGATCCCGGCGGCGGCAGCGCCTGCCGATCAACCTCCCTTTTGACGTTGCGCGGCAGCTCTTCCAGGAAGACGAACCGGGAAGGGATCATGTAGCCGGGAAGTGTTTGCAGCAGCAGCGCCCGCAGCTCAGGCGCTGTGGGCGGCGGTTTTTGCTGCGCCGCGAGGTACGCCACCAGCCGGCTGCCGCTGTCACGGCTCGGACGCGCCACCACCACGCACTCGCCGACGTTCGGATGCGCCATCAGCGCCCGCTCAATCGTCTCCGGCTCCACCCGGTGCCCCCGCACCTTCACCATGAAGTCCATCCGTCCCAGGTACTCCAGCAGCCCGTCCGCCGCCATCCGCCCCCGGTCCCCGGTCAGGAAGATACGGCGGTCCCCGCCCGTCAGGGTCGGGCAGAAACCTGGTCGCATTCAGCTCCGGCAGGTTCCAGTAGCCCGGCGCCAGGAACGGACTGCGCACCGCGATCTCACCCTCGGCGCCCGGCGGCAGTGGCCGCCTGTCTGCATTGACGATCATCACTTCGACGTGTGGGGGAGCGTAACCGGCGGGCACGCGTTCGCCTTCCCAGGACAACGGTGCACCCACCTCGATGTGATAACATGCATAGACGGAAGTTTCGGTCGAAGCCAGACGACAAATCACGCGGCAGCCGGGGGTGAGCAGCCGCATCGCCGCCATCACAGCCTCGGGAGTGACGGTCTCAGCCCCTGGGCCCACAGTGCGCAGCGAGACCAGGGGTGGTTGGCCCTCCGCAGCAGCCGCCAACCCACGCAGGACGGAAGGACCTGCGGTCAACGACGTGACCCGTTCGCGCAGCAGAAACTGGTACAGATCGCCAAAGGCGCCAGCCTGCAGCGAATAGGCGCAAAGGGTGGCGCTGCTCAATAAGGTGCTGTACAACACCCTCTCGGAACCCGCAAAGGCGTAGGAACTCAGATGGGCGACCCGGCTGGCGGCAGTCAGACCCTCGTCCTCCCTGCCGTAGGCAGCCAAAGCAGTGATTTGTCCATGGCTGTGCACCACACCCCGTGGCTGCCCCGTCGTCCCGGACGTATAGAAGAGGGCGGCGAAGGCCGCGGGTGAGATGTCGTCGACCCTCGGCCCGGTCGAAGCGCCCGCCGGCGGGTCATCGGTGAGGATGACCGGGATCTGTGCCGTACCCGCGAGCACCGCATCGGCGTGGGATAGCTGGGCAGCGGTGGTCACCAGCACCCCAGGCCGGCTCTCCGTGACAAATCGGATGTGGTGGTTTGTCCCGTGTTCCGGCGCCAGCGGGATGGCCTCATTCGAGGACTTGAGGGGCACCAGCTCGACGTCGAGTCCTTGTTCGGCGAAATAGCCCTCGTCCTTGGCGATCTTAAACACCGCTGACGACAGGAAGGGGAAGACGGCCACCTTCAGCTTGACCGGCGCCTGCGTGACAGACGCGGCCGGTGCGGCTGTGGGCGCCTTCTCTGCGGGCGTGCGCGGTGCGGCGGGGGCCGCACAAGCAGTCACCCGCAGGACAAGACCTGCAAGAACTCCTCACTCAGGAGATGCCTGCTTACGAATCGACCTTCCGCTCATCGAACTCCACGGTCTCCATTGAGAGTGAGAGCGCAAGAAGAACACTGTGAGGACTGCGGCCTGGACAGGCGGAGGCCCGGCCACAAGCAGTGGCGAATTGTAATGCAGATCTCGCCATCCGGTACAATCACTCGCCGTGCCCGGGGACAAGCTCTATGCCTCTTGTCGGCTGGCTTCTTTCAGCGCGCAGCGTCGCGCTGCTTCTCCAGGCCTTCCAAGGCGCCCGACAGCGACCGCCAATCAAGACTGGGATAGACTTGCGGCCAGCGCGACGCCACCAGCTCCCCGTAAGTCTGCGTCAACCGCTCTACCTGCAGGTTCGCACTCCCTTCCCCCGCCTCCAGCGCCGCACAGACTTCGATCTGCACCTGCCCGCCTGCCGTCATGGTCGCGAACACCGGCACCAACTTGGCCCCCGTCTGCACCGCCAGCTCCGCCCCTCCCTGCCTGAACTCCCGCTGCCCCCCAAAGAACGGCACGCTCACCCCCTTCTTGCCCCGCACCCCATCCGCAGCGATCCCCACCACCTCCCCCCGTTCCAGCGCCTGGTAGGCGCGGTACACCTGCGCCGCATGATCCTGCTCCGGCGTCGCCGTCTCCCCGCTCACGCCCTGGATAAACATCACCTTCACGCCGCTCGCGACCAGACCTCGGGTGAATAACCTTCCCACAGGACTGTGCAAACTCAGGAAGATCGCACCCTGCCCCACGCCATCTGGCTGCCACAGCGCCGGGTCCCCCCGAACGCTCACCCATCGTGTGGAGCCCAAAGGCACGTTCAGCACGCGCACACGCCACTCCCGCCAGGTGTTGGCCAGCAGGTTCACCAGGATGTGGTTCCTCGTGACTTGCTCCCCCACCACCTCACCCCAGCGCTGCAGCAGGCTTATCTCCCCAGGGAAGACCCTCTCCGCCAAACCCGGCGTCTGCAGCCAGGCGCGCTGCATGACAACCCCTACGCCGTAGGGCAGGGCAATCCCGCCTAACAGCGGGCCTCTGAGAATCAACGGCCCGCGCTGGTGAATGCCGGACGCAACCCACCCGCCCCCCATCCGGCCTCGGCCCCGCGCCTCCCCGGCTGCGAGCGCCGCCTCTCCCGGCGCAGCCGCCTCTTGCTCGACCTGGCCCCCACCGGCTAGTCGCGCCAGGTGGGCCACCGTCGGCTTCTGGAAGTACGCCGCCGGCGCCCTGGTGCCGGTCTGTCGCTCTACCTGCAGCAGCATCCGCAGCGCCAGCAGCGAGTCTCCCCCCAACTCGATGAAGCTATCCTCGACGCCCACCTCATCCAGCTCCAGCAGCTCGGCCCAAAGGTCCGCAATCTCCTGCTCCAGATCGTTGCGCGGCGCTACATAGGCCGTGTCCAGCACCGGCCGAGTGGCCCCCGGCGGAGGCAGCGCCGACCGATCGACCTTGTTGTTGGCGTTGCGCGGCAGCCGCTCCAGAAACACGAAGCGGGACGGGACCATGTAGCCGGCCAGCGTCTGCAGCAGCATCGCCCGCAGCTCAGGCACCGTCGGCGAAGGCTCCTGCCGGGCCACGAGGTAGGCCACCAATTGGCTGCCGCCGTCATGGCCGGGCCGCGCCACGACCACGCACTCGTACAGGTTCGGATGCGCCATCAGCGCCAGCTCGACCGTTTCCGGCTCCACCCGGTGCCCGCGCACCTTGACCATGAAGTCCATCCGGCCCAAATGCTCAAGCAGCCCGTCCGCCCCTATCCGTCCCCGGTCCCCGGTCAGGAAGATGCGACGGTCCCCACCGTCCGGGTCCGGCAGGAACCTGGTCGCATTCAGCTCCGGCCGGTTCCAGTAACCCGGTGTGAGATAGCGGCTCCGCACTGCGATCTCGCCCTCAACTCCAGGCGGCAGCGGTCGTCTGTCGCCATCCACGACCATGACCTCGACACCAGGAGGGGCGTATCCGGCGGGCACCCGGTCACCCTTCCAGGTCCACGGTTTGCCGGCCTCCAGGAAATGGTGCGCATAGGTGCCTGTTTCACTCGAAGCCAGATGAATCACCAGGCGACAGCCTGGCGGCAGCACCCGCAGCAAACTCGCCACGTCCTGAGGAGTAGTCGTTTCACCTCCTATGGTCACCGCGGTAAGAGACGCCATCAACTCTTGGCCCTCTGCGGCTGCGACCAGCCCGCGCAGCGTCGAAGTTATGGCCCGCACAGCGGTGACTTCTTCCTGCAAAAGAAATCGGTGCAGCCCGCTGAACGTACCCTCGTGCAGCGGATAGGCGCACAGTGTGGCTCCATTAAGCAGGGCGTCACAGAGAATTGTCTGCGCCATCCCGAAGGCGACGGAATACACATGGGCCACTCGGCTGGCGAAGCTCAATGCCAGGTCCTGGCTTCCCAGCACCGCGTTTGCCAGAACCTGCTCATGAGTACGCAGGACCCCACGCGGCTGTCCGGTGGTACCAGAGGTATACACCACCATGGCGCTTGCCTGCGATGGTATTTCGATCACGGGCATCGCCGTGCTTTGAGAGGTTCGCAGATCATCGACAAGGATAACCGGGGCCGACCGATTGATCTCAGCGCGGACCATCTGGCAGTGCGATAAGAGCGCACTCGTGGTCACCCAGGCATCGGGAGGACAATCCGACGTCACACGGATGTGATGGCTGGCGCCATGTTCCGATGCCAGAGGCACGTAGAAGTGGCCCGACTTCAGCACGCCGAGCATGCCGATCAGGCCGGGGGGGGCGTTGGGAAGCAGCAGGGCGACCGCCCGCTGTTTCCCAGGGATCCCGCCGCTGCCCAAGACGTCGCAGAGAGCGCCCGCAAGGTGGTCGCTCTGCCGGTCAAGTTCCGCGTAGGTCAGCGAGCCGCCAGCCCAAACGTAGGCAAGGTGGTCTGGCGGCGCCGCACGTACGGCTTCAGCAAAACGAAGCGGGATCGCCTGCGCGAGCGCGCCCTCCGAGCCATGGTCCGTTGCCCACCAGGCCGGAATGTTGGCATCCACTAGTCCGCACCATCTAACTCACGCCTGGCTTCCTCCGCGAAACGCGTGTCGAGGAACACCTCCGGAGCCACGATGTGATCGACGAGACCTTTTTGCACCAGCCAGTTCTGGTAATCCATGATGGAGGCCACGTTGAGTTCTCCCTTGGCAGGAATCGCCGCCAGACAGAGCGTCTTTACCAGATCCGGCTCCAGTTTGGTGAACGCGGCAATGAGGTCCACGTTGCGAGGTGTGGTGCCCTGCATGTACTGCCGCACCGCCTTGAGATAGGCCACGGCAAAGCGGTTGCCGACATCCGGATCGTCAAGCAGGCGAGGACCATAGACAACGCCCACGGAGCTTAGCTCTGGGACGATGACGGTGGCGGGCATCAACATTGCCAGGTCATCATGCGCCCTCAGCCGCGATACGGTGGGTTCGAACGCCGCGACGATGTCCACCTGGCCGGCGGACAGCGCTTCCGGCTGGGCTGCCACGTCCACGACGGGCAGCCGCACATCATCCAGGCTCAGGCCCGCCTGCTGCAAGTAGCGTTCACTGACGTAACCCAGGCTGGCCTGCGCGCCCGGTGGCGGCAGTGCGAGATTGGCGCCCTTCCAGCTCGCCGGCCCTTTGTACTTGCCGGACTCAAGATCGTTCTTACGGACAAAGTACGCCGTGTAGGTGCAGTCCTGCTTCGCGTAGGTGGTGCTCGGCAGCACCATCTTCAGCCTTCCGTTCCTGGCAATCGCATTGAACAGGGCCGCGCTCAGTGGAGTCTGAGCAACGTCAAGCTGGCCGTCCAGCATAAGAGGGACAATTTCGCCCGTGTTGTTGACGGGCACCAGCTCGACGTCCAATCCCTGTTCGGCAAAGTAGCCTTCCGCCTGGGCGATGTAGAACACGGCATAGGAGACGGATGGAAAAGCGCCTGCCTTGATCTTGACCTTCGGCTTGGCCTGGGTGGCCACCGGCGACGCCGACGACGGTTGGGGGACTGGCGCTGCCGGCGTGCGGGGTGGTGTACACGCCGCCAGCAGCAGAATGATGACCGTGCAAGACGCCAACAGCCAAAGCGATCGAGCCTCAACCTGCCTTCTGTTCATAGGTCTCCTCGCCGGATTGCCACGGGACCAAGCGCCGGGCAGCATAGGAAAGCAGAGCATTGCCCGCGAGCCCGCAAAGCGCGATCACGATCAGGATCGCGTAGAGCTCCTCCGTGCGCAGCGTCTGCCAGACAAGCCAGATCCGGGCGCCCAGGCCTTCGCGCGCCGAGAGCATCTCGACGCCGATCGTCACCACCAGGGCGCCGTTGAGCGCCAGGCGCAGCCCCGTGAACACCATCGGCAGGCTCCCGGGCAAGATCACTCGCCGCAGCAGCGCCGTTCCCGTGGCGCCATAGTTGATGGCCGCCTCCCAGTAGGTCCGGTCGATCTGCTGCACGCCAGCCAGGGTGCTCAGCAGCATCGGGAAGAAGGCCGCAAAGGCCACGAGAGCCACCTTCGAGGCCTCGCCGATGCCCAGGAGCACCAGAAAGATCGGGAACATCGCCAGCTTGGGCAAAGGGTGAAGAGCGGCCACCACTGGGTCGGCGACGACGCGCACCGAACGACTAGCGCCCATCAGCCAGCCCAGCAGCAGTCCCGCCACCCCGCCCAGGGCGACGCCCAGCACCATGCGGTAGAGGGTGATCGTCAGGGCCGGCCACAGCGCCCCCGTCACCACCATCCGACCCAACGTCACCAGGATCGTTGAGGGCGGCGGGAAGAAGATCGGCGAGATCCATCCTGCCCGCGCGGCGATCTCCCACAGCACCAGCGCGCCCACCGCGAAAAGGGCCGAAAGCCTGCGGTCCGCCCAACCGGCGCGGGGTGCAGACTGCGCGGGCGCCGCAGCCTCTATCTCGCTGCGATCTGGAGCTTCTGCTTCACTTCCTGCTCCAACATATTCCAAATGCGCCACTTGAGATCCTCGAGTTCGGGATGGCTGCGCCCCGTCAGATCGCGGGGCCGGCCAAAAGGCGGTCTAACCTCATCACGAATGCGCCCAGGCTGTCCGCTCATGACCAGGACCCGGTCGGCAAGCAGCAAAGCCTCCTCAATGTCATGCGTGACGTACAGGACCGTGGGTCGCTTGTTCTCCCAGAGCGCCAACAGCTCTTCCTGCATGACGATGCGCATCTGCGCATCCAGGGCGCGCAGGGGCTCATCCATCAGCAGGATATCGGGTTCCGTGACAAAAGCACGGGCAATGGCCGCGCGCTGGCGCATCCCACCGGAAAGCTCGTGCGGGTAGTGGCTGGCGAAACCAGCCAGACCCATTGCCCGCAACTGCGCCACCGCCCGCACCTGTCGCTGGCCGCGCGGCATGCCGTCCATCTCCAGGCCGAAAGCTACGTTATCCAGCACCGTCATCCAGGGAAACAGCGCATGGTCCTGGAAGACGAGTCGGCGCTTGGGCGTCCGGGGGAAGCTGGGGAAGGTAACCTCGCCGCTGTCGGTCGCCAACAGCCCACCCACCAGCCGAAGCAACGTCGACTTGCCGCACCCGCTGGGACCCACCAGGCAGACAAATTCACCCGCACCCACGGTGAACGTGGCGCCGGCCAACGCCGTCACCTCCCCGCGCGGGGAACGATAGGTCTTGGCAAGGCAGTTGACGTACACGGCCGTTTCCATCGGTGGTCCGCTTGCGCCCTCAGTTCACTGCCATCCGCATCGACAACGCCAAAGGCGCTCCAAAGAGGTGATGCTTGGTCAAGGCTGGAGTCTCTGTCTCGTTTGCTGCCCGCGTCTGGGAAAACTCGGGATGAACGCAATGGTATCGCGCATTCCAATTCTCTCCAAGTTCCCGCAGGGCGCTGCCCTCCGCGCCATTCGGCTTGCGCACTGAGGTCGAGTTGCCCGCACCCACCATTTGTCCTATAATCGCTCCAGGAGTCACAAACCTCTTGGTTCACTGCTGACTTCACCTCGGCGTCGTGCCGGACGCGCTGCACGTCTTATTCACAGGGAGAGAGCCATGATCGGAGTCCGTCGGGCCGTCGCCATTGCCGTGCTTTGGGGGCTGGCTATCGCCTTGCTCACCGCCTCGCCTTTGTGGGCAAACCCCAACAGCTACCGCTCGTACCGCTTTCTGCCCAGTCCCGCCTACAAGCAGAGCGACGTGAAGGCGTCCCTGGAGATCACGGGGGATGCCTTTGGGCTGCCACTGACAGAGGTCGAGTGGCGAGACCCTTCCGGCGGCTATGCCAGTTGCCGCCCTCTCCTCGGAGGCTGCGTCATCCGCAACACTTACAGCAGCACCGGGGTTCTCGTTGCCGTCACCCATGAGTTCCTGATCGCCGGACAGGGGCGCCGCTCGGGAACCTATCTCGCCATTGCCAGGTACTGCACTCACACCGTTGGGGCCGGCTGTTGGGGAGATTGGGCCGAGCTGTTTCGGGCCAACTTCACCATCGACGGCGGCTCGGTGGGCGCCAGCGCCGTCTACCTCCCGCGTCTGATACGCTAGTGCTCGCCGGTACGCGCGGCTAGATGTGCACCACGCGTGCCAGCAGGCGCTCGATCAGGGCCGTCTCCGGCACGTGCATCAGCCGGAGCAGCAGATAGTAAAGGACGCCTCCCGCCAGCGCCGGCACGATCACCACGGTCAGACGCGGCAGCAGACCCTCTGTGCCGAGCTGGGCCAGGAGCACGGTCGCTGCCGCATACACCACGACGCCCATGATCGCGCCGGCCAACAGACTCTGCCCAGCCGTGCGAATGACGGCCTGGTGCAGGCGCCCACCCCAGCGGTAGATCAGCCAGGCCATGATCAGGGCATGCGCCGCCTGCTTGCAGGCGTCGGCGAAGGCCAGACCCAGGAAGCTGAGCGTGTTGAGCAGGCTCAGCGCTACCACCAGGTAGACGCCAACCGAGATGACGCCGACGATGGCCGGGGTCTTGCTGTCGTTGCGGGCGTAATAGGAGAAGTTGAGCGGCCAGTCGACGCTGGCAAAGATCAGGCCGGGCAGGTAGAATCGCAGCGCCAGCGCCGTCCAGTGGGTGTCGACGGCCGTGAACTCGCCATGCTGGGCAATCAGCCGCACCACCGGCTCGGCCAGGACCCAGAGCCCGATCGTGGCGGGAACGATGAGGACAAACACCGAGCGCAGCCCGGCGCCCAGGGTGCGGCGATAGGCCGCCCAGTCCTCGCTCGCCGCCCAGCGCGACAGGGTGGGCAGCGCCGCCACCGAGATCGCCACCGATACCAGGCCATGCGGGAATTGATACAGGGTTGTCGCCGTGCGCATGTAGGCCAGGCTGCTTTCCCCTGTGCCGCTGGCCAGGCGGCGGTCAATCCCGGCCTGGAACATGCCCACCGCCACCGAGGCCAGGATGGGCAGGTAGAGGGCGAGCATGCGCCGCAGCGCCGGGTGGCGGAACTGCAGCGAGAGGTGCAGCCCCATGCCCCGCAGCTCCGGCAGCCGGAAGCCGAGCTGGATCACGCTCCCCACGAGAATGCCCACGGCAAGGGCATTGATGCCCAGCCGCTGGTGCAGCAGGGGCACGGCAATGATAACGCCCAGGTTATAGAGCGCATCGCCCAGCGCCACCATCACGAACCGCTGGCGAGCGTAGAGAATGGCCGCCAGCACCCCGGCGTTGGCGAACATCCACACCGCCGGCGCCACCAGCCGCATCAGTTGCACGGCTGCCGCCTGGTATTCGGCGTTGAGGCCCCCGCCGATGAGCTGGACGATCGCAGGCGCGAACAGTTCCAGACCCAGCACCAGCAGCGCCGCCAGGCCCGATAGCGCCGTGAGCACAACGCTGGCCACTTCGGCGAATTCGCGCCGCTTCTCCGGCCGGAAGTAGTCGCTCAGCACCGGCACCAGGGCCGCCGTCAACATGCCGCCGACCAACAGGTCATAGACCGTCTTGACCGCGAACTCGGCGATGGCGAAGGCCGACACCAGACCGGTGGCGCCGTAGAAGTGCGGGATGACGATCTCGCGCACCAGGCCCAGCGTGCGGCTGACCACGCCGCCCAGGCTGAGCACGGTGGCATTGCGCGCCAGCGACGGCTGCGCTTCCGGCTGCCCGGTGCTCACCTCAGTCATGGCGCAGCGCCGCCGTCCCCGCTGCCCTGGTAGCGTTGGACGATGGTCTGGATGATCGCCGTCGTGGAGCGCACCGGCACCAGGTCGACGTAGGCCACGCGCCCCCCGTACCCCATCACGACCTCCGCCTCGGGCGGTCGCGGGCCTCCCGGCCGGTTCCAGTCCGCCCCCTTGACGTAGACGTCGGGGCGAATCACGCGCACCAGCTCCGTGCAGTCGGCGGTGTCAAAGAGAACGACGGCGTCAACGCAGCGCAGCGCCGCCAGGAGCACCGAACGCTCTTCCTGAGGGATGATGGGACGGTCCGGCCCTTTGCGTAAGCGTGTGCTCTGATCGGAATTGAGCCCGACGATCAGACGGTCGCCTTGGGCGCGGGCGCCCTGCAGATAATGCAGGTGTCCAATGTGCAGCAGATCGAAGTGACCGTTGGTGAAGACGACCGTCTCTTCCCCGGCTTGCCATGCCGCGGCCAGCGCCGCGGCGCCCTCCGCCGATATGATGGGTGCAGAGGTGCTCACAGATGCAGGCATGCGCGCATTGTAAACGCGGCGCATTGCGCCCGCCAAAACATACCGGATTGCGGCAGCTAGGGAAGCGTCTTCGGCGACACCAGCCAGAGCAGCACGCCGGAGTCGCGATCCACGTCGACCCAGCGGTCGGCCGCGGGCAGCTCGATGCAGGCCAGGGCTGCGGTCGGCAAGCGCACCGCCGCTCCGCACAGCACCGTCACCAGCTCCTCGAATCCGGGGTTGTGTCCGACCAGCATCACCCTGGCCGCCGGCTCAGGCAGGCTGGCCACCACTTCCAGCAGGGTGTCAGGGTCTGCCAGATAGATGCGCGGCTCGAAGGCGATGTCGCCCTTGAAACCGGCGGCCTCGGCGACCTTCTGCGCCGTCTGGGTGGCCCGGCGAGCCTGCGAGCTGACGATCGCGTCGGGCAGATGCTCGATCGCGGCCAGGTACTCGCCGATGCGCGGGGCCTCTTTCTCCCCGCGGGCAGCCAGGGGCCGTTCGAAGTCATCGATAGCAGCCGTATCCCATGACGACTTGGCGTGACGCAGAATGAGCAGTTCTTTCATGGCGCCTCCTGGCGCCGCCCCCTGTCCAGACCAGGGGTGCAGCGCAGCCTGAAGCATTCTAGCCCATGCTTCCCCAGCGTGGAAACTCAGGTAGGCGATCGGGTGCGGTGCATGCTCTCGCTGTGCATCATGAAGATCTAGCACGAATAGGAGATAACACGAATGTCCGGCTCGCAGTTGCCGGCGGCGCCGGCGCCGCTTGCAGGCGTTGACACGCTCTACCCGCAGCGCTAGACTCAGGTTACCCTGATACACGGAGAACTTGACCCATGGACAGCGAGAACCCGACGCCCACATCCTCAGAAAGCCCCGACGGGGACCGTGGCCTCAACCTGGGCGACATCCTGCAGAGCCTGGCAGGCGCCGCCACCTCATCGGGCAGCCAGGACGTCCTTCCCACCCTTGTTGGCCAGGTGCTCGGTAGTGATACTTCAGCACCTGAGACCAACCCGAACTTCGACGTCAACGCCTTGCTTGACCAGTTCGCCGGCGACAACGAGCCCGGCGACGACGCCTTGCGCGCCACCGGCATCCCGCAGGTCGTGGCAGGCAAAGTGGGTGTCGAGCAGTCCAAAGTTCTTCTCATCCTCAGGGGATCCTGCGCCTGCTGGCCGCCGCCCGTGCCGCAACCAAACCCCCGCGCCCCCACTCGCCAAAGCCGCGCCCTCACGGCAGTTCCGGTTCGCACACCTCTTCCTCCAAGCCCAAGCCCAAACCGAAGCCAAAGCCCAAGCCAACACCCAAACCCAAGCCGGATTCCACCCCCGCGCCCAAACCCAAACCCAAACCAAAGCCGAAACCGAAACCCAAGCCGAAGCCCACGCGCACCACGGGCCTGGGATAGCAGCTACCGTCCCCTGCGGGATTCGAGATACGTACTCCGTACTGCATACTGCGTAATGAGTGATTTTGGGCCGGGGATGCGCATTACGGAGTACGCAGTACGCATTGCGTACTACGAATTACATTTCCGCAATCCGCAATCCGCAATTTTAACCTCCCCCCGTTGCCTTTCCCACGGCCGCGGCCCGCGTATTGACGCCCAGCTTCTCGAAGACCGCCTTCAGATGGCGCTTGACGGTGTTGGGTGAGATCACCAGCCGGTCGGCGATCTGCTTGTTGGTCAGGCCCTGAACCAGCAGATCGAGCACCTCGCGCTCGCGGTCCGTGAGCGCGTCCAGGCTTGACGGTGCGGTGGGGGCAGCGGTCAGGGCGCTCGCCACCACCTCGACAAAGGCCCGCCGGTCAAAGGTGCGCTTCTCCAGAAACGCCACGATGCCGTAGTCGCCCCACGCCCGCTCAGCGTCGATGGTGCGGCTGCTGCCGGTGACGACCACGGCCGGGATGCCGGCCTGGCGGCTGGCAGCAAGCAGGCGGTAGCCCTCCTCGCCGCGTTCGGCAGGGGCCGCGCCCGACAGGGTCAGATCGACGACGGCGACGCCACAGGCGCCGCGCTTGAGGTGGCCGAAGGCCTCACCGTAGCTGCTCGCCAACCGCACCTGGTACCCGGCGTCGGTCAGCAGCTCGGCCAGGATGCTCCGCCAACCGGCGTCGTCCTCCACCACCAGCACGGCCGGGACGGCGGCGCCCGCAGGCATCCCCCCACTGGCGGCTGGCGCCAGCGCTTGCCCCGCAGTGACCGCGCGCGCCCGGGGTGAGTCGCCGTAGCCGGGCGCCAGCGGCATCGCCAGCACCTCCTGGACCACCTTGCGGAACTCGGCGCGCCTGAAGCGCTCCTTGCGCAGACAGGTATGGGCGCCGTGGTCCTTGAGCGCAGCCACGGCCAGCTCCACAGTGGCAAAGCCAGAAAGCAGGATCGTGGCACAGCCGGGATCGTGCCGGCGTACCGCATCCAGCACGGCCAGCCCATCCTCATTGCGGTGGTCGGTGCCGCCCAGCGAGAGGTCCACCACGGCCAGACGGTGGGGGTTGAGCCGCAGGCTGGCCACCGCCTGGCGCAGATCAGAAGCCACATCCACCGTCAGGCCGGCATCGACAAGCAGCTCCACCAGGATCTGCTGCCAGGCCCGATCGTCATCCACCACCAGGGCGCGCATCGCTCTAAACCGCCCCCGCGGCCAGCGGCAGCCGCAGCGTAAAGGTGGCGCCGCGGCGCCCGTCGCTCTCGACGGTGATGGAGCCGCCGAAACGGGCAATCAGCGTCTTGACCCACCACAGACCAAAACCAAGCTTGGAGGAACGCTTGGCGCCCGAGAAGTTGAACTCGAAGATCTTCTCGTGCAGCTCAGGGGCAATGCCAGGACCGTTATCGCTCACCCGGATTTCCGCCCAGCGCCCGCGAACCGCGCCGCTGATGCGGATGATCCCGGCGCCGTCCATGGCCGTGACGGCGTTTTCCAGCAGGTTGACAAACACCAGCGCCAGGCGCTGTTGGCCGGCGATCACCGGCGGCAAATCATCCAGGGCGATCAACCTGATGCTGATGCCCGGCGGCACGTGGGTTGTGGCCAGGGCCTGGGCCACACTGGCAGCGATGTTCACGGGCGCCGGCTGGATCGGGCGCAGGTAGAACAAGCTGTCGCTCAACGCTTCCATCGCCTCACCGGCGCTGCGTGCGATCTCTTCCAGGTTCGCGGCCAGGTACTCGTCGGCAGCCAGCGCTTCCTGGCACTTGTCCTGGATGCCTTCGACGCGCACGGGAATGGCGCCGATCTTGTTGTTGAGGCGGTGCAGAAGGTTGGCGGCAATGTCGCCGACGGCAGCAAAGGTCTCGGCGGCTGCCCTCTGCTCGCGGGCCAGGCGCAGCGCTTCCTGGTGGGCTGAGCTGCGCACCGCCAGGGCGGCGTTGTGAGCCAGGAATGTCAGCACCTTCACGTCCCAGTCCGAAGCGGCGAACTGGTTCGGATGAGCCTCGGTGTTGTAGACGCTGAGAGCCCCCACCGGATCGCTATCGTCCCCGGCTAGCAGGGGCACCACCAAGGCCTGCGTCCAACCCTGACGGATAGCCAGCTCGGTATGGACAAAGCGCTGGTCGGCGCGCACATCATCGCTGAAGATCCAGCGGCGCCGGGCAATGGCCTCGCCGGTCAGACTGCCCAGCAGGGGCACCCTGTCGCCCCGCACGTGCCCGGCGCTGGCGCACTGCATGACCAGGTCCTGTTCGTCCAGCGTCCAGAGGGCGCTGACCGGCACATCAAGCAGCTCGCACGCCAGATCGACGACGCGCCCGAAGACCTCCTGCAGTGACTGCGTCAGCAGCCGTTCCGCCAGCTCCTGCAGGGCATCCAGCAGGCGCACGTCCTGGATGGCGATGACTGCCTGTGTGGCCAGCGACTGGAGCAGCAAGCTGTCATCCTCGCTGAAGGCGCCCAGGTGCGGGCTTTCCAGGTTAATCACACCTTCCAGGCGCCCGCTCGCGGCCAGCAGTGGTACGGCCAATTCCGAGCGCATCTCACGTTCGTGGTCCAGGGGGTAATAGAGCCGCGCCCACGGCCCCGCCCGCACATCGGCGATGCAGAGCGGCTGGCGGTGCTTGGCCACCCAGCCCGTAATGCTCGTGGCGTTGATGGGCAGCGCCTCGACCGCGGGCCGGCCCAGGTCGTCCCCCGCGATGGCCCTGGTCAAGAGAAGCTTGCCCGTGGCGTCCACGAGGCGAAAGATGCCGTGCCGGGCGCCCGTCACCTCCAGCGCCATCTGCAGAATCGCTTCCAGGGTCTCTTCCAGGCGCAGGCGCGAGGAGATGAGGAGGTCGGCGCGCCGCAGGCGCGCCAACTCATCTTCGCGGCGTTCCAGGTTGCGCTGCACGCGTTCGAACTGCTGCAGGTTGTGGATTGCCATCGCCGCCAGGTTGACCAGGTTATCGAGCAGCAGCAGCTCCAGCTCCGTGAACGGTCTCTGCTCATGCAGATAGACGTAGAGCGCGCCCACGGGTTGGTCGGCCACGATCAGGGGATAGCATACCCCCACCTGCGCCCCCGCTGCTGCCAGGGCCTGGTGCAGTCCCAGGTCGCCGGCCTCATAGGAAAGAACCCGGGAGCGCTGCCGCAGCGCGCGCGCGCCCAATCCATCGGGCCGCGGCGCCTCACTGGCAGCGCCCGCCGCCAATGAGCCGGCGACAAGGCGCGAGCGCGGGTCAAACGTGCCTGTGGTCGGGTCGAACGTGAAGATGACGGCGGTCACGGCGCCTGCCACGTTCACGGACCCGCCCGTCATCAGCTCGACAGCGCCGGCCACGATCTTGCGCAGGGTCTCGTCGAGACCGGCCTGCGCTTCCGAGCTTGCACGATTGATGGCGGCGGCGATGCGGTTTAGGTTGGCGAGGACGGCGGAGTCAACGGAAGGCATGCTGTCATTCTCGCCCTGGTGTCATCATTACGCCAAGTTCGCCGGGCGTGGTCTGGAAGATATCTCAGATAGGCGGCTGCACGAGTTCCCCAAGGACGAGGTGCTCCCGCCGCATCGCGGGGGACCGGGAACGACTGTTCCTAAGATAGGCGCCGGCCGCTGCCGGCGGGCCTGACTTGCGCAAAGCGCTGCCGTGGCGTACATTGAACGAACCACCCGCGAATCGTTATGTCAAACCTCCCCCTTGCCCCGGACCTCTTCCTCGCGGGTGGACAACCCCATCCGGCGGCGCTCGCCTGGCTGTCGGCGATCGGTTTCGCCGACCCGGAGGCCGCCCTGAACCGCCTGCTCCGGTTGGCGGACACGGCCGAGACAGCGGCGGCGCTGGCGGACTGTCTGCCGTATTTGCTCACTTCGCTGACTGACGTCGCCAATCCGGACCACGTGCTGGTCAACATCGAGCGCCTGGCGCAGGGGGCTGCCGACCGCACAGAGCTCTTCGCCTATCTCGCCCAGAATCCCCGTCTCATCGAGATGCTGGCGACCCTGTTTGCCGGCAGCCAGTTTTTGACCGAGATTCTGCTCCAACAGCCTGACTACGCCCGCCGCCTGGTGCAGCGCAAGGATCTCACCCGGCGCAAAACGGTGGACGAATACCACGTCGAAGGTCGCGCCGTCATGCTGGCCGCGTCCGATGACGACGAGATGACGCCTTCAGCAGTCCTGCCTGCCCTGGAAGCGCTGCGCCGCTACCAGCGCTGGGAACTGCTGCGCCTGGGCGCCTGCGACTTCTTCGGGCTCATGGACCTGTCGGCGGTCACTGCCCAGCTTTCGCACCTGGCCGACGGCATGGTACGCGCCTGCCTCGACCTGGCCGCGGCCCAGACCGGCACCTCACCTGATGGATTTGTGGTCCTGGCGCTGGGCAAGCTGGGCGGCGGCGAGGTGAACTACAGCTCCGACATCGACCTGGTGTTCATCGCACGCGTCGACGCCCTTGACTACGTGCGCCTGGGCCAACGGCTCATCGAGGCGCTCTCGCGCATGGTCACCGGAGGCTTCCTCTACCGGGTGGATATGCGGCTGCGACCCTGGGGGCGTGATGGGGCGTTGGTCAGCACCCTCGATGGCCACCTGGACTACCTTCGCCGGCACGCCCGCCTGTGGGAAAAGCAGGCCATGCTCAAGGCGCGGCCCATCGCCGGCGCCCTGGACCTGGGCGAAGACTTTGTCCGGCAAGCGCAGCCCGTTCTCTTCGATCTCGCCGCCGAGACCGTGCGCGCCGACGTGCGGGCCATGAAGCAGCGTACCGAAGCTTATTTGCGCCAGCATGGCCGCGACTGGGGCGAGGTCAAGCTGGGCGAAGGCTCGATTCGCGATGTCGAGTTCGTCGTCCAGTACCTGCAGTTGGGCTACGGCGCCCGTCACCCCGAGGTGCGCAGCGGCCGCACCCTCGATGCCCTCTCGCGGCTGTTCGGGGCCGGGCTGCTGTCGGCCGACGCCCATCGCATCCTGGGCACCGGTTATGTCTTCTTCCGCACGGTTGAGCACCACCTGCAGCTCATGCACTACCGGCAGGTTTCGACCTTGCCCGCGGACCCTACCGAGCTGGCGTCGCTGGCAAGACGGCTGGGCTTCAGCGGCGCCAGCGCCGGTGACCAGTTCATCGCCCGCTACCAGCAGCACCGCCAGGCGGTGCGCAGCATCTACATGCAGCACCTAGGAAGCGACCCTATGGAATCGTTCGCCGAGACACCCGCTCCCCCTTCACCCGGCGTCCAGCGCCATCTCAACCGCCTCGATCCTGCCTATGCCAGCCGTTTTGTCGAGGCCGAGATCCGGCGCCATGCCGCGCTGGTGGAAGACCTGAGCGAGGATGTGCCGGTGCAGGTCGACGTGGTCCCCCTGGAAGAGGGCTACTGGCGTGTCACCGTCGTCGCCTACGACTACCTGGGCGAGCTGTCGATCATCTGTGGGCTTCTCTTTGTCTACGGCCTCGACATTCTCAACGGGCACATCTTCACCTACGAGCCCATTGAAGAGCCTCCGTCGCCGGCGCGACCGGCCGTCCGCTACCGCCGCCCGCTGGCGCTGCCCCGGTCGGACATCCGCCAGAAGATCGTGGATGTCTTCACTGTGCGCCCTGTCGCCGGCGAGATCGCGCCTGAAGTCTGGGTACACTACGCCGATGAACTGACCGCCCTCATCCGCAAGCTGCAGGCCCGCCAGCGCGATGAGGCGCAGGGCGCCCTGGCCAAACGCGTCGCCGCCATGCTGCGCGAACACGGCGTCCTGGCCCCGCGACTCTACCCCGTGGACGTCGCCATCGACAACGACAGCGCCGAGCGCTACACCCTGCTGCACATCTCCGCCCCCGACACGACCGGGTTTCTCTACGAGCTGACCAACGCCCTGGCCCTGGGCGGCGTCTACATCGCCCGGATGGAGGTCAGCTCGGTGGGCAACAGGGTGCAGGACACCCTCTACGTGACCAACGCCCAGGGTCACAAGATCGAATCCCCCGACCGCCAGCGCGAGCTGCGGGCCACCATCGCCCTGGTCAAGCACTTCACCCATTTGCTCCCACAGGCGCCCAACCCCGAGCTGGCGCTTCTACACTTTCGCGAGTTCCTGGCCCAGATGTTCCAACGTCCCCATTGGGCCGACGAGCTGGCCTCCGTGGAACGGCCGGAAGTGCTGGACGCCCTGGCCAAGCTGCTCGGCGTCAGCGACTTCCTGTGGAATGACTTCCTGCGCATGCAGTACGCCAATCTCTTCCCGGTCGTCAGCAACGTCGATGCCCTGATGGTGACGAAGACCAAGAGGGAGCTTGCCGCCGAGCTGCAGTCTGAGCTGGCCCTTGTGGGCGCCGATGCCGGCGACCGCTGGCGCGGCGAGGCGCAACGCCAGGCGCTCAACGCCTTCAAGGACCGGGAGATGTTCCGCATCGACCTGCGGCACATCATGAAGTACACCGCTCGCTTCAGCCAGTTCTCGCGCGAGCTGACCGACATGGTCGAAGTGGTGGTCGACGCCGCCTATGGTCTCTGCGA
This sequence comes from Chloroflexota bacterium, assembly GCA_029782215.1. Classification (GTDB taxonomy): domain Bacteria; phylum Chloroflexota; class Anaerolineae; order J102; family J102; genus SSF26. The sequence goes on from JAKOVD010000054.1 coordinate 26,728, forward strand.
GGCCGAGCTGCGCAGCGCCCACGGCGCCCCGCAGGCCGAGGCGGGCCACCCTGCGGTCATGACGGTCTGTGCCCTGGGCAAGGCGGGTGGCCACGAAATGGGCTTCGCCTCCGATATCGAGCTGATGTTCATCTATGAGGCCAACGGCGTTACCACCGGCCCTGACGTGATCACGACGTCCGAGTTCTACGAGAAGCTCGTGGCCGAGTTCGTGCGCACCATCCAGGCCCGCCACGAGGGCATCTTCGAGATCGACCTGCAACTGCGGCCCTACGGCAAGGCCGGCAGCCTGGCGGTTTCGCTCGACGCCTTTCGCCGGTACTTCGCGCCGGGCGGGCCTGCCTGGGCCTATGAACGGCAGGCGCTGGTCAAGCTGCGCCCCGTGGCAGGCGACGCCGCCCTGGGCGAACGCCTGGTGGCGCAGCGCGACGAGTTCGTCTACACAGGCGAGGTCTTCGACGTCGTCGCTATGCGCGCCATGCGCGAGCGTCAACTGCGGCACCTGGTGACACCGGGCACGATCAACGTCAAGTTCAGCCCGGGCTGCCTGGTCGACGCCGAGTACCTGGTGCAGGGTCTGCAGATCACCTACGGTCGCGATTTTCCCCAGGTGCGGGAGCCGAACACGCGTGAGGCCATGGCCGCCCTGAACTACGCCGGCGCCCTGGCGCACGCCGATTACCAGAACCTGCGGGCTGCCAACACCTTTTTCCGGCGCGTCATCAATTCGCTGCGCATGGTGCGCGGCCACGCCAAGGACCTCACCGTGCCCCCGGAAGGAACCGAGGAGTTCGCTTTCCTGGCCCGCCGCATGGGCTACAGCGACGATCCCTCCCGCCTGCGGGATGATTTGACCCACCATATGACGGTGGTTCAGGAGTTGAGTGCACGCCTTCTGGACGGCATGGTGCATACCAGCCAGTCCGGCGTCTGAAGATGATCCATTTGGGTAGTAGATAGCGCACAGCACTTGCGCTAGGCTGGGGAAACATCGCCCTGCAAAGGCTCGACGGGAGTGTCACCCATGCCGACAGTCCAAATCCTCCTTCCTCTTGCCCTCATCCTGGTGGCGGCCCGCCTGGCCGGCAAGCTGAGCCAACGGGTGGGTATGCCTGCCGTCCTGGGCGAGCTGCTGGCTGGGGTCGTGTTGGGGCCGTCGCTGCTCGGCCTCATCCAGATGAACGAGATCCTGGCCGCCGTGGCCGAGATCGGGGTGCTCCTGCTCATGTTCATCGCCGGGCTGGAGACCGACCTGGACCAGATGCGCCGCGTGGGCAAGGCCTCGCTCTTCGCCGCTGCCTCCGGGGTCATCTTCCCCTTTCTGGGCGGTCTGCTCGTCGGTGAGCTGTTCGGTCTCGATCTCAACAGCAGCCTCTTTCTCGCCGCCGTTCTCACCGCCACCAGCGTCAGCATCTCTGCCCAGACCCTGCACGAGCTGGGGCGCCTGCGCAGCAAAGAAGGGCTGATCACCCTTGGCGCCGCCATCATCGATGACGTGCTGGGTATCCTGGTCCTCAGCCTGGTGCTCAGCCTCTCTGGACAGGGCGGCTCTCCTGGCTGGGCCATTCTGCGCCTGGTGCTCTTCTTCCCTATTGCCATCGTCGCGGGCGTGGTCGTCCTTCGCCCCCTGGTGCGCTGGATCAACGAGCATCATGCCCGCGAGGCCGGCTTTGCCCTGATCATGGCGCTCGTCCTCGTCTATGCCTGGGCGGCGGAATCGCTCGGCGGGCTGGCGGCCATCACCGGCGCCTATCTGGCCGGCATTCTCCTGGGCCGCATCGCCGGCGCCAGGGAATGGGTCACTGACGGCGCCGCCTTCCTGGGTTACGGGCTGTTCGTGCCGGTCTTCTTCGTCACCGTGGGCCTCCAGGCGAACATCAGCGCCGTTCGGGTGGCGCCGCTTCTGGCGGCCGTGGTCATCGTCGTCGCCATCGTCACCAAGGCGTTCGGCGCCGGCCTGGGCGCACGCCTGGGCGGCTGCACCTGGCCCCAGACACGGGCAGTCGGCGCCGGCATGATCGCGCGCGGCGAGGTGGCGCTCGTGATGGCAACGCTGGGGCTCAGCAGCGGCCTGCTCGACAACGCCACCTACACGGTCGTCATCCTGATGACCCTTGCCACTACCCTGGTCACCCCGCTCCTGCTCAAACTGGTCATTGCCGGCGGCGAAGCACCTGCCGATTCTCCCCTTGCGCCCCTGACACCGGTCGTGTCCCTGCACGAGAGCGCCGAGGCCAACTCGATGTGAGGTCACGGCGCCGCGACAAAAATGACCCATTTGGGTCATAGCGCAGCGCCCTCACGGTCCCCTATACTGCTTCTGTGCGAGCGGGCCGCTGGTCCGCCCCCATCGCAGCGACAAGGAAGCACTCAGGGAGCCTGCAAGCCACCACAGCTCCCTGAGTTTGCGTCAGGCCCCCTGGCCCCACTCTGTTTACATCCTGCCCACCGGCGCACACGCCAGGGCGACACCCAACTTGTTTCATTTTACGTAAAGGAGACCCTGTACCATGCCCAAGACACCCAGCGACGTCGTGAAGATGGCGAAAGACGTCAAGATGGTCGACTACCGCTTCGTCGACCTTCCCGGCCAGTGGCAGCACTTCACCGTGCCCGCCCGTGAGCTGAGCGAAGAAACCTTCCAGGACGGCGTCGGCTTTGACGGCTCTTCCATTCGCGGCTTCCAGGAGATTCACGAGTCGGACATGCTCCTGCTCCCCGATCCTGACACCGCCTTCATCGACCCCATCTTCGAGGTCCCGACGCTCGTCATCATCTGCGACGTTTACGATCCAGTCACCCTGCAGCCCTATTCGCGCGATCCTCGCTACATCACCCGCAAGGCCGAAGCCTACCTCAAGCAGACCGGCCTGGCCGACACCAGCTATTGGGGCCCTGAGGCAGAGTTCTTCATTTTCAACGACGTCCGTTACGGTTCTGACACTAATTCCGCATTCTACCGTGTGGACAGTCCCGAGGCCTGGTGGAACAGCGCCGACGCTTCCAAGCCCAACATGGGCGGCCAGATTCCACCCAAGCGCGGCTACTTCCCTGTGCCTCCGGCGGACCAGTTCCAGGATGTCCGCAGCAGGATGGTCTTGGCCCTCGAAGCCTCTGGCGTTGCCATCGAGATACATCACCACGAGGTGGCGACCGCTGGTCAGTCTGAGATTGACATGCGCTTTGACAGCATGCTACGTATGGCCGATAAGACCATGATGTACAAGTACATCATCAAGAACGTCGCCCGCCAGAATGGCCTCACTGTCACCTTCATGCCCAAGCCCCTCTTCGGCGACAACGGAAGCGGCATGCACGTCCACCAGAGCCTGTGGAAGGGCAGCACCAACGTCTTCTTCGATGCGGGTGGCTACGCCGGCCTGTCTGACACCGCCAAGTACTATATCGGCGGACTGCTCAAGCACTCTCCTGCTCTCTTGGCCCTGGCCGCTCCCACCACCAATTCCTACCGCCGCCTGGTACCCGGCTATGAAGCGCCGGTCAACCTGGCTTACTCGCAGCGCAACCGCTCGGCCATCTGCCGCATCCCCATCTACTCCAAGAGCCCGAAGGCCAAGCGTGTGGAGTACCGGGCGCCCGATCCCTCCAGCAACCCCTACCTCTGCTTCCCCGCCCTGCTCATGGCCGGTCTGGACGGCATCCAGAACCGGATCGACCCCGGCGATCCCATGGACAAGGACCTGTACGAGCTGCCTCCCGATGAGCTGAAGCAGATCAAGCAGGTCCCCGGCTCGCTGGAGGCGGTGCTGAACGCCCTGGAAGCCGACCACGACTTCCTCCTGCGCGGTGATGTCTTCACCGCGGATCTCATCGAATCGTACATCGCCTATAAGCGCCAGATGGAGGTCGATCCCGTGCGGATGCGCCCCCATCCGTACGAGTTCATGATGTACTACGACATCTGATCACCGCCACCCTACACGGAACCACAAAGAGAGCGCCCGCGGATGCAGGCGCTCTCTTTGTTTCCCTACGGCCGTGGCCTTCGCGCCCCTACCGCCATCTTCCGTAGGGGCGAGGTCTCCACGCCCTCATCACCGCATCACAGCCGCTTCCGAAAGCAGATGATCCGCTCGACTTCCTCGTAGCCCAGTGCCAGGTGCGCCCGGTAGCCATCGTCGTTGTCCAGCCAGGTGTCGCTGCCCATCTCGCTCAGGCCCCGGCCCCGCGCCCAATCCTCCGCGGCCTGGATCAGGGCCTTGCCCAGTCCCAGGCCGCGCAGGTCCGGCTCCAGGTACCACCCCTCCAGGTAAGCCACGGGCGAGGTGGCGCACCCTTCGGCAATGGAGCGGATTCCGACCTCCACGAACCCGCCCAGGCACCCGTCGTGGCGCTCCACGACGTACACCGCCGCGGGCAGCTCCCCCGCCAGGATGGCGTCAAGGTCGGGGGCGTGCTCGCTGATCGGGCCGTCGTGCCAGAGCGCCCCGCGCAAGCGCAGGCACTCATCCCGGTCCTGCGGGCGTATCAAACGGATATCCATGGCATGGCTCCTGGGGGTTATCGCAGCTTGTAGCCGCTCTAGCGAAGCTTGTAGCCCCGCAGCCGCAGCGAGTTGGTGACCACGAAGACGCTGCTGAAGGCCATGGCGCCCGCGGCCAGGATCGGGTTCAGGAACCCCAGGGCGGCAAAGGGAATGCCGATGATGTTGTAGATAAAGGCCCAGAACAGGTTCTGGCGGATGGTGCGCATGGTGCCGTGGCTGAGCGCCAGGGCGCGCTCGACCCCCTGCAGGTCACCGCTCATCAGCGTGATGTCAGCGGTCTCCATCGCCACGTCCGTGCCAGTGCCCAGGGCAATGCCGATGTCAGCCTGGGCCAGGGCGGGCGCATCGTTAATGCCGTCGCCGACCATGGCCACCACCTTGCCCTCGGCCTGCAGTGCCCTGACCTGGTTGGCCTTGTCCTGCGGCAGGACCTCGGCCAGCACCCGGTCGATGCCGGCCTGCCGGCCGATCACCTCGGCAGTACGCCGGTTGTCACCGGTCATCATCACCACTTCTTTGCCCAGCTTATGCAGCCCGGCGACGGCCTGCGCCGAGGTCGGCTTGATCGTGTCGGCCACGGCCAACACACCCGCCGGCTCGCCGTTCACCGCCACCACCATCGCCGACTTGCCTTCTGCCACCAGGGCTGCCAGGCTGGGCGCCAGGGCCGCGTGCTCGGCCAGACGGGTGCTGCCCACTCTGACCTCCTGCCCATCGACCACTGCCACGACGCCGGCGCCGGTCACCGCCTCGAACTTCTCAGGCGAAACCAGGCTCAGGCTGCGGGCCTGGGCGGCGGCGACGACGGCCTGGCCCAGGGGGTGCTCGGAACCCCGCTCGGCGCTCGCGGCCAGCCGCAGCAGCGCCGAAGCCGGGTCATAGCCGTTGGCGGAAATGGGCGTCCAGCCGGGGTTGACCACGACATCGGTGAGGACCGGCTTGCCCTCGGTCAGGGTGCCGGTCTTGTCCAGCACCACGGTCTGCACGGCCTCGGCCCGTTCCAACGACTCGCTCGTCTTGAACAGGATGCCGTTCTGCGCGCCCTTGCCGGTGCCGACCATGATCGCCGTCGGTGTCGCCAGTCCCAAGGCGCAGGGGCAGGCGATGACCAGCACCGCCACGGCGTTGATCAGGCTTTGGGTGAAGCCGATAGCGCCGATGAAGTACCAGCCCAGGAAGGTGGCCAGGGCGATGCCGATGACCACCGGCACGAACACCGCCGACACGCGGTCGGCCAGCCGCTGGATAGGGGCCTTGGAGCCCTGCGCTTCTTCCACCAGCCGGATGATCTGCGCCAGGGCAGTCTCCTTGCCGACGCGCGTCGCCTGGACGCGCAGCAAGCCCTGCTTGTTCAGCGTGGCGCCGATGACCTGGTCGCCGGCCTTCTTGTCCACCGGGATCGGCTCGCCGGTAAGCATCGCCTCATCGACGGCGCTCTGGCCCGACAGGACCAGGCCGTCCACCGGCACCTTTTCGCCAGGCCGCACCAGCACGATGTCGCCGACGCGCACCTGCGCCACCGGCACCTCGACCTCGACGCCCTCGCGCTCGACCCACGCCGTCTTCGGACGCAGGCCCATCAGCGTCTTGATGGCCTCTGAGGTGGCGCCCTTGGCCCGCGCCTCCAGGTACTTGCCCAGGCGGATCAGGGTGATGATCAGGGCTGAGGTCTCAAAATAGACGTGCGCGCCGAGGTCGACGCCCACCGCAGCGCCCAGGATCACGGCCACACTGTAGAAATAGGCCGCCGACGAGCCCAGGGCGATCAGCACATCCATATTGGCGGCGCCGTTCTTCAGGGCCTTGTAGCCATTCACATAGTAATCACGGCCGACGTAGAACTGGACGGGGGTCGCCAACGCCCACATGACCCAGTTGGCCCAGGACGCGTGCGCCCAGTGCCCCAGCAGCCCCAGGTCGCGGGCCATCGAGAAGACAAAGAGCGGGATGGTGAAGGCCAGACCGATGATCAGAAGCCGTTTCTGCCGTTCCGTCTCCGCCTGCCGCACCTTGCGCTCGGCGTCCTCTGCCTCCTCCTCGTCGACCCCGCCAGTCTCGATCACCTGGTAGCCCAGGTCGGCGACGAGGTCCTTCATCGTCGCCACATCGATCATGGCCGGGTTGTAGACCACCGAGGCCTTCTCGGTGGCCAGGTTGACGTTGGCCTGGTCGATGCCCGGCGCCTTGCGCAGATTGCGCTCGATGGTGTTGACGCAGTTGGCGCAGGTCATCCCGGCGATGGGCAGCTCGACCCGCGCCTTGGCTACGCCGTAGCCCAGGTCGCCGATCAGGTCGTCGATCTGGCCGGCGCTCACCACGGACGGGTCAAACACTACCTTGGCCCGTTCCGTGGCCAGGTTCACGGATGCCTCCTTCACCCCGTTCATGCGCTTCAGGTTCCGCTCGATCGTCGTCGAGCAGTTCGCGCACGTCATGCCCGTGATGGGGAGGACAACTTGGGTGTCAGTCATGGTAGTACACGCTAGAACGTTAGAACGTTCCAACGTTCTAACGTTCCAACGCCTTAGTTCGTCGGAGCGTAGCCGGCTTCGATCAGGGCTGCGCGGGCGGCGGCGAGAGAAGCCTCGTCGGAGTAGTCGATGAGGACGGCCTTGGTCTCGGTGCTGCCCTGCTTGTACTCGACGCCGTCCACCAGCTTGAGCTCGCGCTCGATGGTCTTCAGGCAGTGCTGGCAGGAAATGGCCGGGATGGTGAGTGTCTTGTTCATGGAAAGGAAACCTCGGTGAGTGGTTGGAATGGCTGGATAGGTTGGGATGGGAGGACGGACCCGCCGCAGGGCGAATCCGGTAGCTGCCGGAACTCCGCAGGGTCTACTTCAGCCTGCCCGAAGCGTCAAACACCTGGATGATCTCGCCGATCACCCGCTCGCGCTCGTCGACGTCGTCGGAGCGCAGCGAATGGGTAACGCAGGTCTGCAGGTGGTTGGCCAGGACAAGGCTGTTGACCCTCTCCAGGGCGCTCTGCACGGCCTTGACCTGCTTCATCACGTCCACGCAGTATTCATCCTCTTCGACCATGCGCTGGATGCCGCGCACGTGTCCTTCGATGCTGCGGAGGCGGTTGAGGACGTCCTTCTTGACTTCGGCTTGCATAGGTGGATCCTTTGAGTGTATCGACCCCTCCCCCTGTGGGGTGGGGTCATGGGAATCCTACCCCCATTCCCGCCCGTAGTCAAGTAATGCAGCTTACAAATACAACTGCCGGAGAGGAAGACCCCCTCCGGCAGTCAGCAGCAGCATGCGATGCGTGACCGGCTACTTCTCGATCGGGTTGCCGCCTTGCTCCCAGGCGGTCATCCCGCCCAGCATGTTGTGAACATTGGTGAAGCCGTTCTGCCGGAGATAGTCGGTCGCCTGCTTGCTGCGGTTTCCGGAATGGCAGACGGCCACGACCGTCTTGTCCTTCGGAATCTCGCTCATGCGATCAGGAACGGTGCCCAGCGGGATCAGCTTGATGCCGGGGATATGGCCCGCGTTGTACTCGCTCTGTTCGCGTACGTCGACGAAAACCACGTTGGGGTTGTTGAGCAGCGACGCCGCCTGCTTCACGTCGATGTTGACGGGCAGCGACGCCAGATCGACCTGGGCAGCGGCAGCTCCCGCAGCGGGAGCCGCCGGCGCAGCGCTGCCGCCACAGGCGGCCAGACCCACGGCGAGCAGCCCTGCCAGGGCAAGAACGAGGATCATGCGGTGAAGTCGTGACATAGAGAGGTGTGCCTCCGGTGGTGCTGGACATGAAAAAGGGAGATGCGACCTTTCGCATCCCCCCCTTTGACGCGTTGGATAGCGGCGAAGTTACGGCTTGGCGCTGCCGGATTTGGCTCCCCGTGACTTCGAGCCTCCGGATTTCGTCCCTCCGGGCTTGGCGGCGCTGGATCCTGCCGGCGCCAGCGCCGGCACCGACATCGGCACGGGGGGCCGGCGGAAACGGTGGTTGAAGAGGATGCCGCCTGCGCCCAGGACGATGGCGACCAGGGAGAAAATGGAGGCCGTGGGCATGGAGCCGATCGTCCAGGCATCGGGCCGGAACAAGAGCTCGACCCAGAAGCGCCCCAGCGGATACCAGATCAGGTACATGAAGATGACGTCGCCTTCGCGCAGCCAGTCCTTCAGCCGCCGTCCCAAAAACAAGAGAAGACCGAAGCCCACGAAATTCCACAACGACTCATAGAGGAACGTAGGGTGGAAGCGTGTCTCCGGCGGGAGGACCGTGCAGGCATACTTTGTCAGCCGGTGCGAACAGTCGATGGGGATGCCCCACGGCAGCGTGGTGGGCGGCCCGTAGAGCTCCTGGTTGAGGAAGTTGCCCCAGCGCCCGATCGCCTGCGCCAGCAGCAGACCCGGCGCCACGATGTCGGCCCACTGCAGGAAACGAAGCTTGGCGAAATAGGTGTAAATCGCCAGCCCGATCACACCGCCGATCACACCGCCGTAGATGCCAAGACCTGCCAGCCCGGTGAACACGGGCCGGCCGTCAGCGCCTACGCTCCAGAAGGCGATGATATCGATGGGATGGGCCCGGTAGTACTCCCACCCGCGACCGTCGACGGGGCTGGAAAAGACGTGGTAAAGCCGGGCGCCGACGATGCCGAAGATCAGGATGATCGTCAGCAGGTTCCAGACATGTTCGGTGTTCAAGCCGCGGCGTTTCGCCTCGCGGCTGGCCACAAAGGCCCCCAACACGGCGCCGGTGATGATCAGAATGCCATACCAGTGCACCTGCAAGGGGCCGAGACGAAGAGCAACAGGGTCCATGTAAAGAAGCTCCGGGAAACTCAGGAGGATGGCGGAACGGTTGGAACGGTCGGAGCAGGCGGCGGCTCGGGCGGATTCAGCTCCGTCTTGAGAATGCCTCGCACGCCCTTGACCCGATCGAAAAACGGATAGCGGTCAGAATCGACGTGATCATAGGCGCTGTACAGGATGTAGGCGAGAACGGCAAGGTAGGAAGCTGCCACGGTCAGCGGACCCCACGGCGGCGCCTGCATCGGCGGTAAAAGCTTCACGATGGCCAGGCCCTTGAGCACCGTGCGCGCGACCTTGTCGCGTCCGGCAAAGCTCCCCTGCAGCGCCGCCACCCGGTCCGACGTACCCGACAGCGCCGTGATGTCGCCGCCAAAGCCTCCGATCCACGCTTTGCCCTCCTCGTAGATCACCTCGGTCTGCAGGAACCTTTCCATCGCGTGCCCTGCCAGGTCGCCGTTGCGCAGCTCGTCCAGGTAGCGCAGCGCCTCATCCTTCAGCACGCGCTCGCCCTCCGTCCCCAATACAGCGTGGATCTTGTCGCTCGCCGTGAGCACGTACTCGACTGCCAGGGCAGCGGTATTCAGCGCCGCCGCCCGCAGCTTGGCCGCGATCTCGATGCCCAGCAGATCGACCGCCTGCACAAGGATGGCGAAATCCATGGCCATGGCCTCGGTCACCGCATCCTGGCAGGCCTTGGTTGCCTGGGTGCGGATGGCCTCGAGTGATTGGTGGGCGGTCTCCAGGAGCTGGGCCCGCTCGGCGCCTCGCCACCGCGCCGGCGCCGCATAGGTGAGCAGGGATTCGGGTTGGGCGATGGCCTGGTGGATCAAGGGGGCGTCAGACGCCAGCGACGGCCCGCGCACCCGCTCCGTCACGGCGAACAGGCCCGGCAGGCTCGCCACCAGACGCTCGGCAATCAGTAAATCGGCCGCCGCCGCGCCCAGAAGCTGCACCTCTAGCCTGCTCCGCTCTTGCTCATCCTCGGCCGCCCGCCAACGCTGATGCAGGTCCACGTGCAGCGCCTGGCTGCGCAGCAGGAAACTCCCGGCCTCCTCGAACTCGGCCACGCCGTAAGGAGGCGCCAGCGCGGGCAGGGGTTCCTTAGTCACGTACCCGGCTTGAGCCACGGGCGCAGCCGGAACCAGGATCGCCAGACCGGACAGATAGTCGTTCAGCGTGTCCAGGTCCATCATCAGATACCTCCTTCCGCGAGCGAAGCAGCCGGCTGCTCCGGCTCCTCCAGCCCCAAGGCCATCAGGTAACCGCGTGCCCGCTCAGTCAGGGGGTAACGGTTGACCAGTTTCCAGAACCGGGAAGCGTGGTTGGCTTCCACGAGGTGCGCCAGCTCATGCACGAGGACGTAATCCTGCACCCACGGCGGGAGCGTCGCCACCCGCTGCGAAATCCGGATGGTCCCCTCTGACGGCGTGCAGGACCCAAACCGGCGCTGCTGGTTGGTCACCCAACGGATGCTCTGCCAGCGCAGGCGGCCCTCAAAGAAACGGGTATTCAGCGCCTGCGCCCGCGCCTGCAGGTCCGCGTCGGTCAGGGCGCTGCGCTGCTGGCGGCGGACTTGGTTGCGCTCAACCCGTGACTGGAGCTTCGCCACCACGCCCGTCAGCTCCGCGTCGGAGATGTGCTCCGGCGCCTGTACGACCAGGGTGTCCCCCTCCAGGCGCGCGCTGACCGTCTTCCGACGCTTGCTGCTGCGTATGATCTGCACTTGCATGGCGCCATTATAGACACACCCCCCACCTTCGCCAACTACCCCCGACCTGGGAACGCCGATCCCCAGCTCGGCGCATTTGGGACCGCCCAGCCCCCAGTACGGCCCCAGCGATTGCCCCACCCTTTGCCCTATGTTACGATCATCACCCCACAGGCATTAAGAACACGCCCAGCTACCCCGCCAGCTCCCTCACAGTCGCTGCTCGGAAGGGGACGCCACGAAGGGCGACCCAGGGCGACCCGCCAGTCGCCCCTACCTGCGACCTGCCACCTGCTACCCCCATGTCCTTCGACCCCATTGCCCGCTTCTATGACGCCGACCACGGCTTGATCACCGAGGACATCCCCTTCTACCTGGCCTTCGCGGAGGAGATCGGCGGCCCCGTCCTCGACCTCGGCGCCGGCACCGCCCGGCTGGCGCTCGCCTTTGCCGAGGCAGGTTATGACGTCACTGGCATCGACAGCGCTGCAGCCATGCTGGAGATCGGGCGGCGCAAGATCGCCGCTGCCGGTTTGGCGGACCACATCACCCTGATGGAGGGTGACTTCACCGATTTCGAGGTCGAACCCCGCTTCGCCCTCGCCTGCTGCGGCTTCAACGGCTTTCTCCACCTGATCGAGGAGGAGGACCAACTGCGGGCGCTGCACTGCTGGCGGCGGCGCTTGCTGCCGGGGGGTGTTTTGCTGCTGGACGTGGAGAACCCCAGCCTGGGTCGCCTGGCGGCGGCGGATGGCAGCCTTGAGCTGGCCCGGCAGTGGACCGACGCCGCGACCGGAGACCAGGTGACGATGTTCTATGCCAGCCAGGTGTCGTTTGCCGACCAGGTGCACGAGGTGACGATGCTCTACGACGAGGTGGGGACGGACGGCCTCCTGCGGCGCACCAGCACGCGCATTCCTACTCGCATCCTCTTCCGCCGCGAGCTGGCGCTCCTGCTGGCGATGGCCGGCTACGTCGAGGTGGAGTTCTACGGCGACTACGACCGCAGCCCTTGGGACCCGGAAAGCCCCCGGCTGCTTGCGGCGGCGTTCACACCAGAGCGCTGACGCCCAGGGCGGAACGATCCGCCCCTCCCCTGCGTCTACAATAGCATAGGCCGGTCCTCGCACGCGCACCGGCCCATCCACCCGCATCACGAAGGAGTTGATCCGATGAGCAACGTTATGTCACGCCGATCCCTGCGTTTCGGCCTTCTCTTCGTTTTCGCCCTCGCCGCCGGCGTTGCACTGGCCACCGCCACCGGGCGCCTGCCCCTCGCCTTTGCCCAGGCCGCGGGACCCAAGGTGACCGTCTACAACAGCAACATCGCCATGGTCTCTGAAAACCGCCAGATCGACCTCAAGCAGGGCGTCAACGACGTCAGCATCACCGATGTGCCATCGGGCATTCTGCCCGAGACGGTGCGCTTTCGCTCGCTGACCGATCCTGCTGCCAGCGTGCTGGAACAGAACTACGAGTACGACCTGGTCGGGACCGAAAAACTGCTCGAGAAGTACGTCGACCAGGACATCAAGGTCATCACCCAGGACGGTGAAACACACGAGGGCAAGCTGCTGAGCAGCGCCGGCGATGTCGTCCTGCAGACGACCGGCGGCGCCATCGATGCCTTCAAGCTTGACCAGATCCGTTCCTACAGCTTCCCCGCCCTGCCCGAAGGCCTGATCACCCGGCCCACGCTGGTCTGGACGGTGAACGCCACCAAGCCGGGCAAGCATGACGCCGAGATCGCTTACCTCACCAACGGCCTCAACTGGCACGCCGACTACGTCGCGCTCCTCGCCAAGGACAACAAGAGCCTGGACCTGGACGGCTGGGTGACGCTCGACAACCAGAGCGGCGCCACCTACACCGACGCCCAGCTCAAGCTGGTGGCCGGCGACATCAACCGCCTTCCCCAGCCCGTGGCCCGCGAGGACATGATGTTCAAGGCTGCACCTGCCGCCATGGCCACGCCCGCGATCGAACAGCGCTCCTTCTCGGAATACCATCTCTATGAGCTGGCGCAGCCTGTAACGATCAAGGACCGCCAGACCAAGCAGGTCCAGTTCCTGACCAAGTCGGGCATCCCCTCGGTCCCCAGCTACGTCTACGATGCCTCTCTGCCGGCTCCCTTCGGCGCCGGTCCGATCCTTGACCCGAGCTACGGCAACACCGGCAACACGCAGGTCAAACTGACCGTCAAGTTCAACACCGGCAAGGAGGGCGCGGATGCGCAGCTCCCGGCCGGCAACATCCGCATGTACCAGAACGACGTGGACGGCTCGCCGCTCCTGATTGGCGAGGACGCCATCAACCATACCCCGAAGGGCGAGGACGTCACCCTGACCATTGGCAACGCCTTCGACCTGGTCGGCCAGCGCACCCAGACCGACTTCAAGCAGATCTCGGACAAGGTGGTCGAGGAGACCTATCAGATCGAGCTGCGCAACCAGAAGGAGAAGGACGACGTCACCGTGCGCGTGGTCGAGCACCTCTCCCGCGGCGGCAACTGGGAGATCGTCAAGGCATCGCCCGAAGGCTGGAAGAAGACCGACAGCAGCACGATCGAGTGGAGCGTCCCCGTCCCCGCCCAGGGCAAGGCCACCGTTACCTACACCGTGCGCTATACCTGGTAACGCACCAGACCCGTAACCCGGCGAGACCGGGAGACCAGGGAACTACTGGTCTCCCGGTCCCTCTTCCCTCTATTCCATCTCGCTCACGAGCTCTTTCGCTGCCGATACGACGGCTTCAACTGTGATGCCGAACTTCTGGTAGACCGTCTCATAGGGCGCCGACGCCCCAAAGCGGTTGATGCCGATCACGCGGTCGGCGTAGCGCTCCCAGCCAAAGGGGCTGGCAGCCTCCACGGCCACCACGGGCACCTCGGGCGGGAAGACCGACTGACGATACACTTCCGGCTGGGCTTCAAACTGCTCCCAACTGGGGAGGCTGACCACCCGCGCCGCGATCCCTTCGGCAGCAAGCTGCGCCTGCGCCTTCACCGCAAGCTGCAGTTCCGTGCCTGACGACACCAGGATCACCTGCAGCGTACCCGGCGGGTCCGACAGCACATAGCCGCCCATCTGCACGCCCTGCGCCTGCTCCGGCGTGGTCAGGGTGGGAACGTTCTGTCGGCTCAGGATCAGGGCAGTGGGACCGTGGCGGCGGCTGACGGCCAGCTTCCACGCCTGGGCGCTTTCGTTGCCGTCGGCAGGGCGGATGACGCCCAGGTTGGGCATTGCGCGCAGCGCCGGCAGGTGCTCGACTGGCTGGTGCGTGGGACCGTCTTCGCCCAGGCCGATGCTGTCATGGGTGAATACGTAGATCACACGCAGACCCATCAGGCTCGCCAGGCGGATGCTCCCGCGCATGTAGTCGCTGAAGACCATGAACGTGCCGCCGTAGGGAATGAAACCGCCGTGCAGCGCCAGACCGTTCAGGATGGCGCCCATGCCGTGCTCGCGGATGCCAAAGCGCAGGTAGCGGCCGTCAAACTGCCCGGCCTGCACATCCTTCGCGCCCTTCAGATCCGTCTTGTTGGAAGGCGTCAGGTCGGCCGAGCCTCCGATCAGCTCCGGCAGAATTGGCGCCAGGGCGTTGAGCACGATGCCCGAGGTATTGCGCGTGGCATTCTTGACGTCCGCCGCAAACTGGGGCAGCACGGCATCCAGATCGCCGGGCAGGTCGCCGCGCAGAATCCGCTCGATTTCCGCCGCTTCCGCGGGGTAGGCAGCACTGTAGGCCGCAAAGCGTTCGTTCCACTCCGCCTCCGAGGCGGCGCCCCGATCGCAGGCCTGGCGGTAGAGCGCCAGGACGTCGACGGGAATGAAGAAGCGCTTGTCGGCAGGCCATCCCAGGTTCTCCTTGGTGGCCGCCAGCTCCGCCTCGCCCAGGGGCTCGCCATGCACCTTGGAGGTGTCCTGATACTTGGGCGAGCCAAAGCCGATATGCGTGCGGCAGACGATGATCGTGGGCCGTTCCTGCTGGCGCCTGGCCGCGGCAAGGGCCTCGGCGACGGCAACCCGGTCGTGACCGTCGACGGCAAGCGTTTCCCAGCCGTAGGCACGGAATCGTGCTGCCCGGTCTTCGGTAAAGGAGAGATCGGTGGATCCGTCGATGCTGATGCGGTTGTCGTCGTACAACCAGATCAGCTTGCCCAACCGCCAGTGCCCGGCCAGTGAGGCTGCCTCCGCCGAAACCCCTTCCATCAAGTCGCCGTCAGAGACCAGGGCATAGGTGTAGTGGTCGAAAAGATCGTGGCCGGGACGGTTGTAACGCGCTGCCAGGAGGGCCTCGGCCAGGGCCATGCCCACCGAGCTGCTCGCACCCTGGCCCAGGGGACCGGTCGTGATCTCTACGCCGGGCGTGTGACCGTATTCGGGATGACCGGGGGTCTTACTGCCCCACTGCCGAAAGCTCTTCAGCTCATCGAGCGGCAGGTCATAGCCTGTCAGGTGCAGGAGCGAATAGAGCAGCATCGACCCATGCCCGGCGCTCAGGACGAACCGATCACGGTTCGGCCAGGCCGGATTGGCGGGGTTGTGGTGCAGAAACTGCGTCCACAGCACGAATGCCACGTCCGCCGCGCCCATCGGCAGGCCGGGGTGGCCGCTATTGGCCTGCTGCACCCCATCGGCGGACAGAAAGCGAATGGTATTGACGGCACGTTGCGCCAGGTCGCCAACCAGGGCGGCCTGTAAGAATGGGATTTCTTCGGTCATGGTATGCCTCGGTAAGACAGGTAGTCTGCGTGACGCAAACCGTATGATTGAGTGCGCATCATGGTAATGGAAGCGCAACGAATGGTCAACCAAATCCCGCCTTCCGTATTCACTCCGGCGCCGCCGTCCATGTTCCCTGCTGGTTGAAATAGAACACGCACACATACGGTGGGTAGGGCAGGTTGGCGACCAGCGGGTAGTTGGTGAAGGAGTAAGACCCTCCGGCCGTCCTACTGGAGTCAAAGGTCCCCTGGAACGAGAAAGTAGCGCCCGTGTGGCCGCAACTTCCGGCAGCGATTGCACCAGGTCCCTCAACGCCCACCTCGGTTGTCCCGCTGATGGCGCCTGGACCGCACGAGCCCGTCGAGTACGCCGCCGCAAGCCTGAAGCCGCTCCAGGCGACACCACCCGCGCTCACCTCGAACGAAACCGGCTTTCCACTGCCGGTCATCCCAGTCCAGTGGCCTGCCTGCGGTCCACCTGCGTTTGCGGTTGCCGTCGAAGTGGGCGTTGCCGTGAAGGTGGGCAGGACGCTGGGCGTCAGACTTGGAGTGGGGGTCGAGGTGGGAAGCGCGCTTGGCGTGTGACTTGGAGTGGGGGTTGGCGTGGAAAGTGGGATGGCAGCTTCCCGGACGATCAGCGGCAGGTACAGCCGGCGCAGCTCGACAGCGGTGGGTGTTGCCGTGGCGGGCGCCGTGGTAAGGGTCGGTGTGGGGGTCGGCGTCGCCGTCTTGGGAGTGGTTGGCGTAGGCGTGGGAGTCTGCCCGCCGTCGACCGGACCCGGAGGCAGATCATCAACCACCACCACGACGATGTAAGAAAGAGTGTGGAAATGAATCACGGTTGAGTAGAGGGTGGAGAGACCAGAATTGGAATCCACCACATCTCAGCCACAAGAGTCAAGAACCATGAATCAGGACACGAATACCACACTGAAACGCCCCCTTCCCGTACCGACCGTCGAAGAGATGCAGAAGGAGTTGAGCCAGGCGCAGTCACTGGATGACT
>JAKOVD010000069.1 GCA_029782215.1 Chloroflexota bacterium
GGCGCCGGCCATCAGGTAGCCGGCGTAGGCGTCGATGCCGGGAATGTTGAAGTGCAGCTGCCGCCCGATCACGGACAGCAGCACCGCCACCAGCAGCCCCACCATGAAGCAGGCCGCCAGCGCGGCGCAGCCGTCGTAGAGCCGGTCGAGCGCGCGCCGCACGCCGGCCTACTTCCGGTAGGCGTCGACCAGCGCCTGGCCTTCGGCGCCGGCCTTGTCGAGCCATTCCTTGAGCATCACCTCGCCGACCTTCTTCATGTCGGCCTTCAGCGCTGCCGAGGGCGGCAGCACCTGCATGCCGTTGGCGCGCAGCTTGTCCAGCGTGTCGGTATTGACCTTGCGGCTGGCGGCCCAGCCGCGCGCCTCGGCCTCGGCGCCGGCCTTGAGCACGGCGGCCTGGGTGGGCTTGTCGAGCGCGTCGAAGGCGGCCTTGTTGACGATCACCGCATTCTTCGGCAGCCAGGCCTGGGTGTCGTAGTAGTACTTCAGGTGCTCGTAGGTCTTGGTGTCGTAGCCGGTCGCGCCGCTGGACATGTAGCTCTCGATCACGCCGGTGGCCATGGCCTGCGAGAGCTCGGCGGCCTGCACCGTCACCGGCTGCGCGCCCACGAGTTCGGCGATGCGCGCGGTGGCCGGGCTGTAGGCGCGCCACTTGACGCCCTTGAGATCGGCCGCCGCGGCGATCGGCTTCTTGACGTAGATGCCCTGCGGCGGCCAGGCCACCGCATACAGCAGCATCATGCCCTGCTCGCCGAGCTTCTTCTCGAGCAGCGGCTTCTGCGCCTTGTAGAGCTTCATCGACTCGTCGTAGCTGTCGGCAAGGAAGGGCAGGCCGTCGGCGCCGAAGATCTGCCATTCGTTCTGGTAGGCCACCAGCAGGATCTCGCCGATCTGCGCCTGGCCGCCCTGCACGGCGCGCTTGATCTCGTTGGCCTTGAACAGCGAGGCGTTGGCGTGCACCGTGATCTTGAGCTTGCCGGCCGTGGCCTTCTCGACGTCGGCGGCGAACTGCGCCAGGTTCTCGCTGTGGAAGTTGGTGGCCGGGTAGGCGGCGGGCAGATCCCACTTGGTCTGCGCGAAGGCGGCGAGGGGCGCGGCGGCCAGCGTGAACAGCGCGGCGGCGGCGAGCGAGCGGCGGGTCAGGGACATGCGTTGCTCCTGAGGTCGGGAAGGTCGAAGTTGGGGTGAAGCGCGATTGCAGTCTAGGGATCGTTCCGATAAATTGTCAATAAATCTTCAACGTTTCGGGGAAAGCACCGATGCCCGCCAAGGCCAGCGTCAAGCCATCGGCAAGAAAACCACCGGCACGAAGCGCGTCGCCGCGCCGCAGCGCGCCGCGCGGCATCGTCTCGTCCTCGCACCTGGTGTCGCCGCGCAGCGTCGAGCTCTCCGAGTTCGAGTTCGGCCTGATCGTGGCCTGGAACGCCTTCTCGCGCTGGGCGATGCGCTGCATGGCCGCCGCCGGCTGCCCCGACCTGACCATCACCGACGTGCTGGTGCTGCACCACATCAACCACCGCGCGCGCAACAAGAAGCTGGCCGACATCTGCTTCGTGCTCAACTACGAGGACACCCACGTGGTCGGCTACTCGCTGAAGAAGCTGGTGGCCGCCGGCCTGGCGCGCGGCGACAAGCAGGGCAAGGAAGTGTTCTACAGCCCCACGCCGGCCGGCGAGGCGGCGGTGACGAAATACCGCGAGGTGCGCGAGAGCTGCCTGGTCGACAACCTCGACACCCAGCGCAATGCCGATATCGGCGAGATGGCCAAGCTGCTGCGCACCATGTCCGGGCTCTACGACCAGGCGGCGCGCGCCGCCACTTCGCTATGAACGCACGCTGGCAGTTCTGGACTAAAAACTGCACACAAAAACCGCTGTAAAAACAACGCACTAGCGTTACGCTTTGGGCTGTGTCAACATTTTGTCAACAGCCCCTTGTCTGCAATACAGCGCATCGCGGACGGCAACATAAGCGTCTTTACGAGGCCCTTGGTCAAGGGCGACGTCTACTACGCCCGATACAGAATCACGAACAAGCGTGTGGCCGATGGCCAGCGGTACGTGACCGAGAGCCTCGACACGACAGACGAAGGCATTGCACTCGACCGCGCTCGGCAGCGATACGCCGAAATCAAGGCGGCAGAGAAGGCAAACAAGGCCATCAAGAGTGGCAGCGTCAGTGCCGAGATCGACGCCTTCATTGAAGCATACGAAGACGGCGTGAAGAAGGGACTGCGGCGGCACTCGGAGCACATGCTGCGAGGGTTCCGCAAGTCCATCGTCCGTTACTTCAAGGAGTACATCGGGCGGAAGAACATCCAGGACGTGACGGCCCAAGACCTCGAAGAGTACGAGGCATGGCGTCACGGCTACTGGGCGGCGAAGGCAGCTGCGGGTGACAAGGTGCACGGCAACGCCAAGGAGCGCCCGTCACAGCGCACCATTGAATGGGAAGTCGGTGCCTTCAAGCAGTTCCTGCGATGGGCAAGCGAGCGGGGCCGCTACAACGGCAACGCCCTGACGTTCAAGTTCACCGTCGACAAGAAGCAAGCTCGTTCGGCGTTCACGGACGAGCAACTCGACACCCTGGCGAACTTCACCCGGCGCAAGTCATGGGTCCAAGGCGTTGGCAAGCACGGGCACGATGCCCGGCTCACGCGGTACAGAGAGATGTTGCGTGCCTACGTGTTCTTCATGGCCGGTACGGGCCTGCGTCCGGGTGAAGCCCGCAATCTGCGTTGGCGCGACATCAAGTACACGCAGGGGGCCGACGAGCAGGAAGCAGTGCATGTCATCGTCGAAGCGACGCACAGCAAGGTCAAGAAGAAGCGGATTGCAGTCGGCCTCGACATTGCGGCGATGGCGATCAGCGGCTTGCAGGGCCGGCGGCGCGCAGCGAAGGACTACGCCGGAGATGACGACTATGTTTGGTGCGACACCGACGGTGAGGTCATCAAGGACTTCCGCGAAGGGTTCAACAACCTGATCAAAGCCGCAGGCGTTGAAACGGACTCGCAGGGCAAGAAGCTAGCCATCTACTCGCTGCGGCACTACTACATCTCGCATCGCATCAGGCATGGCGTCGATGCGTATCGGCTGGCGAAGGCAACGGGCACGAGCCCGGACATGATCCAACGCTTCTACGACCATGTAGAGACGCCGGACATGACCGATGAGTTGACGAAGTATCGCTAGGACTGTCGTGGCACGACGTACGATGGCCGTTCGGAGGAGCACAAACGAATGAGCAGCTTGGACGACTCGCAGATTGCTGTAGCAACCAAGGCATTGCACGACTACATGGGCGCGGTAGCCGATCCGGCTACAGGGCAAACGCCCGCCGAGGCAGCGGCGACGCTGGATGCGAATCGTCGCAGCTTGATCGCCGGTAGGCTGGGCGATCTGGTCCGCGGCTTTTGCAGTGGTGCGATTGCACTATCCGACTTCAAGCCTGAACTTGACGGACTGAACAAGCGCAACGAGTTCTGGGGCTTCAGCGGCATCAAGGGCCAGATGTTCTTCAATCTGCTCTTCAATGCGGCGGGAGACGAGAAGGAGTTGACCGCCGAACTCAGGGCAGCGATCGTGCTGCCCGAGACAGAGGAAATTGCGCGAAGTCGAATTCGGAACTTCACAAGCTATGTGCGCCGAATCGGTGAGGTCTTGGTCGAGAACGGCGGAAGCAAGCATTCAAGGCCGAAGGTCACAAGCATCCCCTTCTTCCTGAGCTACTTCTGGCAAGTGCAAGCACCGGATCGTTGGTCGATCTACTACACCAACAGCGTGCGGGTATTGGGTGATCTGAACCTGTTTCAAGAGAAGGACGACATCGCTGAGTCCTACAGCGACTACCAGCGCCTGCATGAGGAACTGCGTGACCTGTTCTCAACAATTGCTGCTCGGCCGATGTCACTGTACGACGTGGAGCACGTATGGTCCTTCGTCGCAAAGGGGCAACTCAATGCCGTGATTGCTGCGCCCGTTGTGTCTCAAGCGCGAGCGCCGGCGGCAGCCAAAGGCGGTGCGCTACAAGCACCTGTACAAGTGAAGCTGCCAGATAGCTATGTGCCACCCATCGTGGCCGTAATCCCGCAACTTGCTACGAACGACCCTGCGCTTGAAGAAGCTGCGAAGGCATCTGGAACAAGCATCCCCCGTGCACTGGAGAAGAGCATCAATGCCGCCTTCACGATGCTTGGCTACGAAACGACGCTTCTAGGTCAGGGGGCCGGCCGGGTGCAGGATGGGCTTGCAATCTCGGCTGACGATTCCTACGCGATCCTGTGGGACGCGAAGGCGCGTCAAGGCGGCTACAAGATGGGCACGGATGACCGAACGATCCGCGACTACATCACGACGCAAAGCCGTGATCTCAAGAAGCGGCGGCGCTTTCGGAATCTCTACTACGTCATCGTCTCCAGCGGCTTCCAAGACGACTTCGATGACCTGATCCGGGGGCTGAAGATGGAAACCGACGTCAACGAAGTCTGTCTCATTGAGGCTGATGCACTGGTCGCAATGGTTGACGCCAAGCTGCGCGACCCGAGTCAGGTAACGCTTGGGCCAGATGGACTACAGCGCCTGCTGTGCCGTAGTGGAACCCTGACTGCAGACATCGTGCGGGAAGAGATGGCTTGATCCGCAGCGTGGGTCACCGGTTCCCGGCTTCCGGCTACGGCTTGCTGATGTTCGCGATGACATGGCCGGTGTAGTGCCGATGCAGCTTCCACCTGCCCGTGATCGTGACGTGCATCCAGCTAGTGGGGGGCTTTCGGCCGAACCAAAGGCAGTTGACCTCTGCGCGGGTCAAGCCATCCCTGTAGGTGCTGAAGGGAACAGGTACGTCGGACAGTTCGAAGAAGCCCGAGACCTCTGCGTTGCGGATGGATGCGCTGTTGACTTCGAGGACGAGGGCGTTCTTGACTTGCCGCTCCGACGTAGGCACAGCCGAACGGCATGTGTGAACGATGCCGCTCCAGTCGATGTTCGATTCCATCAGTTCGCTCCATCTTGTGTCATCGGCGGGATATCGACGGACTCGAAGCCGGGTTTAGCAGCCGACGCTGGCAAGAAGTGAAGAGGTGCGCGTCATGACCGAGGAATGGGTCAGCCTTTGGTATCAGTGTCTGACGCAGAACATCGACTACTCGCTTTACTGCGCTGCACGCGAAGAAGGCGACGATGCGAAGTGCGCAGAGCTTGAAGCGAAGTTCGACAAGATCGCCTCCATCTACGAAGACTTTGGCACGCTCGACGGCTGGCCCGAGGCTGGCATGCAGAGCGAGCTATGGCGGGAGTGGTTCGAGCCGCGGCGACACCTGTTCATGTCGTCGCCGCGAGTCGTGTCCGACTTGCAGCGGTACGAGGCAAGACCCGGGTACGTACTGCTGGATGTGCCCGTGCAAGACGACGCCAAGGCAACAGCCGAATTGGTCGCTGCTCTGATAGAGAAGCAGCGACTCTCAGGCGGGACGCAGGCGGCGCCGATGCCGAAGTACACGCTGCGAGAGGTGGGCAGCAAGGTCGCGCACGGCCTGCAACAGGTAAGGCAAGCCTGTCGATCAGTGGCCCGCAGCTACCGGTACGACCCCGACACGTTCGAGGAACTGCGTCACGTTGATGCAGTCGCCGCCTTCGTCCGGCACGAGATCGACAACATGGGTTGGACGCTCGACCCGAAGGCCAGGGCTGAACTCGACAGCACCGGCCGCCTGTCCGAGCAGCGATTGGAGAGCTTCAGGGCCATGTTGAACAAGTGCCGGCGCGACTTCAGGGCGTTTGCGGCCAACACGATCCGGGCCAGCTTCCCCGACGACAGGCCGTTTGAGTCGAACGTGCTCGATATTCACTAGCTTGGAACAAAACCCAGGGCCTCACTGTTCCATGACTAGCCGGGAGTGAATCTCTACAGTCCTTTCCATCGACAGCACTCAAGCAGTCGATTAACTTGAAAGGTCTGATAAATGCAAACGCAAAATAGCTCTGCCCCGGCTCAAAAGGGGTTTATGTCGCGGCTGTCGGCGCTGGTGCCGAATGCAAAGACGGTGAACAAGCTCTACGTTCAGCGTGGCAAGCGGCACGGTATCGAAGATGCACGTCAAAGTGTCGCCGAGAAGTTGCGCAAAGCTGCTGCTTACGTGCGTGATCCGAACAGCGTAGAACTTGGTGATAACCCCATCAAGCAGCAGGACGACAACGTTTATTCGCTGGGGGTCAAATACTGCAACCGCTGGCTGCAAGGCGTGTTCGACGGGGACACCTACATCGTCGGTCTCAATGCCGAAGAGGTCTGCACGCTCGCCGAAGAAGCTGCACAGGCGGCACTTGCCGGTGAGTTCGACGACTACATCGAGCGCATTATGGCAGAAAACCGCTCTGCAGCCGCTAAGCGTCGATAAATGTGTCCTGGGGGCGAGGCTTGTACTCGCCCCCTCAACAAGGAGCAAATATGCCAGTACACGAATATCGCGCCGATACGCAGGTCGTCTTGATGGGTCGGATACGTGTGGCGGATTGGAGAAACGAGTTGCGGCACATGGAACTGTCGCTACCCGTAGCAGATTCGCTGCTCAAGAAGCTAGCGTCGGAGGACAACGAGCTTGGTCTCGGTGCAACTGAACTGTTGGACCTACTTCGAGGTCAAGGGGAGATTTCAGACTACGTGAAACTCTCCGACGCTGGTCAGAAAGTGAATCGTACGCTGACTGCACTTACGAAGATTGCCTGGGAGCACGACGTGCCCTCAAGCGTCGATGAAGTAGAACGAGCAGAAGGCGACGAATACTTCGACAGTTTCAGTGCGGCCTACACGGTTTCTGGTGGATCCGCCTCATAGTTAAGCGAGTTCCACAGCGCGACGCAGCATGTTGTCGTTTACGTCGATATACCTTTGGGTGGTTTGAATGGAACGATGGCCCGCAAGGGCGGCCAGTACCCGTACTGAAACCCCTTGCGCGGCCAGGTTCGTTATGAAAGTGCGACGGCCCGAGTGCGACGTAGCTCCTTCCAGGCCGGCACGCCTGTATAGAGCGATGAAATGCTGAGTCAGGGAGTTTGCGCTGAACCCAGTACGCTTTTGCGTCATGAAGAACGGTGCCGCTGCATCCCTGGATCGCAGCGTACGAGCGTAGACAGCAAGCTCCTTCTGCAAGCGGTCGTTGACGAACACAACGCGGCCGACGTTGCCCTTCGTTTGATGCGCACCTAAGCGCAGCTCGCCCCTGACGCGGCCCTCGGCGTCCAACACGTCGCCCACTCGCAGCGCAGCTACCTCGCCCACCCGCATCCCCGCCAGGTGCGTCAGCAGCAGCATGGCCTTGTCGCGTGCAGCGTGCCGGGACATGGCAGCTTGCCCGAGTGCGTGTCGCAGTTCCTGCGCTGTCAGCGTTTTAGCTTGCTTCATGCCAAACCTCACTTTTTGTTGTATTCAATGCTAGTTTCTGATGTCGTACTTGGGCAACCTACTTGCGGCATGTACTCGGGCCAATGAATTCAAGCACTTGCAGCACAACATCAGGATTCGTATGAAATCTGATGTATTCGTGGTCCAAAGACGACAACGTACCCCGACAGCGTAAACGCACGCTGTAGCGTGCAAACCCCTTCCAGCTACCCCACATGCTGGCGGCTCAAAAAAAGCGCTTGCAGCGCGAATTAGTGCGTCACGTATGCAAGCGTGTTCTATAGCCCTGCTTATCCCACTTATCCCACTTATCCCAAGCACCTCGCATCAACTCGTGTATTTATCTGCGATCTGTCAGTCACTACTGCTTCTCGATGTCGCTGATACTGACTTCGTGTTGATCTTGTGTGATTATTGACTGGTCGTGTAGATGTTTGATAGTGGTTGGTGATAGTGGGAATGTTTAGACAATGGCTATCGCAATGAGCATCCCTATGCTCATGCGATTCGTCCAAATTTTCATCAAGCTACGTACGCTGACCTTGGCGGTAACCTAAGCGGTCGTTCAGCGCGGCCCGTACATTCTGTTCGGCCTCTACGCAGTTGAATTCTTCACGGCATCAACGGTTTTGGTATTGACGCTAGGCACCACTCTATGGCCTCGCAGTTTAGTCCGTCTGCTTCTTTGCTGACGTACCATGCAAGACCACTGGAGTCGTACATTTCCTTCACATCATACCTCGGGAGTAACCACTGTGATCGGCGTATGTAGCTGCGCATATGTGCATCGAGTTCGGCGCGAGACTTGACGTTCCCGACCAATATATGCGCATGAATCCGTTTGTTGCCATGCGCGCCCTCAATGATCGGCACGTACAGGACACGGCACTTATCGTTGAACTTCGACTTATTACCCCAGATTGCGCTGTTGAGCGTTGCACCGAGGTGCCGTAGCTGCGCTCGTGCCTGCTCGTACGTAGGCTCCAAGCTCAAGTCGTACGCCTTCCCGAACGTTACTGTAAGCATGTAGTCCACCCACGGCATGTAGCGATTCAGCATCCGTGCATTCAGGTCCTGCAACGTAGCTAGCGGGACGGAGACTTTGTTTTCTGGCATATAAGACCTCATAGTTCTGTGCACTATTTAGCAAAATCTTAGGTTTGCGGCCTGAAAATGGTTTACTTGCGCTGATTCCCGGTCGACCTGCTGCTGGTTGAGGGAGCAAAGTTGCGGCATGTGAAACGCAATGGGAAGGAAATCACATGCAACTCGCAAAGCTCAAGCTGGTGTCCGCAGTGCGTCGTCGGAAGACGGTTGCCGACATCCGGCGCGACAAGCTGCTGGGCAAGCTGGACGAGCAGATCGGGCTGGCAACTGCGCAGGTCGAAGGCAAGACGTTCGAAGCCAAGCGAGCCAAGGTCGTCGTGGACGCTGACGGTCGTCGTGGGCGCGAGCTGGTGCCGGCCCGCGTCAAACAGTGGTGGTGGAAGACGAGCGACGGCAAGCTGCTGTTCACGATCCAGTACGGCACGAAGCCGCTGGAACTGGCCAAGGGCAAGCCGGCCGTCGAAGTGGGCAACATGCAGGAACTCATCGAGGCCCTGCAGAGCGTGCGTGCTGCCACCGAGGCCGGCGAGCTTGACGGTCACATCGAGACTGCCAGTGCGTCGCTGGGTGTCGCGTTCAAGCGCAAGACCAGCAAGGGCGGTGCGCGGGCGCACTGACCGGGGCATGCGGCGCAGACAACAGCGCCAGCGTGCGGTTTCAGCGCCGATCAGCGATGAGTCGGTCTGACGCACGCACGGGCTGAATGGGAAACGCCCCGGCTCAAGTGCCCGGCGTCGGCCTCAAGGCTGGTGCGTGAGTCGTGGTCAAGGAGCCCGGCCGAGAGCGCGGGCTTGATGCAACAGGCGTGATGCGATGGACAGGTACAAGGCGACGGTTCGAGTTCAGGCCCCGTCCGGGCATGGCAAGTTGACGACGTGGGCCGAGGTGCGGGCGTCGAATCCGAACATGGCGCGGCAGCTGCTCGAAGCGCAGTTCGGCCGGGGAAACGTGGTCGGCGTGCCCGTGCGTTGCGGGTAGGCTGTGGCCGTGGTGCTGGGCTAAATACAAGGACAGCACTACGGAGGCAGCATGAGACTTGAGGAGATACAGCCGTCGAACGCGGCGGAGCAACGAGTGAAGAGGATGAAGGCGAGCGCGAAGGCGGCCAAGGACAGGGCACGACAGCTACAGGCCCAGGCCGACACGAGCGCGGAGCGGTTGGACATGCAGCAGTCGCGGCAGAAGCTGGCGCAGCTACAGCGCAAGGCAGCATCGTCCACCATCAAGCCTTACACGTGAACTGCGAACGTCGAGAGAGAGCCACGCCAGCGCCGTGCAGGTGGCAGCGTGGCAGAAATTGCTGAATTTGTTGGACGCGGCGAAGGGGTGGGCAACGACCGCAGAGTGGACAACCTATGTACGTTTATCCAGTACACTTGACGGGGCCATACGCGCCTGCAAGACCCAGTTGCTGATGACTCAACGACCAAGATGACTACACATGGACATGAAGTCTGGTGACCTGTTCGAGCAGGAGACGACTAAGCGCCGGCGTGTGCAAGGTGGCGTAGCGTCTACCGGCGCAGTGCTCTCTTCACATACGGGCGACAACTCAGAGTTGTTCCCCAAGGTTCTCGCCATGTATGTCCCCAAAGGGGCACGCATTGCGGACGTGACCTACGGAACGGGTGTGTTCTGGAAGAACGTCGACACGAGCGAGTACGAGTTCCTGCCGTCAGACCTCAAGACCGGTGTTGATGCGAGGCACCTGCCGTACGAGGACAGCTACCTTGACGCATTTGTTCTTGACCCGCCCTACATGGAAGGTCTATACCGAGACGCTACGTCGAAGCTGGCCGGTGGCGGGTCGCACGATGCGTTCCGCGAGTACTACTCCAACGGTCAAGCTACGTCGGACAAGACGCTGAAGTACCACGACAAGGTCATCGACATGTACATGACGATTGGCCTTGAGGCGCGGCGAACGCTACGTGACGGCGGAGTATTCATCGTCAAGTGCCAAGACGAGGTGAGCGCGAATCGACAGAAGCTGACGCACGTGGAACTGATCTTTGGGTATGAACAGTTGGGGTTCTACTGCAAAGACCTGTTCGTGCTCACAAGAACAAACAAGCCAGCAGTTGCGCGCCTGATCAAACAGGAACACTCCCGCAAGAACCACAGCTACTTCCTGGTCTTCGTCCTGGGCAAAGGGCGGAAGAAGCTGCCATACAGCAACTTCCGGTCATTGCTGGCGAGCTACGCCGATCGCATCTCAAAGTGACCTTGCAGTTGCAAAGAGGTCCGTACTCCAGTGATCGGTCAATGGGTAGGTGATCTCTTCAGTTGTTGCAAGCAAGTACCTCTGCTGCTCCGGGGTGTATTTGTTGGAAGTGGTCAGCCGGCAGTTGCGATTGAGCTTGTACGCGAACTCCCAAGTGCCGGTGAACGGAAAGAGTGGCACGGCAAGGATGTGATAGTCGCCAACACGATAGTTGGTAGTGGTTACGACGTCACCGTTAGGTAGTCTCACGTCACGCTTGTCGCTTCCATCGTTCTGTACAACGCCGTGAAGGGCTTGCAGGTCTTCGCGCCATACGATCGAGTTGGTCTGTAACGACTTCAACTGAATCGAGACGCGGCGGCCTTCGAACACAAAGTCAGTGTCGACCTTGTTGTTCTCTCTGTCGTGGTCGTCGTGTTGGCGTACATCCGTAATGCGTGGATCGCGCAGCACTGTCTTTCCAAACATCTCTTCAGCGATGTAGCCCAAGATCATTCCGCGCAGACTCGGTGCACGCTTGATTGCGAGCACCAGGTCCTCGGGTGGGATAGCGTCAACGATGGTAGACACCCTCTCCCTAGCTGCGACGGCGAGCCTGTGATCAGGGTTCTTCTGGCCTCTTGCCACGCGAGTCGCCATACGAGCATTTCTCCCTCTGTTATCGAGGGTTCAACCATATCAGACTGTTACGGCGCAGCGATCCAGAAAGCAGGAAGCAGGTGGTTGCCTACCAGCGGCGGCCGAAGCGCAGCGCCGCACTGGGCGTCGACGCTCGGCTGAGAAGCTCTTGGTACGTATCCACGACCCCATCAATGCACGATGCGACTGCTTGTAGGTCCAGGGATCGATCGACAGCGAAGCCTTCGGCTGCAAAGGAACTTCCGTATCGCGGCGCAGCGTGTCCAAAGTGCTCAGGTAGGTAGTCGCTGACCAAGGGTCGAGGAAGGACTGGTTGCCAAAACGAGGGTTCGGAGGCGGACTCGCTCGCACCGTACGCAACGAGTAGCACTGACGCCGCCTTGAAGTAGAGCACCGCCGGATAGCTGCCGCGTGCGGGAGAGTGTCCTGGACCAAAGAAGCCAAGCCACGGAACGCGAGCGGGTGTGCCCTTTCCAAAACTGACTTTGACTCGCAAGGAACGGTACTGCGTCGGGTAGTGGCTGACATACAGACTGTTCGACGCCGTTGCTTGCTGCATAAACTTCTCCAGCAACGCGGGCAAGTCGGTGTCAGTGGTCATGGGCGACGGTTGAACTGGGCTGTACGACATCATAGGAGGCGAGCTTGTGGGTGCGCATGGCTGCGGCCGGAAAGTCGATCAAGCGACCCAACGCTCATCGATTCCGTCGATGACCACATAGAGAATTTCTCTGTTGGACGCTGATTGCAGCGGCCACCAGAATGAGCACGTACGACAACGCAAGGGTGCGATCACCAAGGCGTGTGTCAACGGATTGTCAAAACCCACGTCACGGGCCTGCTGCGCAGTACGTCGAATTCTCGTCTGTCAACGCCGTGTCAACACAGTTTTCCCCATGCTTTCAAGCAATAACGGCGCAAAGTGGCAGTTCTGGATCGACCGCGGCGGCACCTTCACCGACGTGGTGGGGCGCCGCCCCGACGGCACGCTGGTCACGCACAAGCTGCTGTCGGAGAACCCTGAGCAGTACCGCGATGCGGCGGTGGCCGGCATGCGCCACCTGCTCGGCCTCGCGGCCGGCGAGCCGATCACGCCGGAGCTCGTCGAGTGCGTGAAGATGGGCACCACGGTGGCCACCAACGCGCTGCTCGAGCGCAAGGGCGAGCCGACGCTGCTGATCATCACCCGTGGCTTCCGCGACGCGCTGCGCATCGCCTACCAGGACCGGCCGCGCCTGTTCGACCGCCACATCGTGCTGCCCGAGCTGCTCTACAAGCGCGTCATCGAGGCGCAGGAGCGTGTCGGCGCCGACGGCACGGTGATCGAGCCGCTCGATGAAGACCACCTGCGCGAGCGCCTCTGGGCCGCCTACGACGCCGGCCTGCGCAGCGTGGCCATCGTCTTCATGCACGGCTGGCGCTGGCCGGCGCACGAGCAGGCGGCGGCCTGGCTGGCGCGCTCGCTCGGCTTCACGCAAGTGAGCGTGTCGCACGAGGTGAGCCCGCTGATGAAGCTGGTCAGCCGCGGCGACACCACGGTGGTCGATGCCTACCTCTCGCCCATCCTGCGCCGCTATGTCGAGCAGGTCGCTGCCGAGATGCCGGGCGTGAAGCTCTTCTTCATGCGCAGCAGCGGCGGGCTCACCGATGCGCGTGCCTTCCAGGGCAAGGACGCCATCCTCTCCGGCCCGGCGGGCGGCATCGTCGGCATGGTGCGGACGGCGCAGTTGGCGAAGAACGACCTCGGCGGCGGGCCGAGCGCCGGGCCGCCCCAAGCCGGCCCGCAACCCGCTCGGCGGGTGGACTCGCGTACCCGCGAGGCCGGGTGCCCACATGACGTGCGTGTCATCGGCTTCGACATGGGCGGCACGTCGACCGACGTCAGCCACTTCGCCGGCGAGTTCGAGCGCGCCTTCGAGACGCAGGTGGCCGGCGTGCGCATGCGTGCGCCGATGATGAGCATCCACACCGTGGCGGCCGGCGGCGGCTCCATCCTTGCCTTCGACGGTGCACGCCTGCGTGCCGGCCCCGAGAGCGCCGGCGCCAACCCCGGTCCGGCCTGCTACCGGCGCGGCGGGCCGCTGGCGGTGACCGATGCCAACGTGATGGTCGGCAAGATCCAGCCGGCCTGGTTCCCGAAGGTGTTCGGCGCGCATGCGAACGAGCCGCTGGACCGCGACATCGTCGTCGCGAAGTTCGGCGAACTGGCGACGCAGATCGAGCAGGCCACCGGCACGAAGCGCACGCCCGAGCAGGTGGCCGAGGGCTTCATCGACATCGCGGTGGGTGCGATGGCCAACGCGATCAAGAAGATCTCGGTGGCGCGCGGCTACGACGTCACGCGCTACACGCTGCAGTGCTTCGGCGGCGCCGGCGGCCAGCATGCCTGCCGCGTGGCCGATGCGCTGGGCATGGAGCGCGTCTTCGCGCACCCGCTGGCCGGCGTGCTCTCGGCCTACGGCATGGGCCTGGCCGACCAGAGCGTGATGCGCGAGGCGGCGGTGGAACTGCGCCTGGCCGAGGCCTTGCCGGCGGTGGCCGAGCGCCTGGACGCGCTGGCCGCCGAGGCCGAAGCCGAGCTGCGCCGCCAGGGCGCGAGCAGCGGCGCGCTGCACACGCACCGGCGCGTGCACCTGCGCTACGAGGGCACCGATTCGGCGCTGATCGTGCCCTACGGCACGGCCGCGCAGATCGAGGCCGCCTTCGAGGCCGCCTACCGCCAGCGCTTCGCCTTCCTGATGAAGGAGCGCGCACTGGTGGTCGAGGCGGTGTCGGTGGAGGCGGTGGGCGCGGGCGATGCGCCGGCGGAAAGCCCGCAGCCGCTGCTGCCGGCGGCGCCCATGCCCGCGGCCGAGACGGTGCGGCTCTTCAGCGGCGGCCGCTGGTGGGACGCGGCGCTGGTGCTGCGCGAGGCCGCCAGGCCGGGGCTCTTCATCGACGGCCCGGCCATCATCGCCGAGCGCAACGCCACCACCGTGGTCGAGCCCGGCTGGCGCGCGCGCGTGACGGCGCTCGACCACCTCGTGCTCGAGCGCGTGGTGCCGCGCGAGGCGCAGCGCGCCATCGGCACCACGGTCGACCCGGTGATGCTGGAGGTGTTCAACAACCTCTTCATGAACATCGCCGAGCAGATGGGCCTGCAGCTGCAGAACACCGCCTACTCGGTGAACATCAAGGAGCGGCTGGACTTCTCCTGCGCCCTGTTCGACGCGCAGGGCAACCTGATCGCCAACGCGCCGCACATGCCGGTGCACCTGGGCTCGATGAGCGAGTCGATCAAGACGGTGATCGCGCGCAATGCCGGCGCGATGAAGCCGGGGGATGTCTACGCGCTCAACGATCCGTATCACGGCGGCACGCACCTGCCCGACGTCACGGTGGTCACGCCGGTGTTCGACGAAGCCGGCCGCGAGATCCTCTTCTACGTCGGCAGCCGTGGCCACCATGCCGACATCGGCGGCAGCACGCCCGGCTCGATGCCGCCCTTCTCGACGCGCATCGAGGAAGAGGGCGTGCAGATCGACAACGTCAAGCTGGTCGAGGCCGGCCGGCTGCGCGAGGCGGAGATGCTGGCGCTGCTGGGCAGCGGCAAGTACCCGTCACGCAACCCGCAGCAGAACCTCGCGGATCTGAAGGCGCAGATCGCCGCCAACGAGAAGGGCGTGCAGGAGTTGCGCAAGATGGTGGCGCAGTTCGGGCTGGCCGTGGTGCAGGCCTACATGGGCCACGTGCAGGACAACGCCGAGGAATCGGTGCGCCGCGTGATCACGAAGCTGAAGGACGGCGCCTTCACGCTGGCGTTGGACAACGGCGCGCAGATCGCCGTGGCGATCCGCGTGAATGCCGCCGCGCGCAGCGCCGAGATCGACTTCACGGGAACGAGCGCGCAACTCGAGAACAACTTCAACGCGCCCACCGCGGTGTGCATGGCCGCGGTGCTGTACGTGTTCCGCACGCTGGTCGGCGACGACATCCCGCTCAACGCCGGTTGCCTGAAGCCGTTGCGCGTGATCATTCCCGAAGGCTCGATGCTCAACCCGCGTCCGCCGGCGAGCGTGGTGGCGGGCAACGTCGAGACCTCGACCTGCATCACCAACGCGCTCTACGGTGCGCTCGGCGCGATGGCCGCCGGCCAGTGCACGATGAACAACTTCACCTTCGGCAATCAGCGCCACCAGTACTACGAAACGATCTCCGGCGGCAGCGGCGCCGGCCCGGGCTTCGACGGCACGAGCGTGGTGCAGACCCACATGACCAACTCGCGCCTCACCGACCCCGAGGTGCTGGAGTTCCGCTTCCCGGTGCGGCTGGAGAGCTACGCCATCCGCGCCGGCTCGGGCGGGGCCGGGCAGTGGAGGGGCGGCGACGGCGGCACGCGCCGCGTGCGCTTCCTCGAGCCCATGACCGCCTCCATCCTCTCCAACGGCCGCGTGCACGGCGCCTTCGGCATGGCCGGCGGTTTGCCGGGGCAACCGGGCGCGAACCGCGTCGAACGCGCCGACGGCCGCGTCGAGCGGCTCGGCCACATCGGCTCGGTGAGCATGAACCCGGGCGACCTGTTCGTGATCGAGACGCCGGGCGGCGGCGGCTACGGCGTGCCCGAGTGATCTGAGCTGAGACCATGCTGCTGAAGCTGCTGCTGGTCGCCGCGTCGGCGCTGCTGTCGTCGCTGGTGGCCAAGCGCTTCGGCCACGCGGTGGGCGGCACGCTCGCCGGGCTGCCGATGATCGCCGGGCCGATCATGGGTTTCGTGCTGTGGGCGACGCCGGTGCAGGGCGTGCGCGCCATCGCGCTGGCCACGCTGGTGTGCCTGCCGGCCACGGTGGCGCACCTCGTCACTTTCGCCTGGAGCGGGACGCGCTGGCCCTGGTGGCTGTCGCTGGCGCTGGCCAACCTGGCCTTCTTCGGCCTGGGCATGCTGATGCCGCAGCTGGGCCTGCCTGCCTGGCTCGTCTGCCTGCTGGCGCTGGCGGTGCTGGCGCTGGGCGGCGTGGTGATGCCGCGCCTGCGCATCGCGCCGGGCGCGGTCGACATTCCGCACGCCGAGCTGGCCTGCCGCGTGGCCGCGGCGCTGCTGGTCGCCTGGGCGATCATCCGCAGCGCCGGCGTGGCGCCGGCGGCCTTGAGCGGCCTGCTGCTGGCCGTGCCCATCACCGGCAACGTGCTGCCCTGCTTCACGCTGCCACGCTACGGCGCGGCGGCCACGGTGGCGCTGCTGCGCGGCTTCGTGCGCGGGCTGTCGGGCTTCGGCGCCTTCTTCGTCACGCTCTACCTCGGGCTGGCCGCCTGGCCTGCCGGCGTGGCCTATGCGGCGGCCTGGATCGCCGCGCTGGTGGTGGCGAGCGCGCTGTATGCGCTGCAGCGCCGCCACCTGGCGCCGGCAGCGTAGCCTTCACCCGGCCAGCGCCTCGCGCACCAGCGCGGCCATGCGCTCCAGGCTGTGTTCCTTGAGCATCACGGCTCGCACGCCGAGCGCGCGGGCGCGCGCGATCAGCTCCTCGGTGACGTAGCCCGAGGTGATCAGCACCGGCAGCCCGGGCGCCGCCGCGGCGAGGTGCTCGGCCACGCCCAGGCCGGACAGGCCGGGCATGTT
Organism: Chloroflexota bacterium; assembly: GCA_029782215.1. Lineage (GTDB taxonomy): Bacteria > Chloroflexota > Anaerolineae > J102 > J102 > SSF26. The sequence continues at coordinate 16,965 of JAKOVD010000069.1, forward strand.
GTAGTCGGTGATCACCAGCACATAGGCGTCGCGCGCCTCGCGCACCGCCTCGACCGCGGCCAGCCCGCTGCTCACGCGCGTCACCCGGTAGCCGGCGCGCTGCAGCAGCGCCTCGGTGGTGAGGCCGACCACCTCGTCGTCGTCGGCCAGCAGGATGTGTTCGCCGCGCCCGGCGGGCCGCGCATGCGCATGCGCCGGCGCCGCCACCTGCGGCGCGCCGGCCACCGCCTCGCGCAGCGGCAGCAGCACGTCGACGCGCGTGCCGCGGCCGGGGGCGCTGTCGACCACGATGCGGCCGCCGCTGTCGGTGACGATGCCGTGCACCACCGCCAGGCCGAGGCCGGTGCCCTGGCCGACCGGCTTGGTGGTGAAGAAGGGCTCGAAGATGCGCGCGCGCGTGGCCTCGTCCATGCCGCTGCCGTCGTCGATCACCGACAGCCGCGCCTGGCCCTCGCGCGTGCGCTGCAGCTCGACGCGGATGCTGCCCAGGTGCGCCGGCAGCGCCTGCAGCGCATTGGTGCACAGGTTCAGCACCACCTGCTGGATCTGGTTCGCATCCACCTCCACCAGCAGCGGCTCGGCCTCGAGCTGCGCGTGCAGCGTCGCCGAGGCGGGCAGGGTGGAGCGCAGCATGGCGACGGCCTCCTCCACCAGCGGCGCGAGCGGCTGCACCTCGCGCTGCTGCGGCAGCCGGCGGCTGAAGGCGAGGATCTGCTGCACCAGCGCGCGCGCGCGCGCCGCGGCCTGCTGCGCGAGGGCGAGCGGGCGCTGCACCGCGTGGGCCTCGGCCAGATCCTCGCGCGCGATCGCCAGGTTGCCGAGGATGACGGCCAGCACGTTGTTGAAGTCGTGCGCCACGCCGCCGGCGAGCGTGCCGATCGACTCCATCTTCTGCGCTTCCTGCAACCGCGCCTCGAGCGCGCGCTGCTGGGCCTGCGCCGCGTGCACGGGGCTGAGGTCGCGCGCGATGGTCGACAGGCGCACGAGCTTGCCGCTCGCGTCGCGCAGGCAGACGATCACCTGCGACACCGGCAGCTCGCGGCCGTCGGCGCAGGCGATCGCGAGCTGGCCGGCCCATACGCCATTGCGCGTGGCGGCGGGCACGCCGACCTCGAGCACGGTGCGCACCGCCCAGGGTGGGTGGCAGTGCGCGAAGGTGATGCCGCCGAGTTCGTCCTGCTCGCCGAGCCCGAGCATGCGGCGCGCCGCGCGGTTGAGGAAGGTGATGCGGCCTTGGCGGTCGGCCGAGGCGACGAAATCCGGCGTGGCGTCGAGGATGGCGGTCAGCTCGGCCTGCTGCGCGGCGGCGCGCTCGCGCTCGGTCACGTCGCGCACGATCATGCTGGCCGAGGGCAGGCCGTCGGTGTCGGTGTAGACGGTGGTGGACACCTCGGCCTCGAAGGTGCTGCCGTCGGCGCGCCGCAGGTGCAGCTGGCCGGTGGCGCGGCCGTCGCGCTCGCGCGCCGCGAGCAGCGGGCCGAGCCGTGCATCGTCACGGTCGACCAGGCCGGTGCGGCCGAGCGCGCACAGGCGCTCCTCGGTGCAGCGGAACAGCGCGCAGGCCGCGGCGTTGGCGGCCAGCACGGTGCCGTCGGGGCGGGTGCGCAGCACCGCATCCATGCTGTGCTCGAACAGCATGCGGAAGCGCTGCTCGCTCTCGTGCAGGCTGCGCGTCTCGGCCTGCAGCCGCGCGGTGGCCTCGTGCACCTTGCGCGCCTCGCGCGCGTTGGCGCGCACCAGCACGTGGGTGATGGCCGCCAGCGTGCCCGACAGCAGCACGCCCAGCAGCATCGCCAGCGCGCCGGCACCATCGACGGGCGCGGGCACGGCGCCGGAGCGCACGCCGATCTCGATCTCCCAGCGCCGGTCGGCCACCGGCAGCGTGACGCTCTGCAGCGGGCCGGCCGCGGCGCGCACGCTGCCGCCGTCGAGCCAGCTGCTGTCGAACACCAGCGCCGGCCGGCCCTCGGCGAGCGCGCGCGCATCGGTGATGTGCAGGTGCAGCCACTGCTGCTGCTCGCTCGTCATCACGCTGCGCAGCAGCTCCAGCGTGCGGAAGGCCACGCCGACCACGCCGTCGGCGCTGCGCAGCCGCTCGGCCTCGTCGGCGGGCGGCAGCGGCGTGGCGTAGGTGGCGGCGCGGATCACCACGCCGGTCAATGCCGGGGCGATCGTGCCGTCGCGGTCACGCGCCAGCAGCAGCGGCGCGGTGGCCACGTAGCCGCCGCCGCGCAGCGCGGCATCGACCTCGATGCGGTAGCGCTGGTCGGGGTCGAACAGGTCGTAGCCGAAGGTGGCGTGATCCTCGGGCTGCACGTGGCGGATCACCATGTGCTCGGGCCGCGCGCCGGGCGGGCGGATCTCGAAATCCGGGTGGCCTTCGGCGCGCCGGCTGCGATCGCCGCGCACGCCGGCCACGTAGGCGGCGCGTTCCTCGCCGCGCACGCGGTCGGCCACGAAGGTCAGCGCCAGGCCGGGGAAGCGCTGCTCCAGCGAGAGCGTGTCGACGTAGCGCGCGAAGGCGGCATCGTCGATGTCGGCGCGGTTCGCGGCGAAGGCGCGCAGCCCCGGCAGCGTGTCGATGTAGGACTGCACGCGGTTGCCCAGCGCCTGCACGACGCGCTCGGCATTGCGCTCGAAGCGGGTGCGCTGCTCGGCGGCCTCGCGCTGCCACGACCAGCTGGCCAGGCCGGCCGTGATGGCCAGGCCGGCGGCGAGCACGGCCGGCGCCAGCCAGCGCAGCGCGACCGGGGGCTCGGTGGCGGCGGGCGCGGCGGCAGGCATGCGTGGGGGCATCGCGGATGCGGCGGGACGAGCCCTGCATGCTGCCGCAGATCGGGCCGTTTGCGAGCGCCTGATTGCACGATCGCCTGCGCGCCGAAGTGAGCGAGATCATCAAACCTGAGTCGGCGCATCACTTGGATCTCTCGTGACCGGAGGTATCGCTGCAGGCTGCATTAGCATTGCCCGATGCGGTTCCTGGCCCGACGCTGGTGCGTGCCCGCGCTGCTGCTCGCAGCGCTGCCCACGCACGCCGACGTGGCCTGGCTGCAGCCGCTGGCCAGCCCCTCGGGCACGCTCGCCGCGCCCTGGCACATCGCCGGGCTGCCGCACCAGACCAAGCCCTACACGCGCTTCGCGGTGGAGCAGATCGACGGGCGCCGCGCCGTGCGCATCGAATCGGAGAGCGCCTACGGCAACCTCGTGCACCCGTTGCGCGTGGACGGCACGGCGATGACGCTGTCCTGGCAGTGGCGCGTCGACGAGCTGGTGGCCGAGTCCGACCTGCACGACAAGAACGGCGACGACACCGCGGTCAAGGTCTGCGTGCTGTTCGACCTGCCGATCGAGCAGCTGAGCTTCGTCGACCGGCAGACGCTGCGCCTGGCGCGCGCCGCCAGCCACGAGCCGCTGCCGGCCGCCACCGTCTGCTACGTGTGGGACCGGCTGCTGCCCGCCGGCACGGCCATCGCCAATGCCTTCACGCGGCGCATCCGCTACCTGGTGCTGCGCAGCGGCGCGGCCGATCTGCACCACTGGCACGAGGAGCGGCGCGACATCGGCGCCGATTTCCTGCGCCTGTTCGGCAGCGAGAGCCCGCAGGTGCCGCCGGTGGTGGGCGTGGCGATCGGCGCGGACACCGACAACACCCACGGACACAGCCTTGCCCACGTGGCCGAGCTGGTGCTCGCGCCTTGAAGCGAGCGCTGCTCCTGGGGGCCGGCGCCGCGCATCTGCAGGTGCTGCACGCCTTCGCGACCGAGGCGCTGCCCGGCGTCGAACTGAGCGTGGTGGCGCCTGCGCCGCGCGTGCTGCATGCGCCCCTGCTGGCCGGCTTGGTGGCCGGGCACTACACGCTGGCGCAGTGCAGCGTGCCGCTCGCGCCGCTGGCCGAGCGCGCCGGCGCGCGGCTGCTGCAGGCCTCGGCCGTTGCCCTCGACCTCGCGGCGCGCAGCGTGAGCCTGGCCGACGGCCGAAGCCTCGCCTACGACGTGCTGAGCCTGGATCTCGCCGACGCGATGGACCGCGACGCGATTCCGGGTGCGCGCGAGCACGGCCTGTTCCTGCGTCCGCTCGAGGCCTTCGCGCAGCTGTGGGAGCGCATGCACGAGCTGGCGCAGCGGCAGCCGATGTGCGTGGTGGTGGTGGGCCATGGCGTCGACGCCGTCGAGATGGCGCTGGCGCTGCAGCACCGGCTCGGCGACCGCTCGCGCGTCGGCCTGGTCAGCGGCGGCGGGGCCGTGCTGCCGGATCACCCCGAGACAGCGCGGCGGCGCGTGCTGCAGGCGCTCAGGCGCCGCCAGGTGACCCTGCTCGAAGACGCGTGCGCCGAGATCGGCGCGACGCACCTCACCCTGGCCAGCGGCACGCGCGTGGCCTGCGACGCCGCGGTGATGGCGCTGCCCGTGGGCGTGCCGGCCTGGTTGCGCGAGGCCGGCCTGGTGCCGCAGGGGCAGGGCTTGGTGGCCACCGGCGCGACGCTGCAGAGCGCCACGCAGCCCGAGGTCTTCGCGGCCGGCACCGATGCGCGTGCCGGCGCGGCGCTGGCGCTCAACCTGCGCCGCTTCCTCGCCGGCGGCGAACTCGTGCCCTGGGCAGCGCCGGCGCGCCCGCTCGAGCTGATCGGCTGCGGCGAGCGCCGTGCCATCGCGTGCTGGGGCGGCTGGTCGGTGCAGGGGCGCTGGGCCTGGCACTGGAAGGATCGCCGCGAGCGCCGCTTCCTCGAAACCCACGGCGCGAGCAGCGCCTGAGCCCGCTGCGCCAGAATCACCCCATTCCCGGATCGAACAGGAGCCTTGCATGACCCCCACCCGCCTCGCCGACGACGACAACAAGAAGCCCGAAGCCGCTGCCGCCGGCCCCGGCCGCCTCGAGGAGCAGCTCGCCTTCAAGTCGCGCTACGTGCTGGTGTTCGGCGAGATCGACGACAAGCTCGCGCTCGCCACCTGCCGCCGCCTGCTGGCGCTGTCGGAAGACTCGGACGCGCCGATCACCATGCTGATCTCCTCGCCGGGCGGCCATGTGGAATCGGGCGACGCCATCCACGACATGATCCGCTTCGTGCGCGCCCCGGTCACCACCGTGGGCAGCGGCTGGGTGGCCAGCGCCGGCGCGCACATCTTCCTCGCGCCGCCGAAGGAGCGCCGGGTCTGCCTGCCCAATACGCGCTTCATGATCCACCAGCCCGCCGGCGGCGCCGGCGGCCAGGCCACCGACATCGCCATCCAGGCCAAGGAGATCCTGCGCACGCGCGAGCGCATCGCGCGCGTCATCGCCACGCAGACCGGCCGCCCCTACGACACCGTGGTGTCGGACATGGAGCGCGACTTCTGGATGAGCGCGAAGGAAGCCATCGAGTACGGCATCGCCTCGCGCATCGTCGAGCGGCAGGCGGAGCTGGCCTGAGCGGCGCTCAGCGGCCCAGGCAGCGCGCGTTGTAGCTGGCTTCCAGCGAGCGCAGCGCGCTCACCTCGGTTTCGTTGAGGCTCGCCTCGCGGCTGCGCTTGAGCGCGATCACGTCGCGCATGCCCTTGCACTGCTCGCCCTGGCGGCGCGCCTCCTCGCGCTGCTGCGCGAGCGAGTCACGCTCGGCGCGCTGTCGATCGCTGCGCTCGCGCTCGGCCTGGCCGTGCTGGCGTCGCGCCTCCTCGTCCTGCAGGGCGCACTTCTGCTGGTATTCCTCGCGCAGGCCGGAAACCACGTCGCCGCGCACGCCGCGCGCCGGCGCGGTGCGGATCGCCTCGGAGATGTCCGCGCACTCGGCGCTCAGGTACTTCACGTGCTCCTGGGGCTTGCCCGCGCGCGGCAAGCTGCCGTAACTCGACGACAGCCCACCCTGCCGCGACGTGCCGGCGTAGGCGCCCAGCTTGGACGGCGGTGCTCCGGAGCAGGGCCGGTCGGAGTAGTAGATGGTGCTGCCGTTGCTGCAGCGGTAGGACTGGGCCTGCGCCGCGTCCGCGGCGATGACGCCGGCCAGCGCGGCGAGGAAGACGATGATCCGGTTCACGGGTCGTGACGATAACGCCGCGGCAGCGCGGATTCCATCCCACGACCCGGCGGATCGTTCAGGCGCCGGGCTGCGGCCCCTCGTAACCCTCGACGATGACCACGTCGGCGCTCGACACCGGCTGGCGGATCGCCCAGGCGCGCCGGTATTCCGGCGAGTTCCAGCAGTCCAGCGCCGCCTGGTAGCTGGGGAACTCGATGATCACGTTGCGCTGGCGCGCGCCGCCCTCGGGGTTCTCGAAGCGGCCGCCGCGCACCAGGAAGCGTGCGCCGTACTTGGCGAAAGCCGCCGCGTTGGCGGCCACGTAGTCCTTGTAGCGTTCCGCGTCGGCGACGTCGACACGCGCCACCCAGTAGCCCTTGGCCATGATGCGTTCTCCAGCTTCGCGTTCAGATGCGGCGCGGCGGCACGGGCTGGGTGTCCTGGAAGCCCGCGGCCTGCGTGTTGAACCATTGCACGTAGCGGTCCGGCTCGATGCCGATCACGTGCACCTCGATCGCGTCCTCGCCCAGCTCCGGCGAGTAGTCGACGATCTGCACGCTGCCGTCGCCGGCGAGTTCGCTGCCGTCGGGCGCGAGCACGCGCAGCACCACACCGAGCGGCGGGCCGCCCGCCGAGGCCAGCACCGCGGGCTGAACGGCCGCGTAGGCCGGCGCCGGCACGAAGCGGCCGGCCGCCACGCCGATCGGCGCATCGCCGTGCTCCAGCCAGGTGTGGCCGATGCATGCGGCTCCGGCGAGGACTTCGAAGCGCGGCATCACAGGCGCTCGCTCAGGCGCATGCCTTCGAGGCGCAGCGCGATCGCCTGCTCGAGCGTGCCCAGCTCGGCGAGCAGGCGCGCTCGTTCGGCCTCGTCCGCCGCGGCGGCGGCCTGCGCCGCCAGCTGCGCGCGGCGGTGGAACAGCGCGATCTCCGGCGGTTGGTAGCCGGCGTTCTTCAGCACCTTGAAGGGCATGCGGAAGGCCGGCGGCGTGGCCTGCCATTCCTCGTCGTCGGGCAGCGGCTTGCCGAACCAGGCGCAGCTGCGCAGCTCGCCCGAGGCCATGGCATCCTCGAGGTGCCTGGCGATGTCTTCGTCGAGCGTGCCCATGGCGTGCCGGCGTTCAGGCGCGATCGCGCTCGACGAGCTGGAAGCGGTTGCCGTCCGGATCACGGAAGCCGGCCACGCTGCCACCCCAGAACTGCCGCTCGGGCGCGGCGGTGAACTCCACGCCGCGCGACTTCAGATCCTGGTGCGCGACGTGCAGGTTCGGTACCAGGAAGGACAGCCCGGTGACGCGCCCGACCAGCGCCTGCCGCTCGGCGGAGGCGTCCGCCGGCACCGCCTCGAGCACCAGCTCGCAGTTGCCGGCGTTGAACACGCACCAGCCGCGCGCGAGATCCTGCGAGTGCGGCTTGAGGCCCAGCGCTTCGGCATAGAAGCAGCGTGCCAGCGCGATGTCGCGCACGAAGACGCGGGCGGTGTTGAGGTTCACGCGCTGCAGTCTAGCCGGGCGCTGCGCGCGTGTGTTCAGTACGACGACGCGCCGGTGTACTTGCGCTCCAGCACCTCGCGCCACTCCACCAGGATCTCGGCCACGCGGCGCGCGTGGCTGGGGCGCGGCGCGAGGCCGAGGAATTCGGTCTCGAGCAGGAGCAGCAGTTCCATGATGCGCTGCTCGTCGGCATCGTCGAGCAGGGCCGCGAATACGTCGGGCACGAAGCCCGCGTAATGCTCGCGCGCCAGCGGGTCGCGCGCCAGGCCGGACGGATCCCAGTGGTAGAGCAGCACCTCGTCGATGCGCTGGAACAGCTCCTGGTCGAAACGGTCGGTGCTGGTGCTCATGGTCGGCGCCGAGCATACGGATTCCGTTCCTGCGGCCCAAGCGTCAGGCTAGGGATGGTCGAGCCGCGCAGGCGTGATCGCCTTGCCCATGAAGACGCTGTTCGGATCCTCGGCGTAGTCGCCGAAGGGGCCGCGGCGGCGGTAGCCGCAGCGCTCGTACAGCGCCAGCGCCTCGGGCTGCAGGTGGCCGGTCTCGAGCATGAACTGCGCGCAGCCGCGCCGCTGCGCCTCCGATTCCAGCAGCCTCAGCAGCGCGCCGGCGATGCCGCGGCCGCGGTGCGCGGGCCGCGTGAACATGCGCTTGAGCTCGCCGTACTCGCGCTCGAGCACGATGGCGCCGCAGCCGACCGCCGCGCCGCCGGCCTCGCGCGCCACCGCGAAGATCACGTTCGGGCGGCACAGCGCATCGATCGGGATGCCGTGATGGCTCTCGGCCGGGTAGAGCGGCTTCTGGTAGGCGTCGAGCTCGTCGATGAGCGCGACGACCTCGGGCTGGTCGGGTGATTCGAGTGCGATCCGCATGGCGCGCAGCATAGCCCGGCGCATCGCGCTCAGGATTCCGCCTCGCGCCGCAGGCGCGCCAGCTGGCGGTTGTGCAAGCCGGCGAGCGTGAGCTGCGCCGCCAGCGCGCCCAGCAGGGCGAAGAACATGTCGGACTGCGTGTCCCACGGATCGCCCTGCGTGCCGAGGAACTCGTCGGCACCCTGGCCGAGCGCGAGCGCTGCGCCCCACTCGATGAACTCGTAGGTGGCGCTGATGGCGAGCACGATGCAAGTGACCAGGAAGGCGAGCATGCGCCGCCCGCGCAAATATTCGCCGCGCAGCAGGATCTCGCGCGCGATCAGCGCCGGCACGAAGCCCTGGAAGAAGTGGCCGATCTTGTCGTACGGATTGCGCGAGAGCTGCAGCATCTCCTGCAGTTGGAAGCCGAGCGGCACGCGCGCGTAGCTGTAGGCCCCGCCGAGCATCAGCACGCCGGCGTGCAGGAAGATCAGCACGTACAGCAGCGGCGTGAGCGGATAGCGCCGCCACGTCGCGGCCAGCAAGGGCAGCGCGACGATGACGGGCAGCACCTCCATCAGCCAGGTGGCGCGGTCGTGGGGCCGCCAGCCCGAGGCGATCAGCAGCGCGGTGGTGGCCGCGGCCAGCACGAGAAGCCGGCGCGCGCGGTGGATGGAGTGGTGGTGCATGTGTGCCTGCTCGGCCGGGTTGGCGCGGCCCCCTACAATCCTGCCCCTTCGGATGCCCTGAGCCAGAAACTTGAAGACGAGCCTGCACAACGACGAGAAGGCGGCGCGAAGCGCCACGACACAGCGGCCCGCCGAAGCGCGGCCGGCAGCCGTGAGCCTGCCCGCGCAGCCGCTGCGCACGCGCCTGGTGGCCGCCTGCGGCTGGCCCACCGATGCCGCGCCGGTGGCCCGTCGACGCGCCGCCAAGCGCTGATCGGGCGCTCCACGCCTAGCCGAACACCGTGTCGCTGGCGGCGTGGGCGCTGCTGAGCAGCAGCCGCAGCGAGGGCCCCATGCCGTCGTGCTCCCACACGCGGCCCTGCACGATGAACTGCCGGCCGCCGATGCGCAGCGCGTCGCCCGCCTGCGGCACCTCGGCGTGCCCCTCGAAGAAACGCGGCACGGCGATCGACGACAGGCGCAGCCAGGCCTGGTCTTCGTCGGAGAACGAGAGCGCGATGCGCAGGCTTTGCTGTGTCATGCTGAACACTCCGGGGGCAGGCCGCCACGATAGCGCCGAGCGCCGCTGGCGTCACGTGCCCTCGGGCGCGATGTGCGCGCCCTGCGCGGCGAGCAGCTCGCGCAGCACCGAGCGGTGGCAGTGCGACTCGTGCTCGCAGTAGCAGCCGACCGAGAAGCTGGTCTGGTGCGAGAGCGCGGCCAGCAGCGCGATGGAGTGGCTGTTCTCCGGCGTCGCCATCTCGGCGCGATATTTCCGGACGAAGGCCGCCCACTCGGCCGGCGTGGCGGCCTGCTGGCCGAGCTTCATCGTCTCCAGGCTGGGCGCGAGGTTGGGGTACCAGAGGTCGTACCAATCCTGCCGCGCGAACTCGCTCTTGGGCACGCCGCGCGGCGGGCGCCGCACGGTGCCGAGCCGCAGGCCCTCCTGCGCAGCGCGCGGGGAGCCCAGCCGGACGATACGGATCACCATGAGGGCGGCTCCTTCGCGCTTCAGTCGCCCGCTGCTGTGCAGCGGTAGCTGGGGCGCAGTTGCAGGCGTTCCGCAAGGCACTCGGCGAGCATCGCGTGGTGCTCGATGTCGATGGGCAGCGACGAGGTCTCGTAGGCGGCGTTGGCCTGGTCGCTGTCGTCGGCGTCGGTGATGTGCACGAGCACGAAGCCCTGGCCGTCGGGCAGCAGGTAGGCCTGCTCCTCGCGCGTGCCTTCCTGGCGGAACGACTCCAGCACCTCCGCCCGGCGGTGCATCAGTTCGGCGAGCCAGGCTTGCAGCTTGTCGACCTTGTCGGGGCGGACGCGTGCGAAGGATGCGTACAGCATGCGAGGGCCTTTCTTTCTGCTGGTGTCCGAGTCATTCTGCCGCAGCGCCTAGCGCGCGGACACCGCCGCAAGAACGACGATCACACCGAGGGCGAGGTTCAGCGCCACCAGTTGGCGGATGGCGTTCAGCGCCTGGGCCGCTGCCGGCCAGGTCGATGCGGCGCAGTGGGCACGCAGCCTGGGCAGCAGCACCAGATGGATGTAGGCGTACACGCCGGCCATGACCACGCCGAGCGCGAACATGACGTGCCAGCCGGCCGGCGCCGCCTGGAAACCCGCCGGCAGCAGCATGCCAAGCCCGCTCGCCAGGATCAGCACGACCGCGACGCTCATGTAGCGCAGGAAGCGCCCCAGCGTGGCGAGCCACAACGGCAGGCGCTTGGGCGGCTCCAGGACTTCGACCGCCGAAGGGCGCAGGCAGAAGTAGGCGAAGAACATGCCGCCCATCCAGGCCATCGCCGCGAGCAGATGCAGGAGGAGAAGGGCTTGGCGAAGCATGGCTGCGGATTCCCTCGAAGGCTGTCGTGCGGCGCTGGCCACCGCATGATGACAGCCAGCGCCTCGCGCGCCAAGTGCAGGGAGGCTGCTCGCCTCGTGCTCGCATGTCTTCGTTGCCGCGACGCCCTGCAGTGCGAGCGCAGGCTCAATCGCCACCGCGTTGCGCTTCGCGCTCGCGCTCCCGCTTGGCGCGAAGCACGCGATGGCGCCAACGCACCAGGCCGAGCATGTACCAGGCGTAGTAGCCCGCCATCAGGCCGAAGGCGCCGAGCGTCAGCGGGCTGTGCGCGAACTCCGCGAAGCTGCGCTGTGCGGCGGTGTCGATGGCGTACACCTCGATGAACCGGTAGGCGAGGCGAGCGACGAAGAGCACGGCCAGCGAGATGCCGATCGGCCCGTGCGGCGTGTAGTAGAGCCCGGTGGGCGTCGGCTCGAACTGCGTGCGCCCGAGCGCGAACGCGGCCAGCCCCGCGCCGGCGGCAAGCGCGGCGGCGAAGGCCAGGAGATGGAGCGGTGCGTGGAGATTGGCGCGCGCGATCGCGCCGATCAGCAGCGCGTACAGCGTGAGCGTGATCGGCCCACGGTAGCGGCTCAGGCGCTGGCGCCCCGATGCGCGGCGAAAGCGCACATAGATGCGCCAGGCCAGCAGGGGCAAGAGCGCGAGGGTCGCAATGGTGGAGGTGGCTGGTGGTGTCACGATCGTGATGCCTGAGCTTCGGGGCTGGGAGCGTATTGCCGCTGCAGATCGGCTCGCGCGGAGGGTTGCACGTCACTCAACGAGGATCTGCGCGACCCGCGCCTGCAGCCGCGGCACGAGTTCGGCCTCGAACCACTTGTTGCGCGCCAGCCAGCCGTTGTTGGTCGGGCTGGGATGCGGCAGCGGCATGAGCGCCGGCCAGTGGCGGCGCCAGTTCCGCACGCTCGCCGTGAGCCCGGATCGCTCATCCGGAAGGTGATAGGACGCCGCATGCCCGCCGATGACCAGCGTGAAGCTCAGGCCGTGCAGCGTGGCCAGCAGCGGCTGGCGCCAACGCGGCGCGCACTCGGCCCTCGGCGGCAGATCGCCGGAGCTGCCCCTGCCCGGGTAGCACAGGCCCATCGGGACGATGGCGAACAGCGCGGGGTCGTAGAACTGCTGCGGCGTGACGCCCAGCCAGCGACGCAGCCGCTCGCCGCTGGCGTCGTCGAAGGGAATGCCGGTTTCGTGCACCTTGCGTCCGGGCGCCTGGGCGGCGATGAGGATGCGGGCGGCGGGATGAAGCTGGAGGACGGGCCGAGGGCCCAGCGGCAGATGCTCGGCGCACAGGCGGCAGGCGCGCACGTCGGCCAGCAGTGAAGCGACGGAAGCCACGCGCGGCTACTCGGACGCCAGCTTGCCCTTCACGTGGCGCGCGAAGTTGTCGAGGATGGCCTGCCAGCCCGTGCGCTGTTGTTCCTCGGAGTGGGTCGGCTCGCCGTCGAAGGTGACGGTCACCGTGACGCCCTGGCTGCCCTGCGCGAACTCGACGACCGCCGTTCGATCGCCGAAGGCGTACTCGATGAGCCGCTGCGGTATCACGCGCGTGTACTGGCCCTCGAAGTCGAATCCGAAGGATCCATCCTTGGCTTCCATGCGCGAGGAGAAGCGGCCGCCGGGGCGAAGATCGACCGAGGCGGCGGTGGTATGCCAGTCGGGCGAGGCCGCATTCCAGGCCTTGATGTCTTCCGGGCTCGTGTACGAGCGCCAGACCTCGTGCATCGGGGCGGCGACGATCGTGGAAACGATGATCTTCATGCGGACTCCGTGGCAAGTGCGGCGAGGCGCCGGATGATGACTCATGCGGGCTTGCAGGCCAAGCGCGTTGCCGCGCGTCGGCGAAGCCGCCACGGCTTTACCTGCGCTTTACCTCCGCGAGCTGCCGTGCCGTCAACATGCACATTCGCCCCGCGTTTGTGTCCAAGGCGGCGTCGTGCCGCCGAGGAGAAGACCGTGACGTTCCTCGCTCGCGCAACCAGAGTGCTGTCGATCGCCGTGCTTGGCGCAGTCGCCGCGGGCTGCTGCGTCGTTCCGCCCTACGGCTGGGGCCACGGCCCGCATGGTCGCGGCTACGACCAGCAGCAACCCGCGGGCCCGCAATTCCGCGGTGGTGACCATCATCGCAGGTACCCGGACGGGCCTTCGCGCTACTAGGTGTGCGAGGGGCGGTGAGGCGCGCCGGTGGAAGTCGGCCCGAGCGACGGGTCGGACCTTGCCTTCGGCGTCATCGTCCTCACGGCCGCCAGGTGAGCCATGAGCACGGGGGGCGATCCTGCCGAGTCGCGCCAGGCGCGCGGCGAGTCAAGCGCGCGTGCCCCGAGGTCTTGGCGGTGTTGCGCTTCGAGGTTGACTGCAAGCCGCACTCGCGGTGCTACTCAATGGCCTTGGCGAACCTTTCGAATCGCGGCAGCCAGTCACCCGTCGCGTTTGCCGAGACGAGAATGTGATGTGCCCGGCCAATGAGCAGGCGTCGTGAGACAACGCCGATGTACCGGGAGTCGGCGCTGTTGTCGCGGTTGTCTCCAAGAAGGAAGTAGCTGCTTTCAGGGACCTTGATCGGGCCGAACGACCGCATCGCGATTACGTCCGGCAGGAACTGGACAGCATGCTCACGCTGGCCGAGTTGCTCGGTTCTGCGAAGGCTCCTGGCGTTGTCCGTTCCGATCGGTTCCAAGCCAGACTCCGCCTCGCCGTACTCGACTGGAACTCCGTTGATGAAGAGTCTTTCGCTCCTCATTTCAATCGTGTCGCCTGGGAGACCGACGACGCGTTTGATCAGGCGCACGCCGTCCTTGGGCGAAGTGAAAGTGACAACATCTCCGCGCTTGGGCTCGCCGAGTTGCGCCAGGGAGATGTCCGTGAGCGGGACCTTGAAGTCGTAGGCCAGTCGATTGACCAAGACGACGTCGCCTTCCAGGAGGGTGGGTCGCATCGACGAAGACGGGATCGGGTTCCAGTCGGCAAACGCTGTTCGGAAGAAGCCGAAGCAAATGAGAAAGATCAGGAATCCGCGGTTCTCTTTGAGCCAGTGCTTCATGTGTGCCTTGAGTGCGTTCCTGCGACCCAACGTTGGAGGTCACTGGCGCTGCGCGACTCTATCGCGCAGCATCCGATGGGCCGAAAGCTTGTGTCTCAGTGGCCGGTTCATTGGTAGTAAGACTCGAAATAGGACAATGGTGGGATCCCTTGCTGAGTGTCCTTGTCAAGCTTGCCATAAAAGAGATCGAATAGACCGCGAGGGACGTACTCGCCGCTCACTACTCGCTTTATCCGTTCGACGCGCTCACGGTTGCGCTCAGGGTAACGACTGACATCGAAGGTTGCGGGGGCGATCAGCATGGCCACGAGGGCAATGTACTGGTCTTCGTTCAGCTGCGGAAAGGGTTTGCCGAAAAACGTTTGAGATGCTTGGGCAAACCCATTTGTATCTGGACCGAAGTAGGCAGTATTGATGAAGAGCCGCAGTTGATCGTTCTTGGCCATCAGCGGATCGAGTGCGAATCGGGCGATGGCAGTTTGCTTCAACTTGGCAATGCTTGGGCTGAACTTCTCGAAATAGAGATGTTTGACCAAGGCTTGCGTGATCGTTGTGATACCTGCTCCCGGAGTCGAAAGATCAACGCCGCTGTGCTCGAAGAAGCGAGGGTCTTCGACTTTGAGCAGTATCTCGACTTGCCGCAGGGAAAGATCAGAAATCGCCAGCGAGTACTGAGTGTTGCGATAGCTTGGGAGCAGGGTGCTAACCGTGTACTCACGTGCCGAATGGATGATCCACGCGAAGTACACGACAGCGCCGAGCACACACGCCAATGCGGCCAAACCAACGCGACGAAACAGCTTGGCCATGGGAGAGACTCGGTGAGGCATGACGTTTGAGCCGAGGCGCTGACGCCGGGAAGGTGCTTGGCGCGGGATGCGGATGATGTACCACAGCGCCTCGCGGGCCAAGAGCCATGCCGGTGCGAGCTGGCTCCAGCAAAGGGGTAAGCGTCACCGCTCGCTGGCTGCCAGCTTGGCCCCGAGGCCAGCAAAGGCAGCGGCAAAGCTGTAGCGGAGCCAACGCTGAACCGATGCGGACTCGATGACATGGCGGCGAAAGGCATGCGCCACAAAGCCGTAGACGACGAAGACAGCGAACGTCATGGCCATGAAGATGCCGCTCAGCGTGAGCAACTGAACAAGCGGCTGCGCAGCACCGGGCTCGACGAACTGAGGCAGGAACGCCAGGAAGAAGATAGTGAGCTTCGGGTTGAGGATATTCAGCAGAAACGCCTTGACGACGATGCTCCATGCACTGGCGCGCGACACACTGCCATCGACCGAGAACGCCGACTTGTCGCGCCACGTGGCGTAGGCGACATAGAAGAGATAGGCAACGCCGGCGTACTTGAGCACCTGGAACGCGAGAGCGCTGGTGTGCATGACCGCTGCCAGACCGAGAATGGTGGCCGCCAGATGAGGAACGATCCCGGCTGTGCAGCCCAAGCTTGCATAAATGCTCGCCACACGACCTTGCACCAGGCCTGTGGACACGGTGTAGATGACCCCGGTGCCTGGAATCAGAACGACCACCAGGGAAGTGATGAGGAACTCGATGCTGATCATGCTGACTCCGGTGATGCCAAGCGCACAGGACGGACTGTGACGCCTAAGGTTTGAGCTGAGGCGGGAGCGCCGGCGTGGTGCTTGGCCCGCGAGGCGGACGATAAGCCAGAGCGCCTCGCGGGCCAAGTGCCATGCCGGTGCGAGACGGCTCCAGCGAAGGGTTAGGCCGCAGCGCGCGACGTCCGCTCGTGATGCCTTGTCCCTAGAGCTGCATCAAGTGCCGAACCCTCTTGAGCCTCCTTCAGAGCGCGAAGGAGCATTTGCTCAAGCACCTTCTGGAAGGCGACGCCAACCGGCATGGTTTCAACGCCCGGAGGAGTGCTGGTGTTGCCGATCGCGGTAAAGAGAGAATGCCGAATCACCGAGCTCGAGTACGACTTGCCTTTGACGTTGACTTGCATGGTGAGTTCGTAGGCGTCCATCACCGTTGACCCAACCAAGCCGAACGTTAGGCCGGTGCCAATACCTTTGGCAGCTGCGGCACCTCTATCGGCGACATTGTTGACAACGATCTTCACCTGTCCTTCAGGTGCTTCGGATGTTGGAACAATGACTCCTGAGGCTCTGAGCACCCGCTCGGTACTGTCGCGAAGCGTGGAGTCGGCAGCCGGAAGTCTCTCGCCGTTTCGTTGGAACTCCGTAACTACCGAAAGCTTCAATGGCGCGAGAGGACGGTGGATGTTCTCATACGTCAACTTGGGCTGAGCAGGGTCGACAAAGGACTTAGGCGATACGCATGCCGTGAGCAAGATCGCGGTGACAGCGGCAAGAACGTATGAGCAAAGACGTGATGCGTTCACGGGCCCTCCTCCTCAGAGTGGTTGTGGTTGGGATGATCGGAGCTCTGCGGCCTAACGTTTGAGCTGAGCCGACGCCAGCGGATTGGCGCCTGGCCCGCGAGGCGAATGATAAGAACCAGCGCTTCGCGGGCCAAGTGCCATGCCGGAGCGAGTCGGCTCCAGCGAAGGGTTAGGCCGCAACTCTGTGCTACGCGAACATGGCCTCGGCAACCGGGAGTGCAGCGTTCACGCGACCGGGGTAGGACAGCCGGCGCATGGCAAGGTTTAGGTCGTCGATCATGCTGCGAGCGGTGACCACGCGGCCGGGTGCCAGTTCCGTGTCGCGCGTCATGTGCGCATCACTCAGCAAGGTAAGGTCGTACCCACGCTCGAGCGCGCCGTATGCGGTAGCTCGAATGCACCAGTTCGTAGCGGCTCCCGCGAGGAAAATGTGCGACACATCCCGCCGCTCCAGCTCCGTAGAGAGCTCCGTGTTCTCGAAGGACGAGTTGTAGCTCTTGTGTATGCGGACCTCCCCTGCGCGGGGGTCCAGCTCCGGCACCCATTGCCAAGCGGGCGTGTCGCGCTGGAGTTCTTCGTCGTGGTGCTGCACCCAGACGATCGGCAGGTTGGCGTCGCGCGCGCGACGGACTGCAAGCACGACATTGCTCAGGATTCGTTGACGATCCCATGCTGGGGCAACAACGCCCACCTGTACATCTACGACGACGAGCGCAGAGCTTGAACCGTTGCGAGTAGTCATGAGTGCAAGACTTTCAGCAAGTGCTGCAGGTGCAGCAGAGGGTGGCTTTGCGGCCTAACGTTGAGCGGAGTGGCGGACGCCGGTGGTCGCGAGGCGCAGCATAGAACAGCAGCGCCACGCGGCCAAGGCGGCTTGCCGGAGGCTGTCCGCTCCAGTGGAAGTTAGGCTCTCCGGCAAGGAGAAAGAAGACCTGGCGGCAACGGTGAATCAGTGCTTGGTGCTCCTGACCGCAAGAGCAACCCGAAGCGCCGCCGCCCCGAAGCAAGGTGCTGCGTGGAGGTGGTGATTGCGTGTAGCGCCAACGGTTGATGCGGTTCGGGGCGGCGTTGTGCGTCTAGCTTGCGAGGCGTGACCGCGACAGCAACGGAGGCTGCCAGGGGCAGCAGAGCTACCGTGGAGCGGGCATGCTGCCAGCGGATTGACTGGAGGCGGGGGAGGGGAGGCCAGTGCAACGAAGGATGCACCGTCTCCAGGCTTGGGCCGTGGGCGCTTGCTGCCAGAACGGCGCCAGCGGAGTGACCGCGAGGCCTAACGTTTGAGCTGAGCCGCGAGCGCCGGTGTGGCGCTTGGCCCGCGAGGCGGACGATAGACCAGAGCGCCTCGCGGGCCAAGTGCCTTGCCGGTGACTGTCCGCTCCAGCGAATGGTTAGGCGTCACTGCAGCTCGCGCAACAGCTTGGGATGCTTGACCGCTACCTTGAGCAGGGTTCGCGCAGCGCCTGTTGGCTCGCGGCGACCTTGCTCCCAATCCTGCAGCGTGCGCGCGGACACGCCGAGCAGTTTGGCAAAGTCTTGCTGCGAGAGGCCGCTGCTGGCGCGAGCTTCGGCAGCTGCCGGCAGCTTTACCTTGGTGACGCGCCCAGCCTTGCCCCGGCGCATCTGCTTGACCGATTCCAGCAGATCAGCCTGGAACTTCTCAACTTCAGAGGGCATCTTGAACTCCATTCTTCAGCTGCTCGAGGAAGGCTGTAGGCAGGTTGTCGAACTTGGCCTTCGTGTAGACGATCAGCAGCCAGATCGTCGTGTCGTCGGCGAGAAAGTAGATCACTCTGGCTCCCCCGCGCTTACCCATACCGCCGCGAGACCAACGAACCTTTCGACAACCTCCGCTGCCACGGATGATGTCGCCGGCTTCGGGATTGGCCGCGATGAAGTTGACGAGAGCCTAGCGTTCCTCGTCGGACCAGACCTCGAGCGCATAGCGGATGAAGATTGGGGTCTCGGCGACGGTGCGCATGCGGGCATTGTACGGCGTTGCCGTATATTCCGCCAGCCGGGCCTTGCAAGCAGAGACGCCCTGTGACGCCTAACGTTTGAGCTGAGGGGCCGACGCCAGTATGGCGCTTGGCCCGCGAGGCGAATGATGACAGTGAGCGCCTCGCGGGCCAAGCGCCATGCCGGTGGAGGTCCCGCTCCAGCGAAGGGTTAGGCGTCGTATTCGGTGTGGTGTGCCTGCATGACGGCCAGCCACTCCGAAGCGCCCGCGTAGATGACTGTATGCGGCCAGGTTGGCTCGTGCTCAACTTGCCACGTGAGGTGCCTGTCGCAGCACTGGTTCGCGAGCCTGAGCCACATGCGCAGCGTCATCGACAACTGGCGCGAGGACTACAACCACCACCGGCCGCATAGCTCCCTCGGGTACGTGCCGCCGGCCGTGTTCGCCGCGCGTTGCCGCCAGCATGCTGGCGGCAACGCGCCAGACCCAGCATCAACAACTACGATGCAGACCCCAGGGCTCTAGATCGAAGTGCTACGAAACCTGGGGGCAGCGCAGTGGCGCTTGGCCCGCGAGGCGGATGATGGACCACAACGCCTCGGGGGCCAAGTGCCATGCCGGTGCGAGTCGGCTCCAGCGAAGGGTTAGGGCTCACCGGTTGTGTGGCACAGCGGTGACCGAAACACACGCATGGTGCTCGCACTCAGCGCCAACCGGAAATATGGGTCGGCGAACTGATGCGGACGGCGACTGCTAGGCAGCACCCTCGCTTGAAGAGGAAGGCGAAGGCGTTCGCGCCGTGGTGATGAGCTCACGCTGCTCGACTGGAGCAAATGGCCCCTGCGTTTGCTGCCTAAGGTAGCGCTCGCCGGCGGGCGAGTTGAATACCTTGAAGAGCTTGACGAGCGCCAGCACGACGACAACTACCGTGCAAGCGATGGCAACCCATTGCATAGATTGACTCATGTACCTGTTCCTCCCGTGGAACGGCCTGGACGCGAGAGCCATTCTCCTTTGCCGTGCCAGCCAAACCAACTAGCAAGACTGACGGGGTCAGGACGATCGCGAACCAGAGTGGCAACTGAGCGCTGGCAAGCGGCTCTGCAGGTGGCTTGTGAGCCCTAACGTTTGAGCTAAGGGGCTGACGCCGGGAAGGCGCTTGGCCCGCGCAGCGGATGATGGCACTGGCCGGTGCGCGGGCCAAGTGCCTTGCCGGTGGCAGTCCCGCTTGAGCGAAGGGTTAGGCAGCACCGCTCGGGGCTTAGCGCTTTGGCTTGCCAGGCGCTTGACGGCGCTGCCAATACTGGAACTCCTCTTCGTTGAACTCGATGTCGAGCTCCTGGATGCGCTCTTGCAGGCGCTCCTGCACCTGGCTGACAGCTTGGTTGTAGATGAGAGGACCGACTTCTTCGAGGAAGAAGCTCAGTAGAGCGCTGGCGGCAATGTTCCCGATGCGTTGATCAAGTTCTTCGGTGAAGTAGCGCTCGATGGAGGAGACAGCTTGAGCTCTCGCCTCGCGGTTCAACTCGATGGCCATTGACGCCTCCGGTGCTTAGAGCATCGATTCTGCTGCGAGCCAGCCGCGAGCCTTGGCAGACGCGGCCTTTGGTCTTTGGCGGCGACCGCCGCCCCAGCGGTGCTGGCGAGCACCTGCACAGACCCAAAGTGCTGCCTAACGTTTGAGCTAACCGGCGCGCCGCGGCATGGTGCCCTGGCCGCGAGGCGGATGATGAGAGACAGCGCCTCGCGGCCAGGGTGCCATGCCGTGGCGTGTCCGGTTGAGCGAAGGGTTAGCCATCAGCGACCGCGCGCTGAAGGGCTTCCGTAGCCCACTGGTTCAGGCTCTTGCCCTTGGCTTGAGCCGCAACGAGCGCACGGCTGTGGATTTCCGGTGGCACCCGCAGCAGAAGCTTGCCGGAAGCGGGCTTCTCAGGCTCCACTCCCTGTTCTTCGCAGTCGCGCAGGTAGTCCTTTACCGCAGCTGCAAACTCCCGGCGCAGCTGAGCAACGGTTTCGCCGTGGAAGCTGATGATGCTGCGCAGACCAAGGATGCGACCGACAAAGATGTTGTCCCGCTCGTCGAACTCGATGCGAGCCGTATAACCACCGTGGTTCATCGTGTTCATGGATTCACTCCTGCACGCTCGAGAAGCTCTCGAGCTTCTTCCACCTGGTACCGCTTGGCCTCCTTGCCCGGATGTGGCCGATGACACCGCCACTGATGACCCGCAAGTTCGATCTTGACGCGCGAGCCCTCGCGCTCGGAGACCGTGCCGCCGAGCGCCTTGATCAGCGCCTCAATGTCGGCAAAGACGATGGACGCAAGCGTGGGCTTGGCGAAGATCGCGTTGAGCGTCTTGCGGTGTCGGGCGTTCACAGTGAGATGATAGCAGAAAGTGCTATCAAAGTGCGCGTGGCGCTGATGCGGAGTTGCCTCTGATGGCTAACGTTTGAGCTGAGGCGCGAGCGCCGGTATGGTGCTTGGCCCGCCGGATGGATGATGTACCACTCCAGGAGGCGGGCCAAGTGCCATGCTGGTGCGAGTCGGCTCCAGCGAAGGGTTAGGCAGCACTCGCGGCCCGCATACCGATGAGGGCGGCTCTGAGCGCGGCTTGCGGGTTGGCCGCTTGTGCAATGGAGCGGCCGACGACTATGTGCGTTGCGCCGAACGCGTGCGCCCGCGCTGGAGTTGCGACGCGAGCTTGATCGTTGGATGAAGTGCCTTCCAACTGAATGCCAGGCGTGACGATGAGCATGGTGCTCGGCAAGTTGGCCTTGAGATACGCAGCCTCGTTAGCGGAGGCCACCACGCCATGGCAGCCGCAACGGCCGGCGAGCGCGGCAAGGCGTTCTACCTGCTCTCGAACCGATGGTGGCAACCCGATCTCCGGGAGGTCGTTGTCGGCAAGACTTGTGATGACGGTGAGCGCAAGCACCTTCAACTGCGGAAAGGGAGCGGCTGCTGCTACTGCAGCGCGCAGCACGGCGGCACCGCCAGAAGCGTGCACGGTGACCAGCGACACACCGAGCTTGCCTGCAGCGCGAATCGCACCGGTGACGGAGTTCGGAATTTCATGAATCTTGAGATCCAGAAAGACGTGCTTGCCCTTGGCGACCAGATCGCGAACAACTTGTGGCCCCTCCTCTGCGAGTAGTTGCAAGCCGACCTTGTAAGAGGAAGCTTCATCTCCGAGCACAGAGACAAGCGCC
Organism: Chloroflexota bacterium; assembly: GCA_029782215.1. Classification (GTDB taxonomy): domain Bacteria; phylum Chloroflexota; class Anaerolineae; order J102; family J102; genus SSF26. Next base: position 38,390 of record JAKOVD010000069.1, read on the forward strand.
ATGGCTTCTGCTTTGGTGGGGAAGTCGAGCGCGACGATTACTGGTGAGAGCATGGCGTGGGATTGTGTGCTGCCTAACGTTTGAGCTGAGGCGCGAGCGCCGGTGTGGCGCTTGGCCCGCGAGGCGGACGATAGACCAGAGCGCCTCGCGGGCCAAGTGCCATGCCGGTGCGAGTCGGCTCCAGCGAAGGGTTAGGCGGCATCGCCAATCTTGCGCAGGGATTGAGTGCGAAGTGACTCAACCAGCTCCGATAGTGCTTGGTGCTCTGGAACTGGCGCTCGCTTTGCTTCTGCCTTCTCGGTGGGATACCGCGCCTTGAACTTGGTCCCGGTTCCGATGTCACGAAAGTAGTGAAGCGATAGCTGGAAGAGCGCAATTGCCTGCAACTCCGTGACGTGAAAGCCGGCGTTCTCCACCTGGCTGCACAAGCTAGTGAGATCGTGAGTACCGGGGACGGGAGCATTGGTGCTCGCGAGGCACGCCTTGAGCGCACACTCGACCGAGTGACCTGATACCTGCAGGCGCGCACGAACGCGAAGATCGTCTTGTTCGTGGAGACACGTGGCCGCGACCATGTACTCTTCCGCAAAGGAGTTCCAGTCGCGCACGCGCCAGGATATTGAGCGCTCTTCGCCTGGTAAGGAGAAGTCTTTGAGCGAGCCGGAGAGGCGATCCGTGACGGCTTGGATCTTCGTCATTTGGCGTGAACGCGAGTGGCCCTATGCCGCCTAACGTTTGAGCCGAGGGGCTGACGCCGGGAAGGCGCTTGGCCCGCGAGGCGGATGATGACACTGGCCGGCGCGCGGGCCAAGCGGCTTGCCGGTGGCAGTCCCCACGAGCGAAGGGTTAGGCAGCGCTTGGTGGCGAGCACCGGCTGCGGCCGGAACTCGCAAGGATTGAACCGGACTTGCCACGCCTGGCCGACGAGCCAGTAGCACGCATGACTGCGACGCCACTTGACCCGATGCGCGCGACACCACACCGAATTTGGACTTCCTCTCGGCGTGGACGCGCCGGGCGACAACAGTGACCTGAACTGATTGGCGGCCGGCGACCCGACGCGAGCGAGTGGCGCCGACTGGGCCATGAACTTGGAGCTTGCTACCGCAGCGAGGCTGGTTCGCTGGTGGCTGAACCAAGGCGCGGACGATTCTTTCGCGCGAACAACCAAAACCGACTTGCATTTGGTCTTTGGCGGCGACTGCCGCCGCAAGGACGCCGGCGAGTACCGACGATGGTGCTTGGTGCTGCCTAACGTTTGAGCTGAGGCGCGAGCGCCGGTATGGTGCTTGGCCCGCCGGACGGATGATGTACCACACCGGGAGGCGGGCCAAGTGCCATGCCGGTGCGAGTCGGCTCCAGCGAAGGGTTAGGCGGCGCTGGTTGGGCAGCTGCGCGGTTACAAGACTACGCGCACGTGCCGAGGCGCTACTTGGCGGAGCTAGAGCTACGCTCCCAACCCGGCGTGAGGCCCAACACCTTCCAATTGCCTCGCCGCAGCGTTACTGCAGCGAGGGCACCACCGATGGAGCCAAGCAAGTAGCACGCGAACGCAAACAACTGTGCAGAAGATGCGGTTTGGGCCGAGGAAAAGGTGCTCGCTGCGTAGAGAGCAAAACTGAGTCCCATGAAGCCGATGCAAACGCGAACCCAGTTGTTGGGTTCAATCGCAGTGCGAAGCTGCAGCGAATAAGCGAAAACGAGTAGGGCCGCGACGGCGAACAGAACGTCCGAGAAGAACTCCATAGCAGCTCCCTCTTCTTGGATTGTGTAGCCGAACAATGCCAGAACTCGCCGTGCACTGCAATCGCGGAGGGCTGCGCCGCCTAACCGTTTGAGCTGAGCCGACGCCGCCGGATTGGGGCTTGGGCCGCGAGGCGGAGCATAAGCCTGAGAGCCTCGCGGCCCAAGAGCCAAGCCGGTGGAGGTCGGCTCCAGCGAAGGGGTAGGCCGCATTGCCAGGCTAGGAGGCCAGGATGGCCCAGCGCTCATGGTCGCGCCAGCGGCCACGGATCTTGAGATACCGCGGCGAGAAGCCTTCGCTGTGAAAGCCGCACGACCGGACGAGGGCGATGGAAGCCAGGTTCTCGGGCTGAATGTTCGCCTCCAACCGATGCAGCTTGAGTTTGGTAAAGGCCAACCGCACGATTTGCTTGAGCCCCTCGGCCATGAGCCCCTGACGCGCATGTTCAGCGAATGCGTAGTAGCCGAGATAGGCGCTGCAGAAGGGACCGCGAACGATCTGTGTGATCTCGACATAGCCCACCAGCGCCTCGTCGTCCGAGCGACGGATGCAGTAAGCGAGATTGGCGGAGCCTTCGAGTCGCTTGACCTTTGCGCGGAAGGCTGCTCGTGTGGTGGGCGGACTGACCCACTGACCATGCAAATCGCGGCTTGCCAGTGCGGCAGAGATGAACTCGGCTTCGTCTTTGAGGCCAAGTTGGACTACGCGCACTCGCTTCTTCATGCGGCCTAACGTTTGAGCTGAGGCGCGAGCGCCGGCGTGGCGCTTGGCCCGCTGGACGGATGATGAACCACTCCGGGAAGCGGGCCAAGTGCCATGCCGGTGCGAGTCGGCTCCAGCGAAGGGTTAGGGCGCATCTTCTTCGGCGAGGCCTGAGTGGACCATGCAATGCAGCGCCAACAGACCACCAGCAGCGTGGCGACCCCAATGAACGCGAAAGTGGAACGCCCATTCCCATTCGGCCGCTCGTGGGAAGCCCGACTCAAAGAGCACCAAGCCTCGCTTTATGTCCTTGTAGGTGTCCAGCAGGTCGTCACCGACATCACCGATGCAAGGCACTTCATCTAGCTCTGGCCGTGGATTGAAGATCTCTCTGTAGTAGTAGCCACGGATGGGCGCGATAGTCAGTTCTCCGGCCGATGTATCGGCTGCGCAGGCATTAGGAGCGTTGTCTTCGCCATCAACCTCTGAGAGCGCGAGTCCGCCAGCGTACAGACGCGCAAACCAACTCGAAATCGCATGCTCTGGAGCAGATCCCAGCGAGCCGGACTCGCACCAGTGGCAGAAGGCTGCGGCGAGTTCGGCAAAGGCGGGTAGAGAGGGAGACGGGCTGTTGTTCATGCGCCCTAACGTTTGAGCTGAGGGGCTGACGCCGGGAAGGCGCTTGGCCCGCGCAACGGATGATGACACTGGCCGGTGCGCGGGCCAAGTGCCTTCCCGGTGGCAGTCCCCACGAGCGAAGGGTTAGGCATCACAGCCAACGCCTGACCTGAGCCATGTATTGCGTGTACTGCTCACCGAACAGGCGACGAAGCGCCAACTCCTCGGGTTTGATTTGGAAGCGGGTGATGTAGAGCACGAAGACGATAGGGCCGGCGAACGGCAGAAGCGCTGACAGATAGACAGCCCAAGCCAGCAAGAGAAAGCACATGCCGACGTACATGGGGTTCCTGGTGATCCGATAGACGCCGCCGGTAACCAGGGCTGAAGCTCGCTGAGGGCGCAGAGGATTGGCCGTTGTCTTTGACGCGCGGAAAGCAAGCAGCCCCAGAAGGTCGAATGCCAAGCCAGTAGCCACAAGGGCTGCCATAGCGATGTACCTGACCCAAGGACTCACTGCCGCCGCTGGCCCGACGGAGGCGACGAGCCACATGGCCAAGCCCACCAGAGCGCCGACGATCGGAGGTGGGATCTTGTCGTCCAGCGAAGGCATGCGGTGTTTGGATGATGCCTAACGTTTGAGCTGAGCGGACCCCGCCGGGTTGGCCCTTGGGCCGCGAGGCCGATGATAGACAGCACGGCCTCGCGGCCCAAGGGCCAAGCCGGTGGAGGTCCGCTCGAGCGAAGGGTTAGGCCTCAGTTCGCGGGGCCGACGGCCGATGGTGGAATGGCGCACAGGGCTACGGCTCAAGTAGAAACGCATAGGCTGAAGGTTCAATCGCCTTCTGGAGGCAAGCGCTCTGGCCGGGGCAGGCCAATGCGAGGTTGCCGGTGAAGTGAAGGCGACCGTTGGATGTTGAAATGACTACTCCGACCGCCGGCTCGGTGGCAAGGTACTCTGCCCAACCGTACTGATTGCCTGCAAGCCACTCGCGCAACCGTTGATGCTTGGGGGAGTTTGGAGCCAGGACGAAGTTGCCCGGCGTATGCGACGGTTCAAGGATGACGACGTTGGCTGCTTCAGTTGCGGGTAGATCAAGTGGTAGCTTGCTACACGCCGAGAGCAAGATTGCGCAGAGAAGCGGCAGACGACGCATGTGTTGGTTTCTGAGGCCTAACGTTTGAGCTGAGCCGACCGTGGAGGCAAGGCGCCCTGGCCGACAAGGGCAACATGCTACTGCGGCCTTGGCGGCCAGGGTGCCTTGCCGGAGCGGGTCGGCTCGAGCGAAGGGTTAGGCCTCAGTTCCGAGCGGACACATGACCCCCGCCGCGACTAGAGCAACCAAGGCTGGAGTTCACGCTCGACGAAGCGCACGAGAGCGGGAGTGATGGGTTCTCGTAGTTCCGGATTCGCAAGGCGAAACAATACCTCGGCCAAGTTCTCTTGGCCTGCCACCGGGGCAACGTCTTCTCGGCATTCCAGTAGATCAGCCCAATCAGTGACTTGCTCTGCGGTAAGTTCGCCACGCAGGTAGCGGTGCAAGACCGCCGATACGTCTTTCGCTGTGAAGCGAACGAGCGGTTGCTCACAGTCCCAAGGCTCTTGCGAGAGAACTTCCAGCGCCGGTTCCAGCGGTAGTGCGTACGCGACGAGGTTCTGCAGAGCGGTGATGCGATTGATCGGCACGAGTCTGAGGCCTAACGTTTGAGCTGAGGGGCTGACGCCGGGAAGGCGCTTGGCCCGCGGGACGGATGATGAACCACACCGGCGCGCGGGCCAAGCGGCTTGCCGGTGGCAGTCCCCACGAGCGAAGGGTTAGGCAGCAGCCTTTGGAGGGAGCCAGGGCTGCTGCCGAGCAAGCGATGACTTGAGCAGCGACCGCTGAAGCTTCGATGCAGGGAGTGGCCGCCACCGGCGCTGAACTTGCCGCTGCTTGCAGACGCGCCCGCGCTTGAGCAACCGCCCGACGACCTGGAATTGAGGGCAGAGCCCGTGAGCACCAGTTGCAGGCGAGGCCGAAGAGCCAACGCTGGAGAGGCCGTCAACGCGAGTCCGAGTGAAGACATTGCTGCGCGCGAAGTACCCGGAGACTGAGCCAACGCTGCGAACGCCTTGGCCGCGAAGCCAGAAAGACAAACCCTTGCTGACGCGAACCGCCACTGCGGCGAGGGGAAGAAGGGCATTCGGTCTTCGGCGGCGACTGCCGCCCAGCGGTGATGGCGAGCACCCAAGCGCTGCAACCTGCTGCCTAACGTTTGAGCTGAGGCGCGAGCGCCGGTGTGGCGCTTGGCCCGCGAGGCGGACGATAGACCAGAGCGCCTCGCGGGCCAAGTGCCATGCCGGTGCGAGTCGGCTCCAGCGAAGGGTTAGGCCTCATTGCTTGACCCGCATGAAAGGCTGTTGCCCCCACATCGCGACGTAGAGCTTCCTGAGATTCTCAGGTATCAGCTTCCAGCCTTCACGCTTGAGCCTGTCGTCTTTGATGTCCCACATCAGGGACTCGACGTAGGCAACATCTATGCAGCGCAAGGTTGGCTCATCACCCGCGGCGAGCAGCCTAGATACAAGGTTCAACTGAGCCGTTGCGGTTGAGTATTCGCCGCGTCTGATTGCGTCTGTGGTGAATTGCGAGAAATGCTCAACCCAGGTGTGGGGCGCGTCTTCGTACCCGCCTTGAGCGAGTGCCTCGTCAATCTGTGTGGCCTGCTCGGGAAACGCAGCGCGAAGTGCTTCCACGATGCGAGCGGCGGCTGCGTACTCGGGACTGGCGGACATGAGGCCTAACGTTTGAGCTGAGGCGCGAGCGCCGGTGTGGCGCTTGGCCCGCGAGGCGGACGA
>JAKOVD010000075.1 GCA_029782215.1 Chloroflexota bacterium
GCCGCTGTTCTTGAAGCGCTCGATCGCGTAGAAGAAGCCGAACGCGACGCCGAGGAACACCAGCAGGCCGACGAACGGCGAGCCGGCGAAGAACCGGAAGCCGGTCTGCACGCCGATCCAGGCGCCCAGCACCGTGGGAACCATCGACAGCGCGAGCAGCCAGTAGGTGTTGCGGAGAACCCGGTTACGGCTGGCGGTCTCGAGGACGCCCCCCGTTGCGCCGAACCCGCGCGTGCCCAGTTGGTTTTGCTCGTATGCCATGCGTGTTGCCTCCAGAAAAGCGGCCAGCGTCGGCCAGTAAGTCTCGACCGGACATGGGGACGAAGGTCTCCCACCGCAACGCCCGGCATCATGCCACCCGGTCGCTGCCCGGTACAGAGCTTTTGTCAGCCGGCTGTGTTAAACTTACAAGTTAACCTGAGTTCTGGCGAAATGCTGGCCAGATGCTGGTCAGATGCTGAGAAACTGGCATAATTAAGTGACACAAGTCACTCATTTTGCTGGATATTCCAGGCCGTGACCAGTCTGTGCCCTGTTTCATTCGGGGGCCGGCGACCCGTAGAGCGTCGAGGCCGCAGCTGCCGGCCGGAACGGGTGGGCGGCGCCTCCCCGGAAATCAGTCAAGCGATTTTCACCACTTCCGACCTTCGGGAAACCAAATGGCTGTCGAACGGACCCTCTCCATCATCAAGCCGGATGCCGTGGCCAAGAACGTCATCGGCCAGATCTATTCGCGTTTCGAAGGCGCTGGCCTGAAGGTCATCGCCGCGCGGATGATGCATTTGTCCCGCGAGCAGGCGGGGGCTTTCTACGCCGTGCATCGGGAGCGTCCCTTCTTCAAGGACCTGGTCGAGTTCATGACCTCCGGGCCGGTCATGATCCAGGTGCTCGAAGGCGAGAACGCGATCCAGAAGAACCGCGACCTGATGGGCGCCACCGATCCGAAGAAGGCCGCGCCGGGCACGATCCGCGCCGACTTCGCCGACAGCATCGACGCCAATGCGGTGCACGGCTCCGACGGCGCCGAGACGGCGCGCGCCGAAGTGGCGTTCTTCTTCGCGGCGCTCGACGTCCATTCGCGCTAAGCTCGCGGGAGTCCCTGTTCCGGCGGCCC